>CALMWF010000001.1 GCA_937873445.1 uncultured Alphaproteobacteria bacterium
CCTGTTCGGCAGCGATGAGGCCATGGACCCGGTGCCGCCGCGTCAGCAAGCGGTACCGCCAGCCTCCAACGGCCTCTACTGATCAGACGCGCTTCACCTTCTCCCACTTGCCGCTTCTGCCGGCGCGCGCCACGGCATCAAGGGCCGCCATGTTGGCAATGGCATTGTCGACGCCAAAGGAAAGCTTCTCCTCCTTGCGCACGGCGCGCGAAAAGGCCTCGCCCTGCAATTGATATTGATCGCTCGGCGGAAAGGAGCGCCACTCCCCCTCATTGAGCGTCATGCCCTGAATGAAAATCCGGGTCGGCCGGTCAACCGGGGGATTGAACGGAACCTCCACATCAATGCGGCCCTTGCTGCCGATGATGGCAACGCGCTGGCTCTGGGCCAACTGGGTGGAAATGGCAAAGGACAAGTGCCGGCCCTTGCCGAAGTCGGCCAGGGCACTCAGCACCCGGTCGGTTTTGAAGGCGGGGTCGCGCTCCATCATGGCGGCCACGCGCTCCGGTTCCGCCCCGAACACGAAACGCGCCGCCGTCATGGCATAGCAGCCGATGTCGAGCAGGCCGCCGCCGCCGATCTTCGCCTGATTGCGCACATCCCTGGGGTCGCGGTTGAAATAGGAAAAATGGACCTGGACAATTTTCACCTCACCGATGGTGCGGGCCTTCAGCAGCCGCTTCACCCCAAGCCACTGCGGCGCATGGCGGATCATGAAGGCTTCGGCAATGAGCACACCGCGCGGCGCCTTGCGCAGCACACTGGCTTCCGCCGCCGTCATGGCCATGGGCTTTTCACACAGCACATGCTTGCCCGCCCGCGCGGCGGCCAGCGTCAGCGGCACATGCAGATGGTTGGGCAGCGGGTTATAGATCACCTCAATGTCGGGATCGGCGATGAGCGCCTCATAGGAACCATGGGCGCGCCCAATGCCCAGTGCGGCAGCGGCCTTCTTCGCCCGCGCCGGGCTGCGCGAGGCAATGGCGGCAACCTCGATGTCCGGGCATTTTTGCAATGCGGGAATGACCTTGTCGGTGGCGATTTTCGCGGTGGAGAGAATGCCCCATTTCACCTTTGTCATGTTTGCGACCTTTCCCTGAAACAACGCGGCATGGGCCTGACAATAAGCCCCTTGACGGTTCCGCGCAAAAGCAGGTTAGCTTGGTGCCAATCCATGCACGGTCGGGGTGCCACAGCTTCCGGCCGGCAATGGTTGTGATAACAGGGAGAAGGCTGCGATGAAGAAATTTGTGATGTCTCTGGCGCTTGGCGCCTCGGTTCTGGGCCTGGCCGGTGCCGCCCAGGCGGGTGATGCCGCCTCGTGCCAGACGGTGCGCTTTGCCGATGTCGGCTGGACTGACATTCAGGTGACGACCGGCGTGGCCAGCGTGCTGCTGGAGGCCCTGGGCTACAAGGCCGATGTCAAGACCCTGTCGGTGCCCGTCACCTATGCCTCGCTCAAGAACAAGGACATCGACGTTTTCCTCGGCTACTGGAAGCCGTCCATGAACGCCGACATCAAGCCCTATCTGGAAGACAAGTCGGTGGAAGAACTGGCTACCAACCTCGACGGTGCGGGCTATGGCATTGTGGTGCCGCAATATGTGGCCGACGCCGGCATCAAGTCCATCGCCGATCTGGCTGCCAGCAAGGACAAGTTCGACGGCAAGTTCTATGGCATCGAGGCCGGCAATGACGGCAACCGCATCATCCAGACCATCATCGACGACGCCAAGAACAATCTGAAGGGCTGGAGCGTGGTGGAAAGCTCGGAAGCGGGCATGCTCACCGAAGCCGAAAAGGCGATGAAGAAGAATGAGTGGATTCTCTTCCTCGGCTGGGCGCCGCACCCGGTCATGGGTGCCATGAAGCTGCATTATCTCGATGGCGTGGTGGACTATGGCTTCGGCCCCGCCACCGTGGCCACCGTGGTGCGCCAGGGCTACACCGGTGAATGCCCCAACGTCGGCAAGTTCATCGGCAATCTGAAATTCGACCTTGCCATGGAAGGGGCCATGATGGACCCGATCCTGAACAAGAGCGCCGACCCCAAGGCGGTGGCGGCCGACTGGCTGAAGGCCAATGCCGACCGGGTGACGCCGTGGCTTGCCGGTGTCACCACCTTCGACGGTGGCGATGCGGCGGCGGCGGTGGCCAAGGCGCTCGGCAAGTAGGATCAGAAGGCCCGGAGGTTCGCTTCCGGGCCTTGTCATTTGGCGGCACGGCCCGCCGCAGGCCGCCAAGGGCGCGCGCCAGATGCGCCAGCGGGGAGGGACGAGCATGGATCCGGTTTCTCAGGCCATTACCCAATGGAAGATCCCGGTGGGCGCCATGGGCAAGGCGGTCATCGACAAGATCGTTGAATATTTCCAGTGGTTCTTTGACGGCCTGTCGGCCGTTCTGGAATGGCTGGTGGTGGGCCTCACCGATCTCCTGCTGCTGTTTCCGCCGGTGGCTCTGGCGCTGGCGCTGGCCGGTTTTGCCTGGTGGTATCAGCGCTCGTGGAAGCTGGGCCTCGGCGTTCTCGCAGGGCTGCTGTTCATCCTGAACCAGAACCTGTGGGAACAGACGGTGCAGACCCTGGTGCTGGTGCTGGCCTCCACCGTGCTGTCCATGGCCATCGGTGTGCCGCTGGGCATCTGGGCCGCCCATAATCCGCGCGTCTGGCGGGTGACCCAGCCCACCCTCGATCTGATGCAGACGCTGCCCACCTTCGTCTATCTCATTCCCATTCTCATTCTCTTTGGCCTGGGGGCGGCCCCCGCCCTCATCGTCACCATCATCTTCGCCATGCCGGCACCCGTGCGCATGACCTATCTCGGCCTCACCACCATTCCCAAGCCCATGCTGGAGGCGGGTGAAAGCTTTGGCGCCACGCCGCGGCAGCTGTTGTGGAAGGTGGAACTGCCGGCCGCCCTTCCCGCCATCATGGCGGGGCTCACCCAATGCATCATGCTGTCGCTCTCCATGGTGGTCTTCGCCACCCTCATCGGCGCACCCTCCCTCGGCAATCCGGTGAACAAGGCCCTGGCCAACCGCAACATCCCGCTTGGCATTGAGGCGGGCCTTGCCATTGTCATCCTGGCCATCATCCTGGACCGGGTGCTGGCCGCGCAGCGGAGCACCAGGTCATGACCGCCGCCGTTGATTTCCGCCATGTCGACATCATCTTCGGCGACGCCACCGAAGATGCCCTGGCCATGCTCGATGCCGGTGCCTCGCGCGCCGAGATCCTCGACCGCACCGGTTCGGTGCTGGGCGCGGCGGATTGCTCGCTTACCATTCATGAGGGTGAGATCAGCGTGCTCATGGGCCTGTCCGGCTCTGGCAAGTCCACCCTGCTGCGGGCCGTCAACGGCCTCAACAAGGTGGCGCGCGGCGAGGTGCTGGTGCGCGACGGCGAGCGCATGGTCAATGTGGTGACCTGCCCGGAGAGCGAACTGCGCCATGTCCGCCAGCATGCGGTGGCCATGGTGTTCCAGCAGTTTGCCCTGCTGCCCTGGCGCACCGTGGCCGAGAATGTCGGCTTCGGGCTTGAGCTGGCAGGCGTTCCGGAAGCCGAGCGCCGGGTGCGGGTGGACAAGCAGCTGGAACTGGTGGGCCTTTCGCAATGGTCAAAGAAATATGCCCATGAACTGTCAGGCGGCATGCAGCAGCGCGTGGGGCTGGCCCGCGCCTTCGCCACCGAGGCCCCCATCCTGCTGATGGATGAACCCTTCTCCGCCCTCGATCCGCTGATCCGCACCAAATTGCAGGACGAGCTTCTGCAACTGCAGAAGACCCTGAAGAAGACCATCATCTTCGTCTCCCATGATCTGGAGGAGGCGCTGAAGCTGGGCAGCCACATCTCCATCATGGAGGGGGGGCGCATTGTCCAGACCGGCAGGCCGGAGGACATCGTGCTGCGCCCGGCCAATGACTATGTGCGCGAATTCATCTCCAACGTGAACCCGCTGTCGGTGCTCACCGCCTGGAACGTCATGCGCCTCAAGCACGAGCTGGAACCGGCAGGCCACGGCTGGACCTGGCTTGACCGGAAGAAGACCACACGCTTCCGCCTCAACGCGGAAGGCAAGGTGGCAGCGGTGGAACGCGACGGCCAGAAGGCCAAATGGGTGCCCTGCGCCGAGGCCGAGAAGCCGCTGGACCCCAAGGCAAGGCCGGTGTTCTGGGCCACACCGGGAACGCCCTTGCGCACCGTCATGCTGGCCATGCACCAGTCCGAGACGGCACCGCTCGCCCTGTTTCATGAGGATGACACCTTTGCCGGAGCCATCAGCGTGGCCGATGTGGTGGCCGCGGTTCTGAGAAAGAAAACCTAAAAAAAGCTTGTGCCGCTGGTCAGCGCAGGCAGGCCCAGATGCCGGGCCAGACTCTGGCCCATGTCGGCAAAGCTGTGGCGCTGGCCCAGGCTGCCGGGCACCATGCCCGGCCCCGCCACCAGAACCGGCACCTGCTCGCGCGTGTGGTCGGTGCCGCGCCAGCTCGGGTCGTTGCCGTGATCGGCCGTCAGGATCAGCACATCACCCGGGCGCAGTGCCGCCAGCACGCGCGGCAGACTGCGGTCAAACGCCTCCAGCAAGCGGCCATAGCCCATGATGTCGCGGCGGTGGCCGTGGTTGGTGTCGAAGTCGACAAAATTGGTCATCAGCAGGCCGCCGTCGGCCACATCCGGCATGAGGCTGATGACCTTCTCCATCATGGCGGCATTGCCGTGAACCTTCACCTCCTCGCCGGTGCCAACATGGGCATAGA
Organism: uncultured Alphaproteobacteria bacterium; assembly: GCA_937873445.1. Lineage (GTDB taxonomy): Bacteria > Pseudomonadota > Alphaproteobacteria > Rhizobiales > Aestuariivirgaceae > Aestuariivirga. The sequence continues at coordinate 4,756 of CALMWF010000001.1, forward strand.
TGTCGCCGATCTTGCCCACCGCGATCACCTGGCGGCCCTGATCGCAAGCCAGCTGAAGCAGGGTGGGTGACGGCGGGGTGATGGCGAAATCCTTGCGGTTGCCGGTGCGCGTGAAATCCGCCGGGCTTTCACCGATGAAGGGACGCGCGATGATCCGTCCAACCTTGATGTCATAGGTCAGTTCACGCGCCACCCGGCACAGCGCATAGAGCCGCTCAAGGCCGAAATGCTGTTCATGCGCGGCAAACTGAATGACGCTGTCCGCACTGGTATACATGATGGGCTTGCCGGTCCGGATGTGCTCCACGCCGAAATCCTGGATAACCTGAGTGCCCGAGGCGTGGCGGAGAGACAGAAGACCCGGCACCTGGGCGCGGGCCACAATCGCCTCCAGAAGATCGGGCGGAAAGGCGGGGTCGTGATCCGGGTAATAGTGCCAGGCGAAGGGCACCGGCACCCCGGCAATTTCCCAGTGGCCGGTGATGGTGTCCTTGCCCTTCGACACTTCCACCGCCGCCCCCCACCGGCCGCTCAGCGGCGCATCACCCAGGGGGTTGCTGCCGCAGGCCATGGCCGCGGCCCGGCCCAGGCCAAGACCGTTCATGACCGGAAGCTGAAGCGTGAGACCCTGTTCGGCAAAGTGCCGGGCAATGTGGCCAAGGGTGTTGGCACCCTCATCGCCAAAGGCCGCCGCATCGGGCGCGCCGCCAATGCCAAAACTGTCGAGGATGAACAGAAAGGCACGGCTCATTACGGCACCCCCACCCGCGCCAGAAGGGGCGACTGGTGCGGCGGCGCCAGCCCCAGCTGATAGGCAGCACGGATGGTGGCGGCGGCGCGCTCAAAGCCCGCCTCATCGCGCGCATGAACAAGGGCAAGCGGGCGGTCGCGGTCCACGCTGGCCCCCTTGCCGGCCAGTTGCGTCAGGCCCACGGCCGGGTCAATGGCATCGGTCGTTACTCGCCGCCCGCCGCCCAGTTCAATGACCGCCAGACCCAGCATGCGGGTTTCGATGCGCTCCACCGTGCCTTCGCCCTCGGCATGAACGGCGCGGATGACGGGGGCGCCCGGAAGATAATGCTCGGCCCGCGCCACAAAGTCGGCAGGCCCGCCCAGCAGCGTCACCATGTGCTGAAAGCGCTCGGCAGCCTCGCCGGAGGAGAGCGTCACCTGAAGCCGGCGCTCGGCCGTTGCCGCATCGGGTTGCAGACCGGACGCCACCAGAAGCTCAGCCCCCAGCGCCAGGGTCACCCGGCTCAGCCGGTCGTCACGCTGCTTGCCGGTGAGATAGTCCACGGCGTTCTGCACCTCAACCGCATTACCGGCCGCACTGGCCAGCGGTTCATCCATGTCAGTGATGAGCGCAGTGGTGCGCAGCCCCGCGCCATTGGCCACCGCCACCAGCGATTCCGCCAGCCGCCGCGCCTCCTCCACTTCAGCCATGAAGGCGCCGGAGCCGGTCTTCACATCAAGCACCAGATACTGCAAACCCGCCGCCAGTTTCTTGGACAGGATGGAGGCGGTGATGAGCGGCACCGATTCCACCGTCGCCGTCACATCGCGAATGGCATAGAGGCGCTTGTCGGCGGGTGCGAGATCGGCCGTCTGGCCGATGATGGCCGCCCCGGCCACGGCCACCACGGCCTTGAATTTTTCCAGACCCGGCTGGCTCTGATAGCCGGGGATGGCGTCAAGCTTGTCAAGGGTGCCGCCGGTGTGGCCAAGGCCGCGCCCCGAAATCATCGGCACGAAGGCGCCTGCCGCCGCCAGCATGGGCGCCAGCATGAGCGATACATTATCACCGATGCCGCCGGTCGAATGCTTGTCCACCACCGGGCCGGTGAGCTGCCAGTCCATGACCGAGCCGGAATCGCGCATGGCCAGCGTCAGGCCAATGGCCTCCTCGCGCGTCATGCCGCGGCAGCACACCGCCATGGCCAGCGCTGCGGCCTGGGCGTCGGATACCGTTCCATCCGTCAGCCCACGGATGAAATCCTTGATCTCGGTCTGGCCAAGGGTCTGGCCGTCACGCTTGCGGCGGATCACTTCCTGAGCCAGCATCAGTTGCCTCCGGCAAAGAATTCGCTGAGCAGCAGGCGCATGTGGTGAGCCGCCTTCTCGCCCTCGCGCTTGGTTTCCTCGTGGCTGGGGGTGGCGCCCTCAATGCCTGCCGCCAGATTGGTGATGACCGACAGGCCCGCCACCTTCAGCCCGTGGCGGCGCGCCAGAATGGTTTCCGGCACGGTGGACATGCCCACCGCCGTGCCGCCGATGATCTGCAGCATGCGGATTTCAGCTGGCGTTTCAAAGGAGGGACCGGACAGCCAGACATAGACCCCGCGCTCAAGATCCACATGAGCCTTGACCGCCGCCTTGATGAAGCCGCGCCGCATTTTTTCGTCATAGGCTTCGGTGAGGGGCACGAAATTCTCATCACCCGTGCGCCCCAGCAGCGGGTTAAGCCCCGACAGGTTGATGTGGTCATCAATCAGCATGATGGCGCCGGGACGCAGTGCGGGCGTCAGTGATCCGGCCGCATTGGTAAGGATGAGGCGGCTGATGCCCGCCTCCTTCAGCGCCACAATGACCGGTTCCATGGCATCGGCCCGGCCGGTTTCATAAGGATGCGCCCGGCCCATGAGAACGGCCACATCGCGCCCGCCCAGGCTTCCCGCCACCAGCAGTCCGGCATGGCCCGAAACCCGGGGCACCGGAAAGCCCGGCAGCTCACCATAGGGAATTTCAAGGCGGTTGCTCACCGCCGCGGCCACCGGGCCAAGGGAAGAGCCGAGGATGATGGCGGTATCAGGCCGCATTGTGCCAAGGCGCTGGGCAAGCAGGCTCATGCCAGGTTCTCCGGTCCGAAGGAATGGGGCAGCAGTTCATCTAACGTAAATGACCGGCGCAGGGTTCCATCAGCCCCGCACACATGGATCACCACATCGGGCGCGGCAAATTCGCGGATCTTCTGGCGGCAGCCGCCGCATGGGCTGCACAGGCCATCGCCGCCGCCCACCACCACCACTTCGGTGATGCGGCGGCCACCGGCGAGAACCAGTGCGGAAATGGCTCCGGCTTCGGCGCACACGCCCTGCGGATAGGCGGCATTCTCCACATTGCAGCCGGCATGGATGCGGCCCTGTTCATCGCGGATGGCAGCCCCCACCGCAAACTCCGAATAGGGGGCATAGGCATGGGCACGGGCCGCCACAGCGGCGGCAATCAGTCTGTCGGTCATGTCAGCGGTCCTTGCTGTAGGGCAGGCCGGAAGCCTTGGGCGGAATGGACTTGCCGATGAAGCCGGCCAGCAGAACAACAGTCATCACATAGGGCAGCATGTTGATGAACTGCACCGGCACAGGCACGCCGCCCACGGTGGTGCCCTGCAGCACATTGCCCGCCGCCGACAGAAAGCCGAACAGCAGGCAGGCCCACAGCGCCGGCCAGGTGCGCCAGTTGGCGAAGATGAGGGCAGCCAGCGCCATGAAGCCCCGGCCCGCCGACATGTCCTTGATGAAGCCCGCCGCCAGCGAGGTGGACAGGAAGGCCCCGGCAATGCCGCACAAAACCCCGGCAATCAGCACCGCGCGATAGCGCAGGCCGGAAACCGAAATGCCCGCCGTGTCCACCGCGTGGGGGTTTTCACCTGCCGCGCGCAAACGCAGCCCGAAGCGGGTGCGCGTCATGGCCCAGGCCGACAGCGGCACCAGCGAAAAGGTGAGATAGGTGAGCAGCGAGTGGCCGGAAAACACCTGATAGAACAGGCCCACCACCGGCACCTGATGGAGCGCGGCGTCCCCCGGCAGGGTGAGCGGCATGAAGCGCAACGTGTCGGGCAGTGGCGGGGTGCGCCCGCCCTCATGAAACCAGTTGTTGCCCAGAACCAGCGCCAGGCCCGCCGTCAGCATGTTGATGGCCACGCCGGACACCACCTGATTGCCGTTTTGGGCAATGGCGGCATAGCCATGCACCAGCGAGAAGCCGATGGACACGAGAATGGCAAGCGCCAGCCCGATCCACACCGACTGGAAGAAGATGGCGCCTGCCGCCGCGGCAAAGGCCCCGGCCAGCATCTTGCCTTCTAGGCCGATGTCGACAATGCCGGAGCGCTCCGACCACAACCCGGCAAGGCAGCACAGAATGAGCGGGGTGGACAGCCGGATGGTCGAGGCCAGCACTTCGCCGATCAGTTGCAGCTGGTCCATCATGCCTTCTCCGGTTCAAAGAACAGGCTGGCCAGCAGCGGCCGGAAGGCCTGTTCCAGCGCCCCCATGAACAGAATGACCAGGCCCTGGATGACCACGATCATGTCGCGGGTGATGGCGGGCTTGGCGAAGGAAAGCTCGGCCCCGCCCTGATAGAGCAGGCCGAACAAAAGGGCGGCCAGCACCACCCCCACCGGATGCGACCGGCCCATCAGCGCCACCGCAATGCCGACGAACCCGGCCCCCCCGGCAAATTCCAGAATGAGCCGGTGATGCACCCCCAAAACCTCATTCACCGCCATGAGGCCCGCCAGCGCGCCGGAAATGGCCATGGTGATCATGATGATGCGTTGCAGCTTGATGCCGCCATAGACAGCCGCCTCCGGATTGGCGCCGACGCTGCGGATTTCATAGCCAAGGCGTGTGCGCCACAGCAGATACCAGGTGGCCCAGGCCGCCAGCCCCGCCAGAAACACCGTGGCATTGAGCGGTGAGGGCGGCAGCGCCAGGCCCAGTGCTGCGCCCGCATCGCGCAGGTTGATCAGGGCAATATGGGTGATCTCGCGGCTCTCCACCGCCATGCGCCCCGCCGGCCGGAACCAGTTGTTGATGAGATAGACCATCAGGCTCGCGGCAATGAAGTTGAACATGATGGTGGTGATGACAATGTGGCTGCCGCGCCGGGCCTGCAGATAGCCGGGAATGAAGCCCCACAGTGCGCCCATGGCCATGGCAGCCACAATGCCGAGAACAAGGGCGATGGGCCAGGGCAGAAACTCAAGACCAAGACCGGCGACAGCCGCCCCCAGACCCGCCACATAGGCCTGGCCTTCGCCGCCGATGTTGAACAGTCCGGCATGGAAGGCCACCGCCACGGCAAGCCCGGTGAAGGTGAAATTGGTGGCGTAATAGAGCATGTAGCTCCAGCCGCGCACCGAACCGAGCGCGCCCTTCAGCAGAAGCCCCAGTGCCGTCAGCGGGTTTTCGCCGATGATGAGCACCACCAGACCCGCCACCAGCAGCGCCACCACCAGATTGGTGGCGGGGATCAGCACCAGATCCACATAGGCAGGAAGCTCGCCGTGGGTTTTGGCCTTCATGCTGCCTCCGGCTTGTCGCCGGGCCTGACCCCGGCCATCAGCAGGCCCAGTTCACGCTCGTCGGTTTCAGGCGCGCGCTCGCCCATGATCTCGCCGGCAAACATCACCAGAATGCGGTCGGAGAGCGAGCGGATTTCATCGAGTTCCACCGACACCAGCAGAATGGCCTTGCCCTGGTCGCGCAGCTCGATGAGGCGGCGGTGAATGAATTCAATGGCGCCGACATCAACCCCGCGCGTCGGCTGGCCGACGATGAGCAGTTTGGGATCGCGCCCGATCTCGCGGGCCAGCACGATTTTCTGCTGGTTGCCGCCGGAAAACTTCGCCGACTTCAGATGGCAGTCCTGTGGCCGGACATCGAAGGCCTGCATGTCCGCCTTGGCCCGGTTCTGAACCCGCTCGCGGTCGAGCCACAGGCTCGAGCCGAGGGCGGGATCATTATGCCAGCCGAGAATGGCGGACTCGCATTCCTCGAAAGTCATGATGAGGCCACGCGCCTGCCGGTCCTCCGGCACATGGGCAACACCCAGTTCACGCAGCCGCGCCGGGTCGGCAAGATGGCCGATCTCCTGACCGTCCAGCAGGATCTGCCCCTGGCTCGGGCGTTTCAGCCCGGCAATGAGATCAAGCAGTTCCGACTGGCCATTGCCGGACACCCCGGCAATGCCGACAATTTCGCCGGCCCGCACCGTGAACGACACATCCCTGACCCGGGCCACGCCCTTGCCGTCGTGCCAGGTCAGGTGATCGACCGCCAGCACCGTCGCCCCCGGATGCCCCTCGCCCTTTTCCACCTCCAGCAGCACGCTGCGACCGACCATGAGTTCGGCCAGGGCCGCAGCGCTCGTGTCCTTGGTGTCCACCGTGGCCACCAGTTCGCCGCGCCGCATCACCGACACGCGGTCGGTCACCGCCATGATCTCGTTGAGCTTGTGGGTGATGATGATGACGGTTTTGCCCTGGTCGCGCAGCCCGCGCAGGATGTGGAACAGATGGTCGGCTTCATTGGGGGTGAGAACGCCGGTCGGTTCATCAAGGATCAGCACATCCGCGCCCTTGAACAGGGCCTTGAGAATTTCCACGCGCTGCTGCAACCCCACCGGCAATGTGCCGACAATGGCATCGGGGTCAACATCCAGCTCATAGTCGCGCGCCAGCCGTTCCAGAACGCTGCGCGCCCGGCCCAGGGCGGGGCCGATGAGGGCGCCGCCCTCGGCCCCCAGCACGACATTTTCCAGAACCGAGAAGGGCTCCACCAGCATGAAATGCTGATGCACCATGCCAATGCCCTGGGCGATGGCATCACCTGATGATTTGATGTCCACCTTGCGGCCGTTGACCCGGATCTCGCCGGCGTCGGCGGCATAGAAACCGAACAGAATGGACATGAGCGTGGATTTGCCCGCGCCATTCTCGCCGATGATGCCGTGGATAGACCCCTTGCCGATGGCCAGGCTGACATTGCGGTTGGCATGAACAGGGCCGAAGCGCTTGTCGATGCCGATAAGTTCAACGGCGGGCGGCGCATCGCCGCCCGGTCGCTTTTCATGCCTGACGGACGGATTATCCACCCCAGCCCCCGTCAATCACCAGACCGCCCCATGTCATGCGAGCATGGGGCGGTTCCGGTTCTGCTTATTGCACCGGGCACTTCTCGTCGGCCATGTAGTCATGGACCTGAAGCGTGCCGGCCACGATGGCCGCCTTGGCCTGATCCACCGCCGCCGTCATGGGCGGGCTGATGAGGGCCTTGTTGTTGTCGTCCATGGCATAGCCGACGCCATCCTGGGCGAGGCCGAGCGAGGTGGTTCCGGCCTTGAAGCTGCCGTCCTTGGCCGAGGTCATGACGTTATAGACCGCCACATCCACGCGCTTCAGCATGGAGGTCAGCACCTTGCCGGGATGCAGGCCGTTCTGGTTGGAGTCAACGCCGATGCCAAGGGCACCGTTGTCGGCCGCCGCCTGCAGCACACCCACACCGGTGCCGCCCGCCGCGTGATAGATCACGTCAGCGCCCTGGGCGATCTGGGCCTTGGTCAGCTCGCCGCCCTTCACCGGATCATTCCAGGCCGCCCCCGTATCACCGGTCATGTTCTGGAACACGGTGGCCGCCGGGTTGGTGGCCTTCACGCCCTGCACATAGCCGCAGGCAAACTTGCGGATCAGCGGAATGTCCATGCCGCCGACAAAGCCCACCTTGCCGGTCTTGGAGGCCATGGCGGCGAGAATGCCGACCAGATAGGAGCCTTCCTCTTCCTTGAAGACGATGGACTGCACGTTGGGCAGGGTGATGGATGCGTCATCGATGATGGCAAACTTGGTGTTGGGATATTCCGCCGCCACCTTGCCCAGGGCTGCCGCCTGGGCAAAACCCGCCGCAACGATGGGGCTGTAGCCCTGATCGGCGAAGTTGCGCAGCGCCTGCTCGCGCTGGGCCTCATTGGTGATTTCAAATTCGCCATAGGCCTGGCCGGTTTCCTTCTTGAACTTTTCAGCACCGTTGTAGATGCCTTCATTGAAGGACTTGTCGAACTTGCCGCCGGTGTCAAAAACCACGGCCGGCGTTCCCGGTGCCACCTTGCCGCCACCACCGCCGCCAGACCCGAGGTAGTAGTAGCCTGCCGCGGCCAGCGCCGCCAGGGCGACCAGAAGTGTCCGTTTGTTCATGATGCTTGTTCCCTGTTCTGTGGCCGCCGACGGCGGCCAATCCCGGGCTTCAGTTGACGCCATCGAGCCTCCTTTGGCAAGGGGCGGCGTGGCCCTTGTCAACCGGCCCAACCGGTCCAAGCCCCGCCCCCCGGCACCCTTGAAATGGCTGCTGCACAGCAACATATGAGGCAGGAACAACCGGTGCCGCAGCAAGTGGGCCGGGGGCTTGGCTGCTGCACGCAAGGGCTGACCACAATGACGCGTATATCCTATTTCTCCTCGCCGCTGCTTCTGGGCTTTGACAGTCTGGAACGCCTGCTCGACCGCGCCGTGAAAACCTCCGGCGAAGGCTACCCGCCCTACAATATCGAGCGGTTTCCGCCGCCCGAAGGCGAAGGCGCCAGCCAGGGCGAGCGCCTGCGCATCACCCTCGCGGTGGCGGGCTTTTCTGCCGCCGAACTGGAGGTGACGGTCGACGACAGCCAGCTCACCGTGAAGGGCCGCCAGCGCGACGAGGATGCCCGCGACTATCTGCACCGCGGCATTGCCGCCCGCCAGTTCCAGCGCGCCTTTGTGCTGGCCGACGGCATGGAGGTGACGGGTGCCAGTCTTGCCAACGGGCTTCTGGCCATTGATCTCCGCCGCCTGATCCCGGAACGGGTGTTTCGCCAGATTGCCATCAAGGAGGGCCTGTGATGAACAAGTTGACTGAACGCCCGGTGCTGACACCGGAGGAACTGGCCCATCTCGGCGGCGGCATCATTGCCTATGTGCGCGAGATCGGCTCCACCGAGGCGCTGAAGCTTCTGGGTGAGAAAGTGCTGCTGCCGCAGGGCCAGAGGCTGTTCTGCCTGTGCAATGCCGACGGCACGCCGATTTCCATTTCCCAGACCCGCGAAGCCGCCATTGGCGCGGCCCTGGAACACGAACTGGTCCCTGCCAGCGTGAACTGACGCCTGAAGCCGGAGCGCAAGACAGCGCACGCTGACGGGCAAAGCGAAAACGCCGCCGGATTGATCCGGCGGCGTTTGCTTCACGATAGCAAAGCCGTCAGCCCGCCTGCGCGCCCATGCCGGCCTGCGGCTCGGTGAGGATGGCATAGAGCCCCTCGGGCGTGTCGGTGCCGCGCAGCTTGGCAATGGTGTCCTTCTCGCGCAGCAGTCGCGAAATCCGGGCCAGCGCCTTCAGTGCATCGGCCCCGGCATGATCGGGCGCCAGCAGCACAAACACCAGATCAACCGGCTCGCCGTCCACGCTGTCATAGAGAATGGGCTGCGCCAATTTGGCAAACAGGCCATAGACGCGGGTCAGCCCCGCCATCTTGCCGTGCGGAATGGCCAGGCCCTGGCCAATGCCGGTGGAGCCCAGCTTTTCGCGGGTCAGCAGGGTTTCAAAGATGATGCGCTGATCCATGGCCACAAGTCCGGCCATGGTCTGCGCCAGCTCCTGCAGAAGCTGCTTCTTGTTCTGGGCCTTCACATTGGCAAGCACAGCACGGGAATCAATGATTTCAGCGAGATCCATGATGGAGCCTTTGCCGGTCAGTCTTTCAGGCAGCGGTGGGGCTGGGGTCGATCCAGCCGATATGGCCGTCGGGTCGTCGGTAGACAATGTTGAGGCGCTGGTTGCCCGCGTTGCGGAACAGCACAAAGGCCCGGGTGGAGAGATCAAGCTGCATCACCGCCTCACCCACCGTGATTTCAGCAAGGCTGGTGGCGCTTTCGGCCACCACCACGGGGTTGAGCCCCTCGGGCTCGCTATCCTCCGGCAGTTCCGCTGCCGCCTGGATCACATGTTCCTGAGCGGTATATTGCGGCGGCGGCTGGCGCCGGTTCTTGAAATGGTCCTTCAGGCGCTGCTTGTAGCGCCGGAGCTGGCGTTCCAGATGTTCGGCGGCATCCTCGAACGACTGGGTGGCATCATCAGCCTTGCCCTCGGCCTGAATGACCAGGCCCGTGGCAAGATGCAGCGTGCAGTCGGTGGCAAAGCGCTTGCCCTGCTTTTCCAGGGTCACATGGCCATGGACGGTGCTTTCAAAATATTTCTGGCGGAAGGCTTTCAGCCGCTCGTCGATGCGGGCCCGCAGCGCGTCGCCCACGTCGAGGTTCTTACCGGTCACCTTGATGTGCATCTTGCTTCCCTGTTGGCAATAAGGCCGGAACGCAAACACCATCGGCGTGCAGGGCCGATCGGTGAAGGAGTTTAAACCGCTTCGCGACGGCCTTCAAATCGGGCCGGACCCTACTGTCCGGGTCCCCCCAAGTCAACCCCGGAAGGGCCTAGACGCGAGCCTCGCGGCGGCGCTGAACAGATGAAGGAATACCTAATGATTCCCGATATTTGGCAACAGTTCGCCGGGCGATGTCCACCCCCTCTGCCCGCAGCCGGTCAACGATCGTGTCATCCGACAGTATGGCCGCCTTGTCTTCCTTCGCCACCATCTCCTTGATGCGGTGGCGCACCGCCTCGGCAGAGTGTTCCATGGTCTCGCCATTGGCCGCGGCGAGCGCCGTGGTGAAGAAATATTTGAGTTCAAAGGTGCCGCGCGGGGTTGCCATGTACTTGTTGGAGGTCACCCGGCTCACGGTTGATTCATGCATGCCGATGGCGTCAGCCACGGTGCGCAGGTTGAGCGGCCTGAGATGCTGCACCCCCAGCACCAGAAAGGCATCCTGCTGGCGCACGATCTCCTGTGCCACCTTGAGAATGGTGCGCGCCCGCTGGTCCAGGCTTTTGACCAGCCAGGTGGCATTGGCATGGGCCTCGCTGAGGAAGGTCTTGCCCTCGGCCGACTGGGCTGTCCGGCTCACCCGCGCCAGATACTGCGTGTTGATGAGCACCCGCGGCAGTGTGTCGTTGTTAAGCTCAACCAGCCACGAGCCATCCGGGGCGGCGCGCACAAACACATCCGGCACCACCGGCACCACCGGTTCGGAACCGAAGGCATGGCCGGGCTTGGGGTTGAGCCGCTTCAGCTCCGCCACCATGTCGCGGATATCATCGAGATCGACCTGGCACAGGGTTTTCAGGGTCTGGTAGTCGCGTTTGGCCACCAGTGGCAGGTGCTTGAGCAGCGTCTCCATGCACGGGTCCAGCCGGTCGCGCTCCTTCAATTGCAGCGCCAGGCATTCGCCCAGATCGGCGGCAAAGACGCCCGCCGGGTCGAAGCCCTTCAACACCGCCAGCACCTGTTCCACATGGGCCTGATCGGTGCCCAGCTGGTCGGCAATGGTGAGGGTGTCGGCGGTGAGGTAGCCGGCCTCGTTCACCATGCCGATGAGGTGCTGGCCGATGAGCCGGTCAGCCTCCGCCATGGTTTCCATGTGAAGTTGATCAGTCAGATGTTCGGCAAGCGTTTCGGCGCGCGTCAGATTGGCGCCGAAATCATAATCACCGCCATCCAGCGACAGATTGGCAGCGGGCTTGAGCGAGGCCCAGGAATTTTCGCCCGGACCCTGGGCGGCAGCGCGCTGGTCGGCATCGGCGCGCGCCTCATGGGTATAGACATTGTCGAGGTCGGTATCGAGGGTGCGAAGCTGATCCTCCTGCGGCAGGGGCGAAGTCAGATTGGACAGCGTGTCCATCTGACCCAGGGCTTCGCTGTCGATTTCCGCGGCGGCCTCGTCGGCTTCGGGCCGCGGCTCGTCATTGCGGTCATCACGCTCCAGAAGCGGGTTGCGCTCCAGTTCGGCATCGACATAGGCCTGCAGATCGATGTTCGACATCTGCAGCAGCTTGATGGCCTGCTGCAGTTGCGGCGTCATGACCAGATGCTGGCCAAGCCGGATGTCGAGTCGTTGGGTCAAGGCCACGGAAAACGTCCTCCCGGCGCCAGACTAGATCAAGCGTGGTGAAAGGGAAGTGACATTGCGGCAAGGATTGTGCCCGATGGCCCCGGTCAAGGGCCGATCTTTGCGGCCATGCTTAAGAAACGGCAAACAGGCTGTCCGCGCCGGCTGGCGCTCAGAGTGAAAATTCCTCACCCAGATAATGGCGGCGGACATCGGGGTTCTTGATGATCTCCGCCGGTGTGCCCTGGGTCAGGACCCGGCCCTCATGAATGATGAGGGCACGGTCGATGAGTTCGAGCGTCTCTCGTACGTTGTGATCCGTAATAAGCACCCCGATTCCCCGAGCGGTGAGCTGTCGCACCAGCTGGCGAATATCACCGATTGCGATCGGGTCGATGCCGGCAAAGGGTTCGTCAAGGAGCATGAACTGGGGTTTTGTGGCGAGGGCGCGGGCGATTTCCACGCGGCGACGCTCTCCCCCAGAGAGCGCCACAGCCGGCGAATGCCGGAGATGGGAGATTGAGAACTCATCGTACAACTCACGCAACACACGCTCTCGCGCCGATCTGCCGGGCTCGACGAGCTCCAGCACCGCACGCAAGTTTTCTTCCACCGTGAGGCCGCGGAAAATCGAGCTTTCCTGCGGCAGATAGCCAATCCCCAGCCTGGCCCGCCGATAAAGGGGCAGGTGGGTGATGTCCACCCCGTCGAGCCTGATGGCCCCCTGATCCGCCGCGACAAGGCCGGTGATCATGTAGAACACCGTGGTCTTGCCCGCGCCGTTGGGTCCCAGAAGACCGACGGCCTCACCCCGCTTCACCCTGAAGGAGACATCCCGGACCACCTGCCGGCGCTTGTAGCTCTTGGCGAGCCGCTCAACGCTGAGGCCTTCGTCCGCGTCTCCGGCGGTTCCGTTGGGCTTGGCCGGCCTGGCTCCCCCCACCGGGGTTTGGCCTGCGCCTGCCGCCCTCCGGCCCGACTGGGGCCCGGAACCGCTTTCAGAATGCTGCGTCACGTGATTACGACCTATTTATCTTAATTTTGCATGAAATGGGCTTCAGCGCGGCACAAAGGTGCCCCTGACCCGGCCGCCGCTCATCACCGAGTGTCCCCCCTTGAGATCGGAGGTGAGGCGCTCGCCCGTCAGCACCGTCTTGCCCTGCACCACCTTCACATTGCCGGTGGCGGTGAGCGTGTCCTTGCTGATGTTGATGCGGGCCTTGGCGGCGGTGATGGTCTGCTTGGCGGTGGCAATGGTGACCCCGCCGGTGGCGTCCAGCACATCGGCCTGCGTCTTGGTGGAGCCATCCGGCTGCTTGATGTCGCTGTAGGTCACGGTCATCTCGCTGGAGCGCAGCGTCTCGTCGCCGCGCCGGGCCACCACATCGCCGCGGAACACCGCCGTCTTGTCGGCGTCAATGATTTCCATTTCGGCGGCCTCGATATTGACCTCCTCATTGGCCTTGCCCGCGTCCTGCCCCAGGGCAGGACGCGCCAGAAGGCCGGGGCCAACAAGCACAAGCGCCAGTGCCGCTGCCGCAATGCTTCTCGTCATGGGGTGTTGTCTCCCTTTGTCGCCGCCGTGGTGCCGAATCTGGCCTTCACCGCCCCCTGAAACAGGATGCGCTGGCCGTCCGGTGCCACTTCCATGCGGTTGGCGGTAATGTCGCCCTGCGGCATGGTTACGCTCACCGGCGTTTCCGACACAATGGTTCTGTCTTCGACGCCAACCTTGGCCCGGTCCATGACCGCTGTAAAGCGGTCGCCGTCATTGATTTTGACCCCGCCCGTCAGCTCCATCTGCCGGGCCTTTGTGTCATAGCGTCCGGCGGGCGCGTTGATGGCCACCACCCCAGCGCCCTGGCGGTGGAAGGTGCCGGTCACCTCCTCCAGGTGGATGAGGGTTTCGACAGTCTTGTCCTGAATTCCGGTTTTAGCATTGATATCATAGGGTTGCCCGCTCTTGTCCAGGCCCGAATAGTGGGCTTGCTGACCCGTTACCTGGCTTGGCAGGGGAACGGCGACCGGGGTTTCGGGCGCCTTGGGCAGAAGCGCTTCCAGAAGGCCCGCCTGAATGAGAAAGGCTGCCGCCAGCCCAACCCCGAGCAGCGCCAGCACCAGGCCCAGCGCCCTCAGTCTGCGGGCCCGTGCCCGCATCTGTTCGGCCGCCGTGCTGAGCGGTCCCCCCTCAGTGGGCGAAGACATCGTCTTCGCCCCAGCCGGCGAGGTCCAGCGCCGCGCGCGTCGGAATGAACCGGAAACAGGCGTTGGCCCAGTCCTCGCGGCCTTCGCGCCTCAGCATCTGGTCCAGCCGCGCCCGCACCTCATGGAGATAGAGCACGTCCTGAGCGGCATATTGCTTCTGCGCGTCGCTCAGCACATGCGCGCCCCAGTCCGAACTTTGCTGGAGCTTGTTGATCTCGATGCCAAGCAGTTCGCGCACCAGGTCCTTGAGGCCATGCTTGTCGGTGTAGGTGCGCGTCAGCTTCGAGGCGATCTTGGTGCAGTACAGCGGTGTCACATCAACACCGAGATAGTGCTTCAGGGCCGCCACATCAAAGCGCGCGAAATGGAAAATCTTGGTGATGGCCGGATCGGCCAGCAGCGCCTTGAGATTGGGGCAGTCATAGCTGCTGCGGTCCAGCTGGACGAGATGGGCGTTGCCGTCACCGGCCGAAAGCTGCACCAGGCACAGCTTGTCGCGGCGCGGGTTGAGGCCAAGGGTTTCAGTATCAACCGCCACCGAGTCAGTGAAGGTGAGGCCCGCCGGCAGGTCGCCCTTGTAAAGCTTGATCGCCATGCCGCGCCTGCCGCTTTCGTCAAAAGATGGTGCCCAGAAGAGGACTCGAACCTCCACGCCTTGCAGCGCTAGTACCTGAAACTAGTGCGTCTACCAATTCCGCCATCTGGGCCTGGGCCGTCTCATAGTAGGCCGGGCATGAGATTGTCAACCGGCGCCTGTGTGTCCCCAAGGGCGGGCCGGCCGCAGCGGCCCTTGGCAGCCGCACCGGCCCGGCCTAAAACGGCAGCCCCATTGATTTTCCGGGTGGACAGCATGACGGACAGAAAACTGGTGACGGTGATTGGCGGCTCGGGCTTTGTCGGCCGCCATGTGGTGCGGGCGCTGGCCCGGGCGGGACACCGGGTGCGGGTGGCCTGCCGCAGGCCCGATCTGGCGGGCTTCACCCAGCCCACCGGCGGCGTGGGCCAGGTCATGCCGGTGCAGGTCAATCTGCGCTTTCCGGACTCCCTTGCTGCCGCCTGTGCCGGGGCCGACTGCGTCATCAATCTGGTCGGCGTGCTGTTTGATTCGGGTGCCCAGGGCTTTGATGACATTCACGTGACCGGTGCCGAGGCCGCCGCCCGCGCTGCCAGGGCTGCCGGGGCCGGTCAGTTCATTCACATGTCGGCGCTGGGGGCGGACGCCGCCTGGGACAGCGACTACGCCAAATCCAAGGCGGAAGGTGAAAAGCGCGTGGCCCAGGCCTTTCCGGGCGCGGTTATTCTGCGCCCCTCGGTGATCTTCGGGCCGGAGGACAAGCTGTTCAACACCTTCGCCACCATGGCGCGCTATTCGCCCTTCATTGTGCTGATCGGCGACGGCGTCACCAAGTTCCAGCCGGTCTATGTGGGCGACGTGGCGCTGGCCATCAGCCATCTGGTGGCGCGGGCCGAAACTTCAGGCAAGGTCTATGAGCTGGGCGGGCCGGAGGTGGTGAGCATGAAGGACATGGCCCGCCTGGTGCTGGAGGTGACGGAGCGCAAGCGCGGCTTCATGGACCTGACCTGGAGCGAGTCGCGCTTCCTCGGCCACATGTTCAATCTCTGGCAGAAGCCGTGGTTCCGCAAGCTGACCCTGGGTCTGGCGCCCTGGCCGCCCTTCACCGCCGATCAGGTGAGAACCCTGCGCCGTGACAATGTGGTGAGCGCCGAGGCCGTGGCCGAAGGCCGCGATCTGGCCGCCCTGGGGGTTGCCCCGCGTGACCTTGCCAGCATCCTGCCCAGCTATCTCTACCGCTACCGCAAGGCCGGCCAGTTCACCCCCAGCGGTGAGCAGGCCTAAAATACTCACTGGCCGGATGAAGGGCTGCGCCGTCAGGGCACGGCGGCAAGCTGCGCGCCGGAATAGATGAGGCCGAGAAGCGCGCCACCCAGAATGACCCGGTAGATGACGAAGGGCAGGAAGCTCATGGAGCGCACCCAGCGCATGAGCAGGCTGATGGTGCCCAGCGCCACGAAGAAGGTGAGAAGCCCGGTCATGATGACATCGAGTGTCAGGGGTTCGCCCGCCTTCAGCGCGTCGCCGATGACCAGCACCGAGGCCGCACCATTGGCGGGGATGGACAGAAGAAATGAAAACCGCGCCGCCTCGGGCCGGGTGAAGCCCAGCGCCCGGGCCGCCGTCATGGTAACGCCGGAACGGCTGGTGCCGGGGGACAGGGCAAAGGCCTGGGCAATGCCGATGATGCCCGCCGCCCGCCAGTTCATGTCGACCATGGTGCGGCGGAACAGGCCATAGGCGTCGGCCGCATAGAGCAGCATGCCGAAGACGATGGCGTTGACCGCCACCAGCACGGGGCTGCGGATCAGGTCGTCGAGATGCAGAAGCTTCATGACCAGGCCGACGGCAAAGATCGGCACCGAGCCCACCATGATGTGGAAGGCGAGGCGGGAATCGGCCGTGTCCTCGCGCCTGATGAGCTGCAGGCTGCCGCGCAGGATGCGCATCACATCGCGCCAGAAATAGATGATGACGGCGCTGACCGTGCCGACATTGGTGACCATGTCGGTGAGCAGGCCCTGGTCATGCCAGCCCATGACCACGGGGGCGAGAATGAGATGGCCCGACGACGAGATCGGCAGGAATTCCGTGATGCCCTGTATGAGGGCGAGAACGATGATCTGGGAAAGCGGCATCACATGTCCTGAACGGCGGCGGGATCAAATTGCTTGCCGCCCGGTGGCGGGGGTTCTATAGCTCGGCCCCATGGGCGGCAACGGCAAAGACTTGTGTCACGGAACATCTTAACGGCCTGTCAACCATGCCCCGACTCCTGCATTTTTCCCTCGATCCCGGAAGCCGCCGCATCCGTCTGGCGCTGGCCGAATATGGCGTCGCTTATGAGGCGATTGAGGAAAGACCGTGGCAGGCCGGCGAAGGCCTGTTCGAGGTCAACCCGGCGGGCACTGTGCCCGTCTTCATCGAGGATGACGGCACCGCCGCCTGCGGCATTGAGGCGGTGAGCGAATATCTGGAGGAAACCCGCAGCGATGGGGTCTCCCTCATTCCCGGTGATGCGGCAGGCCGCGCCGAGGTGCGCCGCCTGACCTCGTGGTTCGATACAAAATTCTATGCCGAAGTGTCGGAGCCGGTGATCAGCGAGAAGATCATCCGCCGCTTTCTGCCGCGTGAGGCGGGCGGCGGCGCGCCCGATATGAGCCGCATCCGCGCCGGGCTTGGCCAGTTGCGCGGCCACCTTGATTATATTGCGGCGCTGGCCGACGCCCGCTCCTGGCTGGCGGGGCCGGACCTGTCCATGGCCGATCTGGCCGCCGCCGCCCATCTCTCTGCCATCGACTATCTTGGCGATGTGCCGTGGGCCGATCATGCCGGTGCCAAAAGCTGGTTCCAGCGGGTGAAGTCCAGACCCTCCTTCCGCGGCCTGCTTGCCGACCAGTTGCCCGGCATGGCGGCTGCCGCCTCCTATGCCAACCTCGACTTTTGACAGCACGGCCCTGGCCGCACGGCTGAAGGGCGAAGCAGCGCGGGCGGGCTTTGACGCCTGCCACATCACCACCGCCACGCTGCCCATGGCGGTTCAGTCAAACCTGCATCGCTTTGTCGAATTGGGGCGGCACGGTGACATGGACTGGCTGGCAGAAACCGCCCCGCGCCGGGCGGCCCCGCAGTGCCTGTGGCCGGCGGCGAGAAGTGCCATCGTGCTGGCGCTCTCCTATCATCAGGGCCTTGACCATCAGGCCCGCCTGGCGCGCACCGACACCGGCGTCATCTCCGTCTATGCGCTGCACCGCGACTATCACGATGTCATCAAGGGCAGGCTCAAGCATCTGGCCTTGCGGCTGGCCCGGGACTGCGGGGCTGAGGTCAAGGTTTTCGTCGACACGGCCCCGCTTATGGAAAAGCCCCTGGCCGCGCAGGCCGGTCTGGGCTGGCAGGGCAAGCACACCAATCTGGTGTCGCGCGCCCTCGGGTCATGGTTCTTTCTCGGCGTCATTCTGACCACGGCGGAACTGCCTGCCGATGAGCCGGAGACGGACCATTGCGGCAGCTGCCGCGCCTGCCTTGACGCCTGCCCGACCCAGGCCTTCACCGGGCCGGGGCAGATTGATGCCCGGCGCTGCCTGTCCTATCTCACCATCGAACACCGGGGCCACATTGCACCGGCCTTTCGGCCTGCCATGGGCAACCGCATCTATGGCTGCGATGATTGCCTTGCCGTCTGCCCGTGGAACAGTTTTGCCCGCCTGTGCCGCGAGGCCAAACTCGCCGCCCGCGCCGATCTCATCGCCCCTGACCTTGCGGCCCTGCTGACCCTTGATGATCAGGGTTTCCGGCGCATGTTCGTGGCCTCACCGGTGAAGCGCGTGGGGCACACACGCTTTCTGCGCAATGTCCTGATTGCGGCGGGCAACAGCGGTGCTGCGGCCCTCACTGCTTCTGTGATGCCTCATCTCGGCCATGCTTCGCCGCTGGTGCGGGCCATGGCGGTGTGGGCGCTTTCCCGCCTCATGCCCGCGTCCGAATTTTCGGCGCTGGGCGCGACGCACCTGGAAAGGGAGGATGATGCCGCCGTGCGCGCCGAGTGGCTGGGCGCTACGGATTGACGCCGTCGCTCCGGTCACACAGACGCGCCACCGTTTCCGTGATGATCATGAGCTGGCTGGGCGTTGACAGGCGGTGATCGCCACCCTTGATGAAACTCAGCGTTATGTCCGGCCCCGACAACATTTCGAAGGTTCGGATGGCATGGCCGGGCGGCACGTCCTGATCTTCGCTGCCCTGCAGAATGCGCACCGGCATGGGCAGCGAAAGCCCGTCCCGGAACAGCAGGTGGTGTCGGCCGTCATCAATCAGCCCGGCCGAAATGTGATAGCCGCCGCCATAGTCATTGGGCAGGTCCCAGAAGCCCTGGTCGCGGATTTGCTGGCGAATGGCGGGCGGAAATTTCTCCCACATCAGCACCTCGGTCATGTCGGTGGCCGGGGCAATGAGGACCAGCCCGGCGATGCGGCGGAAATGGGCCGGGTCCTCCCGTTCCAGCGCCCTGGCCAGCAGCAGCGCCAGCCAGCCCCCCATGCTGGACCCGGCAATCACCCGCCGGCCCGTGGTGCGGGTGATGAACATGTGGACCGCCTGGTCCAGCCATTGCGAAATCGTGCCGTCGGCAAACGCCCCGCCCGAGGCGCCGTGGCCCGAATAGTCGAAGCGCAGCGCGCTGCGCCGGTTGGCCCGCGCCATGGCAGCCAGCGCCTCGGCCTTGGCGCCGGTCATGTCGGATTTGAGGCCGCCCAGCCAGAAAATCCCGGTCTGGGCCATGTCATTGTCAGACCCGTCGGTGAGATAGGCCAGCCGGGTTCCGGGGAGGGCGGTGTCGTAATGGGGCATGTGGCCAGCATAGACGATTCGCGGCTGCCGTCAGCGGCCCGCCAAAAAGGATGGTTCACCCGGCAAAAAATCTGGGCTAAAGGGCACCGTCCAACCGGCGCTGGCGGATTCGTGAACAGTCCCCGGCCAGCGCCCCAACAGGAGATTAACACCACTTGAGCATACCACCCCGGAGGCCATCAGCATCCCGCGGCGCCGCCCCCCCGCAAAAGGAAGAAGGACACAGGATCAACCATCGCATCGACGCCCGTGACGTCCGCCTCATTGGCGCGGACGGCCAGAACCTCGGCGTTGTGCCCACCCGTCAGGCCCTGATGATGGCCGAGGAAGCGAACCTCGATCTGGTTGAGGTGTCGCCGGACGCCAAGCCGCCGGTGGCCAAGATTCTCGACTACGGCAAATTCAAGTTCCAGGAACAGAAGAAGGCGGCCGAAGCCCGCAAGAAGCAGAAGGTCATCGAGATCAAGGAGATCAAGATGCGCCCGATGATCGACGACCACGACTATGACGTGAAGATGCGGGCCATCCGCCGCTTCTTCGAGGAAGGCGACAAGGTCAAGGTCACGCTGCGCTTCCGGGGCCGCGAAATGGCCCACCAGGAACTGGGCCACCAGTTGCTGAACCGCCTGAAGACCGAGCTTGGCGAGGCCGCCCGGGTGGAATCCGACGCCCGCTTCGAGGGCCGCCAGATCGTGATGATTCTCGCTCCCCGCTGAGCCGCAGGACAGGGAGAGGCTGGCAGGTTCGTCAGGAGCCTGTCAGCTTTTTTATGTCATGAAGGCAAAGCCCGGGTCTTGCCGACCTGGCTTTGCGGGTGTTGAAGAGAACCATGGTGATGCGGCGTCAGTTCCTGTTCTTGCTGGCCCTGGGCCTGGCCCAGGGGGCGCGGCCGGTATCGGCGTTGGCCGATCAGTCGTCGGCCCCGGGCCAGGACAGCGACCATGACAATGACAATGATCATGACGATGACCACGATGAGCGCGAACAGGAGGAAATCCGCCGTGCCGTGAAGGAAGGCCGCGCTGCCCCCTTGCGCGATATTCTGGATCTCGTGGCGCGCCATCATCCGGGTGAGGTGATCCGGGTCAAGGCCGCCGTCCGGGATGGCGTGGTGATCTACAAGATCAGGGTTCTGGCCAGGGATGGTGCCATCACCGAAATCCGCGTCAACGCCCAGACCCGCACCATCATCAGGGCGGAAAGACTTTAGATCATGCGTGTGCTGGTGGTTGAGGATGAAATCAGGATCCGCCACAGCCTGTGCGATGCCATCACCGCTGCGGGCTATGTCGCCGAAGGCGTGGCCGATGGCGAGGAGGCCTGGTTTCAGGGCGGCACCGGCAATTATGCGGCCATTGTGCTTGACCTCGGCCTGCCCAAACTGGACGGTCTTGCGGTTCTGAAACGCTGGCGCCAGGAAGGTCTGGTAACCCCCATTCTCATCCTCACCGCGCGCGGCTCATGGACGGAGCGGGTGGAAGGTATTGATGCCGGGGCCGATGATTATCTGCCCAAGCCCTTCCGCATGGAAGAATTGCTGGCCCGGCTGCGCGCCCTGCTGCGCCGTTCTGCCGGTCAGGTGCAACCGGTCATCAGCCATGGTGATCTGGTGCTCGACCCGCGGCTCAGAGTGGTGACCAGGGCGGGTGTGCCGCTCACCCTGACGCCGCTGGAATTCCGCCTGCTTTCGGCGCTGCTTCACCACCGCGGCAAAACCCTGTCGCAGATGGAGCTTGCTGAACATCTCTACGCCCACGACCATGAGCGTGATGCCAATGCCATTGAGGCGCTGGTGACGCGGCTGCGGCGCAAGCTCGGTCCCGGTGTCATCGAAACCCGGCGTGGCTTCGGCTACACCATTGCCAGATCGGCCTGACCCGCATGGTCCGGTCGCTCCGCCTCAGACTGTTGCTGGCCGCGGCGGCCTCGATATTTCTGGCGCTGGCCCTGGCGGGCCTCGGCCTGTCGCAGCTTTTTGAACGGCACGTCACGGAATTGCTGGATCAGGAACTGCAGCGTGATCTGCGGCAGCTGGCCGGCAGCCTCACCATCGCCCCCGATGGCAAGCTCACGGCTGGTGCCAATCTTGCCAATGTGGAATATGCCCAGCCGCTCAGCGGCTCCTATTGGTGGGTGGTGGAAGCCACACCACAGGGACCAAGAGAGGTGGTGCATTCGCGCTCGCTCTGGGATGCGCCCATTCCCGATGGCCCCGCCGGTGCAGGCCCGGAAGGTGAGCCGCTCATCATTTCCAGCCGTCAGGTGAATTTGGGAGAAGGACCGGCCACCCGCGCACTCACCCTCTATGCCGCCCGCCACGACACGGCGCTGTCTCATCCCCTGGCCGCCTTCCGCAGCCGCCTGCTGCTCTATCTCCTGCCCCTGGGCCTTGTTCTCATGCTGGCCTCCTGGGCGCAGGTGGCAGTGGGGCTGAAACCGCTGCAGGCCCTCCGCCGTCAGGTTCAGGCATTGGGCGCTGACCCCGCCACCGGCAAGCGCATCACCGGTGAATTTCCAACCGAGGTGGCGCCGCTGGTTTCCGAACTGAACACCGTGCTCGACCTGCGCGACACCTCGCTGGAACGGGCCCGCAAGCGCGCCGGTGATCTGGCCCATGGCCTGAAGACACCGCTCACCGTGCTGTCAGCCGTCGCTGGAGACGTGCGGGCAAAGGGATTGGCAAAGCCCGCCGATGAGATTGAAGATGCCGCCGCCGCCATGGTGAAACAGGTTGACCATGCGCTGGCCCGGGCACGTCTGTCCACCGGTCATGGCCTCGCCTCCGCCGATCTTGCCGCCATTGCCACCCGCATCATCACCACCCTGAAAAGGCTGCCCGGCGCCGACAGCCTGACCTGGCGCATGGAGGTGCCGCCGGGCACCAGACTCGCCATGGAGGAGGGCGACCTGACCGAGCTTCTCGGCAATCTTCTCGACAATGCCCGCAAATGGGCCAGCTCCGAGGTGCGGCTTGCCCATGAGGGCGGCGTTCTGCTGGTGGAGGATGACGGCCCCGGTGTGCCGGAAGGGGAGATTGAGGCCATTGCCCGCCGCGGCCTTAGGCTTGATGAGTCAAAGCAGGGGTCTGGTCTGGGCCTGGCCATCATTGCCGACATTGCCGACCTCTATGGTCTGACGCTTGCCTTTGGCCAGAGCCCCCTGGGCGGCCTGCGCGTCAGCCTGGCCCGCTCCTTAGGCTAAGGGGTTGCTTTTCCCCGGTGTTTTTGCTTTATCAGGCGTCTTGCTGCCGCCTGGCCTGTAAAGGGCATGCCATGGCGGCCGTTAATGCTTTGAAAGGATGAAGCAAAATGCCCAAGATGAAAACCAAGTCCGCTTGCAAGAAGCGGTTCAAGATGACGGCCTCTGGCCGGGTCAAGGCCGCCGGCGCCGGCAAGCGCCATGGCATGATCAAGCGCACCAACAAGCAGATCCGCAATCAGCGGGGCACCATGGTTCTGGCGCCGGGCGATGAAGGCCTGGTCAAGATCCACATGCCCTACGCCCGCTAATCTGAAGGAGCCTGAGCCATGCCTCGCGCCAAAGGCGGCGTTGTTGCCCGCCGTTCCCACAAGAAAACCATCAAGCAGGCGAAGGGTTATTTCTCCCGCCGCAAGAACATTTTCCGCGTTGCCGTGCAGGCGGTGGAGAAGGCGGATCAATACGCCTATCGTGACCGCCGCACCAAGAAGCGCAACTTCCGCGCCCTGTGGATCCAGCGCATCAATGCGGCCACCCGTTCCCTCGGCCTCACCTATGGCCGATTTATCAACGGCCTGAGCAAGGCCGGAATCGAAGTGGACCGCAAGGTTCTCTCCGATCTCGCGATCAATGATCCGGTGGCCTTCGAGGCGCTGGTGGAAAAGGCCAAGGCTGCGCACTAAGCGCAGTTCTGCCTTCACTCATTGACCGGGCCTTCTCCAGCACATGCGCTGTGGAAGGTCCGGTCTTTTCGTTTCACGGAGCAGGTGATCCATGTCTCTCGCGCAGCTTGAACAATCCATTCTGGCCGAGGTGGCCAAGGCCAGCGACGAAGCCGCCCTGGAGGCGGTGCGCGTTGCGGCTCTGGGCAAGAAGGGGTCCATCTCCGAGCGCATGAAAACCCTCGGCGCCATGTCGCCGGAGGAGCGCAAGGAACAGGGTGCCGCCCTGAACCTGCTGAAGGACCGCGTGGCCGAAGCCCTTGCAGCGCGCAAGGGCCTGCTGGCCGAAGAGGCGCTGAATGCCCGCCTCGCCGCCGAGCGCATTGATGTGACGCTGCCGGCGCGGGCTGAACTGAAGGGCACGGTTCATCCGGTGAGCCAGGTATGGGAGGAAGTGGTCCAGATTTTCGGCGACCTCGGCTTTGCCGTGGCGGAGGGGCCGCACATCGAGGACGACTTCCACAATTTCGACGCCCTCAACATTCCGCCCGAACATCCCGCCCGTCAGGAACACGACACCTTCTTCTTCAACGAGAAGCAGGACGGCAGCCGCATGCTGTTGCGCACCCACACCTCGCCGGTCCAGATCCGCACCATGCTGGCCGAAAAGCCGCCCATCCGCATCATTGCCCCGGGCCGCACCTTCCGCTGCGACAGTGACATGACTCACACCCCCATGTTCAATCAGGTGGAAGGTCTGGTGATTGACGAGAAAACCCATCTCGGCAATCTCAAATGGGTGCTGCATGAATTCTGCAAGGCCTTCTTCGAGGTTGATGATGTGAAGATGCGCTTCCGCGCCTCGCACTTCCCCTTCACCGAACCCTCCATGGAGGTGGACATCAACTGCTCATGGGAGGGCGGCCAGGTGAAGATCGGTCAGGGTGACTCCTGGCTGGAAATCCTCGGTTCCGGCATGGTCCACCCCAATGTCATCCGCGCCGGTGGCCACGACCCGGACAAGGTGCAGGGCTTTGCCTTCGGCATGGGGCTCGACCGCATCTGCATGCTGAAATACGGCATTCCCGATCTGCGCGCCTTCTTCGAGGCCGATTTGCGCTGGCTCCGTCATTACGGCTTCCGCGCCGTCAACGTTCCGACCCTTGCAGGAGGTCTGTCATGAAATTCACCCTCTCCTGGCTCAAGGATTATCTCGACACCGAAGCCTCGCTTGATGACATCGTGCAGGGCCTCATCGGCATTGGCCTTGAGGTCGAGGACGTGTCGAACCGCGCCAAGGCGCTGGCGGCCTTCACCATCGGCCATGTGCTGGAGGCGGGCAAACACCCCAATGCCGACAAGCTTCATCTGTGCAAGGTGGAAACCAGGGACGGTCTGAAACAGGTGGTGTGCGGGGCGCCCAATGCGCGCGCCGGCATCCGCGCCGTCATCGCTCTTCCCGGTGTCACCATTCCGGCCACGGGCGCGGTCTTCGCACCCGCCACCATCCGTGGCCAGGAAAGCCAGGCCATGCTCTGTTCCGAGCGTGAGCTGATGATCTCGGACGAACACAACGGCATCATCGAAGTGGAGGGCGACTGGCCGGTGGGCACCCCCGCCGCCACGGCGCTGGGCCTTGATGACCCGATGATCTACATCAAGGTGACGCCGAACCGCCCTGATGCGCTGGGCCTCTACGGCATTGCCCGCGATCTTGCCGCCAAGGGTCTGGGCAAGCTGAAGCCGCTCGCTCTCACCCGCGTGCCGGGCAGCTTTGACTCCCCCATCAAGGTGGCGCTGGAGTTCGGTGGTGACAGCAAGCCCTGCCCGCTGTTCGTGGGCCGTTACATCAGGGGCGTGAAGAACGGTCCCTCGCCCGCCTGGCTGCAACGCCGCCTCAAGGCCATTGGCCTGCGCCCCATATCAGCGCTGGTGGACATCACCAACTATGTGACCTTCGCCTTTGCCCGGCCCCTGCATGTGTTCGACGCCGACAAGGTGAAGGGTGCCATCCGCGCCCGTTCCGCCCGCGACGGCGAAACCATCGAGGCTCTCGACAACAAGACCTATACGCTGAGCCCCGGCATGACCGTCATTGCCGACGACAACGGGCCGGAGGCCATCGGCGGCATCATCGGCGGCGTGCCCTCCAGCTGCACCGAGGCCACCACCAATGTCTTCCTCGAGTCCGCCTGGTTCGACCCCCTCATCACCGCCGCCACCGGGCGCAGGCTCGGCATCCAGTCGGACGCCCGCTACCGCTTCGAGCGTGGCGTGGACCCGGCCTTCACCGAAAACGGCGCGGAAATCGCCACCCGCATGATCATTGACCTGTGCGGCGGCGAGGCATCGAAGCTGGTGATTGCCGGTGCGGTGCCCGATACGGCCCGCAGCTACACGCTGCGCGATACCCGCGTGAAAACCCTTGGCGGTGTTGACGTGGCCCTTTCCGAACAGAAGCGCATCCTCGAAGCCCTTGGTTTTGCCGTCACCGAACAGGCGGGCAACCTCGTTTGCGCCGTGCCCTCCTGGCGGCCCGATGTGAAGGGCGAGGCCGATCTGGTGGAGGAAGTCTGCCGCATCGTCGGTCTCGAAAACGTTCCCTTCGCCGCCATGGACCGGCCCCATGATGTGGCCCGCCCCGTGCTGACCCCCCTGCAGCGCCGCATGCTGGCCACCCGCCGGGTGCTGGCGGGGCGCGGCTTCAACGAGGCCGTCACCTGGGCCTTCCTGTCGGAGGCCGATGCCCGGCGCTTCGGCGGCGGCCAACCGGAACTGAAACTCGCCAATCCCATCTCGTCGGAACTGACCGACATGCGGCCGTCGCTGCTGCCCAACCTCATTGCCGCCACGGCGCGCAATCAGGCCCGCGGCTTTGCCGACTTTGCCCTGTCGGAAGTGGGCCATGCCTATGCCGGTGACCGGCCGCATGATGAAACGCTGCGTGCCTGTGGCCTGCGTCAGGGCCGGGCGGTGCCGCGCCAGTGGCAGGGCGGCGCGCGCCCCGTTGATGCCTTTGACGCCAAGGCCGACATGCTGGCAGCGCTGGAGGCGGCGGGCGCCAATGTCGCCACCCTTCAGGTGGTGGCGGGCGCCCCCTCATGGTTCCATCCCGGCCGTTCCGGCACCATTCAGATGGGGCCGCAGAACAAGCTCGGCTTCTTCGGGGAAATCCATCCGAAGATTTTGGCCGACATGGATGTGAAGGGTCCGGTGGTGGGCTTTGAACTGATCCTCAACGCCATTCCCGCCACCAAGGCCAAGAGCGCCACCCGCGCGGCCCTTGTCATCTCTGACCTTCTCTCGCTGTCGCGCGACTTTGCCTTTGTGTCCGACAAGCCCGTTGAGGCGGCGGCTCTGGTCAAGGCGGCAAAGGGGGTGGACAAGCTGCTCATCGCCGATGCCCAGGTCTTCGATGTTTTCCAGCTTGGCGATGGCCGCCAGTCTCTGGCGCTGGAAGTCACATTGCAGCCGAAGGACAAGACCCTGACCGATCAGGAGATCGAGGTGATCTCCAGCAAGATCGTGCAGGCGGTGGCCAAGGCCACGGGAGCAACCCTCAGGGCATAGGAGATGGACCATGGCCGACACGGTGTCTTCGCTCATCAGGGACATGAAGCGGCTGGCGAAGACGCCGGCTCTTGCTGATCTGCGCAGGCTGAACGCCAAAGCGGACCGCTTCGCCCGTTTTTCCGCCCGTCAGGATGATCTGCTGCTCGACTATTCCAAGCTGGCGGTGAACGGCAGGGCCATGGCGCTTCTGGCCCAGCTGGCGCGTGCGGCTGCGGTGGAAAAGAAGCGCAACGCCATGTTCGCGGGCGAAAAGATCAATGTGACGGAAAACCGGGCGGTGCTGCACACCGCCCTGCGCCGCCCCGCCACCGATGAGGTGAGGGTGGAGGGGATTGATGTCATTCCCGAGGTGCAGGGCGTGCTGGCGGCCATGGCGCGCTTTGCCGAGGGCGTGCGCGATGGCGCCATTGCCGGGGCGGGCGGGCGCTTCACCGATGTGGTGAACATTGGCATTGGTGGCTCTGACCTTGGCCCCGCCATGACCACACTGGCGCTGGCCCCCTATCACGACGGGCCGCGCCTGCACTATGTCTCCAATGTTGACGGCGCCCACATCGCCGACACGCTGAAGACGCTTGACCCCGCCACCACGCTCTTTCTCATCGCCTCAAAAACCTTCACCACCATCGAGACCATGACCAATGCCGCCACGGCGCGGCGCTGGATCGTGGACCGGCTGGGCGAGGCGGCGGTGGGCCGCCACTTCGCCGCCATTTCCACGGCCCTCGACAAGGTGGCAGCCTTCGGCATCGACCCGACCCGGGCCTTCGGCTTCTGGGACTGGGTGGGCGGCCGCTATTCCATCTGGTCGGCCATCGGTCTGCCGCTGATGATCGCCATCGGCCCCGGTCCCTTCCGTGCCTTCCTGATGGGCGGCCACGAGATGGACCGCCATTTCATGACGGCTCCAGTTCTTGAAAACCTGCCCATGCTCATGGGTCTTCTCGGGGTGTGGAACCGCAATGTCCTTGGGCTTTCCGCCCGCGCCGTCATTCCCTATGACCAGCGCCTGTCGCGCTTTCCCGCCTATCTGCAGCAATTGGACATGGAGTCGAACGGCAAGCATGTGACCCTGGCGGGCGGCCCGGTGGCCATGCACACCGGCCCCATCGTCTGGGGCGAGCCCGGCACCAATGGCCAGCATGCCTTCTTCCAGCTGCTGCATCAGGGCAGCGATGTGATTCCGGTGGAGTTTCTGGTGGCGGCGGAAGCCCATGAACAGGGCATGGCCATTCACCAGACCCTGCTCATGGCCAATTGCCTGGCCCAGTCGCAGGCGCTGATGAAGGGCCGCACCCTGAAGGAGGCGGAGGCCCAATTGCGCGCCATGGGCAAGTCGGTGGCCGAGGCCAGGCGCCTTGCTCCCCACCGCGTCTTCACCGGCAACCGGCCGTCGCTGACGCTGGCCTATCGCCTTCTCGATCCGCGCACCCTGGGCCGCCTCATTGCCCTTTATGAGCACCGCGTCTTTGTCGAGGCCGCCATCTGGAACATTAACGCCTTCGACCAGTGGGGCGTGGAACTGGGCAAGGAGCTGGCCACCGGCCTGCAGCCGGTGCTCGAAGGCCGCAGGACCACGGCGGGGCTTGATTCCTCAACCGCCGGGCTGGTGCATTACCTGCGCCGCTTGCGCCGGGACTGAACGCAAACCCCCGCCCGGCGGGGGCGGGGGTCATTGGCAACAGCGCGCCGGTTACGGGCAGGCGCGATACTGGCCGGAATAGGTGAGATACATGCCAGTTGCCGGATTGTAGGAGCGGAAGCGGGCCGAGCAGTAGTCCACATCGGCGCGCGAGGCGCGGGAGTGGCCATACCAGCCCATGCGCCGGCCATCATTCATGCAGTTCCAGTAGGCCCGGTCATAGGCGCGCTGGTCAACATAGCCGCCGCGCCGGCCGGCAGCCCCGATGGCTGTGCCGGTGATACCGCCAATGAGCGCTCCGGCACCGATGTTCTTGGCCTTGCCGTGTCCGGCCAGGCCGCCGATCACGCCACCCACCACAGCACCGCCAATGGCACCGGCGGCGGGATTACCGCGCCGCCCGTCGCGCCAGGCTTCCTGTGAGGCCACATCCCGGCAATAGGCCGCGCGTGAGCGGGCCTCGGCGGGCGCTGCGGGCATAAGCGTGGCACCCAGCATGGCGAGCGCACCCGCCGCAACAAGGAAACGTGCAGTCATTGTCCAACCTCCAGATTGTCATGAAGGGGGAACACAGCAGCCACACCACGGTTCCCTCACGATACCGTGGGGTCAGCACTCCACCACATTGACGGCAAGGCCGCCGGTTGAGGTTTCCTTGTAGCGGGCACTCATGTCGAGGCCGGTCTGGCGCATGGTCTCGATGCAGCTGTCCAGCGGCACGAAATGGGTGCCGTCGCCGCGCAGGGCAAGCGACGCTGCCGCCACCGCCTTCACCGCGCCAAAGGCATTGCGCTCGATGCACGGCACCTGCACAAGGCCCCCCACCGGATCGCAGGTCATGCCCAGATGATGCTCAAGGGCGATTTCGGCGGCGTTCTCCACCTGCTCATTGCTGCCGCCCAGGGCCGCGCACAATCCTGCCGCCGCCATGGCCGAGGCCGAGCCCACCTCGCCCTGGCAGCCCACCTCGGCACCCGAGATGGAGGCATTGTGTTTAATGATGGTGCCAATGGCCGACGAGGCCAGCAGAAAGGTGCGCACCCCGTCCTGATCCGCCCCCTGGCAATGATCGAGATAGTAGCGGATGACGGCGGGCACCACGCCCGCAGCCCCATTGGTGGGCGCGGTCACCACCTTGCCGCCGGCGGCATTCTCCTCGTTCACCGCCATGGCATAAACGCCGATCCAGTCCATCACCTGATGAGCGCTGATGGCATTGTGGCCGCGCTCGGCCAGCAGCTTGTCGAGAATGTCGGCGGCCCGCCGCTTGACCTTGAGGCCGCCGGGCAATTGGCCGCGCCGGGCCAGACCACGCTTCATGCAGCTGTCCATCTCGTGCCAGATGCGGTCAAGCTTCTGCGTCAGGGCATCGCCGTAGCGCGTCCATTCATTGGCGCGCCGCATCTGGGCAATGGAAAGGCCGCTCTCCCGCCCCATGCGCAGCATGTCCGCAGCATTGACAAAGGGAAAGGGCACCGGCCGGTGGCGGGGGGCCTCCACCGCCTCGGGTGATACGGCCTCGGCGTGTTCGCCCTCGGACTGGACAAATCCTCCGCCCACGGAATAATAATTCTTGCGGTCAATTTCCTTGCCCGCCGCATCATCCACATAGAAGATCATGCCATTGGCATGGCCCGGCAACGGCGGACCGAAATCAAAGTGAATGTCGGTTGCGGGGTTGAAGCCCAGCCGCGTTCCCGCCGGGGTTTCAACCCACTGGCGCTGCGCCACCTCGGCCAGAAGGATGTCCACCCGGTCGGGGTCGATGTCCTCGGGCGTTTCACCAGCCAGCCCCAGAATGATGGCGCGGTCAGTGCCATGGCCCTTGCCGGTGAAGGCGAGCGAGCCATGCAGGCTCACCCTGATCCGGGCCAGGCCGGAAAACTGCTCGCGGTCGAGCCGGTTGAGATAGCGCCGTGCCGCCACCATCGGTCCCACCGTGTGGGACGAGGACGGGCCGATGCCGATTTTGAACAGTTCGAAGACGGACAGGAACATGACAGCGACATCAGCAGGTTTGACAGTGGCCCACATGGCCGCCAGCACCGCAAACTGGCATAAATCCGTCATCGAGCAAGGGCAAAGCGGGGCATCCCCAAGGTGCAATGCAGCATGACGCGCCCCGCCTGGCCTGCTAGTGTTGTGGTTTCGAAGTTTGCGCCATTATTGAGGTCGGCACCGGAGGCGAACTTCGGAACCGAGACGATGCGTGAAACCAATAACAAGCGCGCGTCCCCCTGATCCATAAATTCGCCATCGGGTGGGCATCGGGAACGTGCGAATTGATGAATCGGGACACGAGCAAGGGGCCGGGTAGATTTCATGTTTGCCGTATTGCTGGGCCTTGCGGCCGCCACCTGCTGGTCCATCCATGACCTGTTCACCGGCCGCATGACGCGGCTTCTCGGCCCCGTGGCTTCGGCCTTTGTGGTCATGCTGGTGGGGGCGGCGCTGCTTCTCCCCATCGTTTTGTGGCGCGGTGCGCTGTGGCAGGCGGATGGCGCAGCCCTGCGACTTTCTCTCGCCCTCGGGGTGGCCTATGCGCTCGGCATGGCGGCCCTGTTCCGGGCCTTTCATCTGGCGCCCGTTTCCGTGGTGGGGCCGCTGACGGCGGGCTATCCCGCCCTGGTGGTGATGTGGGGTGTGGCCCATGGCCTGGTGCCTTCGGCCCTGCAATGGGCGGCCGTGGCCCTCACCATTGCGGGCGCCATCATCGTCGGCCGCCTTGCCCATCAGGAGGATGAGGGCGCCACCCTTGACCCCGCCAAAATGCCGGAGGTGGCGCTCGCCTGCCTCATCGCCAGTGTCAGCTTTGCGGCCGCCGTGGTGCTGGGGCAGAAGGCGGCGGTGGCCATGGGCGAGTTCGAGGCCACCTTCATCTCGCGTTTTTCCGCCGCCCTGTGCCTGCTGCCGTTTCTGGAAACCGGGATTGCCGAGTTGCGCCGTGTCACCCGCCTGCCACCCGGCGTGTTCATCATGGCGGCTTTTGATGTGGCGGCCCTCACCATGGTCAATGCCGCAGGCCATCTGCCGGGCAAGGAATATGCCGCCATGGGCATTTCCGCCTATGGCGCCATTGCCGTGCTGCTGGCCATGGTGTTTCTGGGTGAGCGCGTGGCCCGCGGCCAGTGGCTGGGCATCGCCATGATTGTGGCCGGGGTCACGGCCCTGGCCATGCCCTGATCCATCACCCCGGGGCGTTGCAAACCATCCGGGGGATCGGCGAGACTTAGTGCGCCTCGTCCCAGTTCTGGGCGGCGCGGGCATCCACCTGCAGCGGCACGGTGAGCCTGACCGCCGGTTCGGCCGCCTTTTCCATGATGTCCTTGATGATGGGAAGCGATGCCTCAACGTCCTTGTCCGGCGCCTCGAACACCAGTTCGTCATGGACCTGCAGCAGCATGCTGGTGCCCAGCCCCTGGGCTTGCAGCGCCGGAACCATGCGCACCATGGCGCGCCGGATGATGTCGGCGGCAGACCCCTGGATGGGAGCGTTTATGGCGGCCCGCTCGGCGTTGGAACGTTCGGAGGCGTTGGGCGACTTCACCTTGGGGAAGTGGCAGCGCCGCCCGAAGATGGTTTCCACATAGCCCACCTCATGCACCTGTTTCTTCATCGCCTCCATGTAGTCGCGGATGCCGGGAAAGCGCTGGAAATAGGTCTTGATATACTGGCCCGCCTCCTCGCGGCTGATGCCAAGCTGGTTGGCCAGGCCGAAGGCCGAAATGCCATAGACAATGCCGAAATTGATGGCCTTGGCGCGCCGCCGCACGGCAGGGTCCATGCCCTTGACCGGCACATTGAACATTTCGCTCGCCGTCATGGCGTGAATGTCGAGCCCCTCGGCAAAGGCCTTCTTCAATTGCGCAATGTCAGCCACATGGGCCAGCACGCGCAGTTCAATCTGGCTGTAATCGGCCGAAATCAGCTTGGCCCCCGCTGGCGCCACAAAGGCCCGGCGGATTTCGCGGCCCTCATCGGTGCGGATGGGAATGACCTGCAGATTGGGCTCGGTGGACGAAAGCCGCCCGGTGGTGGTGGAGGCCATGGCATAGCTGGTGTGCACCCGGCCCGTCTCGCGGTTGATGTAGCCGGGCAGCGCATCGGTGTAATTGGTGGCAAGCTTGTTCCACATGCGCCACTCCAGCGCCTTCTGCGCCACCGCCACGCCCTGGCCCGCCAGGTCCTCCAGCACCTCGGCATCGGTGCTCCACTGGCCGGTGGCGGTCTTGCGCCCGCCGGGAAGGGCCATCCGGTCAAACAGAATGTCCGCCAATTGCTTGGCCGAGCCCGGATTGAATTTCTCCCCCGCCAGCCGGAACAGATCATCCTCCACCCCCGCCTGCTTCTGGGCGAAGATTGAGGAGAGCCGCGCCAGAACCTGCCGGTCCACCATCACCCCGGCAAATTCCATCTCCACCAGCGGTGCGATGAGCGCGCGCTCCAGCGTTTCATAAACAGTGACCTTGCCCAGGGCCTGAACCCGCGGGCGCAGCGCCAGCGCCAGGCGAAGCGCAATATCGGCATCTTCACCATAAAGGGCTGCCGCCTCGGCAATGGCCAGCGTGGCCGGGGTCAGCGCATTCTTGCCCTGACCAAGCACATCCTTGTCCTTCTTCGGGCGGTGGCCCAGATGCCGCTCCGACAGATCGTCAAGACCATGACCGGTGAGGTTGGACTCGATGACATAGGACAGAAGCATGGCATCGTCATAACCCGCGAGCGCAATGCCGCGCCGCTTCAGCAACAGCTTGTCGAACTTGATGGTGTGGCCGATCTTCAGCACCGGTCCTTCCAGCAGGGGCTTCAGCAGGGCCAGAGCGGTCGCTTCCGACAACTGGTCTTGGGCCCGCTCGCCGCCAAACAATCCATCGCCACGGGCGCGGTGATTGAGCGGCAGATAGAAGGCCTCACCGGGGGTGATGGCAAAACCAATGCCCACCAGTTCCGCCGTCATGGCGTCGATGGACGAGGCAATGCTGGTCATGGCCAGGTGGCCCGCCAGCTCGGCCCTGTCGGCAAGCTGGGCGAGATCCGCAGCGCTCGCCAGAACCGTGACATCCTTGCCGAAGGCCATTGCCCGCAGATCAGCGGGTGCATCGGGCGCTTCCGCCCGGCTGCGCGCAGCGGGCTTTGGCGCGCGCGGCGGCTGGCCGGGTGCTGGCGGTGCCGCCCCGCCCTCCGGCGGCCAGAATTTCACCGGCACGCTGATGGCCTCAATGGCACCGGCATCGGCATCAAGGGCGGCGGCAATCTTCTTGGTAACGCTGACAAACTCCATCGCCTTGAGAAAGCCCAGAAGTGCTGAGGCGCGGGGTTCCGCCACCTTCAGCGCGTCGAAATCCGGCAGGTCCGGCACCGCATCGTCCAGCGTCACCAGGCGTTTGGACAGGCGCGCCGCCTCGGCATGGGCGATCAGATTTTCGCGCCGCTTCTGCTGCTTGATTTCGCCAGCGCGCCCCAGCAGCGTTTCCAGATCGCCATAGTGGCTGATGAGTTCCGCCCCGGTCTTGAGGCCAATGCCCGGCACCCCCGGCACATTGTCGATGGAGTCACCCGCCAGAGCCTGCACATCAACAACCCGGTCCGGCGCCACGCCGAACTTCTCCTTCACCTCGGCAAAGCCGCTTTCCTTGTCTTTCATGGTGTCAAGAAGCCGCACCCGCTCCGACACCAGCTGCATCAGATCCTTGTCCGAGGTGACGATGCGCACCGTCGCGCCATCGCGTTCGGCGGCGCGGGCATAGGTGGCAATGATGTCGTCGGCCTCAAACCCCGGTTTTTCAATGCAGGCCACGTTGAAGGCGCGGGTGGCCTCGCGGATCAGGCCGAATTGCGGGCGCAGGTCGTCCGGCGGTTCGCTGCGGTTGGCCTTGTAGTCGGGATAGATGTCATTGCGGAAGGTGTGGGCCGAATGGTCAAACACCACGGCCATGTGGGTGGGCCGCGTGTCGCGTCCCGTTTCCGACAGGAGCTTCCACAGCATGTTGACAAAGCCCTGCACCGCGCCCACCGGCACCCCGTCACTCTTGCGGGTAAGCGGCGGCAAGGCGTGATAGGCGCGGAAGATAAAGCCCGATCCGTCAATCAGATAGAGGTGGGACTGGGCGTCAAGCCTGGCTTGGTTGTTTGCGGTCATGAGGCCGACTATGCCATTCCCCGTCGCGGGGCGCCAGCTTTGCCCAGTTGGGCCGCTTGAACAGGAATGACAATCGCGTGTCCTTCACGGCGCGGTGCAGCACAACCGGCCCCGCCACCCCCGCCAGCGTCACCAAGAGCGAGACCATGCCGGTGTCGGCCATGATGTTGAAGCGCAGCAGCAGCGTCCGCGCCGCCGCCATGAACAGGAAGAAGGCCAGATAGACGACGATGGAATTGGCCCCGAGATAGTTGAGAACCGGTGCCGCAACGCTGCGCGTAAGCAGCACCGAGGTGGCGATGACCGCAAGCGCGCCGATGAAGCCCAGCACAAGCGAGACGCCAGGGTCTTTGGAATGGCCGCTCACCACGGCGAAATATTCAAAGACGCCCCAGACCACGAGGCCCGCCAGCAATGCGGCAGGCTTAAGCGCGGCGAAGCGTTCGGCCAGCCCGAAGATGCGCGGCGCCAGCCAGTAGCCCGCGTAGAAATAGACAAACTTGGCCAGAAACTCGTCAACAAGCAGCCAGCCCGTGGTGGCATCATGGGTGACCATGGCGGCGTGGAGCATTTCCATGGCCGCGCCGGCGGCGAAGATGAGCAGTGGCGGCAGGGGTTTGGTCAGCTTGGCCACCACGAAGAAAACGGCCAGCAGATAGATGAACCACAGCGTGCCGAAGGGTTCCACAAGGCCCAGGGCGTAGTTGATCAGAAGCCCCGCACCGCCCTGCGCCTGATAGATGCCATAGCCCTTGGTCAGAAACTGGATGGTCATCCACAGCACATAGAAATAGGCAAAATGCACAACCTTCTTGTCGAGATAGTCGCGCCACGGCCGATTGATGCGTGCGGCAAGGAACAGGCCGGAAATCATGAAGAAATCGGGCATGCGAAAGGGTCTGGCCCACTCGACAAAGTGGTTGAGCCAGGACGGGTGCCCCACCGCCTTCTCCACCCCCAGGGTGGAATGCATCATCACCACCAGAATGATGCAGATACCCTTGGCGATATCAACCCAGGTGACGCGGGGCCTAGAAGTCACTGCAGTCATTCTTCGTCCTGTAATGGGCCGATCTCTCGGCTCTTTCGGGGGTTAGAGCAAGCGCCGTGCCAATGCAATCCGGCCCTGGGGCTCAGGTCAGTCCCGGCGCTGGTCGCCAGGGCCCGGTGGGGTCGCTGCGGAGGCAGTGGAGACGCCGGTTGCCGTGAGGCCGCCGGGAGGTTATAGGGGGTCCGGGCACCCGTAGCTCAGATGGATAGAGTGCTGCCCTCCGAAGGCAAACGCAAGCTCTTTCTGCTGATTGAGGGTGGCGAAAAA
>CALMWF010000002.1 GCA_937873445.1 uncultured Alphaproteobacteria bacterium
ACTCCCCCGCGTTCGCTGAGCGGCGAAGCGCCACCGGCGCTTCGCATAGGTCGCTCAGCTCACTTATCGAGCTTCAGCGCGATGAAGCGCATCTCCGACGCCTTCCCGCCCTTCGCCACCAGCATCAGCACCGAGGTCTTGCCGTCCTTCTTGGCCTGCTCGGCGGCGGCGGAAATATCGCCCGAACCCTTGACCGGCTTCTCGCCCGCCTCGGTGATGACATCGCCCGGCTCCAGCCCCTTTTCGGCCGCCGTGCCCTGATCGGCGATCGAGGTGATGACCGCGCCTTCCAGCTTGTCATCAATCTTGTATTGCGTGCGCAACGCATCGGTCATGGAACTGACCGTCATGCCCAGCAGCGTGGCCACGGCGGGGGCATTGCCGGTCATGCCCGACATGCCGCCCTGCTCATCGCCCTTGGTGGTCAGCTTCTCGCCGTCCTCAAGGCGGCCCACCTCGGCGTTGACGCTCATTTCCTTGCCGCCGCGCAAAACCTTCACCACCACCGTGCGGCCCACTTCCGTGTCAGCCACGATGCGCGGCAGATCCTTCATCTGGGCAATGGGCTTGCCGTCAAATTCAATGATCACGTCGCCCGGCTCAATGCCCGCCTTCTGGGCCGGTCCGGTGTCGGTCACATCGGCCACCAGCGCCCCGCGCGGCGCCGGCAGGCCCATGCTCTCGGCAATGTCCTTGCTCATGTCCTGAATCTTGACGCCAAACCAGCCGCGCCGGGTTTCCCCGAACTTGACCAGCTGGTTCACCACGCCCTTGGCGGTGTTGGCCGGCACCGAAAAGCCGATCCCCACCGAACCGCCAGTGGGCGAGAAAATGGCCGTGTTGATGCCAACCACGTCGCCCTTCATGTTGAACAGCGGCCCGCCGGAATTGCCCTTGTTGATGGCGGCATCAGTCTGGATGAAATCATCATAGGGCCCGGCATTGATGTCGCGGTTGCGGGCTGAAACAATGCCCAGCGACACCGAACCGCCCAGGCCAAAGGGATTGCCGATGGCCATCACCCATTCGCCGATGCGCAAGTGGTCGCTGTCGCCGAAGGCCACGGTGGGCAGGGGCTTGTCGGTTTTCACCCGCAGCACGGCAAGATCGGTCTTGGGATCACGCCCCACCAGTTCCGCCTTCAGCGTGGTCTGGTCCTGCAGCTTAACTTCAATGGCGTCGGCGTTTTCCACCACATGATTGTTGGTGACCACCAGACCCGAAGCGTCAATGATGAAGCCCGAGCCCATGGAATTGACCGTGCGGTTGCGCGGCTTGGGGGCATTGCCGCCGTCACCGCCCTCGCCCTGATGGCGCTTCATGAACTCGTCGAAGAAATCCTTGAACGGCGAATTGTCCGGCATGTCGGGCAGGCTGAGGGCCGGTCCGCCCTCCACCTTGCTCTCCACCGAAATCTCCACCACCGCCGGCAGCAGCTTGTCGGCCAGATCGGCAACACTCGGCAGCATTTCCGCCTGACTTGGCACCTCGGCCAGCGCCGTGCCGGTCATCAGACCCGCCGTCAGCATCATCACCGCCACCCCGGCCGCACCCGCCGTTTTCCGCCACGCCATCGTCATCATTGTCTCCT
This sequence comes from uncultured Alphaproteobacteria bacterium, assembly GCA_937873445.1. GTDB lineage: Bacteria > Pseudomonadota > Alphaproteobacteria > Rhizobiales > Aestuariivirgaceae > Aestuariivirga. The sequence continues at coordinate 1,592 of CALMWF010000002.1, forward strand.
GTCAGGAAAAGAGCTTTACCAGCCACACCAGACCAACACCGGCCGCCACCGCCACCAGACCGCCCAGCCGCAGCCTGTCGTCGGAGACGCGCAGCATCTCGGCCATCATGCGCTTCAACTGGCCGGGAATGAGGGCATAAGTGAGGCCCTCAATCACCAGCACCAGACCCAGCGCCGTCCACAGCGCGGTGCTCATGGAGTGGGCGCCATCTCCGGCCGCTTGACGCCCTGCGCCCCGAAATACTTGAAGAAGTCGGAGTCAGGGTTCAGCACCAATGTCGTGTCGCGGTTGGCCAGCGACTGCGCATAGGCCTCCATGGAGCGGTAGAAGGCGTAGAATTCCGGGTCCTTGCGGGTGGCATCGGCAAACACCCGCACCCGCTCGGCATCGCCCTCGCCGCGGATCACCTCGGCCTGGCGGTTGGCCTCCGAGGTCATTTCCAGCGCCTTGCGGTCGGCTTCGGCCTTCATCTGCGTGTTCATGGCGGCACCCTTGCCGCGCAGGTCCTGCGCCTCGGCCAGTCGTTCCGACTTCATGCGCTCGAAGGTGGCTTCCTGCACCTCCTTCATCAGGTCGGTGCGGCGGATGCGGACATCAACGATCTGGATGCCCAGCGCCTGCGCCTCGCCGCGCACCTGATCGCGGATTTCCTGCATCATCACATCGCGGTCCTTGGACAGCGCCGCCTCGAAGGTACGCTTGCCATAGGTCTGGCGCAGCGCCGCATCCAGGCGGGTTTCAATGCGGGCCCGCGCCAGGTCAAGGTCCGCACCCACCGTTTCGCGGAACTTCTGCACGTCCTGCACCCGCGCCAGGGTGATGGCGTCCACCAGATAGCGCTGCTTGTCCGACACCTGCACCGCCTTGTCGTCCGACGACCACATGAAGGTGCGGCCTTCGATGTGCAGAACCTGATCGGCAAAGGGCACCTTGAAATAGAGGCCTGGATTTTCGATGAGGCGCTTCACCTCGCCGAAGCGCAGCACCAGCGCGCGCTCGCGCTGGTCCACGGTGAACAGCGCCATGGAGCCGATGACGGCAGCAGCGGCGGCGGCAATGCCAAGATTACGCATAAGGCTCATGTCAGTTGCCCTCCCCGTTCACTTGCGGCTGCGGCCTGCTGATCTGCGGCAACGGCAGATAGGGCACCACACCGGTGCCGCCCTTGCCCGGATCGATCACCACCTTGTTGGCGGTGCCGAACACCTTTTCCATTGTCTCCAGGAACAGGCGCTCGCGGGTCACATCCTTGGCCTTGGAATATTCGGTATAAACCTGTTCGAAGCGCTGGGCGGCACCCTTGGCCTCGGCGGTGACGCGGGCCTTGTAGCCCTTGGCGTCTTCCACCGCCTTGGCCGCCGTGCCCTCGGCGTTGCGCAGCGTCTGGTTGGTGTATTGCTCGGCCTGATTGATCAGGTTCACCTGGTTCTGCTTGGCGCGCTGCACCTCCTCGAAGGCATCCAGCACCGGCGGCGGCGGATCGACATTCTCCAGCGTGATGCCGGTGATCTGCACCCCCGCCTTGTAGCTGTCGAGGGTCGTCTGCACGATTTCGCGCACCTGATCCTGAATGGACAGGCGGCCCGTGGTCAGAACCTGATCGGCGGGCGTGCGCCCCACGATCTCGCGCATGGCGCTTTCGGCCACGGCGCGGATGATATTGCGCGCATCGGCAATGTTGAACAGGAAATTCTCCGGCTCGGCGATCTTCCACAGCACCTTGAAGCGGATATCGACCATGTTCTCGTCACCGGTGAGCACCAGGCCCTCGTCGCCCGCCTCGCCGATGGAAATCTGGTTTTCCGCCGCCACCGGCAGCACCACCATTTTCTCAATAGGCCACAGGGCGAAGTTCAGGCCCGGCTGCACGGTGCGGCTGTAGGCGCCGAAGCGCAGCACCAGACCGCGTGAATCCGGGGGAATCTGATGCACCGACTGGAAGGCAAGAAACCCCAGCGCCGCCACCACCGGAATGAGCCAGCTGAACCGGCCCCCCGCCCCCGTCCCGCCCGGCAGGGCATTTTTCAGGCTGTCCTTGCCCTTGCGCAGAAACTCGTCAAGGTCCGGCGGCAGATTGCCCCCCGGACCGCGATTGCCGCCGGAAGGTTTCTGGCCCTTGGGTCCATCGCCCCAGGGGCCCTGCCCCCACGGTCCCTGTCCGCCGTTGTCATTGTTCCATGGCATGTGTCAGGCCCTCTGAAGAAATCGTGCCGCCCATATAGGAAGCCCCCCGGCCATTGTCCATGTCGGGGGGCGGCAAATATTTAACGCCGCTCCAGCACCCGGATCACATAGGCCGCACTGTCCCCCGCCGCGGCGGCGTGTGCCGTGGCTGACACCTCGCGCCACTGCGCCGGGTCCGGGGTGGGAAAATGCGTGTCGCCCGTGGGCGCCAGGTCAACTTCGGTCAGATAGATGCGCTCTGCCAATGGCAGGGCCTCGGCATAGATCTGGCCGCCGCCGATCACCATCACCTCCGGCACGTTACCGGCCAGCCGCAGCGCCTGGGCCAGGCCGGCTGCGGCTTCCGCCCCCTCGGCGTGGAAATCACGCGCCCGGCTCACCACAATGTTGCGCCGCCCCGGCAGCGGCTTGCGGGGCAGGCTGTCCCAGGTCTTCCGCCCCATGATGACAGGCTTGCCCAGGGTCAGCGCCTTGAAGCGTTTGAGTTCGGAGCCGATGTGCCAGGGCATCTGGCCGTCGCGGCCGATGACGCCATTCCTCGCCGCCGCCACCACCAGCGAAATCACCGTCATGTCGCCAGCGCCTCCAGCGCCGCCCCGCGCAACCGGCACCAGGCCAGACCATCATCCACCTCGGCCCCCAGCCCCTCATAGAGGGCCCGGCCCCGGCCATTGCTGCTCATCATCACCCAGAACATGCTGGCCCAGCCGCGTGTGCGGCATTCCTGCGCCACCTGCCGCATCAGCGCCCTGCCCACGCCGCGGCGGCGGAATTCCGGCAGCACCGACAGGTCTTCGAGATAGAGCACCTCCTTGCCCCGGAAGGAGGAGAAACTGCCATGCCATATGGCGCAGCCAGCGGGCTTTCCGCCCACTTCGGCAATGAAGGCGCCGCGCCGGCCGTCATCCGGCCCGAAGGCAGTGTCAAAGTCCGACGCCGAGGCAATGAGATGGGCGGCGAGGTCATGGTCCTCGGCCAGCGCCCGCACCATGGCCAGAAGCACCGCCCCGTCACCGGGGGCAAAGCGCCGGATGGTGATGGCAGAAGGGCTGCTCATGGCATGTTGGCCAGGCCGGAGAAGATCAGCAGCGAATAAACGCCGTTCCACAGCCCGTGCAGAATGATGGTGAGGGTGAGGCTGCCATAGCGCAGCAGAACCCAGGCCAGCACCAGCCCCATGGCAAAGATGAGGCCGATGGACAGCCACGGCTCCGACATGTGCATCAGCGCCCAGGCGGCACTGGTGATGAGGGCAGCCCCCACCCGGCCCAGCCGCGATTGCGCCAGCGCCGCAAACCACTGGCCACGGAAGATCATCTCCTCCGACAGCGGCGCGCCGATCACCACCGCTGGCAGCACCAGGGCAAACAGGCGCGGATCATTGGCAATGCCAAACATCAGCTCCTTCACCAGCCCGGCCGACCCCGACTCGGGTGATTCACCATGCGGCCCCGGCGTGTAATCCGCCGGGTTGATGCCGAAGATCAGCGTGACCGCGAAGATGAAGGCATACATGCTGGCCAGAAAACCGAGGCTGACCACGAGCCAGCCCATCACCCCGAGTTTGGGCAGAGTAAGGCCCAGCCGCTCATTGCGCTCCGCTGCCGTGCGCCCCGCCAGCCACCAGGCCAGCGCCGCCGCCGCCACACCGGCCGGAAACAGGCCGATGAGAAAGGCCGTGCCGAATTCCTGCATGCCCTTGGGCTCGGTGCCGTAGAGCGTCAGCGCCGTCACGCCACCGGCAACCGACTGGAAGATCAGCGACGCCAGCACCAGGCCAACCGCCGTGAGGGTTGTGACCACCAGTCCCCACACCGGCCTGCCGCGATAGAGGGGAGCCTGTTTTGCCGCGAGGTAGTCCGAACCGAAGAGTGCCATGGTTACACCGCGATGGGGGCCTTGATGGTGGGTTGGGCGTGGTAGTCGGAAATCACCACATCCTCGAAACGGAAGTCATCGATCTGCGCCACCCTGCGGGCGAAGCCGAGCTTCGGCAGCGGTCCCGGTGTGCGCGACAGTTGCAGCGCCGCCTGTTCCTGATGATTGAGATAGAGATGGGCATCGCCCAGCGTGTGCACGAAATCGCCCACCGCCAGTCCCGTCACCTCCGCCACCATGTGGGTGAGCAGCGCATAGGAGGCAATGTTGAACGGCACGCCGAGGAATATGTCGGCCGAACGCTGATAAAGCTGGCACGACAGCCTGCCGTCCGCCACATGAAACTGGAACAGGCAGTGGCACGGCGGCAGCGCCATCTTCTCCACATCGGCCGGGTTCCACGCCGTCACCATCAGGCGGCGCGAATGCGGTGTGCGCCGGATCTGCTCTATGACATTGGCGATCTGGTCGATGGTGGAACCATCGCGCGCCGGCCACGAGCGCCACTGTGCGCCATAGACCGGGCCGAGGTTGCCCTGCGCATCGGCCCATTCATCCCAGATGGTCACGCCATGGTCATTGAGATATTTGATGTTGGTGTCACCCTTGAGAAACCACAGAAGCTCATGAATGATCGAGCGCAGGTGGAGTTTCTTGGTGGTGGTGAGCGGGAAGCCCTGGGCCAGGTCAAAGCGCATCTGATGGCCGAACACCGACAGCGTGCCGGTGCCGGTGCGGTCATCGCGGCGCACGCCCTCGCGCCTCACCCGCGCCAGAAGATCGAGATACTGTTGCATGGGCGGCACCATATGGGTGGCGGCAGAGTCCCGCAAGCCGCCTTTGCCCGGATGCGGCCCACAAGCAAACGGGGCCCGCAGGCCCCGTTCAGAATTCAGCAGCTGAACTGGCTTACACCAGCTTGCCGAGGGTGCCGGTATCTTCGGCCACCAGATAATAGACCGTGACGCGGCTCTTGGTCCGGTCGGCCTTCATCTTTTCGCCAGCCGCCTTCACCGCCGCCGTGGCGGCCTTGGCGTCAAGGCCGAGCTTCTTGGCACAGAAGCCGTCCACCACGCGCTTGATCTCGGCATCATCCGACATCGACACATAGCGCGAGTCCTTGCCGCGCAGGGCGATCCCGCAATAACGCACGATGGCCTTCACCGCCGCTTCATTGACCTTCGACGTATACTTGCGGACATCCGCCACATAGTCTTCCATAGTGACCCCCAGATGATTAACGCCAGGCGAGAGACTCACCGGCAGATCGTCCTATAGCATCGACGTGTGTCCATGATAAGTGAACAATTCATCATTTCCTGTGGTTTCATGCCGCTTTGGACGAACCATGCCCGGCCCGGCGCTTTACCCTTGGTTTGGCCGCAAACGCCCCCTATATTGGCCCTGTTCACCCGCAAGGGCGGACTATGGTGATAAACGGCCATCGCAATAAACCATTCGGACCCGGGGGCAGTACCCGGCGCCTCCACCACGGCGGACGGAAGCTCCGCCCGCCGTGAGGGGGGCGAAACAGGATCGACGAGGGTGTAAAGGGTGGGCTTTTGCCCGTGATGGTACCGACGTTATCGGGCCATGATATAGTTGCCAACGACAACTATGCTCCGGTTGCCGTCGCCGCGTAATGCGGTGCCGAAACCGAAATCAAAGTCCTCAGGCTTAGCCGCTTGAGGCGGGGTCCGCCGGCACCTGGCAACAGAAGCCGGCACTTTCATTTACCTTCGCTTAACGGTTCTGCGTTTGCTTCACCACAGTGGTGCTGCGCCTTGAACCAGCAAGGCCCGGCGCTGTAGAACAAGGGCTTGTGATTCTTGCCGTTTTGGGTGGCCCATGCCGGAAGACTTGATGCGCTATGACCAGCTTGCCCAGAACGCGCTGCGCGGCGTGGTGCGCGAGGCGTTGCGCAAGGTGGAAAAAACCGGCTCGCTTCCGGGCGACCATCACTTCTACATTGCCTTCAACACCCGCCATCCCGGCGTTGATATCGGCGAGCGCCTGTCGGCGCGCTACCCGCGCGAGATGACCATCGTCATCCAGCACCAGTTCTGGAATCTGGCCGTCCATGATGATCACTTCCGGGTGAACCTGAACTTCGACCATGTGCCGGAAACGCTCATCGTGCCCTTCAGCGCGGTGAAGGGTTTCCTCGACCCCGCCGTGCAGTTTGGCCTGCAGTTTGAAGTGGTGGCCGCCGAGGCCGCCCCCGCCGCTGACGGCAAGCCGGCAAAGCCTGCCAAGCCGGCCCGGCCGGTGACCAAGGGCAAGGCTCCTTCCGCCGCCGCCCCGCAAAACGCCGCCCCGCCTGCGGACGATGCCGCCGCCGGGGAACCCCCGGAAACCCCGAACGTTGTGTCCCTTGATGCCTTCCGCAAGAAATAAGCCCGCCCTGCTGGCGCTTGCCCTGCTCGCTCTGGCGCTGCCGGCGCTGGGCCAGTCGGCGGCTGACCAGGGCGCTCTGGCCCGGCTGGCGGCGGGGGCGCCCGCCACCACCGGCTCCATCACCCCCCAGCCCACCCTGCCCGACCGGGTGCTCAACCAGCTTCCGGCCAAGAAGGTGTTTGGTGCCGAAAAGACCCCCGCCGCCTCGCTGGCCTCACGGGCCATCGGCTCCTATGCCAAGGGCTGCATGGCGGGGGGCCGGGCCCTGCCGGTCAATGGACCCGCCTGGCAGGTCATGCGCCTGTCGCGCAACCGCAACTGGGGCACACCCGAACTGCTCACCCTGCTGGAACGGCTGGCCCTGGAAAGCAAGGCCAATGACGGCTGGAATGGCCTTCTCATCGGCGACCTGTCGCAGCCGCGTGGCGGCCCCATGCTGACCGGCCATGCCAGCCATCAGATCGGCCTGGATGCCGATGTCTGGCTGACACCCATGCCGGACCGCACCCTCACCGCCAGGGAGCGCGAGACCATTTCCGCCCGGCTGGTGGTGAAGGACCGCCGCACCATGGATTACAGCGTCTGGACCGAGGCCCATGCCCGGCTCATCCGCCGGGCCGCCATGATGCCGGAGGTGGCGCGCATTTTCGTTCACCCCCCCATCAAGGCCGAACTGTGCCGCTGGACCGGCGGCAAAGGTGCCTGGCTTGCCAAGGTGCGCCCCTATTTCGGGCACAACTATCATTTTCACATCCGCATGAAGTGCCCGCCCGGCATGGCCACTTGCAAGGACCAGGCAACCCCGGCCCCGCGTGACGGCACCGGCTGCGGCCAGGAACTGGCCTACTGGATGGGCGACAAGCCTTGGGTGAAGCCGAAGCCCGTGCCCCACCCGCCCGGCTGGAAACCGCCGCCGCCGCCGCCCCCCTTGACTCTGGCGGGCCTTCCTGCTGAATGCCGCGCCGTCGTGGCCGCGCCGTGAGGAGCGATCCTCAATTGACCATCAGCGGCCGCCGCTGACCGGCGCGAAGCAGGGGGACGCACGCTTTGAGTCACAGCACTGAAGCTTCGGCGGACAGCCTCCGCGCCACCAATCTTCGGCTCGCCCTCGCCTCCATCGGCGTGGTCTTCGGCGATATCGGCACCAGCCCGCTTTACGCCATGCGGGAGTCTCTGCACCACGTCACCTCCCATGGCGGCAACCTGCACGAAGCCGTTTACAGCGTCGTGTCGCTGCTGCTGTGGACGCTGATGATCGTGGTGACGGTCAAATACGTGTTCATGCTGATGCGCGCCGACAACCGCGGCGAAGGCGGCATTCTCTCGCTCGTCGTGCTGGTGCAGAGCCTGCTGGCGAAAAAGAACCCCATCATCCTGCTGCTCGGCATCATCGGTGCCGCCTTCTTCTTCGGCGACGCCATGATCACCCCGGCCATGTCGGTGCTGTCGGCGGTGGAGGGTCTGGCTGTCATCCATCAGGGCTTCGAGCCGGTGGTGGTGCCGCTGACGCTGGCCATCCTCATCACCCTGTTCCTGTTTCAATACAAGGGCACGGCGGGTGTTGCGTCGCTGTTTGCTCCCGTCACCACCTTCTGGTTCTTCATCATCGGCATCATGGGCCTGTGGCACATTGCCGATGACCTCAGCATCTTCGCCGCTCTCAATCCCTATTATGCGGTGCGGCTGCTCATCGAACATCCGGCCCTGGCGCTGCTGGTGTTCGGCGGCGTGTTCCTGGCCGTAACCGGCGGCGAGGCGCTCTATGCCGACATGGGCCACTTCGGCAAGAAGCCGATCCGCATGGCCTGGCTGGCGGTCGTGTTTCCGGCCCTCATCCTCAATTATCTCGGCCAGGGGGCCTTCGTCATCTCGCATCCCGAGGCGGCGGAAAATCCCTTCTTCCTGATGGTGCCGGGCTGGGGCCTGATCCCGCTGGTGCTGCTGGCCACCGCAGTCACCGTCATTGCCTCGCAGGCGGTCATCACCGGCGCCTTCTCCATTGCCCAGCAGGCCATGTCGCTCGGCCTGCTGCCACGCATGAACATCACCCACACCTCGGAAACCGAGCACGGCCAGATTTACATCGGCCAGATCAACTGGATGGTGCTGATCGGCGTGGTCATTCTGGTGCTGGTGTTCAAGTCGTCGTCCAATCTGGCCTCGGCCTATGGCATTGCCGTCAACACCTCCATGATCGTTGACACGATGCTGGCGCTGATCTTCTTCTGGAAGTCGCGCTCGCTGCCGGTGTGGTTCGCCATGCCCGCCCTCGTCATCATTCTCGCCATTGAAGCCACCTTCCTCACCGCCAACGGCCTCAAGCTGCTGCACGGCGGCTACATGCCGGTGCTGATGGGTCTCACCATCATTCTGTTCATGCGCACCTGGATGTCGGGCCGCCAGCTTCTGGCCGCCAAGCTGAGGAAGGAATCGGTGGAACTCGACGGCCTGCTGGCCAGCCTGGAAAATCATCCGCCAGCCCGCGTCGCCGGTGCCTCGGTGTTCCTGCAGACCGACAAGAACTATGCCCCCTCGGCCCTGATGCATAACCTGAAGCACAATCGCGTGCTCCACGACAAGCTGGTGTTCATCACCGCCGAAACCACCAACGAGCCGCGCCATGATTCCGAGGAACGCGTGGTGGTGAAGCAGATGCCCCTCGGCGCCTGGCAGGTGGAGGCCAAGTTCGGCTACATGGAACAGCCCGACCTGCCGCGGGCGCTGCGCGCCGCCCAGCGCCACGGCCTTGACATCGACCCGCGCCAGGCCTCCTATTTCCTCGGCCGCCGCATCATCCTGCCGTCGCGGCGCTCGAAAATGCCCTTCTGGCAGCAGCGCATCTTCATCATGCTCACCAACCAGTCAGCCCGTGCCATTGACTTCTTCCGCATTCCGCCCGACCGGGTGGTGGAACTGGGTCAGCAGATCAGTGTGTGACCCAGCCGGCTGAAACACCGCAGTCTGTGCCCTTCCCGGTCCTGCTGACCGGGCTTGGCCTCACCCAGATTGTCGGCTGGGGCACCACCTATTATCCCCTCGGCGCCCTTGCCGGATCGGTGCGCGACGCCACCCACTGGTCCGACACGCTCATCTTCGGCGCCTTCTCGGCCTCTCTGCTCCTGTCCGGCCTCATTGCCCGGGCTGCCGGCCAGGCGGTGGACCGGCTGGGCGGCCGCAAGGTGATGCTGGCGGGTTCGCTCACCGCCGCCCTGGCCAGTTTCATCCTTGCCTTCCGGGCCACCCCCACAGGCTGGGTTGCGGGCTGGCTCATCATGGCCTTTGCCATGCGGCTGGCCACCTATGACGCCGCCTTCGCCACCCTGACGCAGATCGCCGGTGAACGCACCCGCCGGGCCATCTCCATCCTGTCGCTGTTCGGCGGCCTGGCCTCCACCCTGTTCTGGCCGCTGGGCCATTGGCTGGCCACGCAATGGGGCTGGCAGCAGGCCTTTCTGGTCTATGGCCTGCTCCATCTCTTCCTGTGTGCGCCCATCCACTGGTTCATGATTCCCCCCGGCACCGGCACCCCGGCGGCCCGGCCGGACGGTGGCAGCGAGGGGTTGACGGGGTCAGAGCGCCGGCAGGCCATGGCGGTCTTTGCCGCCGTGCTCGCCTTCAATGGTCTGGTGTTTTCCGCCGTCTCCGCCCATGTGCTGCAGATTTTCCAGAGCCTCGGCATGGCCACCGCCACCGCTGTGGTGCTGGCCGCCATGATCGGGCCGTTTCAGGTGCTGGCGCGGCTGGCTGAAATCATCTTTGGCCGCCGCCTGGCGCCGCGTGAACTGGCGCTGGTGGCCTTCGGCCTGTTGCCGCTGGCGCTGGCGCTGGCCGCCCTTGGCGGCTTCTCGCTTGCCGCACTGGCCCTCTTTGCCATCACCTATGGCGCCTCCAACGGCCTCGTCACCATTGCCAAGGGGGTCTATCCGCTGGCCCTGTTCGGCCGCCGCGACTATGGCGCCACGCTGGGCACGCTCACCACGCCGTCGCTGTTTCTCAATGCCGCCGCCCCCCTGCTCATGGCCTGGAGCCTCAGCCACTTCGGCACCCGCTTCAGCCTGCTCATCTGCCTCGTGGCGGGCCTTGCCTCATTCACCGGCATGATCTGGCTGGCGCGCCGCCACAACGGCTGAGACCGAAAGCGCCAGCGCCGCCAGCCCTGCTCCGGTGAGAAACACCGCATCCGGCCCGAACCGGTCCCACAGCAGGCCAGCCCCCAGACTGGCAATGAGCAGCGCCACGCCGGACACCAGATTGAACACGCCAAAGCCGGTGCCGCGCAGATGGCCCGGCACATGATCGGCCACCAGCGCCGTCAGCACCCCCTGGGTCAATCCCATGTGCAGCCCCCACAGCGCCACCCCGGCAAACATGGCGGCAATGCCCGGCATCAGGCCCAGCACGCCATCGGCCATGACCAGCACCAGAAGCCCGGCCAGCAGCAGCCCCCAGCGCCCGAAACGGTCAGCCAGCACGCCCACCGGATAGGCCGCCAGCGCATAGACCCCGCTCATCACCACCATCACCAGCGGCACCCACTGGTTCGCCAGCCCCGCGCTTTGCGCCTTCAGCACAAGAAAGGCCTCGGAAAAGCGGGCCAGCATGATGACCCCGGCAAACCCCGTCACCAGCCAGAAGCCGCGCCCCAGTTGCCGCGCTGTGGCCGGGTCAAAACCCGGCTTGCGCGGCCCTGCCGCCACGCGCTCCGGCTCACGCACCAAAAGGCCCAGAATGGCCACCGCCACCAGCGCCGGGGCCACGCCCAGCCACAGCACGGTGCGCAGGTCGGCGGCATAGAGGGTCATGGCCGCCATGGCGATGAGCGGCCCGGCAAAGGCGCCGATGGTATCCAGCGTCTGGCGCAGGCCGAAGGCCGCACCGCGCCCGTCGGCGGGCGTCATGTCGGCGATCATGGCATCGCGCGGCGCCCCGCGGATGCCCTTGCCGATGCGGTCGAGAAAGCGCGCCACGAACACCGCAGCCGCACTGCCCGCCAGCGGAAACAGCGGCTTGGCCGCCGCCGCCACGCCGTAGCCGGCAAAGGCCAGCCATTTGCGGCTTTGCCAGCGGTCCGACAGCGCGCCGGAAAACAGCTTGGAAATCTGCGCCGTGGCCTCGGCCAGACCCTCGATCAGGCCGAGCATGGCGGCACTCGCCCCCAGCGTGCCGACCACGAACAGCGGCAGCACCGCATGGATCATCTCGGAGGATACATCCATGAACAGGCTGGTCAAACCCAGAAGCCAGACACCGCGCGGAACAGCCTTCACGATCATCTCCAACACTTCCGTCTGACTGGCGGGACGGCACCATAAATGGTAAGCCCCGGCCCACCCCTTCACAAGATGACGAGGCCTTTTCATGACGCGCAAGACCCGCACCGAAACCGACACCTTCGGCCCCATCGAGGTTGACGCCGCCGTCTATTGGGGCGCCCAGGCCCAGCGCTCGCTGCAGAATTTCCGCATCGGCTGGGAAAAGCAGCCGCAGCCCATTATCCGGGCGCTGGGCATCGTCAAGCGCGCCGCCGCCGAAGCCAACATGGAACTGGGCAAGCTCGACCGCAAACTGGGCGACACCATCATCGCCGCCGCCCAGGAGGTGATCGACGGCAAGCTCGATGCCCACTTCCCCCTGGTGGTGTGGCAGACCGGTTCCGGCACCCAGTCCAACATGAACGCCAATGAGGTGATCTCCAACCGCGCCATTGAAATGCTGGCAGGCGAGATGGGCTCGAAGAAGCCCATTCACCCCAATGACCATGTGAACATGTCGCAGTCGTCCAACGACACCTTCCCCACCGCCATGCACATTGCCTGTGCCGAGGAGACCGTGCGCCGCCTGCTGCCGGCGCTGCGCCACCTCCATCAGGCGCTCGACGCCAAGGCCAGCGCCTGGCAGTCCATCATCAAGATCGGCCGCACCCACACCCAGGACGCCACCCCCATTACCCTGGGGCAGGAATTTTCCGGCTACGCCCAGCAGATTGCCAATGGCATCAAGCGGGTGGAGCAGACTCTTCCCATGCTGATGGAACTGGCCCAGGGCGGCACGGCGGTGGGCACCGGGCTGGCCAGCCCCGCCGGCTTTGCCGAACTGGTGGCGAAGAAAATCGCCGGCATCACCAGACTGCCCTTCACCTCCGCCCCCAACAAGTTTGAGGCGCTGGCCGCCCATGACGCCATGCTCATGACCCATGGCGCCATAACCACCGTGGCCATGAGCTGCTTCAAGATCGCCAACGACATCCGCCTCCTCGGCTCCGGCCCGCGGGCGGGTCTTGGCGAATTGGCCCTGCCGGAAAACGAACCCGGCTCGTCCATCATGCCGGGCAAGGTGAACCCCACCCAGTCCGAGGCGCTGACCCAGGTGGCGGTGCAGATCCACGGCAACAATGCCGCCCTCACCTTCGCCGGGTCGCAGGGCCACTTTGAACTCAACGTCTATAATCCGGTCATGGCTTATAACTTCCTCCAGTCGGTGCGGCTGCTGGCTGATGCCGCCGTCTCCTTCACCGACAATTGCGTGGTGGGCATTGAGCCGCGCCTCGACAACATTGCCAAGGGCCTGGCCAACTCGCTCATGCTGGTGACGCCGCTCAAGGAAAAATACGGCTATGACCTGGCCGCCAAGGTGGCCAAGACGGCCCACAAGAACGGCACCACCCTGCGTGAGGAGGCCATCAAGCTCGGCATTGCGGGCGAAGATTTCGATGCCATCGTGCGCCCGGAAAAAATGATCGGTCCCGATCCGTGAGTGCTGACATCGTCAACCTGCGCACCGTCCGCAAGCGCAAGGCCCGCGCCGAAAAGGAAGAACAGGCCGCGCACAACCGCGCCCGCTTCGGCCGCAGCAGGGCGGAAAAGGACAAGGCCGCCGCCGAACAGGCGCTGGCCCGCCGCCACATCGACGGCCACCAGCGGGACGATGAATGACGGCCCTGCAAAAACACTCCCTCACCATAGCGGGCCATCAGACATCGCTGTCGCTGGAACCGGAATTCTGGCAGGCGCTGCAGGCCGCCGCCGCCGCCGAAGGCAAGGCACTGGCCCAGCTGGTGGGTGAGATTGATCAGACGCGGGGCCAACGCAATCTCTCCAGCGCCATCCGCGTCTGGCTGCTGCGCCGCGCCCAGAGCCTCCCTTAAGGCGGCACCACAATCACACGCGTCGATGGCCCGCTGGGCGGACGGATGATCTCCACCGCCGGTTTGTCGGGCGCGGGCTTCACCGCCGGTTTGGGTGCTGCGGGCCGGGGCGCAGGCTTGGGCGCGGGCCGGGGCGGCGCCTTCACCTCGGGCGGCGGCGCCGGTGTTTCATCGGCGGGCACCGCCACCGGCTTTGGCGCAGGCGCCCCCGTCAGCTTCGGCCACGGCGCACCAGCGGCGGCGCGAAGTTCTGCCTGCACCCGGATTTCGCGCTGGCGCTGGCGCAATTCGGCCCGGGTGGCCTGCCACTGGTCAAAGCGCGCCTGATCGGCGGCGCGCTGCGCCTGCTCCTGCGCGGCCAGACGCTCCTGCTCCTTCTGCGCCTTTTCCAGCTCGGCCACGCCCTGTTCCAGAAGCCTGACCCCCAGCCGGCTGGCCAGTGCGCCGAAATCCTCACGCACGGTCAGCGCCATGGGCTCGCCCGCATAGCTCACGCCATAGGCCGGCAGATCGCTGCCGTCGCCGGGCTGCACGCGGATGTCGGCCGACACGGCCCCCGCCCCCAGATCGGCCCCAGCCGTCACGCTGATCGCGCTGCCTGGCGCGGTGAAGGTCATGGCATCGAAGCTGACGATGCCCTCCTTCACGGTAAAGCCACCGCGCCCCTCGCCCAGCATCAGGCCCGGCCCCGTCCGCACCTCATCCAGCGCCGCCTTCAGGCTTGCCGCCGTATTGATGCCCGACACGCGCAGCGGCAGCAGTTGCGGCGACAACTCCATCAACCGGCCCGCACTGAGCCGGTAGCTGCCGCTGCCATTGACGGAGGAGATGACCGCCATGGCGCTGCGCCCGCGCGCCGAAACCGTGCCGTCCACTGTCATGACCCCGCCCAGAACCGCCGTGCCATGTTCCAGCGTCATAAGCTGGTCCAGCGCCACCGGCAGCGCGAACTGCGCCGTCACCGCCTGCACCTCGCCATCCGGCGTGGCGGCAAGATCAAGGCTGATGGGTGCGCCCGCCGCGTCGCGGCCGCTCAACGCCAGCCGCCGCTCGCTGGCGGTCACGCTGATGCCAAGCTCGGCCTCATGCGCCGCAATGCCCGGCCCCAGGGTGAGGGTTTTCGGCGTCACCCAGATTTCAAAGCCATGCGTCTTCGGCAATTGCGCTGCCAGCACCGACGCGCTGCCGGGGGCAGCCCCCATCCAGGGCAGAAACGCCGGCGCCAGCACATCGCCCAGGGTCAAGGCACCGGCATTGACACGCGCCACATAGTTCGGCACCGCCCCGGACCGGTCGAGAGTGAGGGTGCCGTCAAAGGGGGCCGTCCCCCAATGGCCGGACCACAGCACCTGCGCCGGTGCCTCGCCCGCCTCCGCCCTGGCCGTGCCGCTGAGGTCAAACCCGCCGCTGAAGGGTTGAACCAGCGGCACACCGCTGGCCGCCACCAGAGCCCCTCCCTCTGCCGCCGCCACACGGAACGTTCCCTCCGGCCACTGGCCGGGCTTCACCGTGCCGTCAAAATGCGCCGTGGCGCCCAATGCGCCTGCCTCCACCACCGTGGCAAAGCCCGCCACCCGCGAGCCGTTGAGGGTGACGCTGAGCCTGCCCGGCTGGCCCGAGGGCGAAGGCGGGGCAAGGCCGAACAGCCTGGCAATGTCCGCCCCCTCGGCACTGCCGACATCGGCGCTGGCCTTCACCGTGGCGTCCACCCCGCCTGCCACATCGCTGACCCCGCCGGTCAGTGTCAGGTCCAGCGTGCCGCTGCGCCCGGTCACGGCAAAGCGGGTGTCCGGTTCCCGGGGGCCGGGCTTCAGGGTCAGGTTCAGGTCAAGCGCGGTCTGGCCCAGGGCATTCACCCAGCCTGCCCCCTCATCCGCCAGACCGAGAAGCCGCACCAGCCCCGAGGGCTCATCGGCCCGGATGGTGCCGGAGATGGTGCCATCCGGCCCATCCACCCCGCTCAGCACCGAGCCGCTGGCCGCCAGCGCAGCCCCCTGCGCCGAGCCGACATCAAACCGCTTGATCTCCAGTCCGCGCAGGCCGGAATTCACATCCATGGCCACATCGCGCGCCGTCACCCCGTTGAGCTTCAATTCGGCCAGCGCCAGCGTCAGCCGCTGTTCAAAATCCGCCCCACTTTGAATAAGGCCGTTCAAGGCCGCAAACCAGTTGGCCTCGTGGCCCGCTGACAAGGCACTCATGCCCAGCGGCAGATAGGAGTCGAGATCAACACGCTGGGCCGTGAGATTGACGTCAAGCCCCGGCACCGCGCCGGGCCGGAAGGCAATATCCGCCGTGCCCGCGCCGCCGTCGAGGTCATAGGCCATCTGCTGCAGGCTGAGCCTGCCCTCATTCCAGTTCACCTTGCCTTCCGCCTTCAGGTGGCCGCGCGCCCCCGTCCAGTTGGCTTCGAGTGCTGCTTTCACATCCGGCCATAACCAGCCGGAAAGACTCCGTAAATCCGCCGTCTCCAATGACAGTGTGCCCGCCAGTTCAGCGGCCCTCTGGCCGGGAAAGGCAATGCCGGTGAACAGCGCCTTGGTCTGGCCGGGAAGCCCCGCCTTCACCTCCTTGAAGCGCAGCGCGCTCTTGTCCGCCGTCAGCTTCACCCGCACATTGTCGGCCGCCGCGCCGCCCGCCGTCACCGCCAGCGCGCGCAGGCTGGCGTCAAGCGACAGGCGCTGCGGCCAGTGGGCCAGAATGCCGTTCACCACCGCCACCCCGCCGCCCTGCCGCCAGGCCGTGCGCGAGGCCGCCCCGGCAAGGGCATCGAGATTGATGCGCGGGGCCGAAAAATCGGCCACCATGGTGATGGTGTCGCCGAACCTGGCCAGCGCATCACCCTCGATCAGCGTGCCCTGATCCTGCGGGTCGGCGGGCGAAATGCGGATCGACGTGAAGTGGGCCTGATGGGCGTTGCTGGTCACCTCCGCCTGCAGCACCAGCGGCCGGATTTCGCCTTCGAGATCGCCCTTGGCGGCATCGCCCGTTGCCGTGGCGGGCCGGGGCTCCAGCCGGAGGGTGCCGGAAAGCCCGGCAACCCCGTTCGCCCCCTGAAAACTGGCCATGGGCAGGGCGGCATTGTCGGGCGTCAGGCGCAGCGCCAGGCTGGTGTCCTTCCCCGCCGCCAGTTCCGATGTGCCGAAGCTGAAGGCAAAGCCCTCGCCGCCGCGCTGGCCATGGCCCGCCGCCTTCCACGGCCCGTCCATGGTGGGGGCGGCCAGACTGCCCTGCAGGCCGGTCACCGTTTCCGCCAGGCCCAGCCCCTCGTCATTGATCAGCAGCGTGCCGCCGTTGAAGGTGATCTGGTCCAGCCGCACCCGGTCGAGAATGCGGCCCGCCCGCGAGCCGGGCGGCGGCGCAATCTGCCAGTTCACCGCGCCGTCGCGCTGGCGCAGCAGCGCCACCACCGGCTTGCTCACGGCGATGGAGTCCACCCGCACATCGCCGGAAACCAGCCCCGCCAGCTGCAGTTTCATCTCCACCCGGTCGGCGGTGATCAGGCTGCCGTCCGGCACAACCGCGGCCGGATTGGCCAGCCGCACCTGCTCCATGGTCAGGCGCGGCCAGGGAAACAGCCGCACCGTCACCGGTCCCTGAATGGTCACCTCGCGCCCGGTCAGCGCCTTGCCATAGGCCTGCAGTTCGGCGCGGTAGGCGCCCCAGTCCATGACAAAGGGGGCGATGAGCGCCAGCGCCACCGCCACCACCAGAAAAATCCCGAAATACAGAACGGGCGAACGCCAGACTCGCATGGCCAAAGATTAGGCAGGAAGATGTGACCGGAAAAGGTCAAAGCTCAAGGACCGGCATTCTTTCCGGGATTGAGCAGATTGCCCGGGTCGAGGGCCTGTTTCACCCGCCGCATGACCTGAAGCGCCTCGCCGTGTTCCAGGTCCAGATAGCCGCGCTTGCCCAGCCCCACCCCATGCTCGCCGGTGGCGGTGCCGCCCATGGCAATGGCCCGCCGGATCAGCCGGTCATAGGCCGCCTTCAGCGTGGCAAGCCCGGCCGCGTCACCCTCGCGGAAGAACATGATGAGATGGAAATTGCCGTCGCCCACATGGCCCACCAGCGGCGCGAAAATCTCATGCGCCGCCATGTCGGCCCGCGTTTCCTCAATGCAGTCGGCCAGACGCGAAATCGGCACGCACACATCCGAAATCACCACCTCCATGCCGGGGCGCAGGGCCTTGGCCGCCCAGAAGGCGTCATGCCGGGCCTGCCACAGCCGCGCCCGGTCTTCCTCCTTCGTGGCCCAGACAAAGGGGCCGCCGCCCAGATCAGCGGCAATGGCATTGAAGGTTTCGGCCTGCTCGGCCACCCCCGCCGGGCTGCCGTGAAACTCCACAAACAGGGTGGGCACGGCGGCCAGATCAAGTTTTGAATAGGCGTTCACCGCCTGCACATAATCGGCGTCCAGCAGTTCGATGCGGGCCACCGGCAGGCCAAGCTGAATGGTCTGGATGGTGGCTTCGGCACAGGCCCTGACGGTGGGGAACGGACACACCCCCGCCGACACGGCTTCCGGAATGCCGGAGAGCCTCAGGCCCACCTCGGTAATGATGCCAAGGGTGCCTTCCGAACCGACGAACAGCCGGGTCAGATCATAACCGGCAGACGATTTGCGCGCCCGGCCCCCGGTTTCGATGATGCTGCCATCGGCCATCACCACGGTGAGGCCCAGCACATTGTCGCGCATGGTGCCATAGCGCACCGCATTGGTGCCGGAGGCGCGCGTTGCCGCCATGCCGCCGAGCGAGGCATCCGCCCCCGGATCAATGGGAAAGAACAGGCCCTGATCGCGCAGATGGCCATTGAGCGTCTTGCGCGTCACCCCGGCTTCCACCCGGCAGTCCAGATCCTCCGGGTTCACGGCAATGATCCGGTCCATCTGCGAAAGGTCGATGCAGACACCGCCCGCCACGGCGGCGAAATGGCCTTCGAGCGAGGTGCCCGTGCCATAGGCAATGACCGGCACATCGTGACCGGCGCAGATCTTCACAACCGCCGCCACCTCTGCCGTGCTGCGGGCAAAGGCCACCGCATCCGGCGGCAGGCCCGGATTCCACGTCTGGTCCTTGCCATGCTGCTGGCACACGGCCGGCGCGGTGGACAGCCTGTCCCCCAGCACCCGCTTCAGTTCTGTCAGGGCGGCATTTGTGTCGCCGCGTGGTTTCGGTGTAGTCATGGCACCCCTTCCGCCCGCCATCATGCCGGAGATTTTTCCCATGTCCACACCTTCTCCCTTCATCGGCGAAATCCGGCGCGTCGAGGAGCAGTGGATCGACTACAACGGCCACTTCAACATGGCCTATTACGCCGTGCTGTTTGACCGTGCCGCCGATGAGTTTCTTGCAAGCCTGGGCATGGGCGCGGCCTACACCGCCGCCGCACGGGGCACCATTTTTACCCTCGAAACCCACACCAGCTATGTGCGCGAATTGACCGCGGGCGACCCGGTGCGCATTGAAAGCCGGATCATCGGCCACGACCACAAGCGCATCCATCTGGTGCAGCAGATGTTCCATGCGCGCGACGGCTTTCTGTCCTGCGTCATGGAAGCCATGCTGAGCCACGTCAATCTGGAAGAGCGCCGCACCGCTCCCTTTCCGCCCGCCGTTCTGTCCCGCATTGCGGCAATGGCGAAGCTGCATGCGGCCCTGCCGCTGCCGCCGCAGGTGGGCCGCGTCATTTCCCTGCCCCGGGCCAAATAACGCAAAATCGTCACCCCCCTGCAATGATCCGGTCGCAATTGCCGCCCAAGACGGAACCCATGCAACGAGAGGGAGGACGACAGATGACGCAGTATGACAGCATCGCCGAAGCCCTGATTTTCGTGCATGGCCGCAACGCCGAAGCCGAAGCCGCCCGTCATGCCCTGCTCTGCGAAAGATCGGGTGATCCCGACACCGCCGAGGGCTGGCGCGCCGTGGAAAGGGCCGTTCGGCTGAAGGGCAACCGTCTGGCGGCCTGAAGCCGCCGCCCCTGAAAAACGGCCGCCCGCTTGCTATATAGGCAGGAACAGATTCGGGACCCATTCCCGACACAGGACCTGCCATGGCCAAGGGCCCCATTGATTTTGACGGTTTTGACGCCGACCCGCCGCCCGCCCCACAGCCGGGCAGCGTGTCGGCACGCGCCATGGCCGGCGGTGAACCAGCCTATCTCAAGGGCCTGAACCCGGAGCAGCGCGCCGCCGTGCTGGCAACGGACGGACCGCTGCTGGTGCTGGCCGGGGCCGGCACCGGCAAGACCCGCGTGCTCACCACCAGGCTTGCCCACATTCTCGCCACCGGCAAGGCCTGGCCCAACCAGATTCTCGCCGTCACCTTCACCAACAAGGCCGCCCGCGAGATGAAGGAACGCATCGGCATGCTGATTGGCGGCATGGTGGAGGGCATGGCCTGGCTCGGCACCTTCCACGCCATCGGCGTGAAGATTCTCCGCGCCCATGCCGAACTGGCCGATCTCAAATCCGGCTTTGCCATTCTCGACACCGATGACCAGATCCGCCTCATCAAACAGTTGCTGGCCGCCCATGCCATTGATGAAAAGCGCTGGCCGGCGCGCCAGCTTGCCGCCCTCATCGACGGCTGGAAAAACCGCGGCCTCACCCCGGACCGGGTGCCCAAGGGCGAGGCGGCGGGTTTTGCCAATGGTCTGGGCGGCCAGATCTATGCCGAATACCAGCAGCGCCTGAAGGTGGTGAATGCCGCCGATTTCGGTGACCTGCTGCTCGAGGTGCTGCGCATTTTCCAGAACCACCCCGATGTGCTGAAGGACTATCAGCGCCGCTTCAAATACATGCTGGTCGACGAATACCAGGACACCAATGTGGCGCAATATCTGTGGCTCCGGCTGCTGGCGCAGGGCCGCCACAACATCTGCTGCGTGGGCGACGACGACCAGTCCATCTATGGCTGGCGCGGCGCCGAGGTGGATAACATCCTGCGCTTCGAGAAGGATTTTCCGGGCGCGAAAATCATCAAGCTGGAACGCAACTACCGCTCCACGCCCTTCATTCTCGGCGCGGCCTCCGGCCTCATTGCCAAAAATGAAAGCCGCCTGGGCAAGACGCTCCACACCGACCGCGATGACGGCAGCCCGCTCACCGTGCGCGCCCACTGGGACGGCGACGAGGAAGCCCGCACCATCGGCGACGACATTGAAAGCCTGCAGCGCCAGAAGGAACGCCTCAATGACATGGCCATTCTGGTGCGTGCCTCCTTTCAGATGCGCAGTTTCGAGGACCGCTTCATCACCGTGGGCATTCCCTATCGCGTGGTGGGCGGCCCGCGCTTCTATGAACGCGCCGAAATCCGCGATGCCCTGGCCTATCTGAAGATCGTTGCCTCCCCCGACAATGATCTGGCCTTCGAGCGCATCATCAACGTGCCGAAGCGCGGCATCGGCGACAGTTCGGTGAAGAAGATGCACGAGACGGCCCGCGCCCAGGGCATTTCGCTCTACAGGGCGGCCCAGGCCATGCTGGCCACCGATGACCTGCCCGCCAAGGCGCGCACATCGCTGCGTGTGCTGATGGACAGTTTTGCCCGCTGGCGTCAGGCGGTGGACGCCATTCCCCATGTCGAACTGGCCGAAATCGTGCTGGATGAATCGGGCTACACCGAGATGTGGCAGAACGACAAGAGCCCGGAGGCCGAAGGCAGGCTGGAAAACCTCAAGGAGCTGGTGCGCTCCATGGGCGAGTTTGAAAATCTCGGCGGCTTCCTCGAACACATTGCATTGGTGATGGAGCGCGATCAGGGCGAGGCGGAAGACCGCGTCAATCTGATGACCCTGCATTCGGCCAAGGGTCTGGAGTTCGGCACCGTGTTTCTGCCCGGCTGGGAAGAGGGCCTGTTTCCGCATCAGCGGGCGCTTGATGAAAAGGGCCGCGCCGGTCTGGAGGAGGAACGCCGCCTCGCCTATGTCGGCATTACCCGCGCCAAAACCCGCGCCACCATTTCCTTTGCCCAGAACCGGCGCGTGCATAACATGTGGCAGACCGCCCTGCCCTCGCGCTTCGTCGATGAACTGCCGGAAAAATTCGTCGCGGTTGCCCCCATGACCAATTCCTATGGCGGCCATGGTCTGGGCAGCTACGGCCAGAGCCGCTTTGACCAGAACGCCCCCTTCGGCTCCGGCTCCTATGCCACGCCGGGCTGGAAACGCGCCGAAAGCCGCTGGTCCCAGGGCCACCGCCCGGCCGCGCCGCGCATCATCGAGGGCGAAAATCTGGCCCGCGACAGCGACGGCCCGCTGTTCCAGCGCGGCGAGCGCGTGTTCCACGACAAGTTCGGCTATGGCGTGGTGACGCTGGTGGAGGGCAACAAGCTCACCGTCGATTTCGACAAGGCCGGTGAAAAGCGCGTTATCGACAGTTTCGTCTCACGCGCCTGACCCCGCCTCCGGCACCCTTCCCGACACCGACGCCCCGGCATCGGCGGGCAGTCTGAAATAGGCCAGAACCGAGCCTGCCGCCATTGTTGCCACCACGAAAAACGCAATGCTGAAATCCATGACCTGCAAGCTGTGGCGCCCATGCGCCCACAGGCTGCCCTCCAGCGTATAGGCGGCAATGGCCACGCCCAGCGCCAGCGACAGCTGCTGTGCTGTGGTGAACAGCGCGGTCGCCCGGCTCATGGCCGGATTGTCGATGTCGGAATAGGCCATGGCATTGAGCGAGGTGAATTGCAGCGACCGGAAGAAGCCCGACAGCAGCAGCACCCCGCTGATGACATAGAAGGGCGTGGTGGGGGTGAACAGGCCGTTGACCGCGATGGTTGCCACCGACAGCACGCCATTGCCGATGAGCAAGGGCCGGAAGCCCAGGGCGCGGATCACCCGCCCGGCCGTGAACTTCATCAGAATCGCCCCCGCCGCCGAGGCGCAGGTGATAAGGCCGGACTGGAACGGCGTCAGGCCAAAGCCCAGTTGCAGCATCAGCGGCAGCAGAAAGGGAATGGCCCCCATGCCGATGCGGTAGAGGCTGCCGCCCATGACGCTGATCCGGTAGGTCGCCACCCGCAGCAGTTTCAGGTCGAGAATGGGATGCGGCGTCACGCGGGCATGGCGGATGTAGAGCACCACGAAGATCAGCCCCAGCACGATCATCACCGCCACCGTCTGGCCGGACACCAGCCCCCGCCCCGCCACAGTGAGGCCGAACACGCTGAGCGCCAGCCCCAGTCCCGACAGCACAAAGCCCTTCACATCCAGCGCCGGCACATTCTTTTCGCGGTGGTTGGGCATGAAGCGCGTGGCCAGCGCCAGCGCCAGAAGGCCGAAGGGCAGGTTCATCCAGAAAATCCAGCGCCAGTCGAAATAGGTGGTGATGAAACCGCCCACCGGCGGGCCGATCAGCGGCCCCATCAGCGCCGGAATGGTGAGCCAGGCCATGGCGTCCACCAGATCGGCCTTGGGTATGGAGCGCAGCAGAATGACCCGCCCCACCGGCACCATCATGGCCCCGCCCAGGCCCTGCACAAAGCGCGCCGCCACCAGCCAGCCCAGCGAATGGGCAAAGCCGCAGGCCATGGACCCGGCGGTGAAAATGACAATGGCGGCCCGGAACACCCGGCGCGCCCCGAACCGGTCGGCCACCCAGCCCGACACCGGCAGAAAAATGGTGAGCGCCAGCAGATAGGTGGTGAAAGCCAGCTTCAGCGACACCGGCGTGGTGCCAAGATCGGCGGCAATGGCCGGAAGCGACGTGGCAATGATGGTGCCATCCATGTTTTCCATGAACAGGGCGGCAGCCACCACCAGCGGCAGAATGCGAAACGACGGCGAAACGGCGGACATGGCCGCCGCCTGTAGCATGGATCGGCCGCGTGCCACAGTCTGTCCCGTCACGTCACACGAATATGACCGCCCCGATTTGAATCGGTTTCTGAACCGCGCCCCGCAAGTGATTCAATGCGCTGGCTATTATTCTCAAGCAACTGTGTTCCCGCCGCCCTATCGGCGCAGGCCCGGCTTCTCTATAAGGGAGGGCTGGCCCGCTCCCTGGCGCGCTGGCGTGTGCCGGAGGGGTTGATGTTCGAGCGATTCTATCAGTGGCTGGAGGGTCTGGTGCCCTCCTTTCCGCCTGCGGCACCGGAACAGCCGCCGGCCCGTTTCTGGCCCTTTGTCTGGCATTACACCCGGCCCTTCACCGGCCTCATCATCGCTGCCGTGGTGCTGGCGGTGCTCTATGCCGTGGCCGAAGTCTGGCTCTATGGCTACATGGGCCGTCTGGTCGACCTGCTGGCCGGTGCCGACCGCGCCACCCTCTGGGCCACCCATGGCAACCAGTTCCTCTGGGTGGGGGCGGTGGTGCTGCTGGCCCTCCCCGTCCTGAACTTCCTGGCCGAGGGCGTGTCACATCAGGGCCTGCGCGGCAATTATGCCATGCGCATCCGCTGGCTCAGCCACCGTTATGTGCTGCGCCAGTCCATGGACTTCTTCCAGAATGACTATGCCGGGCGCGTCGCCACCAAGATCATGCAGGGTGCGCTGGCCGTGCGCGACGCGGTGATGACCCTGTCGGAGGTCATCGTCTATGTCACCGTCTATGTCACCGGCGCCCTGGTGCTGGTTGCCTCCGCCGATCCCTGGCTCATGGTGCCGCTGCTGCTCTGGCTGGCGGGCTACGCCGCCGCCTGCTGGGTGTTTGTGCCGCGCATGAGCAGGCTTTCGGAAATTCAGGCCGACACCCGCTCCATGGTCACCGGCCGGGTGGTCGACAGCTATACCAACATTGCCACCGTGAAGCTGTTCGCCAATGCCGGCCGCGAGGAGGCCTTCGCCAGGGACGGCATGACCACCATGCTCGATGCCGTCTACAAATCCATGCGCCTCGCCACCACCATGATCGGCACGCTTGGCGTGCTGAGCGCCCTTCTCATTGCCTCCATGGCGGGGCTTTCCATCTGGCTGTGGCAGCAGGGCCAGATCACCACCGGCGCCATTGCCTTTGCGATCAGCCTCACCCTGCGCTTCAAGGCCATGTCGCAATGGATCATCTGGGAGGTGGCGGGCCTGTTTGAAAACCTCGGCATCATTCAGGACTCGCTCAAAACCATTGCCCGGCCCATCGCCGTGAAGGACGCCGCGGATGCCCGCCCGCTCACCGTCACCCAGGGTGAAATCCGCTTTGACACCGTGCGCTTCAACTATGGCAAGCCCCTGCGCGATGGCCGCAGCGAGGTGATTGACGGGCTCAGCCTCACCGTCAAGCCGGGTGAGAAGGTGGGTCTGGTGGGCCGTTCGGGGGCGGGCAAGTCCACCCTCGCCAATCTGCTGCTGCGCTTCTATGACGTGGCCGGCGGCACCATCACCATCGATGGCCAGAACATTGCCGATGTCACACAGGAATCCCTCCGTGCCGCCATCGGCGTCGTCACCCAGGACACTTCCCTCCTTCACCGGTCGGTGCTCGACAATCTGCGCTATGGCCGGCCCGATGCCACCATGGCGCAGATTGAGGCCGCCGCCGCCAAGGCCCATGCCGACGGCTTCATTGCCGGTCTGGCCGACCTCAACGGCCGCAAGGCCTATGACGCCCATGTCGGCGAGCGCGGCGTGAAGCTGTCCGGCGGCCAGCGCCAGCGCATAGCCATCGCCCGCGTGCTGCTGAAGGACGCGCCGATCCTCATTCTCGACGAGGCCACCTCGGCCCTTGATTCGGAGGTTGAGGCCGCCATTCAGGAAAATCTCTATCAGCTCATGGCGGGCAAGACCGTCATTGCCGTGGCCCACCGCCTGTCCACCATTGCCGCCATGGACCGGCTGGTGGTCATGGACCGTGGCCGCATTGTCGAGATGGGCAGCCACGCCCAGCTGGTGAAGCGCAAGGGCGGCCTCTATGCCAGCCTGTGGAAGCGCCAGTCCGGCGGCTTTCTGGTGGAGGATGAGGAAGCCCCGGCCAGCGCCGCGGAATAACCAACCCTTAACCTTATTGCCGCCACATCTGCGGCCAATAGAGCAACCTGACTTTTGACGGATTCGGCAAAAGGCAGACACGTTGCTCGCCAACAAAGGGCCGAAACGGATTTTCTGATCGCTCAGAATACCATCCGCTTCAGGTCTGGCCTCACGAGGGGATCATCATGAACCGCACTATCCTGATTGCCACCGCGGCAGCCTTCATCATGACCGGCTGCACCACCAACCCCTATACGGGTGAGTCGCAGCTGTCCAAGACCGCCATCGGCGCGGGCACGGGTGCGGCCCTTGGTGCCGGTGCGGGGGCGCTGCTTGGTGCCACCACCTCCATCAAGACGCGCAAGGCCGCCCTCATCGGCGCGGGCCTGGGGGCCATCGCCGGTGGCGGTGTTGGCGTCTACATGGACAATCAGGAAGCCAAGCTCCGCCAGCAGCTGCAGAACACCGGCGTCTCCGTGACCCGGGTTGGCGACAACATCATTCTCAACATGCCCTCCAACATCACCTTCGACACCGACCAGTCCGACATCAAGCCGGGGTTCTATGGCGTGCTGAACTCGGTGGCGCTGGTGCTGAAGGAATATAACCAGACCCTGGTGGACGTGCGCGGCCACACCGATTCCGACGGCTCGGAACAGTATAACTATGAGCTGTCGCAGCGCCGCGCCGGTTCAGTGGCGCGCTATCTCACCGCCCAGCAGCTCGACCCCAACCGCTTCTCGGTGGAAGGCCTGGGTGAAAGCCAGCCGGTGGCCTCCAACGCCTCGGCCTCGGGCAAGGCCCAGAACCGCCGCGTCGAAATCCAGATTCAGCCGCTCACCTGAGCCCGCCCCACCCTTCCTGAAACGCCCGCGCCGCACGCGGGCGTTTTTTCTTTGTGGCGGGCGCTAGCCTGGCCTAAAGCCATGCGCCATGACCGGCGACACCCCCCGCTTTACCCTCACCTGCCCGGCCCGCCCCCTGGCCCAGGCCGAAGCCCTGGCCGAAGCGCTGGACACTGATGTGCGCGTCAATGCCCTGGCGGTGGCCATCAATGAAACCGATGAGCAGCAGAGCCTGTGGGAAACGGTAGGCTGGTTTGCCGATGCAGCGGAGGCCGCCGCCGCCCGTGATGCCCTGGCTGTCGCGGGCGCGGTCATTGCCCCGGTGCCCGGCGTGGACTGGGTGCGGCGCTCGCTGGAGGGTCTGGCCCCGGTGGCGGCGGGCCGCTTCTTCCTGCACGGCTCCCACGACCGGGCCGCGCGCCGCTGTGGCGGCATCAGTCTGGAGATTGATGCCGGCACCGCCTTCGGCACCGGCCATCACGGCACCACGGCGGGCTGCCTTCTGGCGCTGGACGGCCTGCTGAAACGCGCCCGGCCGCGCCGCGTCATGGATCTGGGCTGTGGCACCGGGGTTCTGGCCATTGCCGCCGCCCGCGCCACCGGCCAGCCGGTTCTGGCCACCGACATTGACCCCGAAGCGGTGCGCGTGACGCTGGCCAACGCCCGCACCAATGGCGTGGCCCATCTGGTCCGCGGGGTGGCCGCCCCCGGCCTGAAGCACCGCGCCATTGCCGAGGCCGCGCCTTTCGATCTCATCCTTGCCAATATTCTGGCCCGGCCGCTGGTGGCGCTGGCGGCGGGCCTGTCGGGCATTCTGGCGCCGGGCGGTCTGTTGATTCTCTCCGGCCTGACCACCGACCAGATCCGCTGGGTTTCCGCCGCCTATCGCAACCGCGGCATGAGGCCCCTCACGACCACCGCCGTGGGCCAGTGGGCAACCCTGGTGTTTCTGCAGCCGGCCTGAACGCGCCGCACCGGCAGGCTTCTGCCCTGACCGCCCCCTTCGCCATCAGCCTGCGCAAAAGAAAAGCGCCCGGTCCAAGCGGGGGATCGGGCGCAGAGTGACCGGGAATGATCCCGGCTGGGAGGAAGCCTGAACGGGGTTGGGACTCAGTTGCCCCACACCATCCGGGTAATATCGGAGCGTGATACACCAATATCGGCCAGAAGCCTGTCGTCAAGTTGACGCAGCTGCCGCTCGGCGCGCGAACGGGCAATGTAGGTCTTCATGCGGGACACAAAACCGGGATGGGTTTCAATGCCGTGGGTGGTGGTGGTGGTCATGGTCGTCTCCTTATGAACCGGCGGCGCTCGCAGCGGCCGTGCCGGAAAACCCTCGATGCCCAACCGGATACCGGCGGCGCACCATCGATGCCCCGCATATATGCTCAATGATGAGGCAGTTCCAGCGCTGATCCGGCAGAACTCTCATGCGTCAAGCGCATGGCTCGATTTACCTTTGGGTAACCTCGCCGGGATTGCGCAAAAACCCGCGAAAATCCGACTTTTCCAAGGCATTATGAGAGCTGTCGCCACCTTTTCGCCACAGGTCTTAGGACCAGGTTAAGGGCTTACCTAAGGCCAGCATGGCGATTTGCCATGCATTAGAGGAATGGAATGGGTGCCTGACTATTTCGCACTTGCGAAAGGTTTCCGGCAAACAAAATGCCCGGCCGAAGCCGGGCATGATGCCGATTATCCGGTTGGGCTGGATCAGCCTGCAGCGGTCAGGTTGCCCGCAGCACTCTTGCCAGTGCGCTTGTCGGTGACGATCTCGAAGTTGATCTTCTGACCTTCCTTGAGCGTGCGCATGCCGGCGCGCTCCACCGCGGAAATGTGGACGAACACATCCTTCGAGCCGTTATCCGGCTGAATGAAGCCGTAGCCCTTCTGCTCGTTGAACCACTTCACAGTACCCGTATTCATGGAATCTTCCTTCATAAAAAAAGTGATGGTCAATGGAAAGCACGCCACAGACCCTGCTCGATAATTGGAGGAGTCTTTGCGTGCGCGCCCGGATGGATAACCATGAGGGTAGCGAACTGGCCAATCTTCCGGCCCAAGTGTCGATTGCGCGACATATGAGGCCTAAGCCGCTCAGATGCAAGTATATACTTTGACGCAAGGGCCACTGCCCCGGCAAATGCTCAGGCGATGAGCTGTTGCCGTCCGGTTTCCTGCCCCAGCAGCGGCTGCAAGTCGGACAGGGGGGCCGGCCTCCCAAGCAGATAGCCCTGGGCTTCCTCGCAGCCCTGCTCCATCAGCGCCTGGAATTGCGCCGGCGTTTCCACACCTTCCGCCGTGGTGGCAAAGCCAAGTTCCCGTGCCAGCAGCATGGCCGCCTTCACCACCGCCCGGCTTTCGGGGCGGGTTTCAAAGCTCTGCACGAAACTCTTGTCGATCTTGAGCTTGTCAAAATGGAACTGGTGCAGATACGAAAGCGACGAATAGCCGGTGCCGAAATCGTCGAGCGCAATCACCACGCCCAGGGCCCGCAGATCATCCAGCACCTTGGCCACGCGGTCGGTTTCCTCCACCAGCGCGCTCTCGGTCACTTCGATTTCCAGCCGTGACGCCGGCAGGCCCGAGGCGGCCAGCGCCCGGGTCACCGAGGCGAGCAGCCGGTGGCCGCGCAACTGCAGCGGTGACATGTTGACCGCCACCCGGATGGTGGATGGCCAGGCGGCGGCGTCCTGACACGCCGTTTTCAGCACCCACTCCCCGATTTCAGTAATCAGGCCGGTCTGTTCGGCCACGGGAATGAACTGGTCCGGCGGCACCAGGCCGCGTTCCGGGTGGTGCCAGCGCAGCAGGGTTTCCATGCCGCATATCCGGCGGGTTTTCATGTCCACCATGGGCTGGTAGTGAAGCTGGAACTGCGAAAGATTGAGCGCCTTGCGCAGGTCTTGTTCAAACTGGCGGCGCTGCTGCAGCTTGCTGTCCATCAGCGGCTCGTAATAGCGGCCGGAACCGCGGCCATCGTGCTTGGCGCGGTACAGCGCCAGATCGGCCCGGCGCAACACCTCATCCACCGTCATGCCCGCCTCATCGATGGCCATGATGCCGATCGATACACCGACCATGACGTCGCGGCCCTCGATGTGAAACACCGTGTGCAGCGCCTGCACCAGGCGCCGCCACTGCCACTCGATATCGGCGGCTGTACCCTGCGTCAGCAGGGCAAATTCATCGCCGCCGAAGCGGGCCAGCACATTGTCAGCACCGGTCACCGGCCGCAGGCGTTCCACCACGGCCTTGAGCAGCTGATCACCGGCTGCATGGCCCATGCTGTCGTTGACGCCCTTGAAGCCATCCAGGTCAAGATACATGACCCAGTAATCGCGGCTGCCTGATGAACTCAGCACCTGGGCCAGAATCTGGCTGAACTGCACCCGGTTGGGCAAGCCGGTGAGCGGATCAAACAGCGCCAGCCGCTTCACCTTGGCTTCGGCATGGGCCGCTGCCGTGCGGTCCGAGGCCACCCCGCGCCAGCCTTCAATAACGCCATCCCTGCTGAGAATAGGCTTGGCCGACAATTCCAGATACAATTCCTTGTCGGCTTCCCCCACCGTCAGCATGCAGCCGGCAAAGGGCTTGCCCTTGCGCAGCCGGGCCCCGAGCTTGAGCATGGCGCGGCGCTGCAGCGGCGTCATCGCCCGATCATACATGACCAGCGGCAGTGCGCGTTCCTGCAAGGCTGAGGTCGGCAGGCCGAAAAAGTCGACGAAGGACTGGGCACCACGCGTCACACAGCCGTCGCGGTCGGTTTCCCACAGCCAGTCCTTGGAGCTCTCTTCAAAATCCTTGAGCAGCAGGCTGATGACTTCATTCTTCGTTGCCAGCTGTTTCTGGCTGATGATCTCGCCGCGCAGCACCCGCGCATGCCACAGCATCACGCGCAGCAGCAGATAGGAGAACACCATAAGCGACAGGCTGCTCACCAGCACTGTGGACAGGCCAAGATTGGTCAGCCCGAACAGACCGCCCAAACCCACCAGACCTGAAAACAGAAAGGCCGCCAGCGGCACGGGCCAATAGGCAAAGGCGCCCGAGCTCATCAGCCCGATGATCAGCCAGCCGATCAGCATCCGGGTTTCCATGTCCGCTTCCGGCACCAGCCGCGACAGGCCAACCGCCCAGACAAACCCTCTCACCCCCACCATGCTGACAAACATCAGCGCCGACGTTACCGGCGATGTAACAGTGAACAGCGACTGGCTGATACGCCTGGCCAGCGACAGGCTGATGAGAATGATGATCAGCGCCGCAAGCGCCCACAGCAACGCAAAGGATTGCGCGTGCTTGCCCAGGAACAGCGATGCAACCAGCAGGGTTGCCACCGCATTGGAGGCCATAACGCCGGGATTGTTTTCCAGCAGGGGCAGCAACTGCTCGCGCTCCACTGCGTGCAGGTCGAGCAGCTTGTGCAGCGACTCAACGTTTGCCATGGCGCTCGTTCTGGACTTCAGTCTCATCACAAAATCCCGCGACTGCCGGTTATTTCCGGCGGCTTCTCCCGCTTGCCACATTGTCAGCCAAGCCTTGGGCAATCGTTAACAGTTGTGACACCGACCCACTTCCGGTTGCCGAAATGACGGAATTGGTGAATAGTTTCTTCTCCACCTGACGCAGTTTTTCGCCCCCCGGATCTTGCAAGGAGCGCTCCCATGCCGGTTCTTCGTCACACCCTGTTTGCTGCCGTTGCTTGTGCCAGCCTGTTCCCAGCCATCGCCCGGGCCGAGACGGTCAATCTGACCCTGCTGTTCGCCAGCGACCTCTACAATGTCGACAATACTGAGCCGCGCGGCGGCTTTGCCCGGCTCAATGCCGTGGTCAAGGCCGAACGCGCCCGCAATGTGCCGGTGGTCTATGCCTTCGGCGGCGACCTCATCTCGCCGTCGCTGCTCTCCTCCTTCGACCAGGGCGAACACACCATTGCCCTGATGAACGCCGCCCCGCCCGACATTTTCGTGCCCGGCAACCACGAGTTTGACTTCGGCCCCGAGGTGTTTGCCAAGCGCATGGCCGAAGCCCAGTTTCCGCGCTATGCCGCCAATCTGCGCCAGGCCGACGGGCAGCCGGTCCCCGGCTTTCAGGACACCAGCCTGCGCGATGTGGGCGGCGTGAAGGTGGGCTTCGTCGGCATCACTGCCGAGGACAGCCCGGAGAAGGCCTCGCCCGGCAAAGCCTATGTCT
The DNA here is from genome assembly GCA_937873445.1 of uncultured Alphaproteobacteria bacterium. GTDB lineage: Bacteria > Pseudomonadota > Alphaproteobacteria > Rhizobiales > Aestuariivirgaceae > Aestuariivirga. Next base: position 33,150 of record CALMWF010000002.1, read on the forward strand.
TCGCCCCGTCACTCGACACCACCGTGGCCAAGGCCAGGGAATTGCGCGAACAGGGCGCCGACGTGGTGGTGGCCGTGGTCCATGCCGCCCAGAATGTCGACCGCGCCATTGTTGACAGCCGTGCCGCCGACATCGTTCTGTCCGGCGACGATCACGACCTCACCGTCTTCTATGACGGCCGCACCGTCTATGCCGAAGGCAAGAGCGAGGCCGACTATGTGACCGCCGTTGATCTCACCATCGACGTGAAGGAGAAGGACGGCAAGCGCAGCGTCAAGTGGTTCCCGGATTTCCGCATCATCGACACCGCCACCGTGACCCCCGACGCCGACACCCAGAAAATGGTGGACCAGTATCGCCAGCTTCTCTCCGCCGAGCTTGATGTCGCCATCGGCACCACGGCGGAAGCCCTCGACAGCCGCAAGGCCTCGGTGCGCACCCAGGAAACCTCCATGGGCAATCTGGTGGCCGACGCCACGCGCTGGGCGGTTTCTGCCGACATTGCCATCACCAATGGCGGCGGCATCCGTGGCAACAAGGAATATCCGGCCGGCAGCGCCCTCACCCGCCGCGATATTCTGAGCGAATTGCCCTTCGGCAACCGCACCGTGAAGCTGGCGGTCACCGGCGACATGGTGTGGCAGGCGCTGGAGAACGGCTTCAGCGATGTCGAAAATTCCGCCGGGCGCTTCCCGCAGGTGTCGGGCCTGGTGGTCACCGCCGATCTCGGCAAGCCCAAGGGTGAGCGGGTTCAATCCGTCACCGTGGACGGCAAGCCGCTGGACAAGGCGGCAAGCTACACGCTGGCCACCAATGACTACATGATGGACGGCGGCGACGGCTACAAGGTGCTGAAGGGTGCCAAGCCGCTGTTCGGCGTGCGCGATGCCCGGCTCATGGCCAATGATGTCATGGCCTATGTGAAGGAAAAGGGCACCGGCGGCGTCAAGGCGGGCGGGCGCATCATCCTGAAGAAATAATCCTTCAAGGCGACATCGGCCGGGGCGTTCCGCTCCGGCCGGTTTTTGTCTATGACGGGGCCATGAAAAAGCCCCTCCCCGATTCAAGATCCCGCCTTGCCGCGCTGCGCGGCCTGCTCCGACAGCAAAAGCTCACCGGCTTCATCGTGCCCCGGCAGGATGAATTTCAGGGCGAATATGTGTCGGCCTATGCCGAGCGCCTGCACTGGCTGACCGGCTTTTCCGGTTCCTGGGGCATGGCCATCATCACCCTGAACAAGGCCGCCATCTTTGTGGACGGCCGCTACACCCTTCAAGTGCGCCAGCAGGTGGACACAAAACGGCTGACACCGCAGCACCTCATTGACCAGCCCCCCGCCGACTGGATCAGGGCCCATCTCAAAAAGGGCGACCGGCTGGGCTTTGACCCCTGGCTTGTCACCGCCGATCAGGCCCAGCGCCTGGCCGCCGCCTGTGCGGCGGCGGGTGCAGCCCTCGTGCCGGTGGCCAGAAATCCCATTGATGCTCTGTGGACGGAGCAACCGGCGCGGCCCGCCACCCCCTTTGCCGTGCAGCCCACGCAATTTGCCGGCAGGTCCCCGCGCGACAAGCACAAGGACATGACCGCCGCCCTGGCCAAAGCCGGGGCCGACGCCGCCGTCATCGCCCTGCCGGATTCAGTCGCCTGGCTGTTCAACCTGCGCGGTGAGGACATCCCCTACACACCCGTGGTGCCGGCCTTTGCCCTGCTGAAGCGCGGCGCCAAGGCCGAACTGTTCATTGATCCCGCCCGCCTGCCGGAGGATGTGAAGGCCCATCTCAAGCCGGTGGCGGTGGTGAAAAAACCCGCCGCGCTGGAAGCCGCGCTGAAGGCGCTGGGCCGGCGCAAGGCCCGCGTCATGCTCGACGGCGCCTGGGTGGCCGCCCGCATCAGGTCCGTGCTGGAAAAATCCGGCGCGAAGATCATGGCCGCCCAGGACCCCTGCGTTCTGCCCAAGGCCATGAAGAACCAGACCGAGGCCGAGGGCGCGCGCACCGCCCACCGCCGCGATGGTGCCGCCATGGCGCGTTTTCTGCGCTGGCTGGAGGCAGAGGCTCCCAAGGGCTGCCTTGATGAGTGGAGCGTGGCCCAGCAGCTCCGCAGCTTCCGCGAGGCCACCGGCGCCCTGAAGGACCTGTCCTTCGAGACCATTCCGGGGGCCGGCCCCAACGCCGCCATTCCGCATTATCACGTCAACCCGAAGAAGCCCCTGAAACTGCTGGCCGACAGCATCTTCCTGATCGATTCCGGCGGCCAGTATCAGGACGGCACCACCGACATCACCCGCACCGTCATCATTGGTCAGCCCACGGAGGAAATGACCGACCGTTTCACCCGCGTCCTGAAGGGCATGATCCAGCTGTCGCTGGCCCGCTTCCCCGCGGGCACCACCGGCTCACAGCTTGATGTGCTGGCGCGCGCCGCCCTGTGGCAGGCGGGCCTCGACTTCGACCACGGCACCGGCCATGGCGTGGGCTCCTACCTTTCGGTGCATGAGGGACCGGCGCGCATCAACAAGACCGACCGGGTTGCCCTGCAGCCGGGCATGATCCTGTCCAACGAGCCGGGCTACTACAAGGCCGGCCACTGGGGCATCCGCATTGAAAACCTGCTGCTCATCCGCAAGGCTGAAAAGCCGGCGGGCGGCGAACGCGAGATGATGAGTTTTGAAACCCTCACCCTCTGTCCCATTGACCAGCGCCTCATCGACACGCGCCTCATGACGCGCGCCGAACTGGACTGGCTCAACGCCTATCATGCCCGGGTGCTGAAGGAGGTGGGGCCGCTGCTGGCGGGTGAGGATCTGGCCTGGCTGGAGAAGGCCTGCGTTCCGCTCTAACCGAGCACCAGCCGCAGCAGCACCACGCTGACCACGCCGATGAGAATGACCACCACCATGGGCAGGCGCAGCGCCGCCGCCCCGGCGGTCAGCAGCGCGGCACCGGTTTCAGCCGGTCCTGTGGCCAGCACCGTGGGGGCAATCACCGCCATCAGCACGGCAGGCGGCAGCGCATCCAGCGCAGCCTTCATGCGCCCGCGCGGGGTGAAGCCCTTGAGCACATAAAACCCGGCGAGCCGCACCAGATAGGTGGCCAGACCCATGGCAATGAGGGCGGCCCAAACTCGGGCTTCAGGCCACATCATTGTCCCCCTCGCGATAAAGGGCCGCCGCCATGACCACACCGGAAAGGCCGCCCGCCAGAATATACCACGCCCCCGGCACGGTAAGCTTGGCAAGCGCCGCAACGCCGCCTGCCACCGCCAGCACCGCCGCCGTTTTGGGCCCCTTCCAGAAACCCGCAATGATGCCGATGAACATGGCCGAGAAGGCGAAATCAATGCCCAGCGCCGCCGGGTCGCCAAAGCTTCTGCCAAGCCACGCCCCCAGCGCCGTTGATGTGGTCCAGGTGATCCACATGCCGAAGCCGCAGGTGAGATAATAGGCGAGGGAAAATTTCTGGCTCAGCGCCCGCCGCTCCGACAGGGCCCAGGCCTCATCCACCAGCACATAGGCCATGAGCGGAATGAGCGCGGGCTTGACCGCCCCCACCTGCCGCGACAGCGACGCCGCCATGAGTATGTGGCGCAGATTGACAATGAATACCGCCAGCGCCACTGCAAACACATCAACCGGCGTCTGCCACAGTTCAATGGCCACGAATTGCGACGCCCCGGCAAACACGAACACGCTCATCAGCCAGGCTTCCAGCGCGGAAAAACCCTTGCCCGCCGCCAGCGTGCCCCACAGCAGACCAATGGGCGCCGCCGCCACCAGAATGGCGGCCATGTCGCGCACCCCCGCCCCGATGTCATCACGGCGCGGCATGATCAGGCTTCACCCACCCGGATAAACCACGCCGCCTCGTCGATCACCTCGACACCGTATTTTTCCGCATCCTTCAGCTTGGACCCCGCCCCCGGCCCCGCCACCACGAGATCGGTTTTCTTCGACACCGATCCCGCCACCTTGGCCCCCAGCCGTTCGGCCATGGCCTTGGCCTCCTCGCGCGTCATGCGCTCCAGCGCGCCGGTGAACACCACCGTCTTGCCCGCCACCGGCGAGCTGGTGGAGCGCGCTACCAGCGGCACAGGCCTCACCTCGGCAAGCAGGGCATTCACCACCTCGACATTATGCGGCTCGGCAAAAAACTGCACGATGGCCTCGGCCACCACCGCGCCGATGCCGTCATGCGAGGTGAGCTCCGCCCACGCCTCGCTGTCCTCGCCCTGCCCCGCCGCCACCATCTGGTCGCGGAACAGCGCCGCATCCGGATAGGCCCGCGCCAGAACCCGCGCCGTGGTTTCGCCGACATGGCGGATGCCCAGGGCAAAGATGAAACGGTCCAGCGCGATCTGGCGCCGCGCCGCAATGGCCGCGAAAAGATTGCCCGCCGAGGTAACGCCCCAGCCCTCGCGCGCGGCCAGACGGCCGCCGTCCCGCGCCTCCAGGGTGAAAATGTCCGGCGGCGAGTGAATGAGACCCTCGTTGTGGAAGTCCTCGATGATCCGGTCGCCCAGACCCTCGATGTCGAAGGCATTGCGCGAGGCGAAATGCTTGAGCCGCTCCACCCGCTGGGCCGGACAGATGAGGCCGCCGGTGCAGCGCCGCACCGCGTCGGTCTTGCCGCTCTCGCGCTCCTCGCGTTCGGCATGGCTGCCGCACACCGGGCAGGAATGGGGAAACCGATAGGGCGCGGCGTGGGCCGGGCGTTTCTCCAGCACCACACCCACGATCTGCGGAATGACATCGCCCGCCCGCTGCACGATCACCGTGTCGCCCACCCGCACATCCTTGCGGGCAATCTCATCCTCATTGTGCAGCGTGGCGTTGGCCACCACCACACCGCCCACCGTGATGGGCTGAAGCCGCGCCACGGGGGTCAGCGCCCCGGTGCGCCCCACCTGAATGTCGATGGCCTCCAGCACGGTCGTTGCCTGTTCGGCGGCAAATTTGTGGGCCAGCGCCCAGCGCGGGCTGCGCGACACAAAGCCCAGCCGCTGCTGCAGGCCAAGGTCGTTCACCTTGTAGACCACGCCGTCAATGTCATAGCCCAGGCTGGCGCGCCGCCCCTCGATGGCGCGATAGGCGGCGAGCAGGTCCTCCGCCGACTGGCACAGCACCATTTCCGGATTGGTGGGCAGGCCCCAGCGCCGGAAGGCCTGCACCATGCCGATCTGCGTTTCCGCCGGAAGGGCCGACATCTCACCCCAGGTGTAGGCGAAAAAGCGCAGCGGCCGGGCCGCCGTGATGCTCGCATCCAGCTGCCGGAGCGAGCCGGCCGCGGCATTGCGCGGATTGGCAAAAATCTTGTCGCCCGCTTGATTCTGTTTCTCATTAAGGGTGCGTAAGTCCTTGTGCGACATATAGATTTCGCCGCGCACCTCAACCACCTCCGGCACCGTGCCGGAAAGCCGCGCGGGCACTTCGGCAATGGTCCGGACATTCTGGGTCACGTCCTCGCCCTCCTCGCCGTCGCCGCGCGTGGCGGCTTGCACCATCCGGCCCCCTTCATAGCGGATGGCGATGGACAGGCCGTCGATCTTGGGCTCCGCCGTCAGCGCCAGGGGGGCCTCGGCGGCGAGGTTGAGGAAGCGCCGGATGCGGGCCAGAAACTCAGCCACATCCTCATCGGAAAAGCCGTTGGCCAGCGACAGCATGGGCACGCGGTGCCGCACCTTGCCGAATTTCTCGAGGGGGCGGGCCCCCACCTTCAGCGACGGGGAGTCGGGCCGCAGCAGATCGGGAAAGCGCGCCTCCACCGCCTGCAGGCGCAGGCGCAGAAGGTCATAGTCGGCATCGCTCATGACCGGCGCGTCATGGCGGTAATAGGCGTCATCGGCGCGGCGGATCTGGTCCGTCAGCGCCTCCACTTCGGCTGCCGCCTCCAGCGGCGTCAACGCCTCCACGGCGGGCGGGCGGGCGCTCATGGCGTCCTGCCGTTCAACAGGCGCGTGGCCTGGGCGCGGGCCTCATCCGTCACTTCGGCCGCCGACAGCATGCGCGCCAGTTCCTCGCGCCGGTGATCCGGGGTCAGCGCCGCAACCACCGTCACCACTTCCTTGCCCTTGGCCCGGCCCTGCTTGGAAATCAGCAGATGCTGGCCCGCCCGCGCCGCCACCTGGGGCGAGTGGGTGACCGCCAGAACCTGCAAGCCCTCGGCCAGCCGCGCCAGCCGCTGGCCAATGGCGTCGGCCACCGCCCCGCCCACGCCCGTGTCAATCTCGTCGAAAATCAGCGTGGGGGCCGAACCCCGGGCCGCCAGAACCACCTTCAGCGCCAGCATGAAGCGCGCCAGTTCGCCGCCCGACGCCACCTTCATCAGCGGCGCCAGCGGGGTGCCGGGATTGGCCGAAACCATGAATTCAATGCGGTCAATGCCGGTGGCGGCGGGCCGGGCGGCGTCGCTCTCCACCGCCGTTTCAAACCGCGCCCGCTCCAGCTTCAGCGCCGGAAGCTCGGCCAGCACCGCCCTGTCCAGCCCCTTGGCCACCTTGCGGCGGGCAGCACTCAGCTCATCCGCCGCCTTGGCATAGGCATCGCTGGCGGCGCGCGCCGCCTTGTCCAGCGCGGCCAGCTTCTGACCGCCATCCGACAGGCTCTGCAATTCCGCCTCAAGCCGCGCCCTGACCTGCGCCAGATCATCCACCGTGCTGCGGTGTTTGCGCGCCGCCGCCCGCAGCGCAAACAGGCGCTCCTCCGACTGTTCCAGTTCCTTCGGATCAAAGGCAAAGCGCCCGCGCGCCTCGGCCAGTGCCCGGCCCGCCTCGGTCATCTCGTTCAGCACCCGGTCAAGCGCCGCGCACACGCCATCAAGCCGCCCGCCCGCCTGATCGCGCCGCCGCTCCAGCTTGCGCAGCGCCGCATTCAGCCTGGCTTCCTGCGCCGTCTCACCGGCGAGCGCCGCCTCGGCCTCGTCCAGCACGGCGGCAAACTGTTCGGCATGCATCATCACCTGCCGCGCCTCGGCCAGGTGGCGTTCCTCGTCGGGCTGCGGGTCCAGCTTGGCCAGTTCGGCCACCGCATGTTCCAGATAGTCGCGTTCCGCCTCGGCCCTGGCCATCAGCGCGCGATGATCATCCAGCGCCGTCCGCGCCGCCGTCATGGCCGCATGAAGCCGCGCCACCTCTGCCGCCCGGCCCTCCAGCCCGCCAAAGGCATCCACCAGCACCCGGTGCGCCGACACATCAACCAGCGCCCGGTCGGCATGCTGGCCGTGAATTTCGGCAAGCAGGGCCGCCACCTGGCGCAGCAGGGTGAGCGACACCGGCTGATCGTTGATGAGCGCCCGGCTTGGTCCCTCCGCCGTCTGGATGCGGCGGATCACCAGTTCATCGGCAGCGTCAATGCCCTCCTCCGCCAGCAGCCGCACCACCGCATGGCTTGCAGGGAGGGTGAAGGCCGCCGCCACCGTGCCCTTGGCCTGACCGCTGCGCACGAGCGTGGAATCGCCCCGCGCCCCCAGCGCCAGACCCAGCGCGTCGAGAAGAATGGACTTGCCCGCCCCCGTCTCGCCGGTCAGCACGGTCAGCCCGGCGGAAAGCTCCAGATCAAGCTTTTCGATGAGAACGATATCGCGGATGGACAGGGCCGACAGCATGCCGCCTTATAGCCCGCCATCGCCTTGAACAAAAGGGGAACTTATGGGC
>CALMWF010000003.1 GCA_937873445.1 uncultured Alphaproteobacteria bacterium
CATGTCCCCCGGGCCCACCAGGGCCCCGGCCCCCCGCGCCGCCACGGCCACCGCAACCGCCAGAGCCGCCGCCAGAGCCGCCGCCGGAGCCGCATCCGCCACCTGAACCGCTGCCACCACCTGAGCCGCTGCCGCCACCAGAGCCGCTGCCGCCACCAGAGCCGCTGCCACCACCAGAGCCGCTGCCACCACCGGAGCCGCTGCCACCGCCGGAGCCGCCACAGCCGCCGCCGCCACCGCTACCGCCGCAACCACCCGAACCACCCTGCCCGCCGGTGGCGTGACCGCCCGAACCGCCGGCACCGTAATGGCCGCTGCCGCCCTTGCTGCCGCCCTTGCCGCCATGCCCTGCCGGAGAGGTTGAGCCCGTGCCCGCCCCGCCGCAGCTGCTGCAGCCCAGAGCCGGAACATGCGATCCCGTGAGTGCGCTCACGGCGACAAAAACGCCGATCGACAGGAAACTCGGAACCACCAGTGACTTCACCTTACTCATCGCAACACCCCGCGTTAAAAAGTCCTGAACGGCCTGTTCCGATATGAAACAATCTGAGCCGGGAACGGACAATCATGACGGGCTTTGCAGATTTTGCGCCAGCCGCAGGGGGTGCGGTGCACAGGCTGTCAACAACTATAAATTAACCATGATGGCGCTTCGTTGCTGGCGCCTGGCCGGTCCGGCCGGCCTATGGCCCGGGTTTCCCCGCGCTGGAAAATGGTATAGGGAGCAGGTCGCGCCGGTTTAGCTCAGTTGGTAGAGCACCTGATTTGTAATCAGGGGGTCGGGGGTTCGAGTCCCTCAACCGGCACCAGTTTCAGCCTCAGCCGCGCAGCGCCGCATCCAGCATGGCCAGACTGGGACCATGGGTCAGATCCATGTGCAGCGGTGTCACCGAAATCCGCCGCTCGAACACAGCGCGCAAATCCGTTCCGGCGGGTGGGTTGCCGCGCTCGCGGTGAAAGCCCAGCCAGCAATAGGGCCGCCCGCGCGCATCCACCCTGGCATCAACAAACAGCGTGTTTTCATCGCGCTTGCCCTGCCGCGTCACTTCAATGCCTGCCACCTCATCCGGGCGGCAGTCGGGGAAATTGACATTGACCAGCACGCCGGGCCCGAAATCGACGGCCAGAAGCTTCTTCACCACCCCTGCCCCATGCGCCAGCGCCACCGCAAAGCTTTCGCCATCACCGTGAATGCCTATGACCTGGGACAGCGCGATCGACCGGAAGCCCAGCGCCGTGCCCTCCATGGCGGCGGCGATTGTGCCGGAATAGGTCACATCATCGGCGACGTTCTGGCCCCGGTTCACCCCCGACAGAACCAGATCGGGCGGCCCCGGCAGAACCCGGCGCACCGCCATCACCACACAGTCGGTGGGCGTGCCATGCACCTCGAAGCGGCGCTCGTCGATCTGGCGCATGCGGATGGGATTGGCAAGCGACAGCGAATGCCCCGCCCCCGACTGCTCCTCGGCCGGCGCCACCACCCACACATCATCGCTGAGCGCCCCGGCAATGGCCTCAAGTGCTGCCAGTCCTGGCGCATGGATGCCGTCATCATTGGTCACCAGAATGCGCATGCGGTCAGGCCCTGACGATTTTCTCCGCCCCGCCCATATAGGGCCGCAGCGCCTCGGGAATGGTCACCGAGCCGTCGTCATTCTGATAGTTTTCCAGAATGGCCACCAGCGTGCGCCCCACCGCCAGGCCCGAGCCGTTCAGCGTGTGAACATGGCGGGTACCCTTGCCTTCGGCCGGGCGGAAGCGCGCGTCCATGCGCCGCGCCTGAAAATCGCCGCACACCGAGCATGAGGAAATCTCGCGATAGGTGTTCTGCCCCGGCAGCCACACCTCGATGTCATAGGTCATGCGGCTGCCGAAACCCATGTCGCCGGTGCACAGCCGCACCACCCGATAGGGCAGGCCCAGCGCCTGCAGGATGCTTTCGGCGCAGCCGGTCATGCGCTCCAGTTCTTCGCGTGATTGCTCCGGCGTGGTGATCGACACCAGTTCGACCTTGGAAAACTGATGCTGGCGGATCATGCCGCGCGTGTCGCGCCCGGCCGACCCCGCCTCGGCCCGGAAACACGGCGTATAGGCCGTGAGCCGCAGCGGCAGTTCGGCCTCCTCCACAATGCTGGCGGCCACCAGATTGGTCAGCGACACTTCGGCAGTGGGAATAAGCCAGCGCCCGTCGGTGGTGCGGAACAGATCCTCGGCGAATTTCGGCAACTGGCCGGTGCCGAACATGGCCGCATCATTCACCATATAGGGCAGATAATGCTCGGTATAGCCGTTCACCCCGGTCTGGTGGTCCAGCATGAACTGGGCGATGGCCCGCTCCAGCCGGGCCAGTTGGCCGCGCAGCACCACAAAGCGCGCCCCGGCAATCTTCGCCGCGCTGTCGAAATCCATGAGCTTCAGCCACTCGCCCACATCAAAATGCTGGCGCGCCTCAAAGGCAAAGGCGCGCGGGCTGCCCCAGCGCCGCACCTCCACATTGTCATGTTCATCCCTGCCGTCCGGCACATCCTCCAGCGGCAGATTGGGAATGACCGCCAGCGCGTCGACAAGCGCCTGGGCAAGCTGGCGCTCGGTCTCCTCGCCGGTGCCGATGAATTCCTTCAGGCTTGCCACCTCGGCCTTCAGCGCGTCCGCCTTGGCTTTGTCACCCGCCTTCATGGCCTCGCCCACCTCGCGCGAGATGACGTTGCGCCGGTTCTGGGCGTCCTGAAGCTTCTGCTGGTGGGCGCGCTTCTGTTCATCAAGGGTGATGAGCGCCTGCGCCTGTGGGGCCAGGCCGCGGCGGGCCAGCCCGGCGTCAAAACCTTGCGGATTGTCACGGATCAATTTGATGTCATGCATGGCGAGAATTCCGGCACTGAGCGAATTTCAGCCCTGTATAGGCTGATGCTGCGCCGCACTCAAACGGGATTATCGCCGGCTTTGTCGTCAGCCGTGCCGGCTGTGCGGCGCCGCCGTTCAATGAATTTCACCGCCAGCACGGCAAATTCATAAAGGCCGATCAGCGGCACCATCATGGCCAGCATGGAGATCGGGTCTGGCGGGGTGATGAGGGCCGCCAGAATGCCCACGCCCAGAATGGCGAAGCGCCGCCCATGCGCCAGTTGCGCGGCGCTGATGATGCCCACCTGCCCCAGCAGCGTCAGTACCACCGGCAACTGGAAGGTCAGCCCGAAAGCCAGGATCAGCATCATGACGAATTCGAGATAGGCCTCGATGTCGGGCATCAGCTGAATGGCGTTCTGGTCGCCCATGCCGGTGCCCGCCGCCAGCGCATAGAAGAAGTGGATGGCCACCGGCAGCAGGAAGAAATAGACCAGCGCCGCACCGAGCACGAAGAACACCGGCGTGGCCACCAGATAGGGCGCCAGCACCTGACGCTCATTCTTGTAAAGGCCGGGGGCCACGAATTTGTAGATCTGGATGGCCATCAGCGGAAAGGCAATGAACATGCCGCCGAACATGGCGATCTTCAGCTTCACCAGAAACACGCCCAGGAGCTTGATGGAAATCAGGCTCACATCCTGGCCGGTGCCCCATTTGAACGGCTTGACCAGCAGCGCCAGAATGTCGGACGAAAAATAGAAACTGAGCAGAAATGCCGCAGCAAAACCGAGTATGGAAATAATCAGGCGTTGGCGCAGCTCAAGCAGATGGTCAAGCAGCGGCGCTTCGGTCTTGTCAATGTCTTCCTGGCTCATGCGCCGCTCACCGGCTGGCCGGCCACGCGCGTTTCGCCCGCGCCGTCGGCAAAGGGCGAAGACGCCGCCGGCGCCGCTCCCTCCACCGCCTTCATGCTGATCACGCCATCACCGCCCCTGGGCTTGGTGGCCGCCCCCACCGCGTCCAGACTGGGGGCCGCCAGACCCTTCAGCGCCTGCATGTCCTTCTTGATGTCGTCAACGCCCGCCTCGCGCATGGCCTTGTCGACATGGCCCTGAAATTCACTGGCCAGACCGCGCGCCTTGGCCATGAAGCGGCCGAACGTGCGCAGCACCTGCGGCAGGTCCTTGGGGCCGATCACGATGATGGCGATCAGCGCCAGAACAAACATTTCGGAATAGCCGACGCCGAAATCAAACATGACGCGCGTCCGTTACGCTGGGCACATCAGCTGCGGGTCTTGCCCTTGGTCTTGACCGGCTCTTCGGTCTTCTTCTCGATGACTTTGACCTCGTCGGCCACCTCATCGTCGTCGGCCAGGCCCTTCTTGAAGCTCTTGATGCCCTTGGCCACGTCGCCCATCAGGTCAGACACCTTGCCCTTGCCGCCGAACAGCACCAGCACCACCACCAGCAGGATGACCCAATGCCACCAGGAAAAACCGCCCATACCGCACTCCTTGAAATCCTTGCGGGCAAGCCCCGCCTTTGCGCTGCACTAAAGCAGAAAGGAACCGGCGCCGCAACCAAGCGGACCGGGCGGCTTGCTTACCGATGTTTCATGGAAAAACCAAGGCAAGCCGCCGCACCGGGCAGGCCTGGCCCCCTTCACGCGGCCGCCGAGATCACCCGGTTGCGGCCCTGGCGCTTGGCTTCATAAAGGGCAAGGTCAGCCCGTTTCAGGAAGTCTTCCACCGTGTCGCCCGGCCCGTTCAGCACCGCCAGCCCCAGTGACACCGTAACCGGCACGGCCTGGCTTTCATTGATGGGGAATGGACGCCCCGCCATGGTGCGGCGCAGGCGTTCGGCCACCCGCCGCGCCAGATCGAGGTCGGAATTGGGCAGAACGACAATGAATTCCTCGCCGCCCACCCGGCAGCACATGTCGACATTGCGGGTGTTGCGCCGGATGCGCTCGGCCAGTTCCTGCAGCACCCGGTCGCCGGCATCGTGGCCATGGGTATCGTTGATCGCCTTGAAGTAGTCGACGTCGAGCGACACCAGCGCCAGGGGCTTGCCGCGGTGGTTGGAATGGTCCACCAGATGGGCAAGATGGGTTTGCATGTAGCGGCGATTGTAAAGACCGGTCAGCGGATCGGTCACCGACATTTCGATTGACGCCTTGACCGACGAGCGCAGCCGCTCGGTATAGCGCCAGCGCCTCACCTGGGTCTGCACCCGGGCCAGCAGTTCCTGCTTGTCGATGGGCCGCATCAAATAATCGTTGACGCCCATGTCCAGCGCCCGCAGCAGCCGGGTCTGGTCATCCGGATCGACGATGATCAGCACCGGCACCTGGCGCGTCGCCTCCATGGACTTGAGATGCGAACACAGCCGCAAGCCGTCGAAGGTTTCGGGATCAAGGCTGACAATGATCAGTTCAAAGGGTTCCACCGCCTCGGCCGCCAGTGAGGCCGCATCCTGCGGATTGCTGACCAGCCGCACCCGATGCTGCGGCGCCAGGATGCTGAGAACACGCTCTCCCGACGACTGCTTGGGGTCCACCACCATGACGTGGCCGGGCCGCGTGTCCGCCAGTTCCGGCGGGCGCACCACCAGACCGATGGACTCGCTCGACACCGCGCGCACCCGCAATTCGTCCTGCAGCATCTTGAGCCGCACCAGGCTCTTGATCCGGCAGAACAGGGAAATGTCATTGACCGGCTTGGTCAGAAAATCATCGGCCCCGGCTTCAAGGCCGCGCACCCTGTCTTCCGGCTGATCCAGCGCCGTCACCATCACCACCGGAATGTGCTGGGTGGTGCTGTCGTTCTTGATGCGCTTGCACACCTCGATGCCGTCAATCCCCGGCATCATCACGTCGAGCAGCACAATGTCGGGCTTCGAGCGTTTCACCGCTTCGAGGGCGTCCATGCCGTTCATCGCCGTCACGACTTCAAAATATTCCGCCGCCAGCTTCGCTTCGAGAAGCCGGACATTGGCCAGAATGTCGTCAACGACGAGAACGCGGGCGGTCATGATGCGGTCTTTTTCAGAAAGCCATCAATGGTCTGAAGGAAGCTCAAAACCGAGATCGGCTTGGAGATATAGGCCTCGCAGCCGCCCTCGCGGATTTTCTGTTCATCACCCTTCATGGCGAAGGCGGTAACGGCAATGACCGGAATGGCCTTCAGCTCGTCATCTTCCTTGAGCCACTTGGTGACTTCGATGCCGGACACTTCCGGCAATTGAATGTCCATCAAAATCAGGTCGGGCATGTGCTTGCGCGCCAGATCGAGCGCTGACAGGCCGTCGCGCGTCTGCACCACCCGATAGCCATGCGCTTCGAGCAGGTCGTTGAACAGCTTCATGTTCAACTCGTTATCTTCCACGATAAGCACGGTCTTCTGCATTGCCGGCACGGCTCCCGGAAATTTGGCGTTCACGTCAAACCCACACTGCCCCTCGTCCATTGTCGCCTCTGTCCTTGCCTCATCCCGGGGCTCTGGTGGCCCCCTTGCGCAGTTCGCCTGCAGTTTGCCTGTTGTGGACCTTGGCAGTAACAAAGTGGTTAAATAATATCCTCGACCCGTGGTTGCGTGCTGAGCTGGTTAATCCTTATGAAACATCCCTCTCGTTCCGCCGCCCCCTCTGCCACTGCCGAGGCTGCCACCATCGCCCTGAATTTTCTGGCATTTCTCGCGGCCGAGCCGGAGCGCCTGGGGCGCTTTCTCAGCCTGACCGGCCTGGACCCGGGCGGTCTTCGCGCCGCCATCGATTCCCCCGTCCTTCATGCCGGGCTGCTCGAATATGCCCTGTCCGACGAGTCATTGCTATTGGCATTCGCCGCCGATCAGGGCCTGGCGCCAGACGCCGTGGCCCACGCCCGGCGGCGGCTCCCCGGCGCTGCCGACTGACCTCGCCAGACCTGCCAGCCCGGGCTACACTCTCCGCCATGGCACTGCCCGCCCCGCTCACTGCCTTCTGCCGCGACTGCCTGACCCCGGCACCGGCCGGAGCGGCGCGCTGCCCGGCCTGCCATTCGCCGCGCCTGATCCACCACCCGGAACTGGCCAGCCTCACCATTGCCCATATTGATTGCGACGCCTTCTACGCGGCCGTGGAAAAGCGCGACCGGCCGGACCTGCGCGACAGGCCGGTCATTGTCGGCGGCGGAAAGCGCGGCGTCGTTTCCACCGCCTGCTACATCGCCCGCACCCGGGGGGTGAAATCCGCCATGCCCATGTTCACGGCGCTGAAACTCTGCCCCGAGGCGGTGGTGGTGCCGCCGGACATGAAGAAATATGCCGCCGTGGGCCACGCCGTGCGCGCCCTCATGCTGTCGGTCACACCCCTGGTCCAGCCACTGTCCATCGACGAGGCCTTCCTCGACCTCAGCGGCACCGAGCGCCTGCACGGCCAGTGCGCGGCCCTCACCTTGGCCCACCTCATCAGCCGCATCGAGAGCGACATCGGCATCACCGCCTCGGTCGGCCTGGCGCCCAACATGTTTCTCGCCAAGCTGGCCTCCGACCTCGCCAAGCCGCGCGGCTTTTCGGTCATCGGCCGGGCTGAAACCCGCGACTTTCTTGCCGCCCGGCCCGTCAGCTTCATCTGGGGGGTGGGCCGCGCCACCCAGGACCATCTGGCCCGCGACGGCATCACCCTGATCGGCCAGCTGCAGGCCATGGACAAATCCGAGCTGGTGCGCCGCTACGGCAGCCTCGGCGCCCACCTTTATCATCTGGCCCGCGGCGAGGATGCCCGCCGTGTCACCACCGCCGAGGAAACCCTGTCGATCAGCAATGAAACCACCTTTGACCATGATCTTGCCGACCCCGCCCGGCTGGAACGGGAACTCTGGGCCATGAGCGAAAAGGTGTCGCGCCGCGCCAAGACCGACGGGCTGGCCGGGCAGACCGTCACCCTTAAGCTCAAGACCGCCGACTTCAGGCTCCTCACCCGCGCCACCAGTCTGGATGAACCGACCTATCTCGCCCACCGGATTTTCGAGGCGGTGCGCCCGCTGCTGCGCAAGGAGGCAACGGGCAGGCCCTTCCGCCTGGTCGGCGTGGGCATTTCCCATCTCTCCGCCGCCGGGCCGGAGGCGGCAGGCGAAACCCTGGATGCCCGCAGCAATGCCCTGACCCGCGCCGAAATGGCCATGGACGTGGTGCGCGGGCGCTTTGGCCGGCACGCCGTGGAGCGTGGCCTGGGCTTTTCCCCGGCAGCGAGGCCAGAGCCTGATGACGCTCAGGATTGATGAGCCGTCACAAGCGGTTTCATGCGCTGGTGAAAGTCCTGCATGAAGGGCCGGAAGGCCGCTTCCAGCAGCTTCCGCCGCGCGGGCCAGTCGGCAGCGCCACAGCGGTCATTGACTGAAAACATCACCCGGCCAAAGCCCGGGTCTTCCATGGTCATGGTCAGCCCATAGCGGGTGATGCCAAACCGGGCGGCGCGGCGCTCAAGATCGCTGGTTACCGGATCATCCCGGCCGATCATTTCCGACCAGTCGGCAAAGGCCCCGGCGGTGGCCGCCTGATCGAAGGCCGGATCGCCCAGCGGCGTGTAGTGGGCCATGTACTGGGCCATATAGGCCGGATCATAGGTGGCAACCCACACCACATCGTCGGGGGTGCCGTCGCGGAAGGTCACCACGAAATAGGACAGATGGCGCAGCTGCAGCCGGGCCGCCAGATCCTCAAGGTAATGGGTTGCCTCCGCATAATTGCGGAAGGGCTCCGTCGGCTCCAGCCGCAACTGCACCGTGAGACTCACCATGGGGGCCAATTGATACATGCCCGCACCCTGCGGCGCGAGGCTGGCGCGGGCCTTGCGCGCCTTTTTGCTCAGCTCTCCATGGTCATCAGGGCCGCATTGCCACCAGACGTTGTGGTGTCGGTGGAGCATACACGCTCCACGGCAAACCGCGCGAGGTAATGGGGCCCGCCGGCCTTGGGGCCGGTGCCGGACAGACCCTCGCCGCCAAAGGGCTGCGCCCCCACCACGGCACCAATCTGGTTGCGGTTGACATACATGTTGCCCACCTTGACAAGCCGCCGCACCGTGGCCGCCGTGCTCTCGATGCGGGTGTGTAGGCCCAGCGTAAGGCCGAAGCCCGTGGCGTTCAGCATGGCGCACACCTCCGGCAGTTCGCTGGCCTGATAACGCACCACATGCAGCACCGGCCCGAATACCTCGCGCTTCAGGGTGCTGATGCCGGGCAGTTCATAGGCCACGGGGGCAACAAAACTGCCCTTCCCCGTCTCGTTGGGCAGCATCACCTCATGGATCAGCCGGCCCTCCTTCATCATTCGCGCCTTGTGCGACTCCAGCGTGGCCCTGGCCTCCTCGTCAATGACCGGCCCCACATCGGTGCCATAGTCCATGGGATCACCCAGCTTCAGTTCCGCCATGGCCCCGGCCAGCATGGTCACCACCTTGTCGGCCACATCCGCCTGCACGAACAGAATGCGCGCCGCCGAACAGCGCTGGCCCGCCGAGTCGAAGGCCGAGGCCACCACATCGCGCACCGTCTGTTCCGGCAGGGCCGAAGAGTCGATGATCATGGCGTTCATGCCGCCGGTTTCGGCAATGAGCGCGGGGATGGCCCCGTCGCGCTCGGCCAGCGCCCGGTTGATGAGGCGCGCCGTGTCATTGGAGCCGGTGAAGGCCACACCGGCCAGCGCCGGGTGCGCCAGCAGCACCCTGCCCACCCGCGCCCCGTCGCCGGGGGCGAGATGCAGCACCGCGGCGGGAACCCCCGCCTGGTGCAACAGCTTCACCGCCGCGAAGGCCACCAGCGGCGTCTGCTCGGCGGGCTTGGCCACCACCGCATTGCCCGCCGCCAGCGCGGCCGCCACCTGACCGGTGAAAATCGCCACCGGAAAGTTCCACGGGCTGATGCAGGCAAACACGCCGCGGCCATGCAGGCTCATCTCGTTGCGCTCACCCGTCGGCCCCGGCAGGGTCAGCACGCCCTCGAAGTCTTTGCGCGCCTCGCTGGCGTAATAGCGCAGGAAGTCCACCGCCTCGCGCAGGTCGCTCTGGGCATTGTCCAGCGTCTTGCCGGCCTCGCGCACCAGAAGCGCCATGAGCTGCGCCCGGTTTTCCTCATAGAGGTCGGCGGCCCGTTCCAGAATGGCGGCGCGCCTTGCTCCGCCCAGCCCGTCCCAGTCCACCTGTGCCGCCGCCGCGCTGTCCATGGCGCGGGCCGCATCGGCATCGGTAATGTCATGCACCACGCCCACCGTCACGCCGCGGTCATGCGGGCTGGTGATGGGCCGTGCCGCCCCTTCCTGGATCACCCTGCCGTCGACGATGGCCCCGGCCTTCAGCGGCGTGGCCAGATGCTTCGCCATTTCGGCAACAAGCGGCGCGCGGCTGGAATTACGCCACAGCGGCAGGCCCGCCGAATTCTTCCGGCCCGGAAAAATATCGCGCGGGGCGGCAATGCGCGGATGCGGAATGGCGGCCAGTTGCGCCACCTCGGCCACCGGATCACCAACAATGTCGGCGATGGGTGCCTCATCATCGGCCAGCCGGTTGACGAAGGAGGTGTTGGCGCCATTCTCCAGAAGCCGCCGCACCAGATAGGCCAGGAGATCCTCATGGCTGCCCACCGGCGCATAGATGCGGCAGGGAATGTTCATCTTGTCCTTGCCCACCACGAGTTCATAAAGCGCCTGGCCCATGCCGTGCAGGCGCTGGAATTCAAAGCGCCGGTCGGCCCCTGCCATCACCGCCACCGCCGCCAGCGAATGGGCATTATGGGTGGCAAATTGCGGATAGATGACATCGCGCCGCGACAGCAGATAGCGCGCCGAGGCAAGGAAGCTCACATCGGTGTTCACCTTGCGGGTGAACAGCGGATAATCTTCAAAGCCCGCCTCCTGGGCGCGCTTCACCTCGGAATCCCAATAGGCCCCCTTGACCAGCCGCACCGGCAGAATGCGGCCCTGCCGCGCACCCAGTTCCGCCAGCCATTCCAGCACCGCCAGACCCCGGCGGCTGTAGCTCTGCACCGCCAGGCCAAGCCCGTTCCACCCGGCAAGGCTCGGCGCCGCACAGGCCCGCTCAAACAGGTCCAGCGAAATGTCGAGGCGGTTCACCTCCTCGGCGTCGATGGTGAGGCCGATATTGTGGTGCTTTGCCGCCTCGGCCAGCCGGATCACGGCGGGCAGAAGCTCATTCATCACCCGGCCTTCCGTCTTCACCTCATAGCGCGGATGCAGCGCCGACAGCTTGACCGAAATGGACGGGCGGCCAAACACATCGCCCCCCTTGGCCGACTGGCCCACCGTGTGCAGCGCCGCCTCATAGGACTTGAAATACTTGGCGGCGTCAGCCGCCGTCATCGCCGCCTCGCCCAGCATGTCATAGGAATGGCGATAGCCCTCCGCCTCGCGCTTGCGGGCAATGGTCAGCGCCTCCTCGATGGTGCGGCCCATGACAAACTGCTTGCCCATGATCTTCATGGCCTGGCGCATGGCCTGGCGGATGAAGGGTTCGCCGGAGCGGGTCACCAGTTTTTTCATGAAGCCGGTGGGGTCGTGGCGGGTGCCCTGCCCCAGTTCCACAATGCGGCCCGTCAGCATCAAGCCCCAGGCCGAGGCATTGACAAAGAGCGAGTCCGACTGGCCGAGATGGCCGGCCCAGTCCTTGTTGCCGATCTTGTCGGCAATGAGCTTGTCGGCGGTTTCGGCGTCGGGAATGCGCAGCAGCGCCTCGGCCAGACACATCAGCACCACGCCCTCTTCCGACGACAGCGAATATTCCTGCATGAAGGCGTCGATGGTGCCCTGGGCATGGCGGCCGGCGCGCACCGCCTGCACCAGCCTGCGGGCCAGCGCCTGCACCTCGGCATCCTCCGCGCCGGAGAGTCGCGCCCGCTCGGCCAGCGCCTTCACGGTTGCGGTTTCATCGGCAAACAGCATAGGATCAATGGCGGCGCGGGCTTTCGTCTGAACCATGGTTTCCTCCCCGAAACGGCAGCGACCATGCCATAATTGCATAAGTGTTTTTCACCTATTTTTCTTGCATCTGCCGTGTATTTTCCTATGATCGGCGGCACAACAGGTGAAAAATGCCAGCCAAATTCACGAATCCAGCGAAACTTGATTCCATCGATTTGCAGCTCATCGACGCCCTTCAGGCCGATGGCCGCATCGCCGTGGTGGACCTTTCGAAGCGCGTCAACCTCTCGCCCACCCCCTGCACCCTGCGCATGCGGCGGCTGGAACAGGACGGCGTCATCACCGGCTATCACGCCAGACTGTCGCCCGCCGCCCTCGATCAGGCGCTCATGGTCTTCGTCACCGTCAGCCTGCGCGCCACCGATGAGGCCACCCTCAAGGCCTTCAATGCGGCGGTGAAGCCGGTACGGCAAATTCTGGAGTGCCACATGCTCGGCGGCGGCTTTGATTATCTGCTGAAGATCCGGGTGCGCGACATGGTGGAATACCGCGAGATCCTGGGCGGCATCATTGGCGCGCTGCCCATGGTCGAAAGCACGCATTCCTACTTCGTCATGGAGGAGGTAAAGGAGAACGCACAACTGCCGATTCCGAAATTCAGGGGATGACGCCCATGCCAGCGCCGGTGAAGCCAAGGATCGCCCGCACCGTGGAAGCCCTGCGCCGCGAGGTGGCGAAGTGGCGGCAGGAGGGACTGACCGTCGCCATCGTGCCCACCATGGGTGCGCTGCACGAAGGCCATCTCACCCTCGTCACCGAGGGGCTGAAGCGCGCCGACCGCGTCATCGTCACCATCTTCGTTAACCCCAAGCAATTCGCCGCCACCGAAGACCTGTCACGCTATCCGCGTGATGAGGAAGCCGATGTGGCCGCCGTGGGCCAGGCGGGCGCGCAACTGGTCTTCGCCCCGCCGCCCGAGGTCGTCTATGGCCCGCACTTTGCCACCACCGTCACGCTGAAGGGCCCGGCCCGCGCCGGGCTGGAGGACAAGTTCCGCCCCACTCATTTCGACGGCGTGGCCACCGTGGTCGCCAAGCTGTTCATTCAGTCGGGGGCCGACTATGCCATGTTCGGCGAGAAGGACTATCAGCAGCTCATGGTGGTCACCGCCATGGCCCGCGACCTTGACATCCCCATTCAGGTGATTGGCATCCCCACCGTGCGCAATGAGGATGGCCTCGCCCTGTCGTCACGCAACCGCTACCTCAGCAAGCATGAGCGCCATCAGGCCAGCGCCATTCACAAGAATCTGGAACAGGCCGCCGAGAAAATCCGCCGTGGCGTCAACCCGCAGACCGCCACCCGCGCCGCCGCCCGCTCGCTCACCACGCTGGGCTTCATGGTGGATTATGTGGCCGCGCGAAACGCCGCGACTCTCGCCGTGCCGAAGGAGCCGGGTGAACCGCTCCGCCTGCTTGCCGCCGCCCGCCTGGGCGCAACCCGCCTTATCGACAACGTATCGGTGTAGCTAGAGCAGACCCAGCGCCGCCAGTTCTCGCCGCATCGCCTCGCTCATGCCATCGGGCACTTCGCCCTTCTTCAGGTCAGGCGGCGCGTCATCAGCCTCCAGATAACGCCAGCCCTGAAAGGCCCGCCGGGGCATGGGCCGCACCGCCACCACCCTGGGCTTGAAGACAATGCGGCAGCGCTCCACCCCGTCGCGCCCCCTCACCTTTTCAAACGCCTGAATGGGCATGCGGCAGGTGATCATGCCGCGCATCACCCAATAGAGCGAGCCGCCGGGAAGGATCTCGTCCTCGCGCCGGGGCCACATGCGGGTCACATGGTCAAGCGTGTCCAGGCCCTTGCGCGCGTCCCTCACCCACTGCCGCAGCTCTGCCACTTCCGACACACCCACACACAGTTTGACCAGATGCAACGCCATCTCTTCCGCCCTGAAACTTCCGCTGGAAAGCCGGCCCATTCCTGCTAGCATTTACGCCATGGGCCAGAGCCGCCCGCCCTCAGGGAGATACCATGAACAGCGTCGCCAAGGTCATCGAAATTTCCGCCTCCTCCTCCAAGAGCATCGAGGACGCGGTGGAAAACGGCATTCGCCGCGCCGACAAGAACCTCGACAACGTCGAGGGCGCCTGGATTCAGGACGTGAAGTGCATCGTCAAGAACGGCAAGATTGCCGAATGGCGGGTGCAGATGAAGGTGACCTTCATCCTCAACGAATAGCCGGCCGGGGAGCGGGCGAACCCGGCGTGAAATATCCCGGATCCACCGCCTTGAACTGATAGGACTGGCGCACCGCAACCCCGATATTGTGCCGGATCATCAGCGCTGTCAGTTCATCCCCGTTGATCAGCACCACCCGGCGCGACACGGTTTTCACCACTTCGCGCGCCGCCGGCGAGAAATGTGCCGTGGTGACGAACACGCCCTTGCCGGCGCGCACGGCCTCCAGACTGCCGATGAAATCACGAACCGCCGAAACCGGCACTATGGCGCCGGGCTTCAGCCGCTTGGCCTGCACATAGATGGCATCAAGCCCCAGTTCGTCGAGGGCGATCAGACCGTCAAGGCCGCCGTCGCCGCTGCGGCCCAGATGCCGCGCCAGATCGCGCCGCCTGCCGCCATACCCCATGGCCAGCAGCACATCGATGATCAGGCGCTCGAAAAATTGCGGCGTATTCACCTGAATGCGGGCCATCAGCGCCGCGCACAGCCGGTGATTGGCGCGGGCATGGGCCTCTGCCACCACGGTTTCCGGTTCATCGGCCTCGCCCGCCGGGGGCGCCACCTCGGCCACCGGGGGAGCGGCCGGCTTGAGCCCCGGTTTTGCCCCGCTTCCCTGTTCCTGCCAGGCCAGCATCATCTCATAGTAATCGTCTGTCATGTGTCCATCCCGAGCGGCGACCCACGCCCCCGCTCACAAGCCGCCACAGCCGGACGGTGACACGGGTGCGGCCCCATAAATCCATGATGATAGCCGCCACCATTTAAGATGGCGTTGGATTGCACGGTGAACCAAAGTGAAATGCCGTGGAGAAAATCCACGGCATCTCGAATTCGGATCGGCTGCTGCACTCACATGCTGGTGCGCGACACAAAGCAGGAAACACCCTTGGCCTTCAGCCCGCTGCAGGCTGCCTTGGCATCGTCCTGGGCCTCAAAGGCAAAGCGCACCCGGTAGAACACGCCCTTGGCGCCCAGATCGGCCTTGACCACGCTGGGTTGCTGGCCGGTGAGAACCTTGTGGGCCTTCTGCATCTTCTTGTAGGTTGACCACGCCGCGTCCTCGCTGGCGGCAGAGGCAATCTGCACGCTCCACCCGGCAGCAGAAGCCACCGCGGCGGCTTCCGGGCGGGCCGGTTCGGCGCCCTGCACTTCGGCCGGTGCCGCGGCGGGGGAAATGACCGGTGCAGCGGCTTCCGCCACCACGGGCTTGGCCGGGGCTTTCCGGGTCACGGCTTCGGCGGTGGCCACGGTGCTTTCATCCTGCGGCACCCGGTCGGTGAACTGCTTGACCATGGTTTTCGGCATGGCGGAAATGGCAGCGGGCTGCAACTCCGGCGGCGGTTCCTGGCCCTTGGGCTTGGCCGACTTGACCATGGTGGAGGCACTGCCCACCACGGCAATGGAGGCGGTCTGCATGGGGTCGGCGGCAATGGGCTTGGCTTCCGGAGCCCCGCCCAGCTGCGCCAGGCGCTCACGCGCCGGTTGATAATCAGGTTTGGCGGCCAGCGCCTGCCGATAGGCCTGGGCTGCATCGCCGGGGCGCTTCAGAGCCTCATAGGTGGCCGCCGTGCCGAAATGCACCCGCGCCGGATCGGGGTGGTTGTGGCGCAGGGCGCGTTCATAATCCGACAGCGCAAACAGATACTGCCCCGACAGGCGAAGCTGATTGGCCCGGCCCAGATAGGCTTCGGCAAATTCGGGATTGAGGAACAGCGCCGAGGTGTAATCCTCGATGGCCTGCGCACTCTGGCCCAGCTTCTGCCGGGCCAGCGCCCGGTTATAGAGCGCCATGGAGCGCAGCGAAGCCGACATGGCGTCAATCTCCAGCGCCGCCGTATAGTCGGCGACCGCCTTGTCAGGCTGCTTCATCTGCTGAAAGGCCAGGCCCCGGTTCAGCAGGGCATTGGCCTGCATTTCCGGCGACAGGTCGCGGGCGTTCATCGCCTGCGAATAGAGGCTGACGGCTTCGGCCGCCTGGCCGCCGTTCAGGCTTTTGTAGGCCTGGGCGGCGAGATCGGCAGAAGACTGGGCTGCGTTGGCAGATCCGGCTGCAGCCACCCATGCGGCAAGAAACACGGAACTCACGGACGCAAACATTACACGGCGCATACTCATGGGCCGGGATCATGAACTGTTAGGGTTAAAACTCCGTTGCCCGATCCGTGTGTGATTTTGACACGCGAAATTAATTCTCTCGTAACGCGTGGGCAAACTGGTCGGTGAGTGGCTTGAGCAGATAGGACATCGGCGAGCGTGCTTCCGTCTGGATGTAGGCCTCTGCCGACATGCCGGGCTTCAGCTTGTTTTCACCGAGCTTCTCCAGTTCCTTGGCGGGAATGGTGAGCCTGACCGCATAATAGGGCGGCGAATTGGCATCGGCCCGCACCGTATCGGCCCCCACCTGCGACACCACGGCATCGATCTCCGGCGTCAGCCGGCGGTTCAGCGCCGGAAAGCGCACCGCCGCCTGCTGGCCCTCGGCCACATTGTCGATGTCATTGGGCGACACCTGCGCCTGCAACACCAGATCATCACCCTCGGGCGCAATCAGCATGATGGTTTCACCCGGCTGGATAACCCCGCCCACCGTATGAATGGCCATCTGGTAAATGGTGCCGGTGATCGGCGCCTTGATGACGGTGCGCACGAGACGCGATGACAGCGCCACACTCTTCTCGCGGAATTCAATCACCTTGGCTTCCACGTCGCGCAACTGGCCGAGCACCGTGGCGCGCGCCTCCTCATCCACCTGGATGATCTGCAGTTTGAGTTCGGAAATCTTTGACTCGGCCCCTGCCCGGCCCGCCGTCAGTGCCCCCATCTCGCCTTCAAGCCTGGCCTGCTCGCGTTCCATGGCCAGAACCCGGCTGACCTGCACCAGCCCCTGCTTCTGCAGCTTGCGCAGGTTTTCCAGCTCCTGCCGGATCAGCGCAATCTGGTCTTTCTTGGAGGTGATCTGCGCGCCATAGCCCGAAAGCTGCTCGTTCACCTGCCCCACCTGCTGGCTCAGCTGCTCCTTCTTGCCGGACAGCGCCTGTGCCTCGGCCTCCAGCAATTTCTTCTGCCCACTGATGATCTCGGCCAGCGCCGCCTCCGTCTGGCGTGCGCTGATCTCCGGTGGCAGGATCATGTCGGTGCGGCCGTCGCGCTGGGCTTCCAGCTTCGCCTTCTTCACCAGTATTTCATCAAGCAGGCCGGAGGTGATGGCCAGTTCGGATTTGGTGTCGGTGTTGTCAAGCCGCACCAGATCCTGCCCGTCGGTCACCCGGTCGCCCTCCTTGACCAGAATGTCGCCGACAATGCCGCCGTCGCGGTGCTGCACCTTCTTGGAATAGCTTTCCACCATCAGCGTGGCGGGCGCGATGACCGCGCCGTGGAGCCTGGCCAGCATGGCCCAGCCGCCGAACAGCGCCAGCATGAGGGCCATGGACAGATAACCCCAGCGCAGGATCCGGCGCAGCGACTGGGTGGTGTTGATCAGGCTGGTCATGCGTTGCCTCCCGTGCCCGGGGGATTGAGCTTGGGCGGCAGGGTGATGGGCGTGGCCCCCGGCGGGCGCTGGGCCTGCGGTGGCGGTGTCTGTCTGGGGGCCAGCACCTTCTTGAGGATGTCCTCCTTTGGTCCGAAGGCCACCGGCTTGCCCTCCGCCAGCACCAGAATGTCCTGAATGGCGGCAAGGGCCGACGGCCGGTGCGCCACCACCACGGCGCAGGCGCCGCGCGCCAGCGAGGCACGGATGGCGCGGTCCAGCGCCTGTTCGCCCTCGGCGTCGAGGTTGGAATTGGGTTCATCGAGCACGAACAGTACCGGATCGCCATAGAGCGCCCGGGCCAGTGCCACCCGCTGGCGCTGCCCGGCCGACAGCTTGGCCCCCAGTTCGCCCAGACCCGTGTCATAGCCCTGCGGCAGGCGCATCACCAGTTCATGGACATTGGCGAGCTTGGCCGCCGCCACGATTTTTTCGGCATCGGGATCAGGGTCGAAGCGGCTGATGTTCTGGGCCACCGTGCCGTCGAACAGCTGCACATCCTGCGGCAGATAGCCGATGGCGCGGCCGCGTTCCTCGGACGAGCGCTGGTCAAGGGTTGCTCCATCCAGACGCACCTGGCCGCGGCTTGGCGGCAAAAGCCCCACCAGCACACGGGCCAGCGTGGACTTGCCCGCCCCGGTGGGGCCGATGACGCCCAGACCCCGGCCGGGCTCCACCCTGAAGGTCAGCCCCTGCAACACCGGCTTTTCCATGCCCGGCAGTTGCAGAATGAGATTTTCCACATCAAGCCGCCCCGCCGGCGGCGGCAGCGCCATGCGCTCTGCTTCCGGCGGCACCGAGGCCAGCGCCTTTTCCAGCCGCTCGCGCGCCCGGCGGAAGGCCACGAACTGCTGCCAGTTGCCCACCGCCTGTTCCACCGGGGCCAGCGCCCGCGACATGATGATGGACCCGGCAATCATGGCGCCGGGCGAAATCTGCTTGAGAATGGCCAGATAGGCGCCCAGCGCCAGAATGCCCGACTGCACCAGGAGCCGGACCACCCGCGTCACCGCGCCATAGCCGCCGGAAGCATCCGACGCGATGGTCTGCTGGTCCAGCGCCCTCTGCTGCAGGGCCGCCCAGCGCGCCCGCATGGCCGGCCGCATGCCCAGTGCCTCCAGCGCCTCGGCATTGCGGCGGGCCTCCTCGCCCACCACGGCGGCCTTGGCGCTGGCCACTGCCGCTTCGGCCATGGGCTGGCGGCTGGCCCGCTCGGTCAGCAGCGCCACGCCGAAAATGACCAGCGCGGCAAAGGCCGACGCCGCGCCCAGAAGCCAGTGCATCATGAAGATGACGATGAGATAGACGATGACCCAGGGCATATCGAGAAAGGCAAACGGCCCCTGCCCCGACAGATACTGCCTGACCAGCCCCAGATCGCTCACCGGCTGGGTGCCGAACTGCGGCGTCTGGCGCAGACTGTGGGCCACAATGGTGTCGAAGGCCCGGCCGCGCAATTCCTCGTCCAGCCGGCGCCCCACCCGCACCAGCAGGCGGGCGCGCAGCCATTCCAGAAAGCCGTAATAGGCGTAAAGCACCACCACGATGAGAAACAGCACCACCAGCGTGGGCACACTGCGCGAGGTCAGCACCCGGTCATAGACCTGCAGCATGAACAAAGGGCCGGTGAGCATGAGCAGATTCACCAGCGCGCTGAACACCCAGGCCGAGGCAAATACCCCCCGGCTTGCCTTCAGCACCGTGGCAATTTCGCTGCTGACCGGCTTCTGACCCTGCTGCATGGCTCCCCCGTTCATGGGAAAACGCGCCGACCGCCCGCCGGGCCGCCCGCGCCAAATCAATCGCCCGCCACCATGGTATAGAAATGCTTAACGGCGGGTAATTGCCGGTGTCAGACCAAGAGCGCCCGTTCATGGGCCAGCAGCCATTCCTTGCGCGCCAGCCCACCGCCATAGCCGGTCATGGTGCCGTCGGCGCCGATGACGCGGTGGCACGGCACCACAATGGCAACGGGGTTAAGCGCATTGGCCCG
Organism: uncultured Alphaproteobacteria bacterium; assembly: GCA_937873445.1. GTDB lineage: Bacteria > Pseudomonadota > Alphaproteobacteria > Rhizobiales > Aestuariivirgaceae > Aestuariivirga. The sequence goes on from CALMWF010000003.1 coordinate 19,528, forward strand.
GCCCACCGCGCGCGAGGCACCGGGACTGCCCAGGGCCGCCGCCAACTGGCCATAGGACCAGGTTTCGCCCACCGGAATGGTGCGCAACAGCCGCCACACCGCGGTTTCAAAGGCGGTGCCGCCGCCATCGCTGATAATGTCATCGAGGGAGTGAAAGTCGCCCGCGAAATAGGCCGAAAGCCGCGACACGAAGTCGAAGGGATCGTCGCGTTCGAGGATTTGCGCTTCGGGAAAGCGCGCCGCCATCTGGCGGGCAATGCGCTCACCGGTGTCCTCAAACTCCAGGAGCAGCAACACCCCCTCGCGCGCCATCATGCGCATGGCGCCAATGGGCGTCTCCACCCGGCTGGCCAGAAGACGGTTCATGGAAGGATTGTCATTCCAAATAGAGCGATTTGCAATTGGGTTGGTTCGAAATTTGCGAACGCCGCTATCGTTTCGTCTTCACACCGGCGATCATTCCTTTTGCATTCTTAAGAGACAGCTTGCCCCCCTTTAGCGAGCACCTTCCCTCAAGCTTCCTTGCAAAAGTGAATCCGGTACATTGATAATTGTTCTCACAAAGAGTGATACAATCCTCCGTCTTTGAGTTGAGAACATAGCCGATTTCCTCACCAGATAGGTCACGACTAGGATGCAGGGCTACCTTCGTAAAGCGCAAAGAATTCTCCAACTTGGCTAGATAACCGCTTTGCGCTCCACTACGCCAAACAACTCGGTCACCATTGATCTTTAAATAGCAACGCCTCCATTCAGAAACATACGTATAGGCTGCACAAGCTGAACTTACGGCGCAGCTGCGTTCACAGTCGACTGCTGCTGGAGTTTCAATAGGGTCGCCTAAATCAAAACCGTAAATGTCACGATCCATAATTGTCATAAATGACTTGGCTGATGATTCAGGAGAAGAGTTGATTTCCGGTGGTGGGGCACTGGGGGCTGGGGCAGATTGAGAGTTATTTCCCGTCGAAGGCATCGTTGCCGCGTCCACATTCTCCGCAATGAACTCCGCATCAATCCCAAGAACACGAGCAAATTCAGGTTTGAGCCAAGTCATTTTCTCAGGCGGAGATTCAGTAAGGTATTCGATAGCAAGCTCGGTCAGCTCCAGTTTGCTCAGATATGCCCCAACGATAGCATTGCCCACCCCAGATTCCTTGGTCATCCCCCCTTCGAGATTGTACGCAGCATGGAAGCCTACCCGGCCGGGTTCGTAGACTAATCTCTGAACCCCGCCCAGCCAAACAAGCCCACAAGCAGACGCGCATTCACCTTTTGGTGGCACCGCTGTGATGTATTTCTTGAGACGAATGGTTTTGCCAATACCAACGCCAACCCTGGAGAGACCGCCGGGGCTAGATAGGAACACAATCGCTTTGTCTATTTTTAGTGCTTTGGTTTCAAAGCGCTCATCATCCCCGAGATACAACTCCCCAACTACGGCGATAACCGAATATCCCTGAATTCTTTCATCAAGAACCGTGATCTCTGCCGATAGTGCATGCTTTGAAAAAAGCCCGCCTACGACAACGCTGATGAAAAGTAATATCGCTCGAAGGATATACATGGGATTAGCTGACCATGCGCAGCCGCAGTCGGCAATAGAGAATTTTTCCCTCACCCCAGCCGTTTCAGCGCGTCCTCAATCTTGGCCTTGAGCGCCAGCAGCTCGGCCTTGCGCTCGCGGCTCTCCTCCAGAACCTCGGGCGGGGCCTTGGCGACAAAGCCGGGATTGTTGAGGCGCCCGTCAATGGCGCCCATGTCCTTGGCCACCTTTTCCAGTTCCTTCTTCAGCCGCGCGGTTTCCGCCGCAAAGTCGATGACGCCCTCCAGCGGCAGCGCCACCGTGGCCTCATCCAGCACCATCTGGGCTGCGTGTTTGGGCACCTGATCCTCGAAGGCCAGCGACGACAGCCGGGCCAGCCGCATGATCTCCGCCTCCCATGAACCGGCGCGCCGCCGGGCCTCCTGCCCCGCGCCCACCAGCACGCAGGCAATCTTGGCCCCGGCCGGCACATTCATTTCCGAGCGCACCGACCGGATGCCAGAGACGAGCCGGATCACCCAGTTCATTTCCGCATCCGCCGCCGCGTCGCCCAGACCCCTGTGCGCCGGCCAGTCCGACATCATCAGCCATTGCTTGCGCGCCGCCGTCTTCTGCCACAGTTCCTCGGTCAGGAAGGGCATGAAGGGATGCAGCAACAGGAAGATCTGGTCCAGCACCCAGGCGGCGGTGGCGCGGGTTTCGGCCTTGGCCGCCTCGTCCGTGCCCGAAAGAATGGGCTTGATGAGTTCCAGATACCAGTCGCAGAACACGTTCCACACGAACTGATAAAGCGCGCCCGCCGCCTCGTTGAACTTGTAATCGGTGATGCCGCGCGTCACCTCTTCCGCCGTGCGCGCCACCTCGCCCGCAATCCACCGGTTCACCGTGACGCGCGCCGCCAGCGGATCATGGCCCTCCACCCGCGCCACGCCATTCATCTCGGCAAAGCGCACGGCGTTCCACAGCTTGGTGCCGAAGTTGCGGTAGCCTTCCACGCGGCTGGTGGCCAGCTTGATGTCGCGCCCCTGCGCCGCCATGGCGGCCAGGGTAAAGCGCAGCGCATCGGCACCATACTGGTCCATCAGCTCCAGCGGGTCGATGACATTGCCCTTTGACTTCGACATCTTCTGGCCCTTCTCGTCGCGGACCAGGGCGTGAATGTAAACCGTGTGGAAGGGCGCCTTCTTCATGAAGTGCAGGCCCATCATCATCATCCGCGCCACCCAGAAGAAGATGATGTCGAAACCCGTCACCAGCACATCGGTGGCATAGTGGCGGGCCAGTTCCGGCGTTTCATCCGGCCAGCCCAGGGTGGAGAACGGCCACAGGGCGGATGAGAACCAGGTGTCGAGCACGTCCTCGTCACGGGTCAGCGCCACGCCCTTGCCAAACGTCTTCTCGGCCTCGGCCCGCGCCTCGTCCTCCGTTTCGGCCACGAACACCGAATGCTCCGGCCCATACCAGGCGGGAATCTGGTGGCCCCACCACAATTGCCGCGAAACGCACCAGGGCTGAATGTTGCGCATCCATTCAAAATAGGTCTTGTCCCAGTTCTTCGGAATGAAGCTGGTCTCGCCCTTTTCCACCGCCGCAATGGCGGGCTTGGCCAGTTCCGCCGCGTTCACATACCACTGCTCGGTGAGCCACGGCTCGATCACCACGTCCGAGCGGTCGCCGAAGGGCACCTGATGGGTGTGCGGCTCGATCTTCTCCACGAGCCCCAGTTCCTCCAGCTTCGCCACGATGATCTTGCGCGCCTCGAAGCGGTCGGTGCCGTGCAGTGCCAGAACCCAGGAAAGGTTCTCACTGGGGTCAACATTCTCAACAAAATCAGGCTCCTTCAGCGCCAGCTTGGCAAACTGGTCGAGGATGTTGATGGCCCTGAGGCCACGCCGCTTGCCCACCTCGAAGTCGTTGAAGTCATGGGCCGGGGTGATCTTCACCGCCCCCGTGCCCTTTTCCGGATCGGCATAGTCATCGCCGACAATGGGAATGATGCGGCCCACCAGCGGCAGCGCCACATGCCTGCCGATCAGGTGCTTCAGCTTTTCATTGTCGGGATGCACCGCCACGCCGGTGTCGCCCAGCATGGTCTCGGGCCGGGTGGTGGCCACCACAATCTCCTCGCCCGGCGCCCCGTCCACCACCGGATAGCGCAGATACCACAGGTGACCCTTCACCTCCTTCTGCACCACCTCCAGGTCGGAAATGGCGGTGAGCAGCTTGGGATCCCAGTTGACCAGCCTGCGGTCCTTGTAGATCAGCCCGTCCTTGTAGAGCTGCACGAACACCTTGCGCACGGCGCGCGACAGGCCCTCGTCCATGGTGAAGCGTTCGCGGCTCCAGTCGCAGGAGGCGCCCAGGCGGCGCAGCTGCTTTGAAATGACCCCGCCCGATTCCGCCTTCCATTCCCACACGCGCTTGAGGAACGCCTCGCGCCCCATGCTGCGGCGGTCCTTGCCCTCCTTGGCCAGCAGCCGCTCCACCACCATTTGCGTGGCAATGCCGGCATGGTCGGTGCCGGGCTGCCACAGCACGTCCCTGCCCCGCATGCGCTCGAAGCGCACCAGAATGTCCTGAATGGTGTTGTTGAGCGCATGCCCCATGTGCAGCGAGCCGGTGACATTCGGCGGCGGAATGACAATGGTATAGGGTTCGGCCTTGGGGTTGCGCCCCGGCTTGAAAAAGCCAAGCCTTTCCCATTCCTCATAAAGGCGGGTTTCAATGTCGGCGGGCGAATAGGTCTTGTCGAGCATGATGGCATTCCAAAGCGGCAATGATGGCGCGCTTTAAACACCCGGACGGTCCCCGGTCAACTGACCGGCATCAGCCCTCGAAACGCAGTCCCGCCTCGGACTCTGTTACCCAGACGCGCCGGGCCGCCACATAGGGGCCGGTGCCGATCTGAAGTTCCAGCACAACCGGAAGCCGGAAAGCCTCGCCCACTTTGAAGCGCGCGCCGCCTTGCGAGATATCACGCAGAACCCCGCTCATCAGGCTGTTGCGGCCGTTGAACGCCACCCGCGCCTCGCGCAGGCGTTTCATACGCTGTGTCTGTCGCCGTTCAATCATGGCACATCCCCATGGTGACTCTTGCCCCCACAAAGCAAAAGCGGAGCCAAACCGGCCCCGCCCGCCATGTTCCGCGCAATGCGGTTAATGTCAGCGCCGCGCCACGCGCTCGATTTCCTCGCGCACCAGCCGCTCCACCAATTGCGGCAGGTTGTCATCCAGCCACTGCTTCAGCAGCGAGCGCAGCAGTTCGCGCGTTGTTTCTTCAATGGACCGGCCCCCCATGGCCCGGTTGACCAGCGAGTCCGCCAGTTGGCTGAAGGCGGAATTGGCGGCATAGGCCGCCTCCGGCGACATCAGCTGCGGCGGATAGGGATCGGTTCCCGCTGCCGCGTAGGGCGGCGCATAGCCCGCGCCATAGGCCGGGTCATAGCCCGCCTCGGCGCCCGCGCCATAGGCCTGATAGGCCGCAGCAGCCTCATCATAGCCACCGCCCGGCCAGGGCGGCACCGGCGGATAGGCCGGGTCATAGCCGGTGGCGGCATAGTCTGGCGGCTGCGGCTCATGCTGCGGCAGCGCCGGTTCCTGTGCAGCCACGCCCGTGCCGTCCCCCCCCAGCACCCCGGCAAAGCCGGAACGCGCCGTCTTGGTCACGGCGGGCAGATAGCTGCGGCGGCTGGTCTGTTCGTCGGCGGCCCGGTTCATGTTCACCCGGTTGCGCAGCGAGGCGATTTCCTCGGATGAAGACGCCCCGATGCGGTCGGTCTCCGGGCTGACGCGCAATTCGCGCAGCGCCCCGCGCAGCAATGTGCCGCGCGACTGCGCCGACATGCTGGAACCACTGAGTGAAGACGGCACATGGGCCGATTTGTCGCCCGCCTGATCCATGTCGGTGTCAATCGCCTTGCGGATTGACGCCAGCAAATCCTCGACCTTTGGCTCGACCGTCACGACTGACACACCCCACCTGCCGGATACCCCGGCCCCCAAACGGGCCGCATATCAGCACAGATCATCCGCTGCTTCCAGAGACAATCTCACTCCACCGTTTCAGCGTCGGTGCCGATCCACTTGTTGCGCACGCGCCGGTAATTCTCGGTCGGATCATAATGGGACACATTGAGCGCCAGATGCTGGGCGGTCAGCCGCCCCATGGCCGACAGCAGCTGATAGGACGCCACGATCTTGTCATGCTCGGCCTGCACCAGGGCAATGCGCGCATTCAGCACCGACTGTTCGGCATTGAGCACGTCCAGCGTGGTCCGCGACCCCACCAGATATTCCTGACGCACCCCGTCCAGCGCCAGCAGCGAGGCCTGAACCTGTGACCGGGCCGCGGCAATGCCCTGCTGCGCGGCCGTGAGATAATTCCACGACGAGGTCACCCCCTCGCGCACCGCGCGGCCCGCCTCGATCACCTGAATGCGGCGCTGGCTTGCCGTCTGCTTCGCGGCCCGCACCTGGGAATAGACCATTCCCTGCTCATAGATCGGCACATCCAGCGACAGGCCAACCTGGCTCTGCACCAGGCGGTCGGCACCGGGGTAGCTGTTGGGCTTGGGCGTGAGGGTGGCCGAAGCGCCAAGCCCGATGGAGGGCAGCAGTTCGCCCGCCTTGACGCCGACATAGTGCTCGGCCGCCTCCTGGGTCATGGCTGCCGCCAGAATGTTGGGGTTGGTCTCATTGGCAATGGCCCGCGCCTTGTCGAGCGAGCCCGGCGTGGGTGCCGCCTTGGGATAGGACAGCATGCCCGGGTTATTGCCGACAACCTTCAGATAATTGGCCTCGCTGGCCGCCAGCGTCGCCCGGGCCGAGGACACATTGGCCTGGCTCGCCGACAGGCTGGCGCGTGCCTGCGACACGTCGGTGCGCGTCACCTCGCCCACTGAAAAGCGGTCGCTTGCCGCCTTGAGCTGGCCCTGCAGCACGGTGACATTGCGCTTGCGCAGCGTGACGATCTGGCGGTCGCGCCACACATCCATATAGGCTGTCACTGCCTGCAGCAGCACGCTCTGCTCGGTAGCCAGCAAACCCTGGCGGCCGGCTTCCACCGTGGCTTCGGCCATCTTGGTGCCCTTCACCGTGCGGAAGCCGTTGAAGATGGGCTGCTGCAGCGAAATTGACAGCTGCTTCTGGGTGAAGGTGCTGGACGGGCCAGGATCAATATCGGTGTGGACCCGGGCCATGGTGGCGCTGCCGTCAATCTTGGGCCGCCAGCCCGACAGCGCCTGCGGCACCTGCTCATCGGTGGCACGCTGCCGCGCGCGGTCGGCCCGCAGCGTCGGATTGCCCATATAGGCCCGGCCCATGGCCTCGCGCAGCGTATCAACGCCCGCCGAATCGGCCGCCAGCGCCGCCATGCCGCCCACGGCCACAAAACCCGATAGCAGCAGCGCCCGCGCCGCCCTGACCACACCAGAAACCATCATCCACCTAACGCCTGTTCGGCCGCACCCTGAACGCCCTGCACTCTGCGTTGCATCTTAGGACGTCTCGGGCCAGCAAATCCGTCTCTTGTGACCGTGTCAATACGGCCAATCACCGCTGCCGTATATTCAAATTTTCTTATATTGAAAAAATCCGCCCTATCCAAAGACAAAGGCAGGCTTTTCCGCATCAAACCCAGGCAGCCGCGGTGCCTGCCCCTCAAAGCTGGCCAGGCGGCTTTTCTGGCCATCCTCGGCCACCGTCCAGCGGACGAGCCGGGCCAGCCGGGAATCGCCCGCAATGCCGACGATGCGCCCGCCCGGCGCCAACTGCTCAAACAAGGCCTCCGGCACGGTTTCAACCCGGCCCGCCACCACAATGGCGTCATAGGGTGCCGCCGCCGCCCAGCCCGCTGCCAGCGGCCCCTTCACCACCTCGACCATGGTCAGACCGGCGAGGTTGCGGCGCACCTCGCTGGCCAGCGCCCCGTGCTGTTCCAGCGCATAAACCCGGCCCGCCAGGGCCGCCGCCAGCGCCGCCCCATAGCCCAAACCCGCCCCCACCAGCAAAATCGTCTCATGGTTTGCAATGGCGGCAAGTTGCATGAGCTTGCCCATCATCATGGGCGACAGTTCGGCCCGCCCCCCCGGCAGCGCCACATCGCCATCGGCATAGGCAATGGCGGCGGCACTCTGCGGCAGAAATTTCTCACGCGGAAGGCGCAGCATGGCATCAAGGATGCGGTGGTCGGTGACGCCATTGGTGCGCACCTGTGATTCCACCATGTTGAGACGGGCCAGTGCATAATCGGTCATGTCGTGTCAGGCTCCCTGCTGGCGTTCATGGTGCATAGACCCGACATGCCACCAAGTCCACCGGCTGTCGCGCCGTTCCGGCCATTTACGCAAAATGCGCGGTGAGTGTTGTTTATACAAAAAGCCTCCGCTATAAGCCCCCCGCGTGAGGCCTCGTGGCGGAGTGGTTACGCAGAGGACTGCAAATCCTTGCACCCCAGTTCGATTCTGGGCGAGGCCTCCAATCTCTCCTTAAATGTCCGGCTGTTCTCCAGCCCGCCGTCGCCGGCGGCCATAGCCCAGCACACTGGCAAGCCCTGGCCAGCGCGGCACCAGCCGGTGCCCAAGCCACACCGCCAAGCGCCGCCTGAAGCGCCGCACCAGGGCCAGATCCACCGACAGAATCAAAAGCCCCAGCGGCACCATCCAGAAGCCGAGGACCGGCAGAAAGCCCAGAAAGCCCCCCACCAGAAGCAGAAGCCCCAGCACCATGCGGATCACCGGATGATGCGGCAGGCGGATTCGGCTCTTGCCGAAACGGATGGTCTTCACGCGTCCCCCTTGCCCAGTCCCCGAAACCGCTTCGCAGATGGCGGCAGCCAAGGCAAGCCATCAGATGGGTGGCGGCTAACACTTTGGCAACCAGCGGCGGCTACACTGTCCCGGTTCCTGCCGGTTGCACTGGCCCAAAACCTTTGCTATAGGCCGCGCATCATTCCCCGATAGCTCAGTTGGTAGAGCATTCGACTGTTAATCGAATGGTCCCTGGTTCGAGTCCAGGTCGGGGAGCCAGTTTGACAAGGCGGCAGCGGCATATCAGCCCTGCCGCCTTTTCCTTTGCGTCGAATTGACGGAGCCAGCAAGCTGGGGCATGTGTGAAGCAGCCTCTGGAGGATGCCTGTCCGTGACCGCCCTGCTGTTCCGCGCCGACTCCTATGCCCGTGGCTGCAGGGCGCACGTTGCCGCGGCCACACCGGAGGGTGGCATCATTCTCGACCAGACGGTGTTCTATCCCACCTCCGGTGGTCAGCCCGGTGACCGTGGCTGGCTTGCCTGGGAAGGCGGGCGCTGTGCCATCGCCAACACCATCCATGATGCCGAAAAGCGCGTGATCCATGTGCCCGCAGCGGGCGAGAACACCCCGCCCCCGGGCAGCGAAGTCAGGGCCACCCTCGACTGGGACAACCGCTTCATCAACATGCGCTGCCACACGCTCATGCACCTGCTTTGCGCCAGCGTGCCCTTCCCCGTCACCGGCAGCGCCATCACCGCCGATGGCGGGCGCATCGATTTTGATATTCCGGAAGGCCGGATACCCGACCGGCAGGCGCTGACCGAGCGGCTCAACAGCCTCATCACCGCCGACCACCCCGTCACCACCCGCTGGATCACCGATGCGGAAATGGACGCCAACCCGGAACTGGTGCGCACCATGTTTGTGAAGCCGCCGCGCGGCGCGGGGAAGGTGCGGCTGGTGGCCATCGGCCGGGATGGCGAGATTGACCTGCAACCCTGTGGCGGCACCCATCTCTCCTCCACCGCCGCCATTGGCCCCGTGACCGTGACCAAGATTGAAAACAAGGGCAAGATCAACCGGCGCATCCGCGTCAGCTTCGTGTGACCATCATGACCAGCAGCAAAGACTACGCGACCTCCGACCTCGTCTCCACCCAGTGGCTCAATGATCATCTGGGTTCACCCGATCTCTGCATCGTCGATGCCTCGTGGTATCTGCCGGCCATGAACCGCGACGCCAAGGGCGAGTTCCTCACCAACCACATTCTTCACGCCCAGTTCTTCGACATTGATGCGCTTTCGGATCAGAAGTCGCCCCTGCCCCACATGCTGCCGCCGCCGGAACAGTTCTCGGCCCAGATGCGCCGCCTTGGCATTGGCGATGGCAAGCGCGTGGTGTGCTATGACGGCATGGGCCTGTTTTCCGCCGCCCGCGCCTGGTGGATGTTCAAGGTCTTCGGCCATGAGGATGTGGCCGTGCTGGATGGCGGCCTGCCCAAATGGCTGAAGGAGGGCCGCCCGGTGGAGGATGGCCCGGCCCGCCCCGTGCAGCCGCGCCACTTCACCGCCCGCCACAACGGCACCATGGAATCTTCGCTGGCTGATGTGCAGCAGGCGCTGGCCACCGGTTCGGCGCAATGGCTGGATGCAAGGCCCGCCCCCCGCTTTCGCGGCGAAGTGGCCGAACCCCGCCCCGGCGTGCGGGCAGGCCACGCCCCCGGCCAGATCAATGTGCCCTGGTCGCTGATGCTCAACGACGACGGCACGGTGAAATCGCGCCCCGCGCTGGAAGAAACCTTCCGCGCCCAGGGGGTTGACCTGCACCGGCCCACCATTGCGTCCTGCGGGTCCGGCGTGTCCGGCTGTTCGCTGGCCCTGGCCCTCACCCTCATCGGCCACCACCACCACACGCTTTATGACGGCGCCTGGTCGGAATGGGGCGCCCGCGACGATCTGCCCGCCGTGACCGGGGCCTGAGCCCATGGCCGACGCGGTTGAAACCACCGTCACCTTTCTGGAGATGACGGCACCCCGCTTTCATCATGTGGCCAAGCCGGCGCTGAAGCTGATGCTGATGCGGGCCGAACAGCCCACCGTGGGCTTCTACCGCTATCTCTATGACGCGGTGGGCGCACCCTATCACTGGCTCGACCGCAAGCGCCTGAGCGATGACGCCCTGCGGGCGCAGATCCACGCCGACACCACCGCCATCTGGGTGCTGCATGTGGCGGGATCACCGGCGGGCTATTTCGAGGTCGACACGGCCAATGCGCAGGAGCCGGTGCTGGCCTATTTCGGCATCATCCCGGATTATCACGGCAGGGGCCTGGGCAAATGGCTGCTGGCCGAAGCGGTCCGCACCCTGTGGGAGGGCAACCCGAAACGGGTGCTGGTGGAAACCTGCACCCTCGATGGTCCCGCCGCCCTGCCGCTGTATCAGAAGCTGGGCTTCACCCCCTATGCCCAGAAGAAGAAGCTGTTCAGCCTTGTGGTCTGACCTCTCACGCCGAAAAGCTGCATGATTTATTCGGACAAGATGATGGGCACCCCATCATCCCGAAAAGGTGCACGACTTTTCGGATAAGATGATCGGCACCCCATCATCCCGAAAAGTTGAATGACTTTTCGGACAAGATGATGGGCATCGCATCATCCCGAAAAGTTGAATGACTTTCCGGACAAGATGATGGGCAGAGACTCCTTGGTCTCTAAGAACCCTACCGGATGGGCGGGGCGTAGAGCAGGCCGCCATCCTTCCACAGCGCGTTCAGCCCGCGTTTGATCTTCAGGGCCGAGTCCTCGCCCAGATGGCGCTTGAATATGTCGCCGTAATTGCCGGTGGCGGCAATGGCGCGCACCGCCCACTGGCCGTCCAGGCCCAGCCCCTCGCCCAGCTTGCCCTCAACCCCGAGCAGGCGCTTCACCTCGCCGCTCTTGCTGGTCTTGGCCTGCTCCAGCCCGGCTGCCGAGATGCCCAGTTCCTCGGCGTCAATGAGCGCGAACAAAACCCAGCGTGCAATGGAGAACCACTGCTCATCGCCCTGACGCACGAAGGGACCAAGCGGTTCCTTGGAAATCACCTCCGGCAGGATCGCCGTGTCATCCGGCTTGGCCAGCGTCAGGCGCAAGGCATAGAGCTGCGACTGGTCGGCGGTGTAGGTGTCGCATGTGCCCGCCTCATAGGCGGCAATGCCCGCCGCCGCCGTGGCCGCCGCCACCGGCGTATAGGCCATGTCCTTCTCGGCGAAGTAATCGGCAAGATTGGTTTCGCTGGTGGTGCCTGAAGCCACGCACACCGCCGCCTGGCCCAGATTATAAACCGAGGCCACGCCCAGCAGCTTCTTCACCATGAAGCCCTGACCGTCATAATAGGACACGCCGACAAAGCGCAGCTTGTCATCAACCTCGCGGCCCATGGTCCAGGTGGAATTGCGGGCCAGTATGTCGATCTTGCCGTCGCGCAGCGCGGCAAAGCGGCCACCCACATCAAGCGGCACATAGTCCACCTTGCCGGCATCACCCAGCACCGCCGCTGCCACCGCTTTGCAATAATCCACGTCAAAGCCCGCCCACTGGCCGTCCGGCCCCTTCTGGGCAAAGCCCTGCAGGCCGCTGTTGACACCGCATATGAGCTTGCCGCGCGCCTTCACCTCCTCCAGCGTGCCCGCCGCCGCCGCTCCTGCCGCAAGGGCAAGAAGGCTGGCAAGGCTTATGGCGCGCAGAGCAGAACGAAACAGCATGGCGGACTCTCCCAGAGGCGAGTTGACACTATCTGCCCCGCCGCCCCCCCACAAGCGGAGCGTGTTCTGAGGCAAATATATGCGGCACAAAGACTCATGGGGATAGCCGCAAGCCACGGCGAAAGACCTTTTTCACGCTCAAATCAACGGATTGCCGGTAGAATCTAGACTCCCACATGAGTCGTCACACGTGAAACATTTCTTGACTTTATATTAACCTTTGTGTGGAAACCCCGAATCAAGGGGCTGCCATCGGGGCAAGAAGCCCGGAAATCCGCCCATGTCGCAGTCAGCCTATTCCCGCATCGCCTTCACCGCCGCCGATACTGCCGTTGCCCGGCGTGCCCTGTCGCGGCTCGCCAGGCGCTATGGCAATGTGGAGCCCGACAAGGCCCAGGTGGTTGTGGCGCTGGGTGGTGACGGCCACATGCTGCAAACCCTGCACCGTTTTGTGGCCACCGGCATTCCCATCTACGGCATGAACCGGGGGTCGGTGGGCTTCCTCATGAACGATTACCGCGAGGATGAGCTTCCGGCCCGCATCCGCGCCGCCGAACTCACCTCCATCCACCCGCTGTCCATGAGGGCTGTGGATACGCTGGGCAAGACCCACCGCGCCATCGCTTTCAACGAAGTCTCCTTCCTGCGCCAGCGCCACCAGGCGGCCAAGCTGGGCGTTACCGTGGATGGGCGCTCGCGGCTTGCCGAACTCATCTGTGACGGCCTCATCGTCGCCACGCCGGCCGGTTCCACCGCCTATAATCTCTCGGCCCACGGCCCCATCCTGCCCATGAATTCGCCCCTGCTGGCCATGACGCCCATCAGCGCCTTCCGGCCCCGGCGCTGGCGCGGCGCCATCCTGCCCGATTCCGCCAAGGTGCTGATCACCGTTCTCGAGGCGGAAAAGCGCCCGGTGTCGGCCGTGGCCGATCAGTTTGAAGTGCGCAATGTGGTGCGGGTGGAAATTGCCGAGGACCGCCGCAAGGCCGTGAAAATCCTGTTCGATCCCGGCCATTCACTGGCCGAGCGCATCCTCAACGAACAGTTTGTCTTCTGATCACCCCGAATAGTGCGGCACGCGGTTTTCGGACAAGATGTTGGGCACCCCATCATCCCAAAAAGTTGCACGACTTTTTGGACAAGATGATGGGCA
>CALMWF010000004.1 GCA_937873445.1 uncultured Alphaproteobacteria bacterium
TGAACCTGGAAACCGTCAACACCTATGAGGGCACGCATGATGTGCATGCGCTCATCCTGGGCCGGGCCCAGACGGGGTTGCAGGCGTTTCAGTAATTCACAGGGCGGCGGGGGCTTTCTTACCCGCCGCTTTTATTTTTACACCATCTTGCGCTTATGCGCATAAGCGCATAACATGGGCGCATGATCACACCGACCGCCCTCCTCTCCGTCATGGCCGAACCCACCCGGCTTGCTGCGCTCCGCATTCTCTGGGACGGCGGGGAACACTGTGTCTGCGAATTCATGGCCAAGCTTGGTGCCAGCCAGTCGCGCATGAGCCGCCACATTAGTGAACTGCGCGCCATCGGACTGGTCATTGACCGGCGCGATGCGCAATGGGTGCGTTTCCGGCTTAACCCCGCTCTGGCGCCGGAGGTGCGGCGCATTCTTGATGCGGTCATGGCCATGGTGCCTGACCCACTGGCACGCAGGGCGGCATGACCGCCACCCCTGCCACCCGCCGCCCCCCTTCCACTGCACTGGCGCTGGCCGGGCTTGGCTTGGCGCTGGTGCTGTGGGTTGCCATCTACGGACAATTGCAGGGCACGGCCTACTATGTGGTGTCGCTGCTGCCGCTGGCCGAAGGCAGCCACGCGCAGGAGGCCCTGCGGTTTTTCTTTTATGACGTGCCCAAGGTGCTGATGCTGCTGACGCTGGTCGTGTTTGCCATGGGCGTGGTGCGCAGCTTCTTCTCACCGGACAAGACCCGCGCCCTGCTTTCCGGACGGCACGAGGGACTGGGTAACATGCTGGCCGCTGGGCTCGGCGTGTTCACGCCCTTCTGTTCGTGCTCGGCGGTGCCGCTGTTCGTGGGCTTTGTGTCTGCCGGGGTGCCGCTTGGTGTCACCTTCTCATTTCTCATTGCCGCACCCATGGTGAATGAAGTGGCCCTGGGCCTGCTGTTTGCGCTGCTGGGCTGGAAGGTGGCGCTCACCTATCTCGGATTCGGTCTGGCGGTGGCGATTATTGCGGGCTGGGTCATTGGCCAGCTTCACCTTGAAGGCTGGCTGGAGGAATGGGTGCGGAAGGTGCGATCGGGCACGGCTGTTGTGCCGGATGAAACCGTGACGCTCATGGACCGGCTGCAGGCGGGCTGGACGGCGGTCACCGACATTGTCGGCCGGGTGTGGCTGTGGGTCATCCTCGGTATTGCCATTGGCGCGCTCATCCACGGCTATGTTCCGGCCGACGCGCTGGCGGCCATCATGGGGCGTGAAGCCTGGTGGTCGGTGCCGGCGGCGGTGCTGCTGGGTGTTCCCATGTACTCAAATGCGGCTGGCATCATGCCGGTGGTGGAGGCGCTGTTGGGAAAGGGGGCGGCGCTTGGCACGGTGCTGGCCTTCATGATGAGCGTCATTGCCCTGTCGCTGCCGGAAATGATCATCCTGCGCAAGGTGCTGAGCAGAAAGCTCATCGCGGTTTTCGTCGGCGTGGTGGCCAGCGGCATCATTGCCGTCGGCTTTCTGTTCAACGCTCTGTTCAACTGAAAGGAAAGATAATGAAAAACGTCAAGATTCTGGGTTCGGGCTGCAAGCGCTGCATGGACACGGCGGCCATGGCCGAGGCCGAGGCGGAGAAACTCGGCCTCGCCATCGAACTGGAAAAGGTCACTGACTATGCTGATATCGCCAGCTACGGCATTGCTGCCACGCCCGGCGTGGTGGTGGACGGCAAGGTGGTGCATGCCGGCGGACTGCCCAGGCCCGAGGACATGGCCCGCTGGCTGAAGGACTGAGACGAACCCGTCATGCTGTTGTCATGATGTCCTCTCATCACGGAATTTCGAAGGAGCGAACCATGAGCAGCAGCAGCTACAATGTCTTGTTTCTGTGCACCGGCAATACGGCGCGCTCCATTCTGGCCGAGGCCATACTGCGCCAGGACGGGGCGGAACGGTTCAACGCCTTTTCCGCCGGCAGCCAGCCCAAGGGATTGGTCAATCCCTTTGCCCTCCGGACACTGGCGGCCAACGGCTATGACAGTTCGGGCTTGCGCTCAAAGAGTTGGGATGAATTTGCCGCCGCCGGGGCACCGGTGATGGATTTCGTGTTCACGGTTTGCGACAATGCGGCGGGCGAGGTCTGCCCCATCTGGCCGGGCCAGCCCGTCACCGCGCACTGGGGCATTGAAGACCCGGCGGCGGTTCACGGCAGCGACCTGGACAAGGAACGCGCCTTCCAGCAGGCCTTCAGCTTCATGAAAAACCGCATCGCCGCCTTTGTGGCCCTGCCGGTTGCCAGCCTTGACCATCTGGCGCTTTCGGCGAAACTCGGCGCCATCGGCCGTCAGGATGGCGCCTCCAGCGGGGCGCAATGATCCATGTCGCTGTTTGAACGTTATCTCACGGTCTGGGTGTTGCTGTGCATCGTGGCGGGGGTGGCGCTGGGCCATGTCATGCCCGGATTTTTTCAGGCGGTGGGGGCCATCGAGGTGGCGCGCGTCAACCTGCCGGTGGCGCTGCTCATCTGGCTGATGATCATTCCCATGCTGCTGAAGATCGACTTTGCCGCGCTTGGCCGGGTGGCGGAACACTGGCGCGGCATCGGCGTCACCCTGTTCATCAACTGGGCGGTGAAGCCCTTTTCCATGGCGCTGCTGGGCTGGTTTTTCATCGGCCATCTGTTCCGCAACCTGCTGCCCGCCGAGCAGATCAATTCCTACATCGCGGGGCTTATTCTTCTGGCCGCAGCCCCCTGCACCGCCATGGTGTTTGTGTGGAGCAACCTGACCAGGGGTGAGCCGCACTTCACCCTGTCGCAGGTGGCGCTGAACGACGCCATCATGGTGGTGGCCTTTGCGCCTATCGTGGGGCTTCTGCTCGGGCTTTCGGCCATCACCGTGCCGTGGGACACGCTGGTCCTGTCGGTGGTGCTCTACATCGTCATTCCGGTGGTGATTGCGCAAGTGGCGCGGCGCTGGCTGCTGGCCCGGGGTGGTGCGGCGGCGTTGGGCGCTGCACTGGCGCGGCTTGGCCCGCTGTCACTTGTGGCGCTGCTTGCCACGTTGGTGCTGTTGTTCGGCTTTCAGGGCGAGCAGATCATCGCCCAGCCGCTGGTCATTGCGCTTCTGGCGGTGCCCATCCTCATCCAGGTCTATTTCAATGCGGGGCTGGCCTATGTGCTGAACCGCGCGCTGGGCGAGGCCCATGAGGTGGCCGGCCCGTCCTGCCTCATCGGGGCCAGCAAT
>CALMWF010000005.1 GCA_937873445.1 uncultured Alphaproteobacteria bacterium
CGTGAAGATGCGGGGTTCCTGCGGTCAGACGGAAAGACCCCGTGCACCTTTACTATAGCTTTACACTGGCATTCGTGCTGGCATGTGTAGAATAGCTGGTAGGCTTTGAAGCCTGGGCGCTAGCTCAGGTGGAGCCGCAATGTGAAATACCAGCCTTGTTGACATGGATGTCTAACCGCGGCCCCTGAATCGGGGTCCGGGACAGTGTATGGTGGGTAGTTTGACTGGGGCGGTCGCCTCCCAAAGAGTAACGGAGGCGCGCGATGGTAAGCTCAGGCTGGTCGGAAATCAGCCCTCGAGTGCAATGGCATAAGCTTGCCTGACTGCGAGACTGACAAGTCGAGCAGAGTCGAAAGACGGCCATAGTGATCCGGTGGTCCCACGTGAGGAGGGCCATCGCTCAACGGATAAAAGGTACGCCGGGGATAACAGGCTGATGATTCCCAAGAGTCCATATCGACGGAATCGTTTGGCACCTCGATGTCGGCTCATCACATCCTGGGGCTGGAGAAGGTCCCAAGGGTTCGGCTGTTCGCCGATTAAAGTGGTACGTGAGCTGGGTTCAAAACGTCGTGAGACAGTTTGGTCCCTATCTGCCGTGATTGTTGGAATTTTGAGAGGATTTGTCCTTAGTACGAGAGGACCGGGATGAACACACCTCCGGTGGACCTGTTGTCGCGCCAGCGGCATTGCAGGGTAGCTATGTGTGGACGGGATAACCGCTGAAGGCATCTAAGCGGGAAACCCACCTCAAAACAAGAATTCCCTTGAGAACCGAGGAAGACGACCTCGTTGATAGGCCAGATGTGGAAGGGCAGTAATGTCCGCAGCTTACTGGTACTAATCGTTCGAACGGCTTGATTGCTCTCATTTACCGATACCCATCGGGTAATGAGATCTGACAATAATTGTGCATCATCTGTCCTTCGCCGGCCTGGTGGCTATGGCGGGGTGTCCCAACCCGATCCCATCTCGAACTCGGCCGTTAAACGCCCCAGCGCCAATGGTACTTCGTCTTAAGACGCGGAAGAGTAGGTCGCTGCCGGGCCTGCGAAAGACAGATTTCTCTTCATTCACAGCATTGAACGCAACCCGCTTCGTTGAAAAACGAGGCGGGTTTTGTTTTGCCCTTTCGGCCAACTGCGCAAAGCCGTCTATTTTTCCGCCATGACGGAGGATCGAAGCCAGGCCGCTTGGCGGCAAAGCGAGGCGGGTTTGTCTCGTCGATTGGGGGAATTTACCCCAAGGCGGTGTGCTTGAAATTGCCTGTGCGCCGGTGTTCACTGGCGGCTCTTCCCTTCTTTGACCGGGCTGCATGATGATATGTCGGGCATGAAACCGAGCGAGGACCGCCCGACCTGTCCTGAGCCACAGGAGCATCAGCTCTTTTTCGTCAAGCAGGGCAACGGCACCGTTGTGACGGTAAACTGGCGGGAGGTTCGGGAGCGCATTGCCGCTGGTACGATCGGGCCCGATACCAGCCTACGGCCGGTGGAGAGCCCGCACTGGGTCACAGCCGCGGGCCTTGCCTTCGGCCCCGGACGTCCGGTCCCCGTCGCCCTTCCGCCGCCGCGGCCTGGCTGGTGTTCACGCGCGCCGGAGGCGTGGGATGCCCATGCCAGGCGGGCTTTTCCACGCATGGCGGCACGGGTGGCCGATGCCCTTCTCGGCGTTCCCATCATTGCTGGTCTTGCCCTTGCCTTGACCAGGATCGATCCCTATCTGGCTCAGTCGATTCTTGAGCCGCCGCCCGGAACGGCAGCGACCCTTGCCGATGGGGTGATTTTTGCCGTTGTCTATATTCTTTCAAGTGCGGTGTTTCTGGGTGCCACGGGCACCACGCCAGGCAAATTGCTGTTCGGCATCTTTGTGCTGGGGAATGGCGGCGCGCCGATGGGATTGCTCAGGGCGCTGCGCCGCGAGGCGTGGGTCTATGTGGCAGGCCTGGGATTCACTTTGCCTCCTGTTGCCCTCATCACCCTGGCCTTGTCGTTGCGCCGCCTTAAGCGGACGGGGGTGATGTGGTGGGATGACGGTCGGTCATCGGTGGTAATGCGTCCTGCCGGGCGGGTTGACTATTTATCCAGCCTGCTGGGCCTGGTTGTCATTGCTGCTCTTCTGTTGCTGTTGCGCTGGAGTGTGGGGTTGGAATGAACACCGCGTGGGACAGGGGCATCAGAGGGTATGCCCGTGTGGTGAGGGATGACCTGCCACCTGTGCCGGATCATGCCCATCGTCCGACAAACATCCGGCGCCTCATGAAGTGGAGCTTGCTGATCCTGGCCGTCGGGCTGGTGCTGGTCATTTTCGAAGTCCCCCTCGACAATGGTCTGGAAGGTGTCTTTGGCGCCTGGCGCGCTGTTGTGTGGCTTCTCCTCTCGGCAGTGGTGGCGGGGGCGCAGGCGCTGGTCTTGCGGTTGCTGTGGAAGAGCCCGGAGCGTCAGCGGGCCACGGGCTGCGCGGCGGTTGCGGTGATGGTGACCATTGCCGCCTTGATCTTCCAGTTCCAGCAGTTTGCCTACAATGCCCTGGTGACCCCGGACCTGGTGCTCAATTCCCTGGCGCAAGACAGCGAACCCTATTCCGGCGAAGTCTTCAGATTCGGATCGGCTGGTGCCTTCATCAAGGGTGACATTTATGAGGGCCTTGTTGAACCGCTGAACCGGATCAACGACGAGGGGCCGGGCATCCGCAAGATCTACATCAGCAGCGGTGGCGGCGCGGTCAACACTGCCTATGCCATTGCGGCGTTTATTGAAGAAAACAATGTCGAGGTGATGGTTGTCGACGAGTGCCTGTCGGCCTGCACCATCATTGCCTTCTCCGCCCGGTCGCTCAGCGCTAATCGCAATGCGGTCTTCGGCTTTCACCCGCTTTCGTTTTACGCCGGCCCCTATTCACAGCCGATACGCTGGGCCCTGGACCGCGATAACGAAGACTATTTTGATTTTCTCAAGGACCATGCCGTGCCGCTTGAAGTGATTTCAAAGGCGCGCCGCCTGCAACCTGACGATATGCACTACGAGACGGCGGTAGACATGGAACGATGGGCGACTGTTGATCGCCTGGTGCATTTCGAGTCGACGGAGAAGGAGTAGAGCGGCAACGGGTGCGCCGCAGCTGCTCTGGGTTGTGGGCGTTCTGGCAGACCGTCTCGGTCAGGCTGCGACAATAGGTCGGGATGTCCACCGCTCACATTCAGAGTCAATCTGGGGCGCGGGGGCGTGGAGGGACGCCATGTCGATCTTTCATATGGACGTGAACGTGGGCGGGCGCACGGGGCATTTGCGCCTGGAAATTGCCTATCTGGAGCCGAAGCAGAGCTGGCAGTGCCAGCCCGCCGACATCATCGGCTCGCATAGGGGCGATGTGCGCTGGCGGGCCAGCCAGATTGGCCTGTTTGCCAATGAGGACGGCACGGCGGAACGGCCCTATGCCATTCTCGATGTGCCGGAGGACGGGCTGGACGAAGCGCCCATTGGCGAGACGGGTGAAATCCGCATTGTCTCGTCCGGCGTGGGCCAGTGGGTGCTGAAGGAAAAAATCGTCAAGCCGTGAGGGCGCTCGTCATTCCTCAACGAGGCGATTTTTGCGCATCCGCCGGATGACGCGATAGGCGATGTAAACCGCAACCAGCGCCAGGGCGAGGGCAAGCCAGGGCGCCACCAGCGACAGCAGCGACAGCACCACGGCGCCGATGATTTCGCCGGTGCTCAGGATGTGATTGCCGGTGCCGCCGGTGAGCACGGTGGAGTGGCCGCGGGCAATGGCGGTGGCCCCCTGGGTGAGGCTGGCCGCACCCCCGCCGGCAATGATGGCCAGTGTCCACTTCAGCATGGGCGGCATGCCGGTCATGACCGCTGCCGACACCATGACCCCGGCAATGAGGGCGGCCGGGGCGGCCAGCGTGTCCAGAAGATTGTCCACACCGGGAATGTAATAGGCGAGGATTTCGGCCAGCGCCGCCACCGCCAGCATGATGAGGGCGGGTGTGCTGGCAACCCAGGCAAAGCCGTCGCTCACCGGCACAAAACCCCAGTGGGCCGAGGCCCCCAGTGCCAGAAGCGGCACAAAGACCCGGAAACCCGCAGCGGCGGCCAGGCTGATGCCTAAAACCACCGGCATGAGATAGTCCCAACCCAGCATGGCGGAGCCTCCCTGTTCCGGTGATGATAAATGGTGCGTCGCGGGCAAATGTCAAAGCCTCAGTGGGGCTGGCGCTTGGGTGGAACTGGCCCTTGTTTCGGGGCCGGGGCGGGGATAGCTAGGCGCAGCCCGATCATCAGGATTTGTGCCCATGTTGAATGATCCCCGCTCGCACGGATTGTGGGAAAGAACGGCTCCACCCGCCCCCGTCACCCGGCCGCTTGCCGGGGTTGTGAAGGCCGATGTGGCGGTGATCGGTGCCGGTTTTACCGGCTGCTCGGCAGCGCTGCATCTGGCGCAGGGTGGCGCCAGGGTGGTGGTGCTGGAAAGGGCCGAGGTGGGCTATGGCGCGGCGGGGCGCAATGTGGGCCTGGCCAATGCCGGTCTGTGGGTCATGCCACAGGACATCATCAAGGCGCTGGGCGGGGATTACGGCAACCGCATTCTCAACCTGCTGGGCAACGGCCCGCAGGAGGTATGGGACACCATCGAGAGGCACGGCATTGCCTGCGAGGCGACCCACCGGGGCACGCTCCACCTGGCGCTGGGCAAGGCCGGTCTCAAGGAACTGGAGGAACGCTCAGCCCAATGGCAGGAACGGGGTGCGCCGGTGCGGCTTCTCGACAAGGCCGAGACGGCGAGCCGCGTCGGCTCATCGGCCTATGAGGGAGCCCTTCTCGACATGCGGGCGGGCACGGTGCAGCCGCTGGCCTATGTGCGCGGGCTGGCGCGGGCGGCCATCACCGCGGGGGCTGTCATCCACACTGCCACGCCGGTCAACCAGGTGGAGGTGGGCGGCAAGGGCTGGCGGCTGGTGACAGCGCAGGGCCAGGTCGAGGCCGACTGGGTGATTGTGGCCACCGACGCCTATACCACCAGCCCCTTTGCCGAGTTGCGGCTGGAGCAGGTGCATCTGCCCTATTTCAATTTTGCCACCGCCCCCCTTTCCGAGGCGCAGCGGGTGCGCATTCTGCCGGGGCTGGAGGGCTGCTGGGATACCAAGGAAGTGCTGAACTCCTTCCGCATGGATGCGGCGGGCCGTCTGGTCTTCGGCAGCGTGGGGGCGCTGCGGGGGCCGGGGGCTGCCATTCACCGCAATTATTCCAGGCGGGCGCTGGCCCGGCTCTTCCCCGACCTCAAGGGCATTGATTTTGAGTCCGAATGGTATGGCATGATCGGCATGACCAGTGACAACATTCCGCGCTTCCACCGGCTGGGCCATCGGGTCATCTGTTTTTCCGGCTATAATGGCCGGGGCATCGGCACCGGCACGGTGTTCGGGCGGGTGCTGGCAGAGCATGTGCTGGGCAAGATTGCCGAGACCGATCTGCCGCTGCCGCTGTCACCCGCCACGGCCATTCGCCGCCGCAGATTGAAGGAACTGTATTACGAGACGGGCGCCCAGGCCGCCCATTTTGTCGATCAACGGATTTGAGGACAATCATGAGCACTGCTGCTGAAGTGAGGAAACTGCTGGCCGACATGGGCGTGGACCAGAAGCGCCTGACGCCGGGGGCGCTGTCCTGCCGGTCGGCCGTCACCGGCGAGGAACTGATGACGCTGGCCGATGCCGGCACGGCCGAAACGGGACGGGACATTGCCGCAGCCCATGATGCCTATCTTTCCTGGCGGGTGACGCCCGCGCCCAAGCGCGGCGAGCTGGTTCGTCTGTGGGCGGAGGAATTGCGCGCTCACAAGGACGCGCTGGGCCGTCTCGTCTCGGTGGAGGTGGGCAAGATCACCTCGGAGGGTCTGGGCGAAGTGCAGGAGATGATCGACATCTGTGACTTTGCCGTGGGCCTGTCGCGCCAGCTCTATGGTCTTACCATCGCCAGCGAGCGCCAGGATCACCGGATGATGGAAAGCTGGCACCCGCTGGGCGTGGTGGGCATCATCTCGGCCTTCAATTTTCCGGTGGCGGTGTGGTCGTGGAACACCGCACTGGCCCTGGTCTGCGGCAATGCGGTGGTGTGGAAACCGTCGGAAAAGGCGGCCCTGTCGGCACTGGCGGCACATGCCCTGCTGGAGCGCGCCGTGGCCCGCTACAACGCTGCGGACGGCAAGGCGCCGGCGGGCCTGTCCGGACTGGTGGTGGGGGCGCGCGCAGCGGGCGAGGCGCTGGTTCAATCCCATCAGGTGCCGCTGGTCTCGGCCACCGGGTCCACCCGCATGGGCCGGGCCGTGGGGCCGAAGGTGGCGGAACGCTTCGGCCGCTCGCTTCTGGAGCTGGGCGGCAACAATGCCGCCATTGTCACGCCCTCGGCCGATCTTGATCTCACGGTGCGCGGCGTGGCCTTTGCCGCCATGGGCACGGCGGGCCAGCGCTGCACCACGCTGCGCCGCCTTATTGTGCATGAGAGCATTCATGACACGCTGGTGGCCCGGCTGGAGAAGGCCTACGCCTCGGTGAAGGTGGGCAACCCGCTGGAGGACGGCACGCTGGTGGGGCCGCTCATCGACAAGGCGGCCTTCGACATGATGCAGAAGGCGCTGGCCGAGGCCAAGGCGGCGGGCGGCAGGGTGCAGGGTGGCGAGCGCGTGATGCTGAACGGCCTGCCGGAGGGCTATTATGTGCGGCCCGCCCTGGTGGAAATGCCCAAGCAGGTGGGGCCGGTGGTTGAGGAAACCTTCGCGCCCATTCTCTACGTGCTGAAATACCGCGATTTCGACGAGGCGCTGGCGCTGCACAATGCGGTGCCGCAGGGCCTGTCGTCGTCGATCTTCACGCTCGACATGCGCGAGGCGGAAACCTTCCTGTCGGCGCGCGGCTCGGATTGCGGCATTGCCAATGTCAATATCGGCCCGTCGGGGGCGGAAATCGGCGGCGCCTTCGGCGGTGAAAAGGAAACCGGCGGCGGCCGCGAGTCCGGCTCGGACGCGTGGAAGGCCTATATGCGGCGGGCCACCAACACCATCAATTACGGCACGTCACTGCCGCTGGCCCAGGGGGTGAAGTTCGACGTGGCCTAGAAGGAGTAAGACCGTCAGGCTTCCTCGACGATGCGGAAGTCGTGGGTGATCTCGGCGGTCTTGCCCAGCATGATGGAGGCGGAACAGTATTTTTCCGCCGAGAGCTGGATGGCACGCTCGACATTGGCGGGCTTAATGCCCTTGCCCGTCACCACATAGGTGACCTTGATTTTGGTGAAGACCTTGGGTTCCTCACCGGCGCGCTCGGCCTCCAGTTCCATGGCACAGCCGGACACTTTCTCGCGCATCTTCTGCAGCATCATGACCACGTCGATGCCGGTGCAGCCGCCCATGCCGAGAAGGAGCATTTCCATGGGCCGGGGGCCGAGATTGCGCCCGCCCAGATCGGCGGCGGTGTCCATCAGCACGCCGTGGCCGGAGCCACTTTCGCCCAGAAAGCTGCGGCCTTCAATCCATTGAACCTTGACCTTCATGATCCCTCTCCTGATGGGTCGGATATTAGCATGGAGTGATATGGCGGGCGAGATTTCTGTGGCAGGGGGGCTTGAAAGCCGCGGGCTGCGCCGCCATGTTGCCAAAATCGGCTGCGGGCCCCTCTGGCGCGCGGGGTGTGCCCCGTGCGTGATGTCGGAGCCGATGACAGGCAATCAATAAAACCAACAAGAGGCAGGCCCATGGACAGCTTTTCCGCCCTCATTGCAACCTCATTTCTCGGCACCCCGCTGTGGTTCTGGCTCATTTTCATCACCGTGGTGGTGACCCTGCTGGTGCTGGATCTGGGCGTTCTGCACCGCAAGACCAAGGATATTTCGGCGCGCGAGAGCTTCCTGCTCTACGGCTTCTACATGGCTGTGGCGCTGGCCTTCGGCGGCTTCGTCTGGTGGCAGCGCGGCTCGCAGGCCGGGCTTGAATTCTTCACCGGCTATCTGATCGAGCAGTCGCTTTCCATGGACAATGTCTTCGTCATTGCCATGATCTTCGGTTTTCTCGCCATTCCGCGCCATTTGCAGCACCGGGTGCTGTTCTGGGGCATTCTGGGCGTGGTGGTGTTCCGCGCCATTCTGATCGGGGCCGGGGCGGCTCTGGTCCATTCCTTCGACTGGATCCTGTTTGTGTTCGGTGCCTTTCTGGTGTTCACCGGCATCAAGATGTTTGCCAAGAAGGAGGAGAAGGCGAGCCTTGCCGATAACCCCATCTATGGCTTTCTGAAGCGCCGCTTCCGCATGACCGATGAGCTGCATGGCCAGAACTTCACCGTCATGCTGCCCGACCCCAAGACCGGCAAGGTGGTGCGCTACATGACACCCATGCTGGTGGCGCTCATCATGGTGGAACTGGTGGACCTGGTTTTTGCGGTGGATTCGGTGCCCGCCATTTTTGCCATCACCCAGGACCCCTTCATCGTCTATACCTCCAATATCTTCGCCATCCTCGGCCTGCGCTCGCTCTATTTCGCACTGGCGGCCGCCATCCACCGCTTCCGCTATCTGCAGTTTTCGCTGGCCATTGTGCTGGTGCTGGTGGGCATCAAGATCTTCCTGGTGCCCATGGGCATCAAGATCGACACGGCCCTGTCGCTCATCGTGACGCTGACCGTGCTGGCGGGTGGCATTCTCTATTCGCTGTGGGCCACCCGGCGTGATCCGCCGGTGCGTGATGCGGCCTAGAACCTGGCGGGCAGCATGAGGATGAGGGCCAGCGCCGCCGCCACCACCACAGCGGAAAAGCCATAGGCGCCGGAGACGGAGGTCCAGGTGGCCACCAGACCGAAGGCCCAGGGTGCGAGAATGCGGGGTGCCCCCGCCACCCCGGCAAGAAAGCCCAGCGCACCGGCCCGGTTGGCCGGTGCGGTGCCCGCCGCCAGCGCATAGAGGCAGGGGCAGAGCAGGGCGAGCCCTGCGCCCACCCCGGCAAAGGCCAGCACATTGCCCAGAAATGACAGGTTGAGGCCAAGGGCAGCAAAGCTCAGCACGCTGATGATGAGGGAGGCCACCATGACGGGCTTTTCGCCGAAGCGGGCGCGCAGGGCATCACCCCGGAGGCGGACCAGAGCAGCACAGAAGCTGTAGAAGGCGGCCCCGGCTCCGGCAATGGCGGCCAGGCGCGGGGAAATGTCCTGCAACAGTTTGGCCGACCAGATGAGGCTTGCGGTTTCGGCGGCGATGACCAGCCCCACCGCCAGGCCGAGCACGGCAAGCAGGCCATAGTTCAGCGGCGCATGGCCCTGGGGCGTGGCCGCGGGCAGAGGCCGCAGCGGCACATTACGGTGGACGAGGCTGACGGCAAGGGCATAGACCCCCGCCACCAGCAGGGCGGTGAGCCACGGCCCCACCAGCACGCTGGTGAGGCTGGAAAGCAGGGCAAAGACCGCCACCATGAGCGAGCCTGCGGCGTGGAACCCCATGAAAATGGGGCGCTGCATGTCATGTTCAATGGCCGAAGCCTCGGCATTGATGAACAGATCACCCAGGCCATAGGCAAAGCCGAAGATGATGAAGGCGGCGGCCAGACTCATGGGGCTGCGGGCCAATAGAAAGAGCGCGATGGCCGCCGCCACCAGCGGCAGCACGGCGAGCAGCAGGTGGCGCACCGGGATGTGACGGGAAAGACGACCGCCCAGCACCATGGCAAGAATGGTGGCCGCGGTGGCCACGGTGGCCATGATGCCGAAATGATATTCATCAACCCCGGCATTGCTCATGACGGTGGGAATGGAGCCGGACCAGGCACCGGTGGAGGTGCCAAAGGCGGCAAAACCGGCCAGCAGGGCAGCGCGGGGGGAGGACAGAGAGAGCGGCATGGAGCGCCCTCCCTATAGGGTTTTGCCGGGCAGGGGA
This sequence comes from uncultured Alphaproteobacteria bacterium, assembly GCA_937873445.1. Taxonomy (GTDB): domain Bacteria; phylum Pseudomonadota; class Alphaproteobacteria; order Rhizobiales; family Aestuariivirgaceae; genus Aestuariivirga. The sequence goes on from CALMWF010000005.1 coordinate 9,915, forward strand.
ATGAGGCGGCAAAGATTATTTTGAGCGTCTTTCCCGCCCCTTACCATCCGCCCTGCGGCTCACCCTCTCCCCTGTGGAGAGGGTTGAGGAAATCACACCGTCCGCAGATACCATTCAAAGTCGCGGGCGATGGGTTCGGCGTAGAAGCGGTCGGCCTCCACTTCCTTCAGCGTGCAATAGGTATCGACGAATTCCTTGCCGAAATATTCCTTGAGGATGGAGGCGCGCCAGAAGGCGTCCACCGCGTCATACCAGTTGCCGGGTATGTATTTGGCGCGGCGTTCATAGCCGTTGCCCACCACCGGGTTGCCCGGCTCCACCTTTTCGGTGATGCCGTGGTGCATGCCCGCCAGAATGGCCCCCATGACCAGATAGGGATTGGCATCGGCGCCGGACGGCCGGTGCTCGATGTGGCAGCCCTGGGGCGGGCCCGCGGGAATGCGCAGCGACACGGTGCGGTTGTTGATGCCCCAGCTGGCCGAAACCGGCGCATAGGAATTGCGCCGGAAGCGCCGGTAGGAATTGGCGTTGGGGGCGAAGATCAGCATGGATTCCGCCATGGCCGCCTTCATGCCGCCGATGGCATGGAGCAGCAGTTCATTCTGCATCGGGTCTTCGGCGGCAAACAGGTTGTGGCCCTGTTCATCGGCCAGACTGATGTGAATGTGCATGCCGGAGCCGGTCCATTCCGAATAGGGCTTGGCCATGAAGGTGGCGGCCATGCCATGCTGTTCGGCGGTGGCCTTGATCAGGCGCTTCAGCATGATGGCCTCATCGCAGGCCTTCACCACATCGGCGCGGTGACGCAGCACGATTTCCATCTGCCCCGGCGCATATTCCGAGATCAGCGTCTTGGCGGGCAGGCCCTGCGCATCGCAATAGGCATAGAGATCGCGGAAGAAGGGGCCATAGTCTTCCAGATCCTGCAGGTAATAGGCCTGATAGTGCATGGGCCGCGATTCATTGATGAGCGACTGGGGCGCCTGCGGCCTGCCCTCAAGGGCCGCCTTGCGATCCATCAGGAAGAATTCCAGTTCCACCGCACCCACCGGCGTCATCTTCAGTTCTTCCTTGAAGCGGGTGACGATCTTGTCCAGCGCATTGCGCGGGTCGGCATAGTGGGGGGTGCCGTCCAGCTCATGCACGGTGGTGAGATATTGCGCCGAGGGTTCGGCCGCCCAGGGCATGCGCTTCATGGTGCCAGGAATGGGCCACATGAGAAGGTCGCGGTCGCCCTCGTCAAAGACCAGGCCGGTTTCCGGCACGTCCTGGCCGGTCACGTCCAGCACCAGGGCGGAAATGGGCATGAAGCGGCCATCGCGCCAGGCTGGGGCCACCTCGTCGGCGCGCAGCACCTTGCCGCGGGCCACGCCACACAGATCGGTCCAGACAAGGTGGAAGGACTGAATATCAGGATTGGCTTCAATGAAGGCGCGCGCTTCGGCATCGCGGTGAGGGAATACGACAGACATGGGTCTCTCCATTCGTCCGGCCCCGGGGGGCCATCAGCTCTTCAGTTCAGCGACACAACTGTCGAGAGTGGTGAGGAGCCTGTTCACATGAGCCTCGGTCGTGGCGGGACAGATGAGCATCATGTTGTGGAAGGGGGTGATGATGACACCGCGATTGAGGAGGTAGTGATGGATGGCCTCATCAAGGGGCTGGTGGATCACCCTGGCCGCCTCACCGCCGTTTTTGGGCGGGGTGGCCACGCACATGAACTCCACACGGGCACCCGCGCGGGTCACGTGCCAGGGCAGGCCATGTTTGATGATCACCTGGGCAATGCCCTTTTCGAGTTTTTTGGCCAGTGCAATGAGCGGCGCATAGGCCTTGTCGGTGAAATAGTTCTCCAGCACGGCGCGCATCAGCGCCAGCTGGATGCGTGAGCCGGACAGGGTGGTGCCGATGCCGGAATGGCCGGGGGTGCGGGTTTTGAGGAAATCGTTGACCCGGTCGGCAAAGGCGGCGGACAAGCCATAGACGGCGGCTGGAATGCCGCCCGCCAGGGGCTTGCCCATCACCAGACCATCGGGTTTCAGGCCATGGGCGCCGGTGTAGCCGCCGGGGCCGGAGGAGATGCAGTGCGTCTCGTCAAGGATGAGCAGGGTGCCGGTCTTTTCCGTGGCGGCGCGCAGGTGGTCGAGAAAGCCCGGCTGCGGCAGCACCATGCCGACATTGGTCATGATGGGTTCGGCCAGCACGCAGGCCACATCCCCGTCCGCAAGGGCGGCATCGAGGGCGGCGGGATCGTTGAACTCCACCACCCTGGTCAGGCTGGTGAGGTCGCGCACCTCGCCAATGAGGGCCGGATCGGCCACCGGCCTGCCGTTTTCAAGGCTGACGAAGGTTTCATCAACGGCGCCGTGATAGGCATGGTTGAAAACCAGGATTTTCCTGCGGCCGGTGACGGCGCGGGCCCAGCGCAGGATGGAGCGGTTGGCGTCCGAGGCGGTGGCCGTCACCTGCCACACCGGCAGGCCGAAGGCCCTTTCCAGCAGGTCGCCCACCACGGCGGCATCGGGCGAGGGCATCATGGTGGTGAAGCCGTGAGCCCCCTCGCGCTGCAGGGCCGCCACCACCGGCGGCGGCGAATGGCCGAACATGGCCCCGGTGTCGCCCAGGCAGAAATCAACATAGGCATGGCCGTCGGCGTCGGTGACGTCCACGCCCACGGCGCTGGCCACAAAGAGCGGAAAGGGCATGCCCCAGTCCACCATCCAGTGCATGGGCACGCCGCGCAGCCAGTTGCGCGCCGTCCTGCGGGAAAGATCTTCCGATTTCGGGTTGCGCTGGGTGAAGAAGTGCTCTTCACGCTCCAGCATGGCCTTGATGGCGCTTTCCCCAGGGTTTGCCCCCATGATGCCCTGCATGGTTGTTGTCGTTGGCCAAGAGTAAGCCATGCCGGCATTACGAAAACAACCCCCATGGATTTACGGCACAGAATCTGTTTTGTTTGCAGTGCAGCAAGAGGAAGGGTCAGCCCATGTCGCGCATTGTCTTTGTCAACGGCAGTTATGTTCCGGAAGGTGAGGCGAAAATCTCGGTGTTTGACCGGGGGTTCATCTTCGGCGACGGGATTTACGAAGTGACGGCCGTGGTGGGCGGCAGGCTGGTGGATTTCGACAGCCATATGGAGCGGCTGGACCGGTCGCTGCGCGAGGTCAGGATTGCCCGGCCGGCCAGCACAGACGCGCTGCGCGCCATGCACATGGAACTGGTGAAGAAAAACAGCCTGAAGGAAGGCTGGATCTATATGCAGGTGACGCGCGGGGCCGCCGACCGCGACTTCAAGTTCCCGGAAGGGGTGGCCCCCACTCTCATCGCCTTCACCAAGGCGGGGGCGCTGGTGGACAATCCCAATGCGGTTTCCGGCGTTAAGGTGGTGACGGTGCCGGACATTCGCTGGCTCCGGCGCGACATCAAGACGGTGATGCTGCTGGGTCCGGTGCTGGGCAAGCAGGAGGCCCATGAAAAGGGCGCCTTTGAAGCGTGGATGGTGGAGGACGGCAAGGTGACGGAGGGCACCTCGTCCAATGCCTATATCGTCAAGGACGGCAAGGTCATCACGCGCGGCCTGTCCAACCGCATTCTCGCCGGCTGCACGCGCAAGGCGCTGATGCGGCTGGCCCAGGAGCACAAGGTGACCATTGAGGAGCGGCTGTTCACGCCGGAGGAGGCATATGCCGCCGACGAGGCCTTCCTCACCAGCGCCACCACCTTTGTCATGCCCATTGTGGAAATTGACGGCAAGCGCATTGGCGGCGGCCAGCCGGGACCGGTGGCCCGGGCGCTGCGCACATACTATCTCGACGAAGTGGCAAAGGGGTAGAGCGTCCGAAAAGTCTGCACCTTACGGATAAGGGGATGGGTTTAGCGCTGACTCGTCTCCCAGGCGGGATTGATCCAGGGCACCAGATTTGAGGGCGCAAGGCTGCGGCCGAGAATGTGATCGGAGGCCTTTTCGCCGATCATCAGGGTGGGCGCATTGAGATTGGCATTGGTCACCTGAGGCATAATGGAACTGTCGGCCACCCGCAGGTTTTCGATGCCGATGACCCGGCATTCGGGATCAACCACCGCCAGCGGATCATCCTTGGCGCCCATCCGGCAGGTGCCGCAGGGGTGATAGGCGCTTTCGGCGTGTTCGCGGATGAAGGCGTCGATCTGGTCATCACTCTCCACCCCGGGGCCGGGCTGGATTTCGCCATCGGCATGGGCGGCCATGGCGGGCTGGCGGAACAGTTCGCGCGTCAGGCGCACGCAGCGGCGGAATTCGTCCCAGTCGTCCGGGTGCGACATGTAATTGAACAGAATGCTCGGCGCCTCGTGCGGGTCTTGGCTGCGGGCGCGGACGAAGCCCCGCGACTTGGACCGCATGGGGCCGACATGAACCTGAAAGCCATGGCCCTTGAAGGCGGCCCGGCCGTCATAGCGCATGGCGGCGGGCAGGAAGTGATACTGGATGTCGGGGTATTTGATGCCGGCGCGGGACCGGATGAAGCCGCAGCTTTCAAAGTGATTGGTGGCGCCAAGGCCGGTGCGGAAGAGAAGCCATTCCAGACCGATCAAGCCCTTGGACACGAGGTTGAGCTTGGAATGGAGCGTGACCGGCTGCTTGGCCCTGATCTGGAAATAGATCTCCATGTGGTCCTGGAGATTTTCGCCGACCCCGACGCGCTCATGCAGAACGGGAATGCCCGCCGCCCGAAGCACGGAACCGGGGCCGATGCCGGACAACTGCAACAGCTTGGGCGAGTTGATGGCCGAGGCGGCGATGATGACCTCGCGCCGGGCCCTGGCCATGAGCGGCTCGCCACCCATGTCATATTCCACGCCCACTGCCTTGCGGCCCTCCAGCACGACGCGGCGGGCAAAGGCGTGGGTGACCAGCTTTACCTTGCCGGTCTTCAGGGCGGGGCGCAGATAGGCATTGGCGGCAGACCAGCGGAAACCGTTGTGCACGGTCATTTCCATATGGCCGAAACCTTCCTGCTGGTGGCCATTATAATCGGCGGTGACGGCATAGCCCGCCTCGGCACCGGCCCTGATGAAGGCGTCATAGAGGGGGTTGAGGCGGCGGCCGCGGGTCACATGCATGGGGCCATCGGTGCCGCGCCAGCCGGCCTCGCCGTCGGCGGCGTGTTCCATGCGTTTGAAGTAGGGCAGCACATGGGCAAAGTCCCAGCCCGTGGCACCCATTTCGGCCCAGCTGTCAAAATCGCAGGCGTGGCCGCGGACATAGACCATGCCATTGATGGAGGACGAGCCGCCCACCACCTTGCCGCGCGGGGTGGCCAGCCTGCGGCCGCCAAGGTGCGGTTCCGGCTCGGTCATGAAGCCCCAGTTATAGAGCTTCATGTTCATGGGGTAGGACAGGGCCGAGGGCATCTGGATGAAGGGGCCGCGGTCGCTGCCGCCATATTCCAGCACCAGAACGGTGTTCTTGCCGTCTTCCGACAGGCGGCGGGCCAGCACGGAACCGGCAGAGCCTGAGCCCACCACGATGAAATCAAAGACCTGTTCTGCGCTCATGATTTTCCACGCCGGAGCGTCTCATTGATGGTTTCAAGCCGGTGGATGCGCGCCTGCGTTTCCGGCCAGTTGTGATCAACCACCGCCGCCACCAGGCTTTCCGCCACGAACAGCGGCACCATGTTGGAATCCCAGCTGGACGGCACTTCAATGCGCAGTGGCAGGGTCAGTCCGGCAATGCGGGCGATGGGTGACATCCACTGGTCGGTGATGAGCACGACTTCCGCTCCCTCGGCTTTCGCGGAAACGGCAAAGTCCAGCATGCGCGCGTCATAGCGGCGGACGTCAAAGACCAGCAGCACGTCACCCCTGGAAAGGTTGAGCAGATATTGCGGCCAGGCGGCCTGGGCCTCGGGCACCAGGTGAACGCCGGGCCTGGCCATGTGCAGGTGGGTGTGGAAATAGTGGGCCACGGCACCGGTGATGCGCCCGCCCATGATGTGGACGGACCGGCGGCGCGCCCCCAGAAGCCTGGCCACCGCATCAAACACCCGATGGTCCATGAGGCGGAGCGAGGCACGCATATTGTCCATGGCGGCATCGGCAAAGCGGTTGAGAATATGGGCATCCGGCGCTTCCGCCGCCCAGCGCTCATGCTTGGCGATGGGGTTTTGCAATTGCGCCGACAGTTCGCCGCGCAGGGCTTCCTGCAGGGCCGGAAAGCCGGAGAAGCCCAGCTTCTTGGCCAGCCGCAGCACCGAAGGCGTGCTGACCCCTGCCAGTCTGGCAAAGTCGGTGATGCTGGAGAGGCCCGCCACCGGATAGTCAGCAAAGAGAGCAGCCATCAGTTTTTTCTCGGCGGCGGTCAGAACGCCCGCCTTCATGCGCAATTTTTCGGCAACCGTGCTCTGTCTCTTGGCGCTCATGCCATTTCCCCCCGCAGCGCACCACTGTAATGAATTTGACAGGCATAAGACAATCTGAAATTATCGCTTCAAGCCCGGTGCCAAGCCGGCGGGGAGGATAGATGGGGACGAGCCTGCTTCGAGAAGAAGAAAGCCCTGCGATTCTGGTCAACGAAACCGGAGCCTCACCCTTTGTCCTGATTTGCGAACACGCCTCGAACCGTCTGCCTGCAGTGCTGGGCAGCCTTGGCCTTGCGCCGGAGGATATGACGCGCCACATCGCCTGGGACATTGGCGCCGATGCGGTGGCGCGGCTGTTGTCAGCCCGGCTTGATGCGCCGCTCATCATGCAGCGCTATTCGCGGCTTGCCTATGACTGCAACCGGCCGCCCGAATCGCCCGATGCCATGCCGGCGCTGAGCGAGATTTTCACCATTCCCGGCAATCAGTCTCTGACGCCTGCGCAGCGGCTGGCACGCATTGAGGAAATCTATCGGCCCTTTCATGCCGCGGTGAGCCGCCTGCTCGACCGGCGGGCCGCGCTGGGTCAGGACACGATGGTGGTGTCCATTCACTCCTTCACCCCGGTTTACAAGGGCAAGCGCCGCACCCTGGAGGTGGGGGTTCTGTTTGACCGCGACGAACGCCTGGGCCGGCGCATACTGACCGGGCTTGCCGGGGTTGATGCCCGGGCCAATGAACCCTACGGGCCGCAGGACGGGGTTCTGCATACCTTGAACATCCATGGCGCGGTGCGCGGGCTTGACCATGCCATGATTGAAATCCGCAATGATCTGATCTCGCAGCCGGAGGGCCAGAAGGCCTGGGCGGGGACAATCGGCGCGGTGTTAGAGCAACTCGTTATGCCGCAATCAAAAACACTGGCGGCGCGCGGGTGAAGGGGAAACGTGATTGACCGACGCCCGCCGGGAGACGGGCAGCAAGAGAAAGGGCCAAGCGGGGTGAAACATGTCTGCTGAAACCGGTTACACAGAACGAGACAAGATGGAGGACGTCAAGGTCCTTCACAGCATGGGCTATGCCCAGGAACTCGAAAGAAGGATGAGCAAGTTCTCGAACTTCGCAATTTCCTTCTCCATCATCTGCATCCTGTCTGGCGGCATCAACTCGCTGGGCCAGGCAACCTCCGGTGTGGGTGGTGCTGCCATCGGCATCGGCTGGCCGGTGGGCGTGGCGCTGTCCGCCGTGTTTGCGCTGGCGCTGGCGCAGATTTCCTCGGCCTACCCCACGGCGGGCGGGCTCTATCACTGGGGGTCGATCCTCGGCAACCGCTTCACCGGCTGGCTGTCGGCCTGGCTCAACCTGCTCGGTCTGGTGACCGTTCTGGGCGCCATCAATGTCGGCACCTGGTATTTCTTCTTTGGTGCCTTCGGCGCGGGCTGGGGGCTTGAAGACACACTCACCAACCGGGTGTTGTTCGTGGCGGCCATTACCGGCCTGCAGGCGCTCATCAACCACTACGGCATCGGTCTCACCGCTAAGCTCACGGATTTTTCCGGCTATCTGATCTTTGCCACGGCCATTGCGCTGACGCTTGCCTGTCTCATCGCCGCGCCTGGCTATGACGTCTCGCGGCTGTGGACCTTCACCAACTATACCGGCACGGAAGGGGCATCGGGCGTGTGGCCCAATGCGGTGTCCATGGGCATGGCCTTCCTACTCGGCCTGCTGCTGCCGGTCTATACCATCACCGGCTATGACGCTTCGGCCCACACGTCGGAAGAAACCGTGAAGGCCGCCACCTCGGTGCCGGAAGGCATGGTGTCATCGGTGTGGTGGTCGGGCCTGTTCGGCTGGATCATGCTGTGCGCCTTCGTGCTGATGATCCCGAACATGGATGATGCGGCCAAGCAGGGCTAGAACGTGTTCTTCTGGGCCATGGACGCGCAGATGAACCCGATGGTGAAGATGCTGCTCTATGTGGCGATCTTCATTTCCCAGCTGCTCTGTGGCCTTGCCACGGTGACCAGCGCCTCGCGCATGCTGTTTGCCTTCTCGCGCGATGACGGCATTCCCTTTGCCTCCAAGGCGCTGGCCAGGGTCAGCCCCGCGCACCGCACGCCGGTGGCCGCCATCTGGTCTTCGGCCATCCTGTCGGTGCTGTTCGTGTGGTTCACATCGGCCATCACCATTGCCGGCACACCCGCCTATTCCATCGTGGTGTCGTGCACGGTGATCTTCCTGTTCCTGTCCTTCACGGTTCCCATTGTCCTTGGCCTCATCGCCATCGGCGGGCCAAAGTGGCCGCATATGGGCCCGTGGAGCATGGGTGCCGGCAATTACAAGATCGTCTCGGTGCTGGTGATCATCGCCATGGCGATCCTGTTCTACATCGGCATTCAGCCGCCCAATGACAAGGCGCTGGAAGTCACAGTTGGCTTCCTAGTGCTGGCGCTGGTGATCTGGTTTGCCATTGAAAACCGGCGCTTCAAGGGTCCGCCCATCGGCGATGAGATCAAGCGGCGCATGTCCGCCATCCATGCGGCCGAAAAGGCGGTGGGTGAGAAGGTCAACGTCGAACTGTAACGGAAATTGCGCGGGCGCCTGTCATGGGCGCCCGCGGCGCCCGCGGCGCCCGCGGACCATCAGGGAAGAAACAAGAGGAATATCATGACCACCGGAATGCTGACGCTGGAACAACTCAGGGCCGAGGTGAAGGCCGGGACCATTGATACGGTCATTGCCGCCATGGTCGACATGCAGGGCCGCCTCATCGGCAAGCGGTTCCACGCCCAGTTTTTCGTTGACGGCGGTTATGAGGAAACCCACGGCTGCAACTATCTGCTCGGGGTTGACATCGAAATGGAGCCGGTGCCCGGCTACAAGGCGACCAGCTGGGAAAAGGGCTATGGCGATTTTGTGCTGAAGCCCGACATGGCGACATTGCGCCGGGTGCCCTGGCTTCAGGCCACCGCACTGGTGCTGTGTGACATTCTCGATCATCACACCCACGAAGATGTGCCGCATTCGCCCCGCGCCATTCTGAAGAAGCAGCTGAAGCGTCTCGAGGCGATGAAGCTCAAGGCCTATATGGCCTCGGAACTGGAGTTCTTCCTGTTTGACGATTCCTATGAGACCGCCAATGCCAAGGGCTATCGCGATCTCAAGACCGCCGGTTATTACATTGAGGATTATCACATCCTGCAAACCTCCAAGGAGGAGGGCTATATGCGCGCCCTGCGCAATGGTCTGGCGGGGGCTGGCATTCCGGTTGAAAATTCCAAGGGTGAATGGGGACCGGGGCAGGAGGAAATCAACGTCCGCTATGCCGAGGCGCTGGAAATGGCCGACCGCCATGCCATCATCAAGCATGGCGCCAAGGAAATTGCCTGGGCCCAGGGCAAGAGCGTCTCCTTCATGGCCAAGTGGGACTATGGCATGGCGGGCAATTCCTCCCACATTCATCAGTCGCTGTGGTCCACCGATAACAAACCGCTGTTCTTCGAGAGGGCGGGCGACCACGGCATGTCCGACATGATGAAGCATTATCTGGCCGGGCAACTCGCCCATGCCGGCGAGATCACCTATTTCCTGGCACCCTATATCAACTCCTACAAGCGCTTCATGGCCGGCACCTTTGCGCCGACGCGCGCGGTGTGGAGTTTTGACAACCGCACGGCGGGCTTCCGCATCTGCGGCGAACACTCCAAGGCCATTCGCGTTGAATGCCGCATCGGCGGCGCTGATCTCAATCCCTATCTGGCGTTTGCGGCGCTGATTGCCGCCGGGCTGGACGGCATTGAAAAGAAGATGGCGCTGGAGCCGGTGGTGTCGGGTGATGTCTATGACACGTCACGCAAGCTTCGGGAAATTCCGAAGACGCTGCGCGATGCCACCGAGCTTCTCGACACGTCGAAATTCCTGCGCGGCGTGCTGGGCGACGAGGTGGTGGACCACTACGTTCACACCGCCAAGTGGGAGCAGTTTGAATTTGACCGCCGCATCACCGATCTCGAACTCAGGCGCGGCTTTGAGAGGTATTGAGTTCGTTTCCGAGGATTATCATGGCTGACCATATTTCCTGCATCTCCCCGGTGGATGGCCGGGTCTATGCCAAGCGTGCCGTGGCCACCAAGAAGGCCATCACGCAAACCTTCTTCAACGCCGCCGCCGCCCAGGTGGAATGGAAAAACGTTGCCCTGGCCGAGCGGGCGCGCCTGTGTTCCAGGGCGGTGGACGCCATGCTCGCCATGAAGGACGAGATCGTGCCGGAACTGGCCTGGCAGATGGGCCGTCCGGTGCGCTATGGGGCGGGCGAGCTGCGCGGCTTTGAAGAGCGGGCGCGCTTCATGATCGGCATTGCCGAAAAGGCGCTGGCACCCATCGTGCCGGAGGCCAAGGAGGGCTTCACCCGCTACATCAAGCGCGAGCCGCTGGGCGTGGTGTTCACCATTGCGCCGTGGAACTACCCCTATCTCACGGCGGTCAACTCCATTATTCCCGCCATCATGGCGGGCAATACGGTGGTGCTGAAGCATGCTTCGCACACCCTCCTGGTGGCCGAGCGTTTCCAGCAGGCCTTTGACAAGGCGGGCCTGCCCAAGGGCGTGTTCCAGCATCTGGTGCTGAACCATGAGCAGACGGCCCAGATCATTTCCGGCGGCCTTACCAACATGGTGTGCTTCACCGGCTCGGTGGCGGCGGGCCGCGCCATGGAACAGGCGGCGGCGGGCCGCTTCATCAACATGGGGCTGGAACTGGGCGGCAAGGACCCCGCCTATGTGCGCGCCGATGCCGATCTCAACCATGCGGTTGAAAATCTGGTGGACGGCTCGTTCTTCAACTCCGGCCAGAGCTGCTGCGGCATCGAGCGCATTTATGTGCACAAGTCGCTCTACAAGGATTTCGTGGCGGGCTTCATCGACCTGACGAAGAAATATGTGCTGGGTTCACCGCTGGATGAGGCGACCACGCTGGGGCCGATGATCAAGGCCGATGCGGCGGGCTTTGTGCGCAAGCAGATTGCCGCGGCGGTGCGGGCCGGAGCCACGGCCCACATTGACCCCAAGTCCTTCCCCATGGACAAGAAGGGCACGCCCTATATGGCGCCGCAGGTGCTGACCGGTGTGAACCACCAGATGAGCGTCATGACCGAGGAAAGCTTCGGCCCGGTCATCGGCATCATGAAGGTGTCGGACGATGAGGAAGCCATCAACCTGATGAATGACTCCGCCTATGGGCTGACCTGCGCACTGTGGACCAGCGACGAACAGGCCGCCCAGGCCATTGGCGATCGTCTCGCCACCGGCACGGTGTTCATGAACCGCTGCGACTATCTTGATCCGGCATTGACCTGGACCGGCGTCAAGGACACGGGCCGTGGCGCCACCCTGTCGGTGGTGGGCTATGAGGCGCTGACCCGGCCCAAGAGCTATCATTTGAGGACGCGCACGGCGTGAACCCGCAACGTGCCATTGGAGATGTGACATGACCATTCCGAACCGCAATCTGAATTTTCCCACGGCCATCAAATATGGCGCGGGGCGCATCCGCGAACTGGCGGATTTCTGCCGCGCCTCCGGCATCGAGCGGCCGCTGCTGGTGACCGATCCCGGCCTTGCCGCCATGCCCATGGTGAAGGCCATTGTCGAGGACGTGAAGAAGTCGGGCCTTGGCATTGCCGTGTTTGCCGATGTGCGCCCCAATCCGGTGGAGAGCAACATCACTGATGGCGTGCGCGCCTTCAAGGCCGGCAATCATGATGGTGTCATCGCCTTTGGCGGTGGCTCGGGCCTCGATATCGGCAAGATGATCGCGCTGATGCATGGCCAGTCCATTTCGGTGTTTGACCTGGAGGACATTGGCGACTGGTGGACGCGGGCCGATGCGTCGAAGATTGCTCCCATCATCGCCGTGCCGACCACGGCGGGCACCGGCTCGGAAGTGGGCCGCGCCGGTGTGGTGACCCACCCGGACACCCATGAGAAGAAGATCATCTTCCATCCCGCCATCATGCCCAGGGTGTCGATCCTTGATCCGGAACTCACCGTGGCGCTGCCCGCCAAGCTTACGGCGGCAACCGGCATGGACGCGCTGTCGCATAATCTCGAAGCCTATTGCGCGCCCTTCTATCATCCGCTGGCCAAGGGCGTGGCGCTGGAGGGCATGCGCCTCATCAAGGAAAACCTGGTGAAGGCAGTGAAGAAACCCAAGGATCTCGATGCCCGCGGCAACATGCTGGTGGCCTCTGCCATGGGGGCCACCGCTTTCCAGGCCGGGCTTGGCGCCATGCATGCGCTGGCCCATCCCTTTGGCGGGCTTTATGACGCTCACCACGGCCTGCTGAACGCCATTCTCATGCCCTATGTGCTGAAGGCCAACCGCAAGAAGATCGAGAAGGACATTGAGCGTGCTGCCGCCTATCTCGGCATCAAGGGCGGCTTCAACGGTTTCCTGAAATGGATTCTGGCGCTGCGCAAGGAGATCGGCATTCCGCACAAGCTGTCGGACATCGGCATTGACAGCAAGCGGCTGGACGAGATTGCGGCCATGGCGGTGAAGGATCCCTCTGCCGGTGGCAATCCCATTCAGTTCAGCGTGAAGCAATACAAGGCGCTGGCCAAGAAGGCGGTTGTCGGCGACCTGTGATTTGCCGACAGTCTGAATCTGACGCCGGGGCGGCAACGCCCCGGCTTTTTCATGGGTTCAACTGCCAGACGGTGTAATTCAGCACAGCGGCAAAGCTGACCCAGGCAAGGTAGGGCAGAAGCAGCGCACCGGCCGGTTTCGACAAGCGCCAGAAGGCGATGAGGGTGGCCAGCAGAGCCGCCCACAGCATAAGGATTTCCACAAAGGCCGTGCCGGGCTGGCGGGCGCCGAAGAACAGGAAGGACCAGGCGAGATTGAGCAGAAGCTGGGAGAAGAACAGGGTCATGGCCCCCTTGATGGCAGCACCCGTCTGGCCGCGCTTCCACACCAGCCAGGCCGCCACTGCCATCAGAATGTAAAGCGTGGTCCAGACTGGCGCAAAAACCCAGTCGGGCGGATTCCAGCTGGGCTTGTTGAGGGTGGGATACCACTCAGCCACGGCGGGCGCCGTCACCCAGCCGCCCAGGGCACCGACCGCCAGACACAGGCCGATGAAGCCCGCGAGAACCAGGCCACTGCGCAGTTTGGGGGTCATGTCACATCACCGTCTGGCTGGATTGAAGGGAACCGAGGAACATCAGGAGGCCCAGCCCGGCGATGAGCAATCCTGCCGCCAGACGCAGGCCCCGGTTCAGCCAATGCGCCAGACGGTCATTGGTTCCCGCAAGCCGCGTGGCCAGGCCCTTGCCGAAGACGGCCAGGGCGGCAATGGCCGAGACGGTGAGAAAGGTGCCAAAGCCCATGGCGAGGGTGGAGACGACACCGGCCCAATAGATGCCAAGGGCATTGGCCATGATCAGAACCAGAATGGCCCCGGTGCAGGGCCGGATGCCGATGGCGAAGGCCATGGACAGCGCCTTGGGCCATGACCAGTCAGCCCCCGCCACGGCATAGGGGGTGGGGGCATGGGCATGGCCACAGCCGCAGGCGTCATCGCCGTTGCCGTCATTCAGCGCTGCGCAGGAGGGGCAGTCGGCATGGTCGCCGTGGTGGTCATGATGGCTGTGGCTGTGGCCATGATGGTCGTGGCTGTGGCCATGGCCATGGTCATGATGCCGGGCGGGCCGGGCGCGGGGCAGGGCGGTGGCGAGGAGATAAAGGCCAAGCCCCGCGATCATCAGATAGCTGGCACTTTCAAGGAAGCCTGTGGCATCGCGGGCCACGCTGCCGGCACTGGCCACCAGCCCCAGCAGCACCGTGACCAGCAGAATGGCCGTGAGCGCCTGTATGATGGAACTGAGAAAGGCCACGGTGATGCCGCGGCGCAGCTCATTTTCAGTGGCAAAAAGCCAGGCGGAGATCACGGTTTTGCCGTGGCCGGGGCCTGCGGCATGAAATACGCCATAGGCAAAGGAAATGAGAAACAGCGTCCAGCTGGCCCTGGCCCTGCCTTCGCCGCGCAGGCCGCGCAGCGCCTGTGACAGGCTGCCGTAAAAGGATTGCTGTTTTTCGGCCATCCAGCGCACGGGGTCTTCGGTGAAGGGTGTGGTCCTGAGGGTGCCATCGGAGTTTTTCGGCGGCACCAGAAGCTGGCGCGGGCTGATTCTGGGGGTGGCCTCGGTCTGGCTGGTGGCGCTGGCGGGGGCGCTGTCCTGAGCAAGGACCGGGGCCGTGCCGGCGAGCGCCAGCATCACAACAACAAGCAGGCGGATCAGGAGGCGCATGACAGGGTGATGGGCTGGGCGAACAGGGCGCCGAAGTCTTCATTGTTTTCGGGCTGCCAGTCCACACCCTTGGTGGCCAGCATGGTGCGGGTTGACTCCAGTTCGGCATCGGTGGGCACGGGCTTGACGGTGACGGCGCAGCCGGCGGGTGCATTGCCCTCAAGCCGGGCGGCGTTGTGGGCGGCCAGCGCAAAGGAAATGAAGAAATCGGGGTCATAGATCTTGGCCACGACCTCAGACTTCCGGGGGTCGAGCGGATGTTTGAAGGGCAGGGTGAAATGGAGGGTGAGCAGACCCTTGGACCAGGTCTGGTCGGTATCAATGGGGGCGCTGGTTTCGACACGTTCGCCCTTTTGCCGGACCACGGTGAAATAGTCATATTCCCGGAGCGACTTGATGTTTTCATCCGTGAGCGGGCGCAGCTCCGCCGAGGTGAAGGTGCCGTCATGGTTGGTGTCCATGTCTTCCAGCGCCGCTTCGGTATAATTCTTGTCGAACAGCCAGTGCTGGCGGAGTCCGGTGACCTGTCCGGCCGCGTTGAGCAGAAGTTCGGTCTTCACGTCGACAATAACATGTGGATGCGCGCCGGCCGGGCCTGCGGCCAGAAAAAGCATCAGGGCAACATAGGGAAGACGATGCAAGGAGACCCCCGGGCAGTGATTTGCTCGTTGCCTTCATCATCCGGCATTGGGGCCAAAAAGTGAAGCCGCCGCTTCAGCCCGACAGACATGTCTTCAGGCTGGCGGCAAGATCATCCAGCAGGGTGGGATAGGCTTCAGGCCCCGGGGTCAGACCGGCCCCCAGGGGATCGAGCACGCCGGTGCGGGTGCCGGTGTCGGCGGTGATGGCCACCACCCGGTCGGCGGGAAACTGCGGTTCGCGGAACACGCAGGCGGCCTGGGTGGAACGGATCTTGTCCTGAATGTCCTTGAGGCGCTGGGCAGAGGGCGGGGCACCGGCAATGTCGGTGATGCTGCCCACGCCGGAAAGGCCGAAATCCCGCTCAAAATACTGATAGGCATCATGGAACACGATGAAGGGCCGGTCCTTCACCGGGGCCAGCTCGGCGGTCAGCCTGGCGCTGGTCTCGTCAAGGCGGTGGTCCAGCCTGGCGGCATTGGCGGCATAGGCCGCGGCATTGGCGGGGTCGAGGCGCGACAGCTCGGCGGCTATGGCCCCGGCCATCACCTTGGCGTTGGCGGGAGAAAGCCAGATGTGGGGGTCAAATGCGGCGTGGACGGCGTGGTCATGGTCGGTCTCCGCCGCGCTGTGGGCGGCGTGGTCATGGTCGGTCTCCGCCGCGCTGTGGGCGTCGTGGTCATGGTCAGTCTCCTCGTCATCATGGTGGTGAGGTTCCCAGCTGCCGCCCTCGCGGATGGGGAGCGTGGCAAGGCCAGGGGTATCGGCAAGAGCGACAAAGCGCCTGCCGCCCACGGCCTCGGAACCATCAAGCTGCACCAGCTTCGATTCCAGGCCTTCGCCCACCATGAACACCGCATCAGCCTTGATCAGTTGCTCCAGCTGGCGGGGGGTCAGGCTTGCGGTGTGTTCCGAGTTCTGGCCCGACAGCAGCAGTTCCGGTGTGCC
This sequence comes from uncultured Alphaproteobacteria bacterium, assembly GCA_937873445.1. Classification (GTDB taxonomy): domain Bacteria; phylum Pseudomonadota; class Alphaproteobacteria; order Rhizobiales; family Aestuariivirgaceae; genus Aestuariivirga. The sequence goes on from CALMWF010000005.1 coordinate 26,155, forward strand.
CACCCCCTGCATGATGGCGGCAGCCAGGGAATGAACCGGCACAATGGAGGCCACCACACGCGGGGCGGCCAGGGCGGGCAGGGAAATGGCGGCCAGAAGCAGACCGGAAAGGGCAAGGCGGCGCATGATCTCTCCATGTTATGTTATAATATAACATATCTGATGGCGTAACCGAGGTCAAGGCGCGCAAGCGCCCTGACTGATATGTGAAAGGACTGCGGCGCTGGCCCGCCTTGCGGTCGGCGCGGCGGCCTGTCATGGAGCGGTCATGAGCAATGTGTCCTTTGGTGCGGCCCTGCTGGCGGGGGTGGCGAGTTTTCTCAGCCCCTGTGTGCTGCCGCTGGTGCCGCCCTATCTGGTGTTCATCACCGGCGTGTCGCTGGAGGAGATGACGGCGGAGGGCGAGGCAGCCCTGGCCGCCAAGCGCCGCCGGGTGCTGCTGGCCTCGCTCATGTTCGTGCTCGGCTTTGCCACGGTGTTCGTGGTGCTGGGGGCGTCGGCCTCCTATGCCGGGCAGATGCTGCGCGCCTGGGCGCCGCTGCTGGCCAAGGTGGCGGGTGTGTTCATCATCATCATGGGCCTGCACTTCCTCGGCCTGTTCAAGATCGGCCTTTTGAACCGCGAGGCGCGCTATCAGCAGCAGTCCAATCCGGCTGGCCTGTGGGGCGCCTATGGCGTGGGGCTGGCCTTTGCCTTCGGCTGGACGCCGTGCATCGGGCCGGTGCTGGCCGCCATTCTGACCATTGCCGCCTCGGAGCAGAATGTGGCCCAGGGAGCAGCGCTGCTGGCGGTCTATTCGCTGGGTCTTGGCATTCCCTTTCTCATTGCCGGGGCCAGCGTCGGCGGCTTTCTGCGCTTCTTCGCCCGTTTCCGCAAACACATGCTGACGGTGGAACGGGTCATGGGGGCACTTCTGGTGGCAACCGGCCTCATGTTCCTGACCGGTGCCATGCAGGCGGTGTCGTTCTGGATTCTCGAACATTTCCCCGCCCTGTCGGTGGTGGGCTGAACCCTTTTCTTTTTCACCACGGCGGTTAGCATGGCGGCTTCGGGTGGGGGCGGCGCATGGCAGAGGCAAGGGTGAAACTCGAAGGCATTCAGGCGGTGGTGTTTGACGCCTATGGCACGCTGTTTGATGTGGCCTCGCCAGTGGCGAAGATGGCTGCCGACCTTGACGGCAAGGGTGAGGAACTGGCCCGGCTCTGGCGCCAGACACAACTGGACTACACCTGGCTGCGCAGCCTGATGGGCGTGCATGACGATTTCTGGAATGTGACACGCGCCGCCCTTGACCAGACGCTTGCCGCCCTTGAACTGACTGAGGCGGGACTGGCCGATGAGCTGATGGCGCTCTATCTCAAGCTTGATGCCTACCCGGATGCAGCCGAAGCCCTGAAGGCCATCAAGGGCAAGAGCCGCCGCACCGCCATTCTGTCCAACGGCTCACCGTCCATGCTGGATCAGGCGGTGCGCCATGCGGGGCTGGACAAGCTGCTCGATCAGGTGCTGTCGGTGGAGGATGTGGGCATCTACAAGCCGTCGCGCCGGGTCTATCGCCACGCCATGCAGAAACTGCAAATCCATGACGCGCCGTCCATCTGCTTTGTGTCGGGCAATGGCTGGGATGCGCAGGGCGCGGCGCATTTCGGCTTTCAGGCGGTGCGGCTGGCACGCCGGGCCGAGGCCGATGAGAAACTGCCGGGCAAGCCTGCGGCGCGCATTACCAGCCTGACGGAACTGCCGGCCCTGCTGTAAGGGATCAGGCGACGCTGGGGGCCAGGCGTTTTTCCAGGCGCTGGCGGGCATGCGCCCGCACCGCATCGCCGAAGGCCGTGAACAGCTTCACCGAATCGGGGTTTTCACCGGCCCGGAATTCCGGGTGCCACTGGGTGCCGAAGGCAAAGGCCCTGGCCCCCTTCACCGACACGGCTTCAATGATGCCGTCGGGGGCGGTGGCCTCGGCCACGAGGCCGGGGGCGAGATGGCGCACCCCCTGGCGGTGAATGGAATTCACCCTGGTTTCGGTCTTGCCCAGAATGCGCTCCAGCATGCCGCCGCTGGTGATGGCGATGTCATGGGAGGGGGCATAGCGCACATTCACATCATCGGACTTGGGGGCGCGGTGGTCGAGCCGGCCGTGGCCACGCTGCAGTTCGGTTTCCAGCGTGCCGCCCATGGCGACGTTCAGTTCCTGAAAGCCGCGGCAGATGCAGAACAGCGGCATGCCGCGGTCAACGACGGCGCGGATCAGGGCAAGCGTCATGGCATCGCGGCGGTGGTCATAGGGTTCGTGGTCGGCGCTGGGCTGTTCGCCATAGTGCGGCGGGTGCACATTGGATATGGCCCCTGTCATCAGCACACCATCGAGGTGGCTCAACAGCCCGTCCAGATCCATGACCTCGGCGATGGAGGGAATCATGACGGGGGTGACGTTCGCCACTTCAGCCAGGGCGCGCACATATTTGTCGCCCAGCGAGTGATAGAGGAAGCCGTGGGATTCATGGGTGTCGGCAGGCAGGCCGACAAGGGGATAGCGGGTGGGCATGGTCTCGAACCGTTGATGGTTGCGGCAAAATAGCCGCTGGACCGGGGTTTTGCCAGTGTGGATTGCATCGGAAGCGTTCAAATATCCGTCTGGCAGCCGGCGGTCGGCGAAGCGCGGGCCGCCGGTCAGGCCCGGCGACGCTGGCCGGTCTGGCGCTGCGGCCAGTGGATGCGCGAGGCCGGCAGAATGAGGCTTGCCGTGGTGCCGGCACCCGGTTCGCTGGCCAGCGTCACGTCGCCACCATGCAGACGGGCAATCTTGCGGGCGATGGCCAGGCCCAGGCCCATGCCGCCATAACGCCGGCTGGAACTGTTTTCAGCCTGAAAGAAGGGATCGAAAACCCGCTCGATATCGGACTGGGCGATGCCGATGCCGGCATCTCGCACGGCCAGGATGAGCTGGCCCTGGGGGCTGCGTTCCATGTCCACATTTACAATGCCGCCGGCGGGGGTGAACTTGATGGCGTTGGTCAGAAGGTTCAGGAACACCTGCTTGAGCCGGGTGACATCACCGGTGATGCCGATATTGTCCACGGTGCGGGCCACCACGGTCACATCGGCGCCCTCCGCCTGGCTGCGGCACATGCGGGCGGCCACCTCCACCAGTTCGGCTGCGTCCAGTTCCTGTTCCACCAGCTGCAGGGTGCCCTTTTCCATGCGGGTCATGTCGAGCAGATCGTTGATCAGACTCTGCAGGTGGCGCGTGCTCTCCATGATGGTGTTGAGGTAGTCCTGGCGGGTCTCGGGCGACAGGTTGTCACCATGGGCGCCGCCCAGCATTTCGGAAAAGCCGACAATGGCATTGATCGGGGTGCGCAGCTCGTGGCTCATCACCGCCAGGAACTGCGACTTGGCAGAGGAGGCGGTTTCCGCCGCCTGCTTGGCATCGCGCAGGGCCGTTTCCGCTTCCCATTTCTGGGTCACATCGCGGCCGACGCCACGATAGCCATGAAAGCTGCCATCCTCCTTGAACAGGGGCCGGGCGGTGATTTCCCAGTGGGCCATGTTGCCGCGCAGGCTGACATCAATGACCCGGCCCTCAATGGTCTGGCAGGCCGCCATGTCGCTCAGAAAGGCGTCCCAGCCGGGTGTGTGGGCATCGGCCTGCAGCAGTTCGGCGAAACTGCGGCCAATGATCTGTTCCGGCGCCAGGCCCAGATGCTCGCCCAGCCGCGGCGAGAAATAGGCAAGCTTGGCTTCGGTATCACTTTCCCACAGCCAGTCATGGGTGCCGCGTTCAAAATCATTGAGCAGCAGGGCAATCACCTCCTGCTGGTTCTTGACCTCGAAGTCGGCGCGGGCCCGACGCAAGAAGTCATGGTGGGAGGCGAGAATGATGCTGGTGAGAACCAGGCCATAGGTGATGGTGAGGGAAGCCCCGATAACCGCATCGCTGCCGCCATAAAGCAGCAGCGAATAGCTGAGGGCAGATACGGAAAAGGCCGTGAACAGGATGGCGGCGGTTGGAATGCGGGCCAGCGAAATGGCGCCGATGCTGGTGATGGTGAGCACCAGACCCAGAATGATCATGCGTTCGGTGCCCATTGCCTGGGCCATGAGAAGGGCCGATGGCATGGTCCAGATGACGCCCATGAAGACACCGCCCGCCTCAATCAGGCGGAACACCAGCGTATCGTTCTTGCGGGGATAGCGGTCATGATAGAACCAGGCGGCGGAGAGAATGACGGCGGGCAGCAGGGTCAGAAAAAAGATCAGCAGCGAATGAACTTCGCCGGTGCGGCCCGACAGCCGCATGGTGAGGATGAGGGCGGTGCAGATGTGAAACAGGAGGAACAGGGGAATGGAGCGGCTGACCTCGCTGACCTGTTCGTGGCGGATCAGGACACGGGCACGTGTGTCCGATATGCCCTCGGCATGAAGGTCTCGAAGTGCGGGGGTGAGCACTGCCCGGCTGGCGTCCCGCAAGCTGTCGAAAATAATGGTGGGATTATGCTTCATCAGCCAGTCCGTTTCCGAGGCATTTCAGGCGACTCACCTTAGGCGGGAATGACTGTGTAAGTTATTAACGATTCCTGCCTTCACCTGGAATCGGCAGGAAATTATCGGTTTTTTTCCGATTCCGTCAAAAGGCAGATTGCTTTAGCTTCAGCCCACCACAAGTCACGAGACCCATGCACCATGCCAGCACTTTCGCCGCTGCCCCCCGGCCATCCGCCTGTTGCCCCGGCCCGGATCGGGGTTCTGATCATCAACCTGGGCACCCCGGAGGCCACCTCCTACTGGCCCATGCGCCGCTATCTCAAGGAATTCCTGTCGGACCGCCGGGTGATTGAAACCAACCGCGCCCTGTGGTGGGTGATCCTGAACGGCATCATCCTGACCACCCGGCCCAAGCGGTCCGGCCATGCCTATGACAAGATCTGGAACCGCGATCTCGACGAATCGCCGCTCAAGACCATTACCCGGTCGCAGGCCCGGAAGCTGGCCACGGCGCTGGGCGGGGCCCTGCCGGGCGAGGCGGGCTGGGAAACCGCACCGGTGCTGGTGGACTGGGCCATGCGCTATGGCCTGCCGCCCATTGCCGACAGGCTTGCGGCCCTGAAACAGGCGGGTTGCGAGCGCATTGTGCTGTTTCCGCTCTATCCGCAGTATTCGGCCACCACCACGGCCTCGGTGCTGGACAAGGCCTATGAGGCGCTGCAGACCATGCGCTGGCAGCCGGCCATTCGCACCGTGCCGCCCTATTTCGATGATCCCGCTCATATTGCCGCCCTGGCGCGGAGTCTGGAGACGGCACTGAAGGGGCTTGCCTGGCAGCCGGACCGTATTCTCATGTCCTTCCATGGCCTGCCCAAGGACTACTGGATGAAGGGTGATCCCTATCATTGCCACTGCCTGAAGACGGCGCGCCTGGTGCGCGAGAAGATGGGGCTTTCCGAAGACCGGCTGCAGGTGGTGTTCCAGTCGCGCTTCGGCAAGGCGGAATGGCTGCAGCCCTATGCCCAGGAGGTGGTGGAGGCTCTGCCCGGCCAGGGCGTGAAGAACCTGCTGATGATCACCCCCGGCTTTGCTGCGGACTGCGTGGAAACGCTGGAGGAGGTGGCGATTGGTCTGGGAGAGACCTTCCGTGAGCATGGCGGGGAGAACTTCGCCGTGGTGCCCAGCCTCAACGATACGAGCGAATCAATTCACATGCTAGAAACCATCGTTCGACGCGAGCTCATGGGCTGGCGCTGAGGCCCTTGCAGGCGAGGCACCGTCTTCCCATGATAGGGGCGGACTTTTTTCCTTTCGGGACGGAGGACTGCGATGAATTCGGGCCTGGGAATTTTCGTCATTCTGCTGTTCGGTGTGGTGGTGTTCTACCTGTTGCGCGCCATTCGCATGGTGCCGCAGGGCTATAATTATACGGTGGAGCGTTTCGGGCGCTACATTCGCACCCTGGAACCGGGCCTCGGTCTCATCGTTCCCTTCATTGACCGGGTGGGCGCCAAGCTCAACATGATGGAGCAGGTGATCCAGGTGCCGTCGCAGGAGGTCATCACCCGCGACAACGCCATGGTGACGGTGGACGGGGTTGCCTTCTATCAGGTGCTGGATGCAGCGCGCGCTTCCTATGAAGTGCAGAACCTGGAAAACGCCATCATCAACCTGACCATGACCAATATCCGTACCGTCATGGGCTCCATGGACCTCGACCAGCTTCTGTCGCAGCGCGACGAGATCAATCACCGCCTGCTGGGCGTGGTGGACCGGGCGACCGAGCCCTGGGGCGTGAAAATGACCCGGATCGAGATCAAGGACATCAATCCGCCCCGTGATCTGGTTGATTCCATGGCGCGCCAGATGAAAGCCGAACGTGACAAGCGCGCGGCCATTCTCGAGGCCGAGGGCCTGCGTCAGGCGGCCATTCTGAAGGCCGAGGGCGAAAAGCAGTCGGCGGTGCTGCAGGCCGAAGGCCAGAAGGAGGCCGCCTTCCGCACGGCTGAGGCGCGTGAACGCCAGGCCCAGGCCGAAGCCAAGGCAACCACCATGGTGAGTGAGGCCATTGCGGCCGGCAATGTGCAGGCCATCAATTATTTCGTCGCCAACAACTATGTGAAGGCGCTGGAGGCGCTGGCGCAGTCACCAAACCAGAAGGTTTTGATGATGCCGGTGGATGCGGCTTCGGTGCTGGGGTCCATTGGCGGCATTGCCGAGATTGCCCGCGAGGCCTTCGGCAATTCCGAGCCTTCACCCAGCCTGCCGCGCCGCGGTTCGCCGCCCAATCCGCGGAGCTAGGCCATGTCGGAACTCTTTCCGCTTCTCGGCAACTGGTCGTGGTTTGTGGTGGCGGGCGCCCTGCTCATTCTCGAATTGATGGCGCCCGGCATTTTCTTCATCTGGCTGGCCATTCCAGCCGCCGTGGTCGGGCTTCTCGACATGATGCTGAACATGGGCTGGCAGGCCGAACTCATATTGTTTTCGGCCCTGTCGCTGGTCAGCGTTTATGCCGGGCGGCGCTTTCTCAGTGAACGGAAGGTTTTTGACTCAGCCCAGCCCAACCTGAACCGGCGCATGTATGAATATATCGGCTCGACCTATGTTCTGGGTGAGGCAATCCGCGAGGGCCGGGGCCATCTGTCCATCAACAGCACGCTGTGGGAGGTGGAGGGGCCGGACCTGCCGCCGGGAACGCGGGTCAGGGTCACAGGTGTCAACGGGCTGCGGCTTCGGGTGGAAGCCGCCTGATCACGAGACGCCGAGGCGCAAGAGGTCGTGGATGTGAATGAGGCCTGAAGGCCTGCCACCTTCATCAACAATGAAGGCGGCGGTGATCTTGGCACGGTTCAGTGTGTCCAGGGCCTCAATGGCAAGATCATCGCGCGGCAGGGTCCGGGGGTTGGGCGTCATCACCATGCGCGCTGTCTGGCCCAGCAGGTGGCCGGTCATGTGACGGCGGAGATCGCCATCGGTGATGATGCCGATGAGCCTGCCCTGCGGATCGGTCACACCCACACAGCCCAGGCTTTTGGCGGTCATGACCACCAGGGCCTCACTCATCACCATGGTTTCCGGCACCAGCGGCAGCGCGTCACCCGTCAGCATCACCTCATGCACCAGCTTCAGCTGCGCGCCCAGCTTGCCACCGGGGTGAAAGGCCGAAAAATCCTCGGCGGTGAAGCCGCGCTGCTTGAGCAGCATGATGGCCAGCGCGTCACCGAGGGCCAGTTGCATCAGCGTCGAGGTGGTGGGGGCCAGGCCGATGGGGCAGGCCTCCTCGGCCTGGGGCAGCAGCAGCACCACGTCTCCCTCGCGGGCGAGGGTGCTGGCGGGGCGCGCGGTCATGGCAATGAGGGGCACACGGAAGCGCCGGCTATAGGCCAGCAAGTCACGCAGTTCTGCCGACTCGCCCGAGTTTGACAGCAGCAGCAACACATCCTGGGTGGTGATCATGCCAAGGTCGCCGTGGCTGGCTTCAGCGGGATGCACAAACAGGGCAGGCGTGCCGGTGGAAGCCAGGGTAGCGGCGATCTTGCGGCCGATGTGGCCGCTTTTGCCCATGCCCGAAACAACAACGCGGCCGGCCGCTGCGGCAATGAGCGCTGCCGCGCGGGCGAGGCTGTCGCCCAGCGGCCCGTCCAGGGCAGCCAGAAGACGGTTAAGCCCCTGGGCCTCTGTGGCCAGTGCGGTGCGCGCCGTGGCAATCAGGTCGAGATCGGGGGAATGGCGGGAAGGCTTTGACATGGCGGGCAAAATAGGAGGCTCACGGGCAAAAGGAAAGGGTGCCGAAGGCCGCGCAACCTGACGTTAACCATGTTTCTTTACGGTCGCGCGCAGTGAGGAGAGTACCGTGATTAACAGGCACTTGGCGCGGCTGGCGTTGACCGCGGCCGCATTATGGGCATTGACCCTACCCGTTCTGGCCCAGGTGCTGCCACCGCTGCGGACCAGCACAGCGGATGCTGCCGCTGTGGCTGACGGCACCGACCCTGTTTCCGATCCGCTTGACGATCCTCTGGCCGATCCGCTGGCCGACCCCGCAGCCCCTCCCGAGGACAGTGCTGCCGTCAGGGTTCTGGCGCCGCCGCCGGTGACCGAAACGGTTGCCGCCAGACCGCGCCGCCTTACCCGTCCCCGGCCCGACCCCTATGCGCCGCTGGGCATGCGGGCCAGTGTGTTCGATTTCCATCCATCCCTGGAGGTGGGCGGCGTTGCCACCAGCAATGCGCGCAGGAGTGCGGACAAGGCCGACGCCGATGTCGGTTTGCGGCTGCGCCCGGCCGTCGCCTTCCAGAGTGACTGGTTGCGCCATTCCTGGAGCGGTGAGGCCAGCAGCGAATTCATCCGCTTTCTCGACAAGGACAACCCGAGCACTGTGACCGCTTCGGCCAAGACCGATTTTCGGCTCGATGTGCGCCGCACCACCCATGCCGATTTCAGCCTGCATTATGACCTGACCCAGACCGGTGCGGGATCCCGCGAAGTGGCGACCGACGCTGTCGATCCGCGGCGCGATCACGCGCTGGGCGGCAGCGCTGCCCTGAGCCATGATTTCGGCCCCCTCGAAACCACCGCCAGGCTGGGGGTCGAGCGCGCCTTCTTCAGCGACGTGAAGCGCGGCGACGGCACCACGGAGGACAATTCCGACCGGGCCTATACGGAACCCACGCTCAACCTGCGCGGCACCTACAGATATGGTGCGGCCATCAATCCCTTCGCCGAAGCCAGCTATGGCCCGCGCCTGCATGACAGCACCCGCGACCGCAACGGGCTGAAACGCAACTCCCACGGCCTGGCGCTGCGGGCCGGTTTCAGTTTTGACGACGGTGCCTTGTGGAACGGCGAGATGGCGGTCAAATATCTGGTGCGCGACTATGCCGATCCGGCCCTCAAGACCATTCAGACGGTGGGGCTTGACGGGTCGCTTGCGTGGCGGCCCACCGAACTCACCACCGCTGTGCTCACGCTAGGCACCGAACTGAACGAGAGTGCTGCTGCCACATCATCCGGCACGCGCAAGTGGGCAGCCCGCCTCGACCTGACCCAGGCGCTTCTGGAAAATCTCGACCTCAAGTTCAACATCGGGGCAGATTATGAGAAGGGCGATGGCGGGGCCGACATTACCGCCACGGCGGGAACGGGCATTGAATACATGTTCAATCCCATGCTGGCGGTCGCTGGCGGCTATTCCGGCACATTTTTCCATGGCTCGGAACCGGGTGACGACTGGACCGACCATCGGGTTCTGGCCAGTCTGATCTGGCGTTACTGATCTGGCGTTACTGACGAGGCGCAGGACGCCAGGCCTGTCATGACAAAGGCCCGGTTTGCGCCGGGCCTTCGCGTGTGACGCGCAGTGCCATCAGGCGGCCTGATCGCCGCCCGGGTTTTCGCCAACGGGCAGATCATCACCGTCGCGCATGGCCTTCAGTTCCTCCAGAATGTGGGTAAGGCTGGGGGCGGCCTTCCAGCCGATGAAGCCGCCATGCTGAGCCACCACTTTCTGCATCGCCTCGCGGAAGGCGGGTCCGATGTCGTCGCGTTCGAGGCCGAAGGCGATG
>CALMWF010000006.1 GCA_937873445.1 uncultured Alphaproteobacteria bacterium
TTGACCAGCGGTGCGTCATCACCCTCGGCCATCACCCGGATCACCGGCTCGGTGCCCGACGGCCGGATCACCAGACGCCCCCTGTTGGCCAGCATGGCCTCGGCATCGGCAATGGCGTCCTTCACCTCTTTGGCGTCCAGCGGCTTGCCGCTCTTGAACTTCACATTCTTCAGCACCTGCGGCAGGGCAGTGAACTGATTGAGCACCTCCGACACCGGCCGCCCGCGCCGCACCACTTCGGCCAGCACCTGAAGGGCCGCCAGCAGGCCGTCTCCCGTGGTGGCAAAATCCGACAGCACAATATGGCCAGACTGTTCGCCGCCCACATTGAAGCCATGGGCGCGCATGTGCTCCACAACATAGCGGTCGCCCACCTTGGTGCGGGCCAGCTTCAGCCCCTTGCCGGTGAGATAGCGTTCAAGGCCCAGATTGGACATGATGGTGGCCACCAGGCCGCCACCCGACAACTCGCCGCGCTCGGCCCAGGAGGTGGCAATCAGCGCCATCAGCTGGTCGCCGTCGATCACCCGGCCCTTTTCGTCGGCAATGATCACCCGGTCGGCGTCACCGTCGAGCGCAATGCCGATGTCGGCCCGCACTTCGCGCACCCGCGCGCACATGGCCTGCGGCGCGGTGGAGCCCACCTTGTCATTGATGTTGAAGCCGTTGGGGTCTTCGCCGATCTGCACGATCTCGGCCCCCAGTTCCCACAGCGCCGTGGGTGCCGTCTTGTAGGCCGCACCATTGGCGGTGTCGATCACCACCCGCAACCCGTCAAGCCCGCGTTCGCCGGGGAAGGTGCGCTTGGCAAATTCGATGTAGCGCGCGCCGGCATCGTCGATGCGCTTGGCCCGCCCGATCAGGTCGGAGGCAGCGGGCACGAATTTGCCCGGATTGTCCACCAGCGCCTCAATCGCCAGTTCCTGTTCATCTGACAGCTTGTAGCCATCGGGCGAAAACAGCTTGATGCCATTATCCGGATAGGCATTGTGCGAAGCCGATATCATCACCCCCAGGTCAGCGCGCATGGAGCGCGTCAGCATGGACACGGCCGGTGTCGGCACCGGGCCGAGCAGAAACACATCCATGCCCGCCGCCAGCAGGCCCGCCGTCAGCGCCTGTTCGATCATATAGCCGGAAAGCCGGGTATCCTTGCCGATCACCACGCGGTGGCGGTGGGTGCCGCGGCGATAGACCTGGCCCGCCGCCATGCCGATCTTCAGCACCATGTCGGCCGTCATGGCCCCCGCATTGGCGCGGCCGCGCACCCCGTCGGTGCCGAAATATTTGCGTATCATGCCCAAACCCCTTTTTCCGGCACCCTGCCCGAAAAATGTTAACGCGTTTCCACCGGCACGCCGCCCGCCGCAGCAAACAGCGCCAGCGCCTGGCGGGTGGGCGCCACATCATGCACCCGGAGAATATGGCAGCCGTTCATGGCCGCCTGTAAAGCACCGGCCACCGAGCCATGCAACCGGCGTGCCGCCACCGCCTCGCCCGTCACCGCGCCGACAAAACCCTTGCGCGACAGGCCCACCAGAACAGGCACACCGAGGCCATGGAACAGGGGCAGTTGCTGCAGCAGGTCGAGGTTGTGGGCAAAGCTCTTGCCGAAGCCGATGCCCGGATCGACGCACAAAAGCGCCCGGTCAATGCCCGCCTTCTGGCAGGCGACGATGCGGTCCGCCAGACCATCGTAAACGTCGAGCGCCACGTCTTCGTAAGTGGGGTTAAGCTGCATGGTGCGCGGATCGCCCTGGGCATGCATGAGAATGACCGGCAATTGCAGCCGGGCCGCCGTGGCCAGCGCCTCCGGGTCATGGCCAAGGCCCGATACATCATTGATGAGCGCGGCCCCGGCATAGGCCGCTTCGGTCATCACCCGTGCCTTGCGCGTGTCAATGGACACGGTGAAGCCCTGCGACGACAGCCCCCGCACCACCGGAATGACCCGGCGCAGCTCCTCGTCCGCATCCACCGCATCCGATCCGGGCCGGGTCGATTCCCCGCCCACATCAAGAATGGCCGCCCCCTCCGCCGCCAGCTGCTGGCCATGGGCCACGGCGGCGGGCGCTTCGCCATGCTGGCCGCCGTCAGAGAAGGAATCGGGGGTTACATTGACAATGCCCATGAGCCGGACCCGCGACAGATCCACCCCGGCAAAGCGCGGCCGCGGCGCGGCAATGGCCGCCATCAGCGCCGGTTCCTTGGCCAGCGCCTTGTCCAGGCTCACATCCTTGCGCTCAATGCCCTTTTTGCCGCGCCTGATGCGGCAGGCCCCGGTGAAGCCCACATGCGCCATGCCCCCCAGAGACGCCGCCAGCCCGGCCTTGATCAGCCGGGCGGCGTCGGGTCCGAAGACCAGTCCCGTGGGGCGAAGGTAGCTGCGGCCCATGGCGCCCCGTCAGGTTTGCGGCTGCGGTTCCATGTCGCCCGCCGGGGGCCGGCGGCGGCCCGCCTTCGGCACCGACGATGACGACTTCTCGGCCTTCTTGCCGTTGCCCTTGTCGTCGCGGTCCAGGCTTTCGCCCTTCAGCACCAGCTGGATTTCCTCGCCCGACAGCGTTTCGTATTCCAGCAGCGCCTTGGCCACCTTGTGCAGGTCGGCGCGGCGCTTGGCCAGAATCTTGCGGGCCGTGGCCTCGCCCTGCTGCACCAGACGGCGCACCTCTTCGTCGATGATCTTGGCGGTATCATCCGAGACATTCTTGGTCTGGGTCACGGAATGGCCGAGGAACACCTCCTGCTCATTGCCGTTGTAGCGCACCCGGCCCAGCTTCTCCGACATGCCCCATTCCGTCACCATGGCGCGCGCCAGTTGCGTGGCCATCTGAATGTCGCCGGTGGCGCCATTGGTCACATTCTTGTCGCCGCCGAGAATGAGTTCCGCCTCGCGCCCGCCGAACAGCACCGCCATGCGCGATTCACACCACTCGCGGGTGCGCGAATAGCGGTCGCCCTCCGGCAGGTTCATGGTCACCCCCAGCGCCCGCCCGCGCGGAATGATGGTGACCTTGTGCAGGGGGTCATAGGGCACGGTGAGGCCGACCAGCGCATGGCCCGCCTCGTGATAGGCGGTGTTGCGCTTTTCCTCGTCGCTCATCACCATGGACTTGCGCTCCGCCCCCATCATCACCTTGTCCTTGGCGTCTTCAAACTCCGCCTGGGTGACAATGCGCTTGTTGCGCCGGGCGGCCAGAAGGGCGGCCTCATTCACCAGATTGGCCAGGTCAGCACCGGAGAAGCCCGGCGTGCCGCGGGCAATCACCTTGGGGTCCACATCGGGCGCCAGCGGCACATTCTTCATGTGCACCCTCAGGATCTGCTCACGGCCCTTCACATCCGGATTGCCCACCACGATCTGGCGGTCAAAGCGGCCGGGCCGCAACAGCGCCGGATCGAGCACGTCGGGCCGGTTGGTGGCGGCAATGAGAATGACGCCCTCATTGGCCTCGAAACCGTCCATCTCCACCAGCAGCTGGTTCAGCGTCTGCTCACGCTCGTCATTGCCGCCGCCCAGACCGGCGCCGCGGTGGCGGCCCACCGCATCAATTTCGTCAATGAAGATGATGCACGGCGCATTCTTCTTGGCCTGCTCGAACATGTCGCGCACCCGCGAGGCGCCAACACCCACGAACATTTCCACGAAGTCCGAACCGGAAATGGTGAAGAACGGCACATTGGCCTCGCCCGCAATGGCGCGCGCCAGCAGCGTCTTGCCGGTGCCGGGGGGGCCAACCAGCAGGGCGCCCTTGGGAATCTTGCCGCCCAGACGCTGGAACTTGCCGGGATCCTTCAGGAAGTCGACAATTTCCACCAGATCATCCTTGGCCTCGTCCACCCCCGCCACATCGGCAAAGGTGACGCGGCCATGCTTCTCGGTCAAAAGCTTGGCCTTGGACTTGCCGAAGCCCATGGCCTTGCCGGATCCGGCCTGCATCTGGCGGATGAAGAAGATCCACACCCCGGCAATGAGCAGCATGGGCAGCCAGTAGATCAGCGCATTGGACAGGGTGGACTCGCCCGATGACGACTTGAAGGTCACATCCACGCCCTTGTCGCGCAGGGTCTTCAGGTCGGCCTCGGTGATCGGGCCAATGGTGGAAAAGCTTTTGCCATCGCTGGCGGTGGAGGTGATGGTGCCGATGGCGCCGTCCGAAGAATAGCTGACGCTCTTGATCTCGCCGGCATTCACCTTGTCGAGCAATTGCGAATACGACACATCGGCGGCGTTGATGCGGCTGGCCTGGCCCTGAAACAGGCTGAACAGCGAGATCAGCAACATGCCAATGATGATCCAGACTGCAAAGGTGCGGAAATTGTTCACCGTGAATCCTCTGTCCTCAGGCCGCGCCGGGGTCTGGCGCGGCATTGCCGTAAAAGTGGTCTAAAGATAGGAGGGGGAAAGAGCAATTCCAAGCATCACTCTTTCGTAAATTGTATCTTCCAGCCGCTGCAGGCCGACAAAGACCCGCTGGCCATCCCCCCGCAGCTCCGGCAGGGTCTGGTGAAGTGCGGCCGGAACCCGCGCCGGGCGATGCCCCTGCCGCGCCACCGCCACTTCTGTGCCGGGTGCGCCGGTGAGCCGGAAGCGCCCGTCCCAGTCCATTCTGCCACCGGCAGGCAGGGCTTCGGGGAAGGGTGCCAACCGGCCCGGCTCCCGCAGCACCACAATGGTGCGCTGCCGTTTCACCACCAGCGCCCCGGCCAGGGTCCGCCGCCCCGCCCCCCCGGTGCCGAGCCAGGCCAGCAGTGCCCGCCGGCGGGCGGCTTCCGCCCCCCGGCCCCCGCCCAGGCCGCGCAGCAGCGCCTCCACCAGCATTTCCGCCGCCAGCCCGTCCAGCTCCGCCAGCCCCTGCCGGGCCATCTGAGCATAACCCAGTACCGAAATCTGCCCGTGCCGCTTCAGAACCTCATTGGCCCGCGCCGCGGCGGCAAGCGTCTGCCGCTGGGCGGCCGCCGCCTGGGCCAGCAGCGGATCGACAGAGACTGCCGCCAGTTCGCGGCGCAGCCGCACCCGCTCGAAGCGCACCTGCTCATTGGCGGGATCATCAATCCAGCCCTGCCCCCGCGCCGCCAGCATCTGGCGCAACTCGGCCCGCCGCCGGTGCAGCAGCGGCCGCAGCAGCCGCACCCCCTCCACCGTCCGCTCACCCCAGATACCGGCGAGACTGAGTGCTGACGTGGTGCGGCGCTGGCGCATCAGAACCGTCTCCGCCTGATCCTCGCGCGTGTGGCCGGTGAGCAGCACCGGCACATCATGCCCCCGGCACCAGTCGGCCAGCAGGCGGTAGCGCGCCACCCGCGCCCGGGCCTGAATGGCGCTCCGGGGCTTTTCGCCCTCCCAGCGCAGAATGACATGGGGCACAGCCAGGGCCGCACACCACGCCGCCACCTGTTCGGCCTCCGCCGCCGCTTCCGGCCGCAGGCCATGATCCACCGTCAGCGCCCAAAGCCGCAGCGCCGGCCGCCGCCGCAACCGCGCCTCCGCCACCAGATGCAGCAAAGCCAGCGAATCCGAGCCGCCGGACACCGCCACAGCCACCGCATTCACATCATCAAGAAAGGCAAAATCATCACCGGGCGGTCTGTGCCCGGCCATCAGGCCTGTGGCCTCAGCAGCCGGCACGCTTGGCTTCCGCGGCGGCGCGCTGCTTGGCCTCCACCGCCGTCGGATAATCACCCGCCACCGAGCCGAAGGCGGCGCAGGCCTGGCCCTTCTGGCCCAAACGGTTGAGCGACATGCCGAGCTTCACCAGACTGTCCGCCGCCCGGCGGCTCTTGCCATAGCTGCGGTAGCCGTTGAGAAAGTTCTGCGCCGCCTGGGCATAGTCGCCCTGCTGATAATAGGTCTCGCCCAGCCAGAACTGGGCGCTGCCGGCCAGCGCATGGTCGGGATATTTCGTCAGGAAATCGCGAAAACCCTGGGCCGCCCCATCAAACTGGCGGCGCAGCAGGCGCTCGTTGGACCGTTCATAGAGGCTTTCCGGCGTATCGGCGGGCGACGCCAGCGCCACCTGCTCCACCGCTGCTTCCGGCGTGGTCATGCCGCCCTGCACGCTGGCGGCCTCCTCGCTGCCGGGCGCCACCAGAACCTGGCCCTGAAAGCCGCCATCACCGGGGCGTGCGGCACCTGTGCCCAGCGTGCCAAGAACCTGCGGGGTGGATGCGGTTGCTGCTTCCGGGGCTTCAGGCGCCGGAACCGCCATCTCCGCACCGTCCGCGCCCACCACAACGCGGGTGGCCGCGCGCGCCGCCACCGGGGCGGGATCGCTGATGGTCTCACCCGCTTCCGGGGGCAAAACCGCCGCTGTGGCGCTGGGCCGAAGGGCCGGAACCGCCACCGGGTCGGCTGCACCCTGCTTCTGGGCCGCCTTCATGAGCTCCAGCTCATGGTTCAGCACCTCCACCTGGCCGGTGAGCTGTTTGACCTGCTGCTCCAGAAGATCAAGCCGGCTGGTCTGGTCCTGGGCCATGACCGGCACGGCAAATGAACAGCCCGCCAGCAATACTGCCGCCACAACACCACGCCTGAAGATGCGCATATCTCAAACCATCCGGATCTGCTCGAAGCCCCGCCCGCCAGATGAACCGCAATCGCGGTAAAATTGAGGCTTGCCCTGGGCGGCACATGGAAAGCCCGGCATTGTTGCCGGGCTGCCACATCACAGCAGGGTCAGTTGGCCCCGCCGGTGATCACCGTCACCGCGCGGCGGTTCTGCGACCAGCATTCCTCGGCGTCGCACAGCGAGGCCGGGCGTTCCTTGCCATAGGCAATGGACGAAATCCGCTTGCCCGGAACGCCATGTTCGATCAGGAAGTTGCGCGCCGCGGTGGCGCGCCGGGCCGACAGGGCGATGTTGTATTCGCGGGTGCCGCGCTCGTCCGAGTGGCCCTCCACCTGCACGGTCACATTGCCATATTGCTGCAGCCACTGGGCCTGCTTGCTCAGCGTGTCCTGGGCTTCCGGCGTCAGATTGGACTGGTCAACGATGAAGAACACCCGGTCACCGACATTTTCCGAGAAATCGCGCTTTGAGCCAGGCTGGGCCACGCCGCCGGCCCCGCCGTTCAGCCCGCCGGCCCCGCCCGCACCGCCGTCAAGGCTCGGTGTGTTCTTCTTGGAACAGGCGGCCAGCGCCAGAAAACAGCAGCACACGGTGGCAAACTTGAAACCTGCCATACGGCTCATCATTGATCCCACTCCTTTTGCGGTTCCGGCTGCGGCGTCCCCTGCCCCAGTGCCGGTTCCTCATTCAGGCCCCCATGGGGCCAATTGATCCACCCATAGCCGGGCAAACCTTTACACGCCTTAACCCTTTTGCCGGTTTCGGGTTAACAAACCCTGACCGGCCGCCTGGCAAAGGTTCCGCCACACCGGCGCTGGTCCGGCTGATAACCGGGCGAGCGCGGCGAATTTGTGGCCAAACCGGGCTTTTCCGGCCCCTTTGTCCGGCACCCCCCGGTTTAGTTAAGGCGCGGTGACCAGGATGGATCGGAAGCGAACCCATCGGTCTGCACCTGCTGCTCATTATAGCCCGTGATGTCCACCGACCACAATTGCGGCCCGCCGCCATCGCCCTGGCTGTCGCGGAAAAACATCAGCACCCGGCCATTGGGTGCCCAGGTCGGCCCCTCATTGTGATAGCCCTCGGTCAAAATGCGCTCACCCGAGCCGTCGGGCTTCATCACGCCAATGGCAAAGCGGCCCTCGGCCTGCTTGGTGAAGGCAATATACTGCCCGTCCGGCGACCACACCGGGGTGGAATAGCGCCCCTTGCCGAAGCTGATGCGCTTCTGGCCCGAACCGTCGGCATTCATGACATAGACCTGCTGCGACCCGGACCGGTCGGACTCAAAGGTGATGCGGCCGCCATCCGGCGCATAGGAAGGCGCGGTATTGATCGACGCCTCATTGGTGAGTTGCCGCATCTGGCGCGAGCGCAGATCCATCTCAAAGACATTGGCGTTCTGGCCGTCGTCGCTCTGCAGACTCATGATGACGCGCTGGCCATCCGGCGAGAAGCGCGGCGCAAAGCTCATGTTGGGGAATGACCCCACAATCTCGCGCTGCCGTGTATCGACATTGTAGATATAGACGCGCGGCTCATCCTTGCCGATGGCCATGAAGGTGATTTCCTGTGAACTGGGCGAAAAGCGCGGCGTCAGAATGATCTCGCCCGTGTCCAGCAGCACCCGCGGATTGAAGCCGTCCTGATCCATGATGGCAAGCTTCTTGGCGCGGTTGTCCTTGGGGCCGCTCTCCGACACATAGACAATGCGCGTGTCGAAATAGCCGTCAATGCCGAGCAGCGCCTTGTAGACCATGTCGGCGATGCGGTGGGCCACCCGGCGCACATTGGCCTTGGAGGCGGTGAACTGCTGGCCTGCCAGAAGCTGGCCGCTGTTGACGTCAAAGAGCTTGAACTCAACCCGCACCCGGCCGCCGGAATCGGCATAGGTCTGGCCGGTCACCAGCGCCTTGGCCATGATCTGCCGCCAGTCGGCAAAGCGCGGGGTCGCGTTGAAATCGCTGATCTGCTCGATGAAGGAATTGGGCGGCAGGGCGTTGAAATAGCCCGAGTGCGTCAGATCATTGGCAATGACGCCGGAAATGGTGGCGGCCGTGTCCTCGGCCCCGCCGCTGGCCATGAAGGGCGCAATGGCGATGGGCATGGGGTTGATCTTGCCGCCCGACACATTGACGTCAAGCGCCTGGGCGGCCGGCATCAGCCAGCACAGGGTGAACAACACCAACAGGGCATTCAAAAGCCGCGCAACGGCATGGGGCTTCACGGTCATCCGGTCCTCACATCACACTCCCAGCCTTGTGCTTGGGATCGAAATCACTGGTGTTCTCGCGCCACAGATCATACTTGTCGCGCGGCAAAAAACTGAAGGGCTGGCAGGTGTAGACGGCATCCACCGCCGCACGCGCCATGGCGGCAAACAGCGGGTGGTCGCTGGCATTCATCACCTGGGGCTGGCCTTCCACCATGCCCTCGGGCGTCAGGGCAAAGCGCACCACCACATGGACATTGCTTTCCTCCGAGCCCGGCGGCTTGTCCCAGCACTTTTCCAGATTGGAGGCGAGCAGGTCGATCAGCGTTGCCACCATCTCATTGTCGGTGCCCTGGGTCTGCTGTTCGCCCTGGGCAGGCTGGCCGGTCAGGCTCGCCTGCTGCTGCGGGGCGGCACTCTCATCATTGATCTTGTTGAGCAGATCCTGAATCTCGCCGGGGTTCAGCTTCGGCTTCTTCTTTTCCGGCGGCTTCTCGGCCAGTTTCTTTTCCACCGGCTTCTCGGCGGGCTTTTCCGGCGGCTTCGGCTTGTCCTCGGTCTTCTTGATCAGATCCTTCAGCGGATCGGGATCCAGCGGCTTCGGCTCCTCCGGCTTGGGCGGCTCTTTTTTTGGCGGCTCCTTCTTGGGCGGCTCGGGCTCGGGTGCGGGCGCCGGTTCACGCGCCGCCTTCACTTCCTTTTCCGCCACCTTGGGCTGCGGATCAGCCTTGGGGGTGGGCGGCGCTTCCTTGGGGGCGGGCTTTTCGGCCTTCTGGGCTTCCGGCGCCTGCGCCTTCATCTTGGCCACATCGCCAATCTTGCTGATGTCCACCATCACGGTTTGCTGCGGCGCCACCTTGAAGGCATCCGGATTGGGCAGCACCACCAATGCTGCCAGCAGCACGGCGGCGTGCAGGGCAAGCGAGATGATGAGGCCCCGGCGCATCATGCCTATTGGCCCGGCGGCTTCATGGCGTCGGGCGAACCCGTCACCAGACCGATCTTGCGATAGCCGGCGCTGTTCAGAAGGCCCATCACCTCCATAACAGCACCATAGGGCACCGAAGTGTCGGCGCGCACGAACAGCTGTTCCTCATAGCCGTTCTTGGCAATGGCCACGAGCTTGGCGGCAAGATCATCCAGCGCAATCTTGCTTTCCTGCAGGAAAATGGTGCGGTCCGACTGCACCGTGATGGTGATGGGCTCGGTGTTGGAGTCCATCTGCTTGGCCTGGGTCTTGGGCAGTTCCACCGGAACACCCACGGTCATCAGCGGGGCCGCCACCATGAACACGATGAGCAGCACCAGCATGACGTCAACCAGCGGCGTCACGTTGATCTCGCTCATCGCCGCATGGCGCGACTGGCGGCGCGAGCTGCGCCGCGAATAGGGTTTGGCACCACCGGCGGTCATGCCCATGGCTCAGGCCCTCTCGTCCAGCTGCCGCGAGATGATGGCGGAAAATTCGTCGGCATAGTTCTCCAGGCGGGTGCCGATCTTGGCGGCGTCGGAGGAATACATATTATAGAAGATTGTCGCCGGTATGGCCGCAACAAGGCCGATGGCGGTGGCAAACAGCGACTCGGCGATGCCCGGCGCCACCACGGCCAGATTGGTGTTCTGCGAATTGGCGATGGCCTGGAACGAGGTCATGATGCCCCACACCGTGCCGAACAGGCCGATGAAGGGAGCCGCCGAGCCGATGGTGGCCAGAAACAGCAGCCGGGCCTCGATCTCGCCCATCTCCTTCTGGATCTGCACGTCCATCACCTTCTCAATGCGCTTCTGCACCCCCTGAAAGCCAGCGCGCAGGGTGGCGTCCTGGCTGCGCTTCCATTCGCGCATGGCCGACAGGAAGATCGACCCCATGCCGATGGTGTTGCGCGAGCCCAGCGAAACATAGAGATCTTCCAGCGACTGGCCCGACCAGAACATCTGCTCGAACCGGTCATTGGCGGCATTCATGCGCCGCACCGCAAAGAACTTCTCGATGATGATGGCCCAGCACCAGATGGACGCCAGCGCCAGCCCCACCATGACCAGAAAAACCGGCCACGATGCCTGCATGACGAGATGCCACAGTGAAATGTGCCCGGTCTGAACCACAGGCGCTACCGCAATCGGATCCATAGAAACCTCATTCCCCGCGAGGGTTCACGCGCCGCCCACTTGCGCCATGCCGTCCCCGCCCCATTGAAACCTTGGGCCTTAACCGCCCAAATCTGTCGAAACTGCGGCATTTATCCGGGTTTTCCCCGAATCACTGCCACCGCCGGGAGGTTCGCACATCCCGTCCTGCAGCGTGCATGAATCGGCTGTGGTTAATGAAGGGTTAGAGCGGCCGGGGCAGAAAGGCGGCCATGGCCTGTTTCAGGCTGTCCGGAATGCGCTTGGGCACGCCGCGTCCGTCCACCACCGCCACCAGCACCTCGGCCTCGAACAGCAATTCCGCCCCGCGCATGATGCGCTGGGCAATCTCCACCCTGGCCCCGGACATGGCCTTGAAGCGGGTTTCAATGGTGAGAAGATCATCCATGCGCGCCGGGCGGTGAAAATCACACAGTGCCCGCCTGACCACAAAACCCATCTGGCCACCAGACGTGCTCCAGTTGGTTTCGCTCTGCTGCACCCCCAGCAGGCGCAGGCAGTCCGAGCGCGCTCGCTCGCAATAGCTCAGATAATTGGCGTGATACACCGCCCCGGATATGTCGGTATCGGCGTAATAGATGCGCAGCGGCAGATAATGCACCCCGTTTACAATCCGGCCCGCCACATCGGGCCACGTCATCGCCGTCATTCCGTGCCCTCCAGCGGCAGCACCCCCTGGGTGATTTCCGGACGCTGCGGCACCGCCAGTCCCAGATGCCTGAAGGCATGGGGCGTCAGCAGCCGGCCGCGCGGTGTGCGGTTGAGAAAGCCCAGTTGCAGCAGATAGGGCTCCACCACATCCTCCAGCGCATCCCGCGCCTCCGACAGCGAAGCCGCAATGGTGTCAATGCCCACCGGCCCGCCGCCGAAATTCATGGCAATGCAGGTGAGGTAGCGGTGGTCCAGCCCATCAAGGCCGCGCTGGTCCACATCGAGCAGGCGAAGCGCCCGGTCGGCCGCCTTGGCCGTCACCTCGGCCTCGCCCGCCACCGCCGCAAAGTCGCGCACCCGGCGCAGCAGCCGCCCGGCTATGCGCGGCGTACCCCGCGCCCGGCGGGCAATTTCGCGCGCCCCGTCCTCGGCAATGGCCATCTGCATGACGCGCGCCCCGCGCTTCACAATGTCGAGCAGTTCATCTTCCGTGTAAAAATCTAGCCGCACCGGAATGCCGAAACGGTCACGCAGCGGCGTGGTGAGAAGGCCGGTGCGGGTGGTGGCGCCGATCAGGGTGAATTTGGCCAGATCAAGCCTGACCGAGCGCGCCGCCGGTCCCTCGCCGATGATCAGGTCAAGCTGGAAATCCTCCATGGCGGGATAGAGAATTTCCTCCACCGCCGGGTTGAGGCGGTGAATTTCATCGATGAACAGCACATCGCGTTCTTCAAGATTGGTAAGCAGGGCCGCAAGGTCGCCCGCCTTGGCAATGACCGGCCCGGAGGTGGCGCGGAAATTGACCCCCAGTTCACGCGCCACGATCTGCGCCAGCGTGGTCTTGCCCAGGCCCGGCGGCCCGGCAAACAGCGTGTGGTCCAAAGCCTCGCCGCGCGCCCGCGCCGCCTCAATAAACACTTTGAGATTCTGCTTGGCCTTGCCCTGGCCCACAAAATCATCAAGCCGCTGCGGCCTGATGTGGGCAAGGTCGGAATCCTCCTCGCGCTTGGCGCGGTCCACCAGGCCCCGGTTCATGACGGCACCTGTGCATCTGCCCGGCGCTGCGCCAGCCTGATCCCGGCCCACACCAGCGCGGGCGACAGAAGCTGCGCCAGCAGATAGGGCTTCACGCCGTAGAACTGGTCCAGCAGGCCGCGGAAATAGAAGCCGTCGAGCAGGCCGGTTTGCACCTTTTCGGGAATGAGAAGCAGCACGATGCCCACCGTCAGGGCCTTGATCACCGGCAGCCACAGGGGGGCGCGCCGCCCCACCTTAACATTCCAGAACAACACCGCCAGCGCCGCCGCCAGCCCCTGCAGCCCGAAGAACACAAACATGCCGCCGCCCGCCTGCGGCGTCGTCAGTTGCGCGAGTTCGCTCAGAAATCCGGCCAGACTGCCCGCCCCCAGCTTGGCAAACAGCAGGGTCAGCACCGCTGTCGCCGGCGGAATGAGCAGGCCATAGAGCATCCACGGTTCGTTGGGCCTGTCCGTCATGGCTGTGCCAGCTCCCTCAGGGCCTGGCGGATCAATTTCTCCGTGGGCTGATCATCGCCCAGCGTGCGCAGCGCCGCCGCCACCCCCTGCGCCGCCTGCACCTGGCCATAGCCCAGATTGGTCAGCGCCGATACCGCCTCGGCCGCCGCCCCGGTGGGCTGCGCGCCAAGCCCCGCCCCCACCCGCGCCAGGCCCATGTCGCCGCCGACAAAGGCCGGAGCCTTGTCCTTCAGTTCCAGCACGATGCGTTCAGCCAGTTTCTTGCCCACGCCAGGAGCGCGGCCGATCATGGCCCTGTCCTGCACCGCAATGGCATTGGCCACATCGGCCGCCGACAGGGTGGAGAGAATGGCCAGCGCCACCCTGGTGCCCACCCCCTGCACCGTCTGCAGAAGGCGGAACCATTCGCGCTCCAGCAGCGTGGCAAAGCCCACCAGCCGGATCATGTCCTGACTCACCAGCATTTCCGTATGCACTTCGGCAAACTCGCCGCGCCCCGGCAGGGCGGCCAGCGTCTTGGCCGAGCAATGCACGTGATAGCCCACGCCATTGACGTCAAGCAGCAGCCAGTCTTCGCCGCTGTCGTCAATCCTGCCCCTGAGCCTGCCGATCATGAAAACCCCTTACGTCCGCGCCACCGCAGCCTGATTTTTCACGCTGGCGGAAAAATTCAGAAAAGCGCCTCGGCAACAATCCGTTGGAGCGGTGATTTTGAGCCATCGGAACGCCATCCGCTCTAATCCCCGCCCGTTGCCCCGTCAACCGCGCGCCAGCAGGCGTTCAAGGTTCTGCGCCCCGCGGTGATGGGCATGGCATATGGCAATGGCCAGCGCGTCGGTGGCATCTGCCGTGGTCAGGGCCGCGCGTGGCAGAAGCAGCTTCACCATGTGCTTCACCTGATCCTTTTCCGCATGCCCCGCCCCCACCACGGCCTTCTTCACCATGTTGGGGGCATATTCCGCCACCGCAAGGCCGCGCTGGGCCGGCGCCAGCATGACCACGCCGCGCGCCTGACCGAGCTTCAGGGTGGCGCGCGCATCCTTGTTGACAAAGGTTTCCTCAACCGCCGCCTCATCCGGCTGATAGCGCTCCAGCACCTCCACCAGTTGCCGGTGCAGTTGCAGAAGCCGCTCGGCCAGCGGCGCATCGACGTCGGAATGAACCGCGCCGTCCGCCACCCATGACAGCCGGTTGCCAGAGGCCTCGATGACGCCCCAGCCGGTGTTCCGCAGGCCCGGATCCAGCCCGATGATTCGCACCGTCTCAGCCATGGCCCATGACTAGCAGATCAGGCGTCCAGTTTCGCCAGAATGTCCTCGGCGATGTCGGCATTGGAAAAGACGTTCTGCACGTCGTCGTCCTCATCCAGCGCATCAACCAGCTTGAGCAGGCTGGCCGCCTTGTCCTCGTCGAGGGGCGTCAGCGTGCCGGGCTTCCACACCACCTTGACGCTGTCGGCATCACCCAGCCTGGCGGCCAGCGCCTGTGATACCTCGCCGATCGCCTCGAAGGTGCAGGTGATGACATGGCCCGTCTCGTCGGAGGCCGCATCATCGGCCCCGGCCTCAATGGCCGCCTCCAGCATCTGGTCGGCCGAGCCCTTGGCGGCGGGATAGGCAATTTCGCCAACCCGCGTGAACATGAAGGCGACGGAACCCGTTTCCCCCATGTTGCCGCCGTATTTGGTGAACAGCGACCGCACCACCGAGGCGGTGCGGTTGCGGTTGTCGGTCAGGGCCTCGACAATCACCGCCACGCCACCCGGCCCATAGCCCTCATAGCGCACAGTGTCATAGTTCTCGGCGTCGCCGCCCATGGCCTTCTTGATGGCGCGCTCGATATTGTCCTTGGGCATGTTTTCAGCGCGGGCATTCTGGATGGCCAGGCGCAGGGCCGCATTGGCCGTGGGGTCAGGCAGGCCGGACTTGGCCGCCACGGTGATTTCGCGGGCAAGTTTGGAAAACACCTTGGAGCGCACCGCATCCTGCTTGCCCTTGCGGTGCATGATGTTCTTGAACTGGGAATGGCCGGCCATAACATCCTCAAAAACGGGGGATCACATGAATTTGGCCGTCATATAGCCAAGCCGAGCGGCACCCGGCAAGCCGCTTAACCCGCCGTTAAACCTGTTCCGGCACTGTGGATCGCACGGTGTTAAGGTTAGTGGAGTATGTCGCATGAGTGCCAAGGCCCATCTCGTGGAAGAGTTTTCCTTTACCGGTGAAGAGGTGGGCGCCAGCGGTGGACAGGCTCTGGCCAAGGTCCAGTCGCTCATCGATACCGCGCCCATCGGCCGGCTGTTTGACGCCATCGCCACCCTGTCGGAACTGTCGGTGGCAACCGCCCAGCAGCTTGAAATGGCCTCGGCCGCGCTGGCCCGCAACGATCTCCGGGCGGCCGCTGCCGCCGCCGCCCAGGCCCGCCTCATCAGCGCCGGTCTCAAGTCCACCGATCAGGCCACCCCCTTCTATCTGCGCCGCAAGATGTAGGACGGCCCGCCAGGCCTTCCCGCCATCGTCTCGGGGCCGGGTTTTCCCGGCCCTTTCATGTCCAGAAGGGAACGTCCGCTGCGGCCAGCCGCCCCCCCAGCCGGATGGGGGCAATGGCCGTTGCCAGGCCGGTGGCATCATCGGTCTCCACCGCCACGCCGCACACCGTCACAGCGCCTTCGGCGGGGCGGTAGCGTTCCACCGGCAGCTTGCGCAGGAAGCGGTTCAGCGGTTCGGCCTTGTCCATGCCGATGACCGAGTCATAGGCCCCGCACATGCCGGCATCGCTCATATAGGCCGTGCCGCCCGGCAGGATCATGTGATCGGCGGTGGGAATGTGGGTGTGGGTGCCCACCACCAGCGAGGCCCGGCCATCGACGAAGTGGCCCATGGCCATTTTCTCCGATGTCGTCTCGGCATGCATGTCGATGAGCACGGCATCGCAGCCCTCGCCCAGCGGGCAGGCGGCAAGCGCCGCCGCCACCGCCGGAAACGGATCATCCAGTTGCGGCTCGATCATCACCCGGCCCATGGCATTGATGACCAGCACCCGGCGGCCCTGCGCCGTTTCCACCAGCGCACTGCCCCGGCCCGGGCAATCGCCCGGCCAGTTGATGGGCCGGATGAGATTGGTCTCGCGCGTGATGGTGACCAGGATTTCGCGGTTGTCGAAGGCGTGGTTGCCAAGGCTCACCACATCGGCCCCGGCCTCGCGCAGCTTCATGTAGATGTCGCCGGAAATGCCGAAGCCATGCGAGGCGTTCTCGCCGTTTACCACCACCAGGTCGGGCTGATAGCGCGCCCTGAGCCGCGGCAGCGCATCATACACTGCCTCGCGCCCGGCCTTGCCCACCACATCACCGAGAAAAATCAGCCGCACCGGAAACACTCCCGTTCCGTCATCACATAATCGAGGCGCGCATCAAAGCTCTCGCGCGGCACGGCTTGAACCTCCTGCCCGGCAAAGGCAACCCCAATGGCGGTGATGGCCTTCTGCGCCCGCAGGGCGGCCAGCGTGCGGTCATAGAAGCCGCCGCCATAGCCCAGCCGATAACCCTGCCGGTCGAAGGCCAGAAGCGGCACCAGCACCACATCGGGCTCGACCACGCGCACCCCCTCCGGCGGCTGGGGAATGTCCCAGCGCCCCGGCACCAGCGCCTCGCCCGGTGCCCAGGCCCGGAATTCCAGCGGCCTGCCCTTGCCCACCACCACCGGCAGGGCGGTGATCCAGCCCGCCTCGGCCAGCCTGGCCATCAGCGGCAGCACTGTGATTTCATCGCCAAAGGCGTGAAAGCCCGACACCACCTTCGTCCCGCAACCCAGAGCCACCGGCAGGCCGCGCCGGGCCAGCACCGCGCCCGCCGTGGCACCTTCGGCCGCATGGGCTGCGGCGCGCACCGCCATGGCCTGCTCCCGGGCCCGGCGTTTCATCTGTGACATTTCAGCGCTCACTTGCCTTCACTATCCTAGGGCGGGACAAAATCCCAAAAATTGTTAGCCTTTAGCCCACTTCTCGAGCGACAGGGAAATTTCCCCCATTTACAGCCTTTCAGCAAAATCCCCACAATGCCGCAGGATCCGGCATACCACCGGAGCGGAATGGCTGCAGATTTGATGTCTTATGCGTGATAAAGTCCATGAGGTGAAGGGATCCGAAGAAACGGGCGAGTTCCCGTTTCTACCCGAGGACAGCGAAGCTGACCTGTGGCGCAAGGTGCATGAGGTGGCTGGACGGCGCTACGGCATCACCAGTTGCCTCTATTGCTTCTCGCACTCCCGCTTTTCCCTCACCCATCTTGATGTGATGCGCGCGGCGGTGCTTTTTCACAGCCACCCCGATGTCTATTTCTCCTCCTTTGAGCCGCAGTCGTTTTTCAACAACGACATCACCTGCTCGCGGCTCATCAGCGGTGAGGATCACTGCCTGTGGGCGGAAGCGGCAGCCTGGCCGCATGCCACCCCGGCGCAGCGCCGCAAGGAAGCCTTCTACCGCGACATCGGCATGGGCGTTGGCGTTTCGCTGGGCTTCCGCTTCTTCAACGACACCGGCATCGTGGGCATGGGCATGGCGGCAGCCAATTCCACTGCTGAGGAATTTGCCGCCGTCTGGCGCGAGCACGGGGCCGAGATCGCCCGCATGGTGCGCGCCTTCGATGCCCATATGCGGCCACGGGTGATTGCCAACCGCTTCCAGCTTACGCCACGCGAGCGCGAGGTGCTGGCCCTGTTTGCCGGTGGCTTGAGCGCCAAGGAAATCAGCCACGAACTGCGGATCAAGATCAAGACGGTGTTCAACACCATGGAGCGCGCCCGCAAGGCGATGAAGGCCGCCAACACCATGGAAGCCGTGGCCAAGGCCAAGGCCATGGCCTTCGGCCTGCTCTGAGGCCCAGCACTCCGGAAAGCGAAGGGGCGAGCCACCATGGGCCGTGGGAACGTACGATCCCGGGTCCCTACTTGCGTAGGTGGGCGCCGTGTATGCCAGGCCACGGCCCGGCGCAGGGACAGCTCCCAAGGTATCGTTTATAGGCCCCAGGGAATAAAGGTTCCTTCACGCACCGGGCAGCCCGCCACCTGCCTATGTAGGGAGAGTGCGGCGGCTTGTCCACACGCCCGGATTAAATCCCGATAATAATAGTCGGTTTTCCTTGACGCCTCCCCGGCCGCATGATAGCGAGACGGCGTCATCCTGAGATTTGTGTGCCATGTCTGAAGTCCCCGCCAAATCCCTGCGCCAGGCCCTGATGGAACAGGCCGACCATTGGGTTGATGGCGGCCATGGCCCGGCCCCGGCTGCCGCCCCGGAAGGGCCGTTTACACTGGCCCGGGGCGATATTGCCCTCGCCGACCTGCGCAAGGGCCAAAGCCTGAAGGTTACCCACATTGCAGTTGCCCCCGACACCGGCCACCGCCTCACTGGCCTTGGCATTCGCAAGGGCATTCAACTCACCGTGCTGCGCAATGCCGGCAAGGGTCCGCTGCTGGTGGCGGCGGGCGGCACGCGCATCGGCCTGTGCCGGTCCATCGCCCGCGCCATCACCGGCCATGGCGCATGAGCGCCTGCTGCGAACCGGGCGAGGAGCTGCTGGCCACCTTTCCGGGACCGGATGTCATTGCCCTTGCCGGTAATCCCAATTGCGGCAAGACCACCCTGTTCAACGCCCTGACCGGGGCCCGCCAGAAGGTTGGCAACTGGCCCGGTGTCACGGTGGAAAAAAAGCAGGGCAGCTATATCCACGCCGACCGCTCCGTCACCGTCATTGACCTGCCCGGCATCTATTCGCTGGCCACGCCCGCCAACGCCCCGCTGGATGAAACCGTGGCGCGCCGCTTCATTCTGGACCGTGAGGCCCGCCTCATCATCAATATTGTCGACGCCTCAAACCTTGAGCGCAATCTCTACCTCACCGCCCAGTTGGCCGAGATGGGCCTGCCCATGGTGGTGGTGCTGAACATGATGGATGCGGCCAAGGACGACGGCCTCACCATTGATGTGGAAAGACTGCGCGCCAGTCTGGGCTGCCCGGTGGTGCCGCTGGTGGCGCGCCGGGCCGAAGGGGTGGTGGCGCTGCGCTCCATCATCGAGCGCGCCCTGGCCGAAGGCGTGCGCCCCTGCGCCAGGCCATCCTTTCCGCCACTGTTTGAGGCGGCCCTGCGCCGCCTTCATCCGCTCATCGAGGACAGCGCCCAAACCCAGGCGCTGGACCCGCGCTGGCTGGCCACCCGGCTGCTTGAGGGTGACACCAGCAGCAGCCGTGGCCTGCCGCCGGCAGCCCGGGCGGCAGCCGCCGAGGCGCGCGCCGCCATTCTGGCTGAAACCAGCGAAGACGCCGCCATGCTGGCCGCCGATGCCCGTTTCGGTTTTGCCCATGAACTGGTGCGCCAGGCCGTCAGCCATGATCGCCGCGCCTCCGCCACCCTCACCGACCGCACCGACCGCGTGGTGCTCAACCGCTGGCTCGGCCTGCCCATCTTTCTGGCCATTCTCTATGTGGTCTTCCTGCTGTCCATCAACGTCGCCGGGGTTTTTGTTGACTTCTTCGATCAGGCCACCGGCGCCCTCTTTGTCGACGGTCCGGCCCATCTGCTCGCGGGCCTTGGCCTCCCCGCTGTGGTCACCATGCTGATCCGCGCTGTGGGGGCTGGCCTGCAAACCGTGTCCACCTTCATCCCCATCGTCGGCATTCTCTTTCTCTGTCTCACCGCCCTTGAGGATTCGGGCTATATGGCGCGCGCCGCCTTTGTCATGGACCGGTCCATGCGCACCCTCGGTCTGCCGGGCAAGGCCTTCCTGCCGCTGATCCTGGGCTTTGGCTGCACGGTGCCCGCCGTCATGTCCACCCGCACCCTGGAGACCCGTGACGACCGGCTGCTGGCCACCGCCATGGCACCCTTCATGTCCTGCGGTGCGCGCCTGCCGGTCTATGCCCTGTTTGCCGCCGCCTTTTTCAGCACCGGCGGGCAGAATGTCGTCTTCGGCCTTTACCTCCTCGGCATCACGGTGGCGGTGCTCACCGGCCTTGCCCTCAAATCCACCCTGCTGCGCAGTGAACCCGTGTCCTTCATCATGGAACTGCCGCACTATCACCTGCCGACCCTGAAGGGTCTGGCGCTTGGCATGTGGGAGCGCCTGCGCGGCTTCATTGTCGATGCCGGCAAGATCATCGTCATCGTCGTCGCGGTGCTCAATGTCTTCAACACCATCGGCACCGATGGCTCGCTTGGCAATGAAGCCAATGGCCGCTCGCTGCTCGCCACCGTCAGCAAGACCCTGACCCCGGTCATGGCCCCCATGGGCATCAGCGAGGACAACTGGCCCGCCACGGTGGGGCTGTTCACCGGCATCTTCGCCAAGGAGGCGGTGGTCGGCACCCTCGACACCCTCTACAGCACCCTGGCCGGTGACAGCGGCGGCACTGATGAGGCCTTTTCCTTTACCGCCGCCATGACCCAGGCCTTCGCCACCATTCCCGAAAACGCCGCTGCGCTGGCCGGTCAGGTGCTCGATCCGCTCGGCTTTTCGGTCCTCGCCGATAGCGCCGCCGAAGCTCAGGGCGTGACCCGCGCCACCTTTTCGGCCATGCAGGACCGTTTCGACGGCAAAATGGGGGCCCTGGCCTATCTCGTGTTCATTCTGCTCTATGTGCCCTGCTCGGCCGCCATGTCCGCCATCCAGCGTGAAACCGGCACCCGCTGGGCGCTGTTCGTGGTGGCCTGGTCCATGGGCCTTGCCTATGGCGCTGCCGTGCTGATCTATCAGACCGCCAATTTTTCTCGCCAGCCGGCCACCGCCCTGGTCTGGCTCATCATCATACCGCTGGCGCTGGCCGCCGCCCTTGCCCTGCTGCGCCGCCAGGGCAACCGCCGCGCCACAGAGCCTTCACCCGCCGCCGAAGGCCGCCCCGAGGCCGCCGAATGATTCTGGGCGACGCCAGAAAGCTGCTGCGTGAACGCCGACGCCTGTCGCTGTTTGACATGGCGCTCATTCTCGATGTCGCGCCCTCGGCAGTGGACGGCATGATGGCGGTGCTGATCCAGACCGGCCAGGTGCGCGAACTCAGCTTCGGCTCCTGCGGCGGCTGCAAGGGCTGCGGCGCCGCGCCCCGCGTCTTTGAATGGGCCGACGGCACCACCCCCGACACCAGCGGCGAAACACCCCCCGCCTGCCCCGGCCCGGTCTACAACAGCCTGTAGAACAGCCTGCCTTTTGACGGTAACGGCAGCCGTCAGAAAGCCGCGTGCCAGCCATCAGCCGGAGCGGACGTTTTGCTCCCGGAAATGTAATGCGCCTTAATTGGCGAGATCGCGCGTCATGGCCTCAAGCCGCGCCGCCGCCGCGTTCAGCCGCTCCACGAAGGATTCTTCCTGATCCCGCGCGGCAATCTGGATGGTGTTGCGGCTTTCGCGCACGCCCTGCACCTGCTCCTCCAGCGCTTCGATCTTGCGGATCGCCTCCGACAGCCGGTCGGCCACCATCAGCCCGGCCATCACCAGCAGCCTGATGTCGCCAATGGACCCGACACTGGCCTGAATGCGCTGCACCTCGGCATCAAGCAGGCTCGCCAGTTCGCGCAGATGGTCTTCCTCGCCATCCGGGCATTGCATGGTGTAGGGACGGCCGGCAACGGTGACGATGACATTGGCCATGGCTTACTCGGTACTGTTGGAATGGAGCACGGCACGGATGCGCGACATGGCGGTGTCGATCTTGCCCGCTGCCTTGATGCCGGTCCTGGCCAGATCATCAGCCTTGGCCGTGACCTTTTTGATATCGGCCTTCATGGCCGCGTTCTCACGCTTCAGCGTCTCGGCCTCGGCAGCAGCAGCGCTGAGCCGGGCATGGCCCTGCGCGCGCTTGGCCAATGCCGCATCAAACTGCCGCAAGGCCAGGTCAAAGCGCTCGAACGCTTGATGCAATTTGTCAGTATCAGCCATCTAAGCCCCAGAAGCCCCACCGGATTCTGCCGCCCGGGAAGGCCACCCTAACACAGTCCACAACACCCCTTAAGCGTTTTTTGACAGGGGCAAAACCGAAACCCGCTTGGACCGGCACCAGCCCGGTGTTATCACCACAGGACAAGGCGCCCGGCGCCCTTCAGGAGTTCATCATGACCGATCTTGCCCTGCATCGCTCCATGGCCAATGCCATTCGCGCCCTCGCCATGGATGCCGTGCAAAAGGCCAATTCCGGCCACCCCGGCCTGCCCATGGGGGCCGCCGACGTGGCCACCGTCCTGTTCACCCGCTTTCTGAAATTCGACGCCGCCCACCCGCACTGGCCCGACCGCGACCGCTTCATCCTGTCGGCCGGCCACGGCTCCATGCTGCTCTATGCGCTGCTCTATCTCACCGGCTATCCGGACATGAAGCTCAATGACCTGAAGAACTTCCGCCAGCTTGGGTCAAAGACGGCGGGCCACCCGGAATATGGCCATGCCTCGGGCATTGAAACCACCACCGGCCCCCTCGGCCAGGGCATTGCCAATGCCGTGGGCTTCGCCATGGCCGAACGCCACCTCAACGCCCGCTTCGGCGGCGAGGTGATGAACCACAAGACCTATGCCCTGGTGGGCGACGGCTGCCTGATGGAGGGCATCTCGCAGGAGGCCCTGGCGCTGGCCGGTCACCTGAAGCTCAACCACCTTATCGTGCTGTGGGACGACAACGGCATTACCATTGACGGCAAGGTCGGCCTGTCCGACGACACCGACCAGCTGGCGCGCTTTGCCGCCTCAGGCTGGAACGTGACGCGCGTTGACGGCCATGACCCGGAGGCCATTGCCGGGGCGCTGGCCGCCGCCCAGGTGTCGGACAAGCCCGTCTTCATCGCCTGCCGCACCATCATCGGCTACGGCGCCCCCAACAAGCAGGGCACCTCGGCCACCCACGGTTCGCCGCTGGGCGCCGAAGAGATTGCCGCTGCCCGCAAGCAGCTTGACTGGCCCTTCGCCCCCTTTGAGATTCCGGATGACTGCCTTGCCGCCTGGCGCCGGGCGGGCACGCGCGGTGCTGCCGCCCGCGAGGCCTGGGAAGCGCGTCTGGCGGCCCACCCCGGCCGGGCCGACTTTGCCCGCGCCTTTGCCGGCAACCTGCCGCAGGGCTTCGATGCCGCCATTGCCAACTACAAGAAGGAACTGGCCAAAAACCCGCCGGCCCTTGCCACCCGCAATGCCTCGCAGAACGCCCTGGACGTCATCAACGCCGCGCTGCCTGAAACCATCGGCGGCTCGGCCGATCTCACCGGCTCCAACAACACCAGGTCCAAGGATCTGAAACCCTTCCAGCCCGGCAACTATGACGGCCGCTATGTCTATTACGGCATCCGCGAACACGGCATGGCCGCCGCCATGAACGGCATGGCGCTGCACGGCGGCGTCATTCCCTATTCCGGCACCTTCCTGGCCTTTGCCGATTACTGCCGCCCGTCACTGCGGCTGGCGGCGCTCATGGAAAAGCGCGTCATCCACGTCATGACCCATGACTCCATCGGCCTCGGTGAGGATGGCCCCACCCACCAGCCGGTGGAGCAGCTGGCCTCGCTCCGCGTCATGCCCAATCTGCTGGTGTTCCGCCCCTGCGATGCGGTGGAAACAGTGGAGTGCTGGCAGGCCGCCCTGAAGGAAGCGAAGACCCCCAGCGTTCTCGCCCTCACCCGCCAGAAGCTGCAACCGGCACGGACCCGCCACGAGGCGAAGAACCTCTGTGCCCAGGGCGCCTATGACATCGCGGCCGCGCCGAAGAAGGCCAAGGTGGTGATCTTCGCCTCCGGCTCCGAGGTGGAAATCGCCCTCGCCGCCAAGGCCCAGCTCGACAAGGCAGGCATGCCCACCCGCGTGGTCTCGGTGCCCTGCATGGAATTGTTCGAGGCCCAGTCCAAGGCGTATAAGGATGGTGTCATGGGCACCGAGAAAATCCGAATCGCCATTGAGGCCGCCGTGCGCGCGGGCTGGGACCGGTTCATCGGTCCAAACGGCATCTTCATCGGCATGACCGGCTTCGGCGCTTCGGGTCCGGCCGAACAGCTTTACGAACACTTCGGCATCACCGCCAAGGCCGCCGTGAAGGCCGCCCGCGCTGCTGCCAAAAAACCATAGGAGAGAAACATGCCCGCCTTCCGCACCCTCGACGATGCCAAGCTCAAGGGCAAGCGCGTGGTCTGCCGCGTTGACCTCAACGTGCCGGTGGCCGACGGCAAGGTGACCGACGCCACCCGCATCGAGCGCGTGGTGCCCACCCTGCGCGAAATTCTCGACAAGGGCGCGGCCCTCATCATCCTTGCCCACTTCGACCGGCCCAAGGGCAAGGTGGTGCCGGAAATGTCGCTGAAGCCGGTGGCCCAGGCCCTGGAAGACAAACTCGGCCGCAAGGTCAAGTTCGTCTTCACCGACTGGCAGACGGCCCCCGCCGTGGACGCAAAGCCCGGCGAGGTCGTGCTGATGGAAAACACCCGTTATCACGGTGGTGAGGAAAAGAACGACGCGGGCTTTGCCAAAATGCTGGCGGGCCTGGGCGATCTCTATGTCAATGACGCCTTCTCGGCGGCCCACCGCGCCCATTCCTCCACCGAGGGCATTGCGCGCCATCTGCCGGCCCATGCCGGCCGCGCCATGGAAGCCGAATTGAAGGCCCTCGGCGTGGCGCTGGAAACGCCCAGACGCCCGGTGGTGGCGGTGGTCGGCGGCGCCAAGGTGTCCAGCAAGCTCGATCTCCTCGGCAATCTGGTGAAGAAGGTTGATGCCCTGGTCATCGGCGGTGCCATGGCCAACACCTTCCTCTATGCGCAGGGCGTGGATGTCGGCAAATCGCTGGTCGAAAAGGATCTGGCCGACACCGCCCGCGACATCATGAAAAAGGCCGAGGCCGCCAAATGCGCCATCATCCTGCCGGTGGATGCGGTGGTGGCCCATGAATTCAAGGCCAATGCCGAAAGCCACACCTATGGCCTCGACGCCATTCCCGGCACCGGCATGATCCTTGATGTCGGCGACATGTCCATTGACCGCATCAAGTCGGTCATCGCCGATGCCCACACGCTGGTGTGGAACGGGCCGCTGGGCGCCTTTGAAATGACACCCTTCGACAACGGCACGGTGAAGGTGGCGCAATATGCCGCCGAGCGCACCAGGGCCGGAAAACTCATCTCGGTGGCGGGCGGCGGCGACACGGTGGCCGCACTCAATCACGCCCATGCTGCCGATCAATTTACTTACATCTCAACTGCGGGCGGCGCATTCCTCGAATGGCTCGAGGGCAAGGAACTGCCCGGCGTCAAAGCACTGGAGGCTTGAACCATGGACCTGAAGAAACTCAACGACATTGCCAACCGCATGGTGGCACCCGGCAAGGGCATTCTGGCCGCCGATGAATCGACCGGCTCCATCGCCAAGCGCCTCGACTCCATCAACACCCCCAACACCGAGGAAAACCGCCGCGACTATCGCGAGATGATGTTCTCGGCCACCGAGGCCATGAAGAACTACATCTCCGGCGTAATCCTGTTCGATGAAACCATCCGCCAGAAGGCCAAGGACGGCACGCCGCTGGTGCAGATGATTGCCAAAACCGGGGCCGTGCCGGGCATCAAGCTCGACAAGGGGCCAAAGCCTTTGCCCTTCTTCCCCGGCGAAGTGGTGACCGAGGGTCTTGACGGCCTTGCTGCCCGGATTGCCGAATATGTGGCGCTCGGTGCCGGCTTTGCCAAATGGCGCGCCGTCATCGACATAGGCCAGCACATTCCCTCCTACAACTGCATCAATGCCAATGCCCAGGCGCTGGCCCGTTATGCCGCCCTGTGTCAGGAAGGCGGCCTTGTTCCCATCGTCGAGCCGGAAGTGCTCATGGATGGCGACCACGACATCGACCGCTGCATGCAGGTGACGGAATGGGTGCTGAAGGAGCAGTTCATGCAGCTCCACTATGCCGGGGTGAAGCTCGAAGGCATGGTGCTGAAGCCCAACATGGTGATCTCCGGCAAGAAGTGCGCCAAGCAGGCCTCGCCGGAGGAAGTGGCGGAAAAGACCCTCATCGTGCTGAAGCGCTGTGTGCCGTCCGCCGTGCCGGGCATCGCCTTCCTGTCGGGCGGCCAGTCGTCGCTTGACGCCACCCGCCACCTCGACCTGATGAACAAGATGGGGCCGCTGCCCTGGCACCTCACCTATTCCTATGGCCGGGCGCTGCAGGCCGACGCGCTGAAGACCTGGGGCGGCAAGGCCGACAAGATCGGCGCCGGCCAGAAGGCCTTCGCCCACCGCGCCAAGATGAACGCGCTCGCCGCCACCGGCAAATGGTCGGACAAGGCCGAAGCCGCGTGAGCCTGATGTGACCCTTCCGGCCCCCCACCCCTTGCGGGCGGGGGGCCTTTTTTCTATGGCCTTTGCTTCATGACCACAGCCCGCTTCTTTCTCGTCACCCCTGGGGGCGCAGCCCCCGCCCATGTTGTTGCCTGCGCGCGTGCTGCCTGTGCCGCGGGCGATTGCGCCGCCATTGTGCTGACCACACCCGATGATTTTTCCCGCGCTGACGTGGCGGCCCTGCAGGCGCTCGGCCTTGCCGTGCTGCTGAAGGACGCCGAGCCCCGCGCCCTGCACCATGTGAAGGCCGATGGCCTGCACATCACCACCACCGCCACTCTCGCCACGCTGCGCGCCGCCCTGAAGGCCCCCCACAGCCTCGGCGTGGATTGCGCCACCTCGCGCCATGCCGCCATGGAGGCGGCCGAGGCCGGTGCCGACTACATCGGCTTTCACCAGCAGGCGCAGGTGGCGGGTGAACCGCTGCTGCGCTGGTGGGGCGACATTGCCGAAGTGCCGGCCGTGGCGCTTGATCCCGTAACGGCGGAGGGCCTGGTCACGCTGCTGCCGCAAAGACCTGACTTCGTGACCCCGGATGCAAGCCTCTGGGACAACCCCGAGACGGCCCGCACCCTCGTCACCGCCCTTGCCAAGGCCCTGTCATGAAGCATCTCACTCTCGCCCTCTGCCTCGCCCTTGCCGTCGCCCAGCCGGGGCGCGCCGAAGCACCCTTTGAAGATGCCGTGGCGCTTTATGAAAACGGCGACTTCGACGCCGCCCGCGAAATCGCCAGGGAATGGGCCGCCAGGGACGATGCCCGCGCCATGGCCATGCTGGGCGCGCTCTACCTCAAGGGCAATGGCGTGGCCGCCGATGTGCAGCAGGCCAAGGACTGGTTCACCAAGGCCGCACAGAAGGGCCACCCCGGCGCGCAGTTCTCGCTCGGCCTCATGTATCTTGACGGTTCCCTGGGCGCGCCCGATCCGGATCAGGGCGGCCGCTGGCTGACGCTTGCCGCCAATGGCGGCAACCCCGATGCCCAGTTCAATCTCGGTGTGCTCTTCACCGGTGCCTATGGCAATGACCCGGACTGGAAGCAGGCGGCCGACTGGTTCCTCAAGGCCGCTGCCCAGAACCACGCCCGCGCCCAGTATAATCTCGGCCTGCTGCATCTGGACGGCAAGGGCGTGGCCCAGGATGTCGAGAAGGCCACCGGCTATTTCGCCAAGGCCGCCATGCAGGGCCTGCCTGATGCGGCACTGGATTACGGCATTCAGATCGTCCGCGGCGAAGGCGTGCAGAAGGATGAAGTGCTGGGGGCCAAATGGATTCTGGTGGCGGCCGAACACGGCCAGCCCATTGCCCAGAACCGCATCGCCAAACTCTATGCCGTGGGCCGCGGTGTCACCCAGGACGTGGTGGAGGCGCAGAAATGGAACCTGCTGGCCAGCGCCCAGGGCCGCACCGATGCCACCCTCGATGACATGCTGAAGGGCCTGACGGCGGAACAGAAGGCCGAGGCCGAAGCCCGCGCCAAGGCCTTCACGCCCAAGGTGCCCAAGGTGGCGGAGTAGTCAGCGTTTCAAGCCCGCCACGCCAGTGCCCACCTTTCGCCGGTGTCTGTAAAAGCCCTCTGATGTCAGCCAAAAAATGGTGAGCACCAGAACCACTTCCACA
Organism: uncultured Alphaproteobacteria bacterium; assembly: GCA_937873445.1. Taxonomy (GTDB): domain Bacteria; phylum Pseudomonadota; class Alphaproteobacteria; order Rhizobiales; family Aestuariivirgaceae; genus Aestuariivirga. The sequence goes on from CALMWF010000006.1 coordinate 28,033, forward strand.
AGCACATGAAGGGGCGCTTCATCCCGAACAAGGATGGCTGCAGCAAAGCCCAGCAGACCGAAGACGAGATTGAAGACATTGGTGATCCGGAGGCTGCGAATATCATCCACGGCCATATAAGCAAGAGACAGGAGCAGGATGATGGAGAATACCAGAAGCGCCGGTTGCACAGTCATCTGGGCATGATAGCCAGACTGAGGCTGATCGAAAGCAATTCCATCCGTTTTGAACAGGACAATAGCAACAGAGTGCCCATGCGGAGGGGACATTCGCTGTCAGCGCCCGGGTTCCGCTGCCGCGATGTTGGTGATCATGCCCTTGGCATTGCGCGTATAGGTCTGGTCCATCAGGGTTGTGGCGTCCTGCTGGCCCAGCCCCCGGGAAAGCCAGCCGCGCTGGTCGTTATAGAAGAAGCTCTCGGTGGCGCCATTGCCATAGGTGATGACAGTGCTCTGGCCGCGGGGGTTACAATAGGTGCTGATGAAGACGTCGGGCTAGAGGTGAACATCTGGCACGAAAGGCAGACCGCCGAAAGTCTCTTTTAAAGCCGAATTGCCAACACCAAAACCCGAAAAGGAAGGAAAACCACCGCAATAGAAACCAGAACCTGAGGCACGCGAAAGCGCGCCGTGTCAGCGGGCGAAGCCCATGACGGGACAGGCAGGCTGCGGAACGCTCAATCATGCGGTCAACGGCATTCGCGCTCAAAAAGCAAGTCCGGGAAGGCTGGCGTAGTGGCGCTGTCAAAGATCAATCAGATGAAGCGCTTGCAGCGGCCATGTGCACACATGCTGGCCCGCGTGTGCACCATGCCGCCACTTCGATCCAACGATCTCAACCACTTCCACCCACTTTGCCGCCATCCCTTTATCTTGCTATTGCCCCTTCCATAGTCATCAGTACACGGAGCGTCCCGGACCTGCACATCACGGGTGAGTAGCGAAGGCAAAAAATTCAGGGAAAGAGCGCAAAAATCTTGCGGAAAAAGAGCAAAATCTTCGCGCGGAGTGGGGGAGATTTTCGCGTTTGGGAGCAAGATTCAAAGGTAAAATTCACTGCCCGCGAGGGCAAAAAAATCGCGCGCGGCAACGGGATTTGAGGGCAAAATTCGGAAGATCAACCGTCTTCTGACTCTGCATCTTTCTTGCTTTTGAGAACGTACTTTACCATTTTCTCAACGGCTTCGGGTTCCTGTTCGATCAGTGCATCGTAGCTTTCACCGTCACGCACAATGAACTCCGGGCCAATGAGGCCTTGAAGGCGATCTCCGTCGTCAAACAGGTTGACTTGCCAGTCCTTGGGCACCTTCCGATCAACTATCTCGAAAAACCAAGACGGTTTGAAAGACTCTGTGCCAAAATCATCTATGACAAGAAGGCACAAACAAGCTTTGTAAAAACTGATAGTGTAAACGTCGTATTCCTTACCCACAGTGAGGTGAGTCTGTGATCGAGGAGATGTTCCCCATGCAACATGCGGCGGAGCATCGGCATATGAGTTTCTGATCGCACGAACCTTCATCATTGCCCCCTTGTCACAATCTTCACATCTTCGACTACGCCTGACACGGTATTGTAGTTGTAGTGAACTGTAACGTCGTTGACTTTCACTTCCATTTTCACCCAACCGTCAGAACCTGGCCAGCGTGGGTCTTTCATTCCGCCTGTAATCCTTTTTTCGATGCCCGCAGTCGGGTCCATCTTCGCTTGCTCAGCCGCCAACTGTTCTTTGAGGTTGCGGGGTGCGGTTGTTCCCTTTGCAAGATTGGCTGTGGATCGGGGGCCATATGTGTTACGCAATTTTTCTGGTTGCTGTGCTGCTGGCCCTAACTTCAAAGACAGGCCCAAGCTCAATCCGCTGATCAGACCAGCGGCTCCCTCACCAGCATACATCGACTTCAGTTCATCATACTTGCCGCCCAGAAACATGTTGTAGTCCCTGATGTTCTGAAGTTTTCCGGCTCGAATCTGCTGAAGCTCGTCATTGTCGTAATCATCATTCTCAGCCATCGTTTTGTTGATGGCGGCGACGGCTTTCCTCTCTTGATCAATGTAACTCCGCGCCAGTTGATCGGCTTCTTTTCTCCCTCTGGTGTCTTTAGTGTCGAACAAATTTGACAGCCTAGACACTCGCGTCGCGTGTCCGTTAGGGTCCGACTGGTTTACCGGATCATTTCCGGCATAGGCATAGCGGTTGAAGTCGACATCGAGGAGGGTTGGGTCCCAGGTGTCGGGGGTTATGAAGCGCCCAAGCAGGGGATCATAATAGCGGGCGTGGAGATATTGAAGCCCGGTTTCAGCGTCAAACCTCTCGTTGATATAGGCCCGCGAGGTGGGAATGACCGCGCCGTTGGTGGAGAGCGGCTGGCCAAAGGGGCTGTAGTCATGGCGCTTGATGGTCGCCGGAGACTGGCGCAACGCCAGGCGGTTTGACGCCAGATGATCCTTCAGCAGATAGTCGGTGGCCGCCCCCTCGCGCCGCACATCGGGGTGGAGATGGACCGACAGCAGTCTAGACGGGTTCACCTGGTCCACCAGCAGTTCCCGGTCGCTGTTCAGTCGGGAGGTGGTTCCGCCCCTAGCCAATCCGGCCCATCCCTGCTAAGCCCCGCGCCGGAAAACAGCAGGAAAACCATTGTGACCTCCACCCCCATCATGACCGTGATGATTGCCGCCGTGCGCAAGGCGGCCCGCGGCGTGCAGCGCGATTTCGGCGAAATCTCCAACCTTCAGGTGTCGGTGAAGGGGCCGGGCAATTTCGTCACCAATGCCGACAAGCGGGTGGAAAAGATCCTGCGTGAGGAACTGGCCAAGGCGCGCCCCAGCTATGGCGTGCTGGGCGAGGAGGACGGCGAGGTTAAGGGCCAGGACCCCGACCACCGCTTCATCATCGACCCCATCGACGGCACCACCAACTTCATGCACGCGCTGCCGCTCATCGCGCTCAACGTGGCGCTGGAACGCAAGGGCGAGATTGTCGCCGCCGTGACCTATAATCCGGTCATGGACGAACTCTACCACGCCGAAAAGGGCACCGGCGCCTTCCTCAACAACAAGCGCCTGCGCGTCTCGGGGCGGCGCGACCTGGGTGATGCCATCATCGCCACCGCCCTGCCCCATCGCGGCGCGGCAGCGGCCCCGCATGAGGCCGCCGAGCTTCAGGCCATGCAGAAGGCCACCTCCGGCATCCGCACCCTGGGCTCCACCGCCGTGGAAATGGCCTGGGTGGCGGCCGGACGGCTCGACGGCGTGTGGTCACACGGCCTCAATCCGTGGGACGTGGCGGCGGGCATTCTCCTCATCCGCGAGGCGGGCGGCTTTGTCGCCCCGCTGGGTGAGGGCTCAAACCCCCTCACCTCCACGGGCTTTGTCGGCACCAATGCCGACCTCCTCCCCCAGATGCAGAAGCTTCTGGCGGCGGCCAAAGCCTGACCTGAAGACGGGTCAGGCCACCTTGCGGCCAGTCATCGGCTTTTCCGTTTCCACGGCGCGCAGCCTGGTTTCCTCCGGCTTGTCCTGGCGCCTGAGATAATCCGGGGCTGCGGTTTCCGCCGTGATGATCTCGACCGCGCGATGCCAGTGCAGGTCATGCGCGCCGTCGGGCCGGCCAGCCTCCTCCCACAGGAAATAGGCGCGTTCGCGCACCCGGTCTTCCATCTCCGGGGTCAGGTGGTCTTGCTTCTTGCTGTGCTTTGTCATGTCAGGCCTCTTTCATGTGCTGGAAAGCCAATCACGAAAACTGCCGCCTCACGTCCCGGCGCTGCCGCCGGGCCCTCTCCATAGCACAGATTGCATTGTCACGGGGATAAAATCTGTGGCTGCGGAAGGCGGCGCCATGGCCGCCGTGCCATGGTAACCCCTCAACGCCTGTTCCCGGCTGCGGGTTCCGGCCCCGCCGGTCACGAAAAAGGCCGCTCTGGTGAGCGGCCCGTGATCGTTCTGAAAGGGGGGGTGGTGCGGCTTACATGCCGCCGCCGCCGGCTCCGGCGCCGAAGCGCTTGGGCTTTTCCACCTTCTTCGGCGCGGGCAGCAGGCCCTCGCGCTGCAGCTTCTTGCGGGCCAGCTTGCGCGTCCGGCGCACGGCCTCGGCCTTTTCGCGGGCCTTCTTTTCCGACGGCTTCTCAAAATGGCCGCGCAGCTTCATTTCGCGGAAGATGCCTTCGCGCTGCATCTTTTTCTTGAGAACCTTCAGGGCCTGATCAACGTTGTTATCACGGACGACGACTTGCAAGTGCGAACCTCAAATGTGCAATATTGAATGGGACCGGCGGGGCTGAGCCCGTCAAAGCTGGCGGCGGGTTAGCACAGACTCCCAGGCCTGTCGAGGGCCAAGAGGGCCCCCTGCCGGGGAATCCCTGCATCAATCCCCAGACCGTGGGGAAAGTCGATTGAAATGGCCCATTTTTCGGCCCCGGCGAGCCTCGCTCTTGCCGTAGAGATGAAGGCCCACATCCGCTTCCTGCGCCAGCCGCTGCCAGTCCTGCACGCCATCCCCCAGCAGATTGGTCATCACCACGTCGGAGTGCCGGGCCGGATTGCCCAGGGGCCAGCCGCACACCGCCCGGATGTGCTGCTCGAACTGTGACACCAGGCAGGCATCCAGGGTCCAGTGGCCCGAATTGTGAACCCGGGGCGCCAGCTCATTGACCATCAGGCCAAAGCGCCCGGCAAACAGCTCAATGCCCATCACACCCACATAGTCCAGCGCCCTCAGAATGGCGGCGGCAATCTCCCGGGCCTTGCTCTCCAGCGCCGGGTCAAGCCCGGACGGCACGGTGGAGGTGGCCAGAATGTGGTTTTCATGGCGGTTGAGCGGCACATCATAGCAGGCCACCACCCCGTCCCAGCCGCGCGCCGCAATCACCGACACCTCGTGGTCGAAGCTGACCAGCCCTTCCAGAATGGCCGGGGCGAGATCGATCTCGGCCAGCGCCGTGGCGGCAGCCTTCTGCCGGTCAATGCGGGTCTGGCCCTTGCCGTCATAGCCGAAGCGCCGGGTTTTCAGAATGGCAGGCCGGCCGATGGTGGACAATGCCGCATCCAGCTCGGCCACCGTGTCCACCGCGGCAAAGGGGGCCACCGCAATGCCCAGGCCGGACAGAAAGGTCTTCTCCGCCACCCGGTCCTGGGCGGTGGCCAGCGCCCTGGCGTCTGGCGCCAGCGGCACGCGTGCCGCCAGGAAGGCCGCTGTTTCGGCGGGCACATTCTCGAATTCATAGGTGACGAGTTCCACCGACCGGGCAAAGCCCGCCAGCGCCTCATAATCATCGTAGGGCGCTATGGTGTGGGCCGCCGCCACCTGAAAGGCGGGGCTGTCGGCCTCCGGCGCATAGATGTGGCACCTGATGCCCAGCCGCGCCGCCGCCAGCGTCAGCATGCGGCCCAATTGCCCGCCGCCAAGAATGCCGATGGTCGAGCCGGGAGGCAGTGGTTTGTCCAGGCGCATGTCAGTCCCCGTCCCTGGGCGTTTCCGCCACCGAGCCGGTCTGGGCTGCCCGCCAGGCTTCCAGCCGGTCCGCCAGGCCGGCATCGGTGAGCGCCAGAACTGCCGCCGCCAGCAGCCCGGCATTGATGGCCCCCGGCTTGCCGATGGCGAGGGTGCCCACCGGCACACCCCCCGGCATCTGCACGATGGAAAGCAGCGAATCCTGGCCCGACAAGGCCTTTGATTCGACCGGCACGCCAAACACCGGCAGCGTGGTCATGGCCGCCGTCATGCCCGGCAGATGGGCAGCGCCACCCGCCCCGGCAATAATCACCCTGAATCCCCTGGCGCGCGCGGCCTTGGCAAAGGCATAAAGCCGCTCCGGCGTGCGGTGGGCGGAAACGATTTTTGCCTCATGGGCCACGCCCAGTTCATCGAGCACGCGGGCGGCGTGCTTCATCGTCTCCCAGTCGGACTGGCTGCCCATGATGATGGCCACGGGCGGGGAGGCTTTGGCGTTCATGCGATAATGTCCGGAATCAGCAGGTTTTCAATGCGGGTGATCTGGTCCTTCAGGTCCAGCTTCATCTTCTTCAGGCGGCGGATCTGAAACGGGTCGGGGGCGGCCTGCTGCTCCAGCGCCGCAATGGCGGCATCCAGATCGCGGTGCTGCTGCAGCAGCGCCTGCAATTTCGCCCTGAGCTGCACTTCCTGCAATGTGTCAAGGGTATTCGACATGTCACCCGCAGCCGCCTGCCGATCTTCACCTGTTGTTCAACTATGCCTTTGAAACAGGTTCGACAAGCCCCCACTTCTATGCCATGATTCCGTTCATGATTAACCCTGTGAGGAGGACACGATGACCCTTCATGCACATCTCGAGGAGCTCCACGCCAAACACAAGGCGCTGGAAGCTGAATTGGCCGAGGCCATGGCCCATCCCGCTTCCACCGATGAGGAGATTCACGAGATCAAGCGGCGCAAGCTGAAGCTGAAGGATGAAATCCTGCACCTCGAGAAAGAGGCCAAGTCCAAGGACTGACCGGCCCGTCCGTGCTTACCGGCTTCCGCTTCCGGGCGGGGGCCGGCAACCGGGGAGGCCCCCGGTTGATCCCGCCAGACCATCTCAATCCTTTGGCGGATGAGACAAATTGCTAGTCCCCCCTGCCCTTGCGCGGCCCGCAGTCCCTGCGGGAGAATGGTTCTTCCCCAGGGAGGATTGCCATGCCCAAGACCGTCAAGAGCCGTTATCAGGAAACCTATGATCACTGGCTGAAGGACCCGCAGGGTTTCTGGGCCGGTGCGGCACAGGATCTGATCTGGCAAAGGCCCTGGGACAAGGTGCATGAACGTGATGCCGAGGGGCTGGACCACTGGTTTGTCGGCGCCGAATGCAACACCTGCTACAACGCGCTCGACCGTCACGTCATCGAAGGCAATGGCAGCCGCACCGCCATCATTTATGACAGCCCGGTGACCAACACCAAGCAGCAGTTCACCTATGCCGAAGTGCTGGAGAAGGTGTCGGTGCTGGCGGCGGTGCTGCAGGACCTGGGTGTGCAGCGCGGCGACCGGGTGCTGCTCTACATGCCGATGATTCCACAGGCCCTGTTCGGCATGCTGGCCTGCGCCCGCATCGGCGCCATCCATTCGGTGGTGTTCGGCGGCTTCGCGCCCGCCGAACTCGCCGTCCGCCTCAACGACGCCCAGCCCAAGGTGCTGCTCACCGCCTCCTGCGGCATCGAGCCGAACCGTGTCATCCCCTACAAGCCGCTGGTCGATCAGGCCATTGAGGTGGCGGCCCACAAGCCCAACCATGTGCTGGTCTATCAGCGCGATCAGGTGACGGCCGATCTCATTCCCGGCCGCGACCATGACTGGGGCAATCTAGCCCGCATCGAGCGCGGCCATGCCCGCAAGGCCGCCTGTGCCGGGGTCAAGGCCACCGATCCGCTCTATATTCTCTACACCTCCGGCACCACCGGCCAGCCCAAGGGCGTGGTGCGCGACAACGGCGGCCACATGACCGCGTTGAAATGGTCAATGGGAAACATCTACGACATCAAGCCGGGCGAAGTGTTCTGGGCGGCTTCGGATGTGGGCTGGGTGGTGGGCCACTCCTACATCTGCTACGCCCCGCTGCTGCACGGGGCCACCACCATCCTGTTTGAGGGCAAGCCCGTGGGCACGCCCGACCCGGGCACTTTCTGGCGTGTCATTTCCGAATACAAGGTCTCGGCCCTGTTCACCGCCCCCACCGCCTTCCGGGCCATCAAGAAGGAAGACCCGGAAGCGGAATATCTGAAGAAATACGATATTTCCTCGCTGCGCACCCTGTTCCTGGCAGGCGAACGCGCCGACCCCGACACCATCATGTGGGCCGAGCGCCATCTCAAGGTGCCGGTCATTGACCACTGGTGGCAGACCGAAACCGGCTGGGCCATTGCCGCCAATCCCATGGGCCTTGGCATGCTGCCGGTGAAATACGGCTCCCCCACCGTGGCCATGCCGGGCTATGAGATTCACATTCTCGACGAAGGCGGCCATGAGGTGGCCCCCGGCACGCTGGGCGCCATCTGCGTGAAGCTGCCGCTGCCGCCCTCCTGCCTCACCACCCTGTGGGGCAATACCGAGCGCTTCAAGCGCAGCTATCTTGAGCACTTCCCCGGCTATTACGAAACAGCCGATGCCGGCTACAAGGACGAGGACGGCTACCTCTACATCATGTCGCGCACCGACGACATCATCAACGTCGCCGGCCACCGCCTGTCCACCGGCGGCATGG
>CALMWF010000007.1 GCA_937873445.1 uncultured Alphaproteobacteria bacterium
CGAACCTGCGCGAGACGACGACGCGGGTGCTGGCGTCGCTGACGCCGCGCGAGGAGCGCGTCCTGCGCATGCGCTTCGGCATCGGCATGAACACCGACCACACGCTGGAGGAAGTGGGCCAGCAGTTCTCGGTGACGCGTGAACGCATCCGCCAGATCGAGGCCAAGGCACTGCGCAAGCTGAAACACCCGAGCCGCAGCCGGAAGCTGAGGAGCTTCCTCGACAACTAGGCCAAGGCCGCCGACGAGGCGGCCTTTTCGTCTCAGCGCCGGGTGAGTGTCAGGAACGCCTCATAGAGGTGGTTCACATCACCTGTGCTGGTTGGCGCCATCTGCTGCAGTCCGACAAAGGCGGCGTATTCGATGCTGGCCAGGGCCTCGGCCTCCTGGGGGGAATAGCGGCCGGTGTCGCGGTAGAGCTTTGACAGATAGTCCATGCGGGTCTGGTCCACCGCGGCGGCGACGGCCGCCACCGCGTCATTCACATTGGCAAGCCTGCGCATGCCCTGTTCCACCCTGGGGTTCAGGCGGAAGGCCAGTTCATTCAGGCAGTCCAGCCGCCGGGCCGCGCCGCGCTGGGCATTGGCGGTTTCGATCAGGCGGGTGGTGTAGCGCTCGCGCCAGTGGTCGGCGAGGGCGGCGAGAAAGCCCGCCATGTCGGCAAAATGGGCATAGAAGGAGCCGCGGGTTTTGCCGGCGCGGCGGGTGAGCGCATCAATGGTGAGCGCCGGGGGCCCGCCCTCGGCCACGGCGGCCAGACCCAGCGCCAGCCAGTCGGTTTTGGCAAAGCGCGCCATCACCACAGACCCGGCAGGGCCAGCGCCACCACCAGGGCGAAAAGCCAGCCCTGCGGATAATGCCACAGGGGGCGGAGGCGCAGGGCGGCGATCATCACAAAGCTCCAGGCCATGCTGCCTGCCGCCAGGGCGAGGCCCGCCCAGGCCAGTTCCACCGGGCCGCCCCAGAAGGCGACATGGGCCAGCATGGCGGCCATGGCGAAGATCATCAAGCTGACCAGATGCCAGCAGTAATACATCGTGTATTTCGGCACATCGGCCAGAACCCGGGCGGCGAGCAGGGGCCGGGCAATTTCGCGCCCGCCGAGGATGAGGTGGATGAGCAGCGTGAAAAAAGCAGCCGCCGCCGAAGCCCAGAGCCAGAAGTTCATGATGGCACCTTTAATACCATAACATACGGTATGTTTATTCGCCTGTCAATTGGCGGTGGCGCCTCGCGGTGGCGGAACTGGGGGGGTGCCGGGTGGTGATGTTGCGGTGGCGGTGCGGGGGGCAGTGCAGGGGGAGGTGTTTTGCGGTGGCGGTGCGGGGGGCGGCGCGGCGCGCTGCCAGGCGCAGGGCTGCTGTCGGGTCAGCGCGGTTCCACCCGGTCGGAAAGATAGGTGCCGTCAAACTCGCCCAGTTTGGCCAGGGCGGCAAAGTCGTGAATGGTGATGTGCGGCCCCGTCCAGCTGACCAGCCCGCTTTTGCGCAGCCTCTGCACGGCGCGGTTCACATGCACATCCGACCGGCCCATGAGGGCGGCGATTTCCTTCTGCTTCAGGGGCAGGGAAAAGCTGTGGCCATTGGTCATGCCGACAATAGTCAGCCTGCGGAACATTTCGCACAGGAAATGGGCGATCTGCTGCTCGGTGCGGCGCCGGCCCGCCGCCAGAATCCAGGCGCGGTGAATGGCGGCATCGATGACGGTGGACATCCACAGCAGCCGGGTGAGGCTGGGTTCGGCCACCGAAAACTCGCGCAGGCGGCTGTGTTTCACGGTCATGAAGGTGCAGTCGGTGAGGGCGATGAGGCCATGGTCGATCTGACGCAGAAGCAGGCCGTGCAGGTCGACGAAATCACCGGGAATGTGAAGCGCGGTCAACTGGCGGGTGCCGGTGGATAATGGATGATAGCGCGCCACAAAGCCCGCGGTGATGAGAATGCTGACGGTGGGGCGCGCGTCCGGCTCCAGCACCACCGTGCCATCGGCCACAAAGCGGCGGCGCAGATCAAAGAGCTGGCCCAGCACCCGCCGGTCGCGGTCCGAAAGGGCGGTGCGGGCCGAGAGATATTTGAACAAGGGTTCCGGCAGCATGGGCGTCTCCGTGGGGCTGGGAGATTGCCGAAGCTGCTGGTGCTGCGCCAGAGGCGGCATGACGCTTTCCCCCTTATCATTTGCTAAGAAAACCCGAAATTTTCATGGCACCTTGCCGCTTTGGCCATGGAAATCAGGCCGTCGCATCCCCTTATGTGGCCGGTCTGGAACGCGGGGGTTGGATTAGCCGTCACACCCTTCGTCCGGGCTGGTCCGGCGGCGACCCCCAAAGTGCCGCCGGACCGCTTTTCCCGGCAGGCCATGTCATGCGCGCGGGTCTGGAATGAGCGCTTCCCGTGGATGCCGCATTGCCAGCTTGCGATTTATGGGTTTCTAATGTGCGTATGAGGTGATGGATTGCGTGGCACCTCGCAAGGAGAAGCACATGACTTACGGAAAGCTCGTGATGTTGGGATTCGCCGCTCTGGCCTTCACGGCGGGGCAGGCCTTGGCCGATGGGCCGCAGGGCACCTGGAAGCGCGCCAATGGCGACACGGTGAAAGTGCTGGTGAGCAACGGCAAGCTCTATTGCAAGATCACGGCCGGTTCAAAGCCCGGCTTTGAAATGTGCCATGGCATGGCCGGTGGCGGCAATTCCTGGTCGGGTGGCGGCATGAAGCATCCGTCAATGCCGGGCTTCATGACCTTCAACGGCAGCGTTTCGGTGTCGGGGAATACCCTGTCCATCAAGGGCTGCGCAGTGGGCAAATCCATGTGCGATGCCGAGAAGTGGACGCGGGTGAAGTAACTTCATCTTTCCTTTGAGCAAGCGGCGGCCCAAGGGCCGCCGTTTTGCGTGGTTTGACAGGTGCGATCAAACCCGCCATGCAGCAGCCGATGAAGCAGACGCAGGAACGGATCACGGTTTCGACCCGCGGCGCCGGTCTTTACGACGTGACCACAACGGTGGCGGCGGTGGTGGCGCGGGCCGCCATCGGCACGGGGTTGGCCACGGTCTATTGCCGCCACACTTCGTGCTCGCTCATCATCAACGAAAATGCCGACCCCGATGTGCAGCATGACCTCAACGCCTTCCTGCGGCGGCTGGTGCCGGATGGTGATCCGGCCTTCATTCACACCCTGGAGGGGCCGGACGATATGGCGGCCCACATCAAGACGGCGCTGACCGCCACCTCGCTTGCCATTCCGGTGAGCGGCGGCCGCATGGTGCTGGGCACCTGGCAGGGCATCTATCTGTTCGAGCATCGCGCCGCTGCCCACCGCCGCGAACTGGTGGTGCATGTCATGGGTGAAGCGTGATAGTCTGGTCTGACAACAGGGGGTGTGCCCATGTCGTTCTGGAAACGTCTGTTTGGCGGCGGCGCTGGTGAAGCGCCCAAGGTGGCAGCCAGCGAAAGCTACAAGGGCTTTGTGATCGAGGCGCGGCCCTATCAGGACAATGGCCAGTGGCAACTGGCAGGCGCCATTAGGCGTGAAAGCCATCCCGGCAGCGAGCACGCCTTCATCCGCGCCGACCGCTTCACCGATGCTGAAACAGCGGCGCGCTTTGCCCTCATCAAGGGCAGGCAGATCATCGACGAGCAGGGCAAGCGGCTGTTTCCCGATGACCAGGGCTAAGGGTCTGTCCTCTGGGCGGGTGTTTGCCGGGCGCTGGCGGCGCAACGGTTTGTGGGCGGCGGTCATCATTGTCGTTGCGCTGGCGGTGGGCATTGCCGGCTATGCCTGGTTCGGCGGGCTGGGCTTCTGGGCAGCCTTCGCCAATGCCGCCATGATCCTGTCCGGCATGGGGCCGCTGGACCGCATGGAAACCACGGGCGGCATGGCCTTTGAAGGCCTCTATGCGCTGTTGTCGGGCTTTGTGTTCTTTGCGGCGGTGGGGCTGTTTCTGCTGGCGCCCTTTCACCGGCTGATGCGGCGCTTCCATCTGGAGGATGATGCCGAGCCGGATGCGAAGGCGCGGGAGAAATCATGAGCCGCACCATCCGCATCGCTGCCGCGCAATATGATCTCACGGCACCCGCCCGGTTCGCCGACTGGGCGGCCCGGCAGGAGCAATGGGTCGCCGAAGCGGCGGGGCAGGGGGCAGAGCTTCTGGTGTTTCCCGAATATGGGGCCATGGAACTGGCGGCGCTGACCGGCCGGGGCGGCGACGTGCAGGCGAGTTTCGATGCCGTGTCGGACCTGTGGGACAAGGCCAATGACGTGCACCGCGCCCTGGCCCAGGGCCATGGTGTCACCATTGTCTCGGGCAGCGGGCCGCAACGCCGCGCCGACCGGACCTTCAATGTCGCCCATGTGTTCGGGCCGCGCGGGTGGGTGGCGCGTTTTGACAAGATCATGCCGACGCCATGGGAGCGCGACATGGGCCTGTCGGGCGGGCGCGATCTCATGGTGTTTGACACCGGCGGGGTGAAATTCGGTCTGGTGATCTGTTACGACATTGAGTTTCCGCTGCTGGCCAGGGCGCTGGCCGAGGCCGGGGCCGAGGTGATCCTCGCCCCGTCCAACACCGAAACCGAATGGGGCTATTGGCGGGTGCGCACCGGGGCCATGGCGCGGGCTCTGGAAAACCAGTGCCATGTGGTGCAGGTGCCCACGGTGGGGGCGGCGGCGTTTGCCGCCGTGGCCATGAATGTGGGGGCGGCGGGCGTGTTTGCCCCGTCCGACCAGGGCTTTCCGGCGGGCGGCGTGGTGGCGCTGGGCGAGATGAACCGGCCGGGCTGGGTGCATGCCTCGCTTGATCTTGATCTGCTGGCCCAGGTGCGGGAGAGCGGCAGTGTCCAGACCCTTCGCCACTGGCCGGAACAGCCGGGGGCAGGAGCGCTGCCCGCCGCTCGGCTTATTGACATTGCCGCGGCGGGGTGATGTGAAGCGCCATGCTTCTGCCGCCCCGACTTGTTGAAGGCTATGCCTCGTTCCGCACCGGCCGCTACGCCGAGAACGCCGAACGCTACCGCAGGCTTGGCGAGGGTTCGCAAAAACCGCGCGTGATGCTCATTGCCTGCTGCGACAGCCGGGCCGCGCCGGAGACCATCTTCGACGCCGGGCCGGGCGAAATCTTCGTGGTGCGCAATGTCGCCAATCTGGTGCCGCCCTATGCGCCGGACGGCGGGCGCCACTCCACCAGTGCGGCGCTGGAATTTGCCGTGCTGTCGCTGCAGGTGGAGCACATTGTGGTCATGGGCCATGGCCGCTGCGGCGGCATCAACGCCATGATTGATCCGGGCACGCCGCTGTCGTCGTCGGATTTCATCGGGCGCTGGATGGCCAATGTGGCCGAGGTGGCAGCCGAAGTGCGCCTTCACCATCAGGACTGCCATGGCAAGCTGTCCACGGCGGTGGAGCGCGCGCTGGTTGAGCATTCGCTGGCCAATCTGCACACCTTCCCGTGGATCCGCTCACGCCTCAAGAGTGGTGCTCTTGGCGTCCATGGGGCGTGGTTCGACATCGCCGAGGGCATTCTCCATGCCTATGACGAGCCGAACCACCGCTGGGTGGAAGTGCCGGCCTGAGACCTGAAGCCGACGGAAATTCCGGGGTTACTTGATTTCCCAGACCATGGTCATGTCAATGGCCAGCGTCTGCTCGCCCTGGGCAATGGGCACCGCCCCGGCGGCATCGGCGCGCATGGCCTTGGCATAGAACATGGGCCGCGGCTCGGCTGTGCCAGCCTCGCTCATGGACAGGATGTTGCCGAGGCTCACACCGGCGGCCGTTGTGTAAAGGGCAGCCTTTCGCTGGGCGTCCTTCACGGCTTCCTTGCGGGCTTCATCCATCACCTCATCGGCCTTGGACGAGCGGAAGGAAATGCTGTTGATCTGGTTTGATCCGGCGGACACAGCGGCATCGAGCAGCGGCCCCAGGGCGGCCACATCGCGCACCGTGACGGTGACGGCATTGCTCACGTCATAACCGGTGATGCGCGGCGGCTGCTGGTTCTGCGGGTCATATTCCATGTGCGGATTGACCGAGAAATTGTTGGTCTGCACGTCCTTGGCGGCAATGCCCGCCTTGGTGATGGTGTCCATCAACGCGTTCATGGCAGCGGTGTTGGCGGTCAGTGCCTCGCGCGCCGTGGGGGCATTGGCAGACACGCCCAGCGAAATGTCGGCAATGTCGGGAACGACGCGGGCTTCGCCGTGGCCGGAAATGGTGATGGTGCGATTCATGGGGGTTGGCTCTGCGGAAAAAGCTGCGGTTGAGAGGGCCGTGGCAAGGAAGGCGGCAGTCATAAGACGAAACATGGGAGGCTCCAGTTCATGATGGGGCGCTTGTTGCGGGATGATTGCGGCTGGACCATGACGGCTTGCGGTTATCAGCGGAAGGGCGGCTCGTCGAAGCTGCGCAGCTTGCGCGAATGCAGGCCGGCCCGGTTCTCCTTCAGCTTTTCGATGGCGGCGATGCCGATGAGCAGATGCTCGCCCACCGCCCGGTCATAAAAGACATTGGCAGCCCCCGGCAGCTTGATTTCACCGTGCAGCGGCTTGTCGGAGACGCACAGCAGCGTGCCATAGGGCACGCGCAGGCGATAGCCCTGGGCGGCGATGGTGCCGGATTCCATGTCCACCGCAATGGCGCGGGACAGGTTGATCTGCTTTCTCTCCGGCGTCCAGCGCAGTTCCCAGTTGCGGTCGTCATTGGTCATGACCGTGCCGGTGCGCAGGCGGGATTTCAGCGCGGCCCCGGTTTCGCCCGTCACCTCGGCGGCGGCGGCCTGCAGTGCCACCTGCACTTCGGCCAGGGCGGGAATGGGAATCTCCGGCGGCAGCAGCTTGTCGAGAATGTGGTCCTGACGCAGATAGGCATGGGCCAGCACATAGTCGCCGATGCGCTGGGTCTGGCGCAGGCCGCCGCAGTGGCCGATCATCAGCCAGCAATGGGGCCGCAGCACCGCCAGATGGTCGGTCATGTTCTTGGCATTGGAGGGGCCGACGCCGATGTTGACGAGGGTGAGGCCCTCGCCGCCGTCACCGCGCGCCAGGTGATAGGCCGGCATCTGAAAGCGGTGCCAGGGCGAGGCGGCCACCACGGCTTCCGCGGCGGCGCGCTCCATGCCGCGGGTGATGGTGGCCCCGCCGGGCAGGTGCAGCGCTTCATAGGGTCCGTCCTCGGCCAGCCGGTCCATGCCCCAGGCAATGAACTGGTCGACATAGCGGTGGTAATTGGTGAGCAGAACCCAGGGCTGGACGAACTGCCAGTGGGTGCCGGTGTAATGCTGCAGGCGTTTCAGCGAATAGTCGGTGCGCACAGCGTCAAACAGGGCGAGCGGGTGGGGGTCGTCCGGCTGCCGGTCCCAGCGACCGTCGGCCACCTCGTCGCCCACCCGGGCCAGCAGCGGCACGGGAAAATGCAGCGCCAGTTCGGCGGCGCTGACCCCGCCCTTGCCCAGATCGTCGCCGCCGTCCACCACATAGGGATAGGGGATTTCCTCGTCCGAGACGTCAACGGTGATGGTGGCCGCGTAGTCACGCACCAGATGGGTCATCATTTCGATGAGATAGGCGCGGAAGTGGCCGGGCTGGGTGATGGTGGTGACATAGTGGCCCGGGCCCTGAAACTTGGCATAGGCGCGCGACAGGGTGGGCATGGTCCCGCCCGCGGGATAGGTGAGGGTGAGGCGCGGGTAGCAGAAGTTCCGGCGTTCTCCGGCGGTGGGCGGCGTGCGCTGGTCAATGTATCGGTCCAGGGCCTCGCGCAGGGCGGTGGTGGCCGCATCGAAAAGCTGCTCAAGACGCTGGACGGCGGTTTCGGGGGTAAGAGCTTTTGCCATGCCGCCCTATAGCATGGCTGAACAAAATGCTGTAGCCATCGCAACCGTCCTTGGGGGGCCCGTAGCTCAATGGTTAGAGCTGACGGCTCATAACCGTCTGGTTCCAGGTTCGAGTCCTGGCGGGCCCACCAGGGGGCATGGCCGCTACACCCCTTATTCCGGCTGCAGCAAATGGCCCCGGGCGGCGGCGCGGAGCGTGCACAGGGAAACCACTGTGATGATGGCGGTGGCGGCCAGCAGCACCAGCCACAGCAGCGGCGCCATCCACGCGGCGCCCAGATCATGGGCGGCCTTGAAGCAGGCGATGGCAAAGGCGGCACTGGGGAAGGTATAGGCCCACCAGCTGACGGCATAGGGCACTTTGGCAAAAGCCTTCACAAGGCTGACCAGCACCATCGCCACAAAAACCGCCAGGCCGAAAATGATCAGCGAGGCGGGGTTGCTGCCGCCCATGAGATTGGTGAGCGCCACTGACCCCACGGCAGGCGGGGCAAGCAGAATGACGAGTGTTGGCCGCAGACGCTCCGGCAGGGGCGGCCCCACCACGATGCGCCACAGCAGAATGGGCTGGATCATCATCCACAGCAGGGCACCGATGCCGAACAGCATCCAGGACAGCGCCAGCCAGCCCAGCTTGGCGCCGATGACGGGGGCCAGAATATTGCCCACCAGCGGAATGAGCAGCGGCGGGGTGAGGGTGGCAGCCTCGCGCGGGGCGTTGATGAGGCCGCGCACCGTCCACACACCGATGACGAGATGAACCACCACCGCCACCAGCCACAGCCAGTTGGCAGCCACCGGGGCATAGGGCAGGGCGGCAGCGGCCAGCAGCATCATGCCGATGGTGATGGCGCCGGCAAAGGCGGCGCGCACGGGATGTCTGAGGTCGCCCTTGAGGGCCTCGGGGTGGCGGAACAGGCGGAGCAGATGAAGGCTCGCCACCACCAGCCAGACCATGGCGGCCAGCGCCAGAATGACTTCGCCGACAAGGCGCGGCGCCCCCAGCAGCATGGCGGCTTCGCGCCAGGCCAGACCCAGGCCGCCCAGGCCCATGGGCGCAGCAAAGAGGGGGAGGGGCAGATGGGCTAGGCTTTTGGCAGAAGTGTCAGTCATGGCGCGGTCCTGAATATCAGCATCAGCTTATATATAGCGCCCCGGCGGGGTGATGCGCCATGCAGCGATTGCCGCAGCCCCTCCAGCAAAGGAAAACCCGGCCAGAAGGCCGGGTTCCTGTCGCCGTCCCGAATTCTGGGCGGGCTCAGGGCCGCCAGTAGCGGAACCAGTCATGCACTTCGGGGCATTCAAAATTGCCGCGCATGTCGATGAGGGGGGCCCCCTTTTTGGCCAGCCCCTTCAGGGTTTCGGCATCGAGCTGCTGGCGGAACACGGTGTGACCGAGGGTGATGATGATGGCGTCATAGGGGCCTTCGGCGGCGGGATCGTCGATCAGCTTCACGCCGCGGCCGCCTTCGAAGTGATCGTCGAAGGCCACGGGATCGAAGTTGAACACATCAGCGCCGCGCGTCCACAGGGCATCCATCATGGGGAAGGCCTTGGAGTTGCGGGTGTCGGGGCAGTCTTCCTTGAAGGCGCGGCCGAGCACCAGAACCTTCATGCCGTGCAGGCCATGGCGGCGCGGCCCGGCCAGCTGCTCCACCTTTTCCACCAGGAACAGGGCGGTGTGCTCATTGACCTGGCGGGCGGCAGAAACCAGTTCCATGGCAAGGCCATGGCGGCGGCCGGCGTCCACCAGATAATAGGGGTCAACGGCGATGCAGTGGCCACCCACCAGACCGGGGCGATAGTGGTGGAAATTCCACTTCGAGCCGGCGGCGGCGATGACATCGGAGGCGCGCAGGCCCATCTTGTCGAACAGGGCCATCATCTGGTTCATCAGCGCAATGTTCACGTCGCGCTGGGTGTTTTCCAGAATCTTGGCGGCTTCCGCCACCTTGATGGAGGCGGCCTTGAACAGACCGGCCTTGATGACGCGGGCATAGAGGGCCTCAACGAAATCGGCGACCACGGGGGTGGAGCCCGACACGATCTTCTTGATGTCCGGCAGCTTGCGGGTGGGGTCGGCGGGGTTGATGCGCTCCGGCGAATAGCCGAGGTAGAAATCGACGCCTTCCTTCATGCCGGAATGATGCTCGATAACCGGCTGGCAGCGTTCCTCGGTGGTGCCGGGATCAACGGTCGATTCGAAAATCACCACGGCGCCGCGCTTGAGATTCTGGCCGATGGACCTGGAAGCGGCAATGAGCGGCGAGTAGTCGGGATGATTGTGGCTGTCGACCGGGGTTGGCACGCAGACAATGATGACGTCGGCGTCCTTCATGGCGGCGGGGTCGGTGGTGTAGGAGGCGTCGGCCGCGCGCAGGTCCTCGCCCGAGACCTCGCCGGTGAAATCCACGCCGCTGCGCAGTTCGGCAACCTTCTTTTCATTGATGTCAAAGCCAATGGCATGCGAGCCCCTGGCAAAGCCAAGCACCAGCGGCAGCCCGACATAGCCCAGGCCGATGATGGCAACACGGGCGGTGGCCGGATCCGGCAGGGCGGCGGGCTGTTTGGTGATCAGACGAACATGAGAGGTGGCGCCCCGGACCGGCTCTTCCGCGGACAACTTCTGAATCTGCATGGTAAAATGGCCCCAAGCTGCTTGTTGTTATGCAACCATCTAGGCGCTGAAGTTGTGCAGGGATGGTTAAGGCCTGGGGGAAAATCCCCCCACAGTTAAGAGCTGGTTTATGGGCGGTCAGCAAGCGTCACAAACCCGACTAGGGGATTTTAACCCCATCGCAAGCATTCACGGTTAATAGGTTAAAGGTGCCGGAGTGTGTTTCCGGAGACGGTGAGTGTGTATGCTTGCGTTGGTAGCGATCGAATGGCTGTTTGCCATTCTTGTGTTGGTGGTGTTCACCAATCGCTATGTGTTCGGGTCGGCCCTGCGCCTTGCCGACCGGCGGACCACGCCTGCGCACGACCAGGACCCGAGGGTGTGGCCCAGTGTGGCCATCATTGTTCCGGTCTTCAATGAAGGCCCGTCCATCGTCAGGACGGCCGAGAGCTTTGCCAGCCTTGATTATCCGCGCGACCGGCTGAGCGTCTGCTTCGTCGACGACCGCTCCACCGATGATACCTTCCGCCATCTCATGGCGGTGGAGGCCAAATTTCCGTGGATGCGGGTGGAGCAGAACCCGGTCAACATGGGCAAGCGCCTGGGCATCAAGAATGCCGTGCTGCGCGACCGCTCCGACCTCATCCTGTCGGTTGATTCCGATGTGGTGGTGGAAAAGCAGGCGCTGCGCAATCTGGTGCGCCATCTCATCACATCAGGATCGGATGCGGTGGGCGGCTGCGTGTTTGTGTCCAATGCCGATGTCAACTGGCTCACCCGCATGCAGGCGGTGAAATACTGGATCGGCTATCAGTTTCTGAAAAATCTCGAAAACGCCTTCAGCCATGTCATGTGCCTGTCGGGCTGCCTTACCCTCTACCGGCGCGCGGCCTTGGTGGCGGTGGACGGTGATCTGGAGAAGCGCACCTTCCTCGGCGATGAAGTCAAATACGGCGAGGACCGGTTTCTCACCCGCAAGCTGGTGGAACACGGCTTCCGCACCCGCCTGTGCTTCACGGCCCGCTGCTATACCAAGGCGCCCGCCACGCTCAATCACTATCTGAGCCAGCAGCTGCGCTGGCGCCGCTCCAACACCGTGGATTTTCTGACGGCCATTCCGCACCTGAACCAGTTTCATCCCATGGTTCTGGTGCATTACATGGCGATTGCGCTGCTGCTGTTCTTCTATCCGCTGTTTCTGGTCAGCCAGATCATGCGGCTCGGCTTCGTCGTTCCGATGCTGGAACATGCGCTGCTGGTGTCGGTCTTTGCCATGGCCTATGAGCTGAACAAGCACCGCCTGCCGAAGATGGCGCAAACCTCGGGCGTGTGGTTTCTGGCCATGGCCTTCGTTTTTCCGGTCATGTACATCACCATGACGCCGCTGGCCATTGCCACCCTCGGCACCACAAGCTGGGAAACGCGCGGTCATAACAAGGTGGCGGCGGCCCAGAAGGCGGCAGCACCGGGAGGGGGGACATGAACCATCCCTCCGCCAAGGCGCCGCTTGCCCGCTCTGTGCCGGTGCGTGCGGTGCTTTATGTCGGCCAGCATGCCGATGAAATCCAGCACATCTACAATGGCCACATCGGCGAGGCTGAGTTCCACTATTGCCGCCAGGTGGCCGAGGCGCTGACGGCGCTGCGGGCCAGGCCCTTCGATCTCATTGTGCTTGACCAGCGCGAGGGGGACAATGCGCTGCGGCTGCTGCTGCCGCTGGCGGCCACGGTTAGTGCACCCATGCGGGTTGTGGTGCTGGCCCGGCCCGAGCAGGTGAGCAGTTTCCTGCGGCTTTCAGGTGTGGCCCAGGTCATTACCGTGCCGGTGCAGCCAGGCCAGTTGCTGCGGGCCAGCGGCTTTGCCGTGAAGCCCGCCGCTGCCCGGCTGTCGCTGCGGCCGCCGCGCCGTGATGGCCCGGCCACATCCGACACGCCGGCGCGGGTGTCGCGGCTGTCGGCGGCGGGCATGACGCTGGTGTCCAACCTCTACAAGCGCGGCGCCTTCCTGTTGCTGGCGGCGCTGTTTTCGGCCTTTGCCTTCTATGGGCTGATGATCGGCTATTTTCTTCTGTCGTCGGGCTGGGCCGCCCCGGTCACCCTGAGCCGCGGCCATGAAATGGTGGCGCGCGCCGAACGCGAACTGGGCGATCTCAAATTCAACCTCAATCTGGTGAGCCAGCGCCTGTCGGAAGCGCAGCTTGAGGAAGACAAGGCCAGCCGCGCCCATGCGGATGCCAAGATTCTGGTGAGCTATGCCACCGGCACGGTGAGCAAGGAACTGGAGGCGCGCGAGCGCCAGGCCAGGACCACCGGCAACCAGATTGCCCGCCTGAAGAAGGTGCGCGACGGCTTTGCCCGGCAACTCAAATCCGGCGGCATGGCCGATGATCTGGGCCGGCTTTACAGTCAGCGGCTCATCGACAAATCGACCTTCGAGGCGGGCACGCTGGGCCTGCTGGAGGCGGCCCAGCGCGTGTCGGCCGTGGAAGGCGAGATTGCCGAACTGGAAACACAGGCCGCCAATGAAGGGGCCATCCATGACATGCTGGTGTCGCTGCGTGATCAGCTTCAGGCGGGGCAGATGAGCACCATTACCGCGGCCTCGGCCGATCTCATGCTGCTCACCAAACAGGCGGTGGATGCGCGTTCGGCCTTTGAGCAAAGCAAGACGCAGATGGACTCGGCCCGCCACCGCCGCGAAATCCTGAGCCAGAGCAAGACCGATCTGGAGGCGCAGATTGCCGCCCTGCAGGCAACCCCGCTGGGCCGCGCCATCAATGGCCGGGTCGATGTGTTGTTCGTGCCCTATGGCAACGAGAAGAACTTCAAGCCGGGCACGCGGCTGGTGTCGTGCCGCCTCACCATTCTGTGGTGCGGCAGGGCAGGCACCGTGGGCGAAGCCATTCCGGGCGAGTCAACGGCGGTGCATCCCTTCTTCGGCAAGCCGCTGCGCGGACAATTCGTGGAGGCCCACCTCGCCAATCCGGAGGCGGCCACCCGGGAGATCATTCATGCGAAACGCTCTCCGCTGTTCTTCTAGCCTGTCGCGCCTTGGCGTGACGGTGGTGGTGGCCGCGGCACTGGCACTGAGCGGCTGCGGCCGGATGCCGGGGTTCATGCAGCGCCAGCCGCAAGGCCCGGCAAGCAACGCGCTTGCGGTTCCGCCGGGCATGGCGGAACCGGCACCGGCCAAGGCTTCCGGCCTGGCCAAGGTGCCGGTGACGGCGGCGCACACCGGCCAGCCACCCATCAGCCAGCCGGTGCAGATCATTCCGGCGCGTGATGTGACGCCCGCCAGTTCGCGCTGGTGCGAATATCTGAAGGAAGATTCCGCGGCTGAGGCCACGGTGCTGCGGTCGCCGTCGGTGTCGGGCAGCGTCAATGACTCGGGTGATGCCAGTGTTGGACTGGCGCTCAGCCTGTCCAGCCTGCACAAGGCCAATCTGGTGGAGGAGGCAGCACAGGTGAAGTGCCGCCGCTATGCCGCTGAAATGGGCCTGCAGAAAATCGCCTTTCTGGCGCCGCAGGGACTGACCGCTGCGGGCTATCGCGCCAAGGCCGATGCCATTTTGCGCGAGCGTCAGGCCATGTCCGGCCTCAAGGCCGAGATCCGCCGGCAACTGGCGGCGGGCGCCATCAACAAGGAAAAGGCCACCCAGCTTTCGGTGATGGTGGATCAGCTGGCGGCGGAGGCCAATGCCGCGCGCTCCCAGGCCGACCGCCGGCTGACGGATGAAGCGGGGCCGACGGGTGACGTGCGCCGTCTGGGGCTTGATCTCATTGCCGCGGAACGGGACATGGATGCCCTCAACAGCCGGATGCGCACGGCGGATGCCATGGATGTGTCGCTGCATGCGGGCTGGAACCAGGGCAGCGTGGCCGATGGCCTCGATGTCACCAATGACTCCTTCAGCGGCAAGGTCAGTTTTTCCATGAAACTGGGGGCCCTCAACCCGTCGCGTTTCGAGCATGAGCGGCGCGCCAGCGAAGCCAAGATTGCCTCGCTGCGCGAGGAGGAGGGGGGCGCGCTGTGGCAGATCGCCGTGCTGCGCCATGCCCATGAACGGGCCATGGCGGGGCTGGCCGATTCCCGCAGCAAGCTGGAAACTGCCACGGCGGAGGCGGAGCGGCTGGTGGCGGCGCTGCGCGGGGTGCGCAATCCGGAATTTGCCGGAACGCTGATTGCGGCGCGCATTCAGGTCATGAAGCTCAGGGCCGAAACCGCCGGGGTGGACGGCTCACTGGCTGAAATCAAGGCCAATATGGACCGCCTGCGGGGCTGAAGCGGGCCTCACAAAGCGATTCCGGTATTTTCTCTAACGCATTGATATAAAAGAAAAGAGCCGAGGCTTTCGCCCCGGCTCCCCCTCGTTCCAGTCAGGCGCTGGCAGCGCGCCTTTCCGCTTACGAGAAGATGAAATCGTCGGCCACCAGGCTGGCAGCGCTCACCCCGGCGAAGGTGATGGTATCGCCGGAGGCGAAGGCCAGAACCGCGCCCTGGGCCGTGTCGGTGAGGTGCGACTGCACGCCGGCAAAATCACTGACGCCAAGGCCTGTGAGCCAGACCCGGTCGGTGCGTCCGGCACCGGCCCAGAAATCGGTGAGGGTGTCCTGACCCAGTCCGGCGGTGAAGACAAAGACATCAGCCCCCGCGCCGCCGGTGAGCAGGTCATTGCCCGCCTCGCCGAGGAGGTAGTCGTTGCCGCCCGCGCCATCGAGCACGTCATTGCCCGCCCCGCCGGTCAGGCGGTTGATGGCGGCATCGCCGGTGATGATGTCGTTGAAGGCAGAACCCCAGACATATTCGACGCCGGAATAGGTGTCGCCCGCCGCTTCGCCGCCGGTGCCGCCGGTGACGAGATTGACGATGACGCCCGCCGTTGCCGCCTGATAGTCGGCCGCATCGGCATCGCCGTCGCCGCCGATCAGCGTGTCGGCGCCGTTGCCGCCCACCAGCACGTCGTTGCCGGCACCGCCCGAAAGCGTGTCGTTGCCGTCGAGGCCGACGAGGCGGTTGACATTGGCATCGCCGCTGATCTGGTCATCAAAGGCCGAGCCGGTGACGTTCTCGACATTGACATAGACATCGTTGGCGGCTTCAGCACCCGACCCCCTGCCGGTGGCCAGGTTCACCACGACGAGGCCCCAGCTGTCGTCATAGGTGACGGTGTCAACACCCGCGCCGCCATCGACATAGTCATAGCCGCCGCCGGTGTCGAAGGTGTCGTTGCCAGCGCCGCCATACATGTGGTCGGAACCCTGCAGGCCCACCAGGCGGTTGTTGCCCGCATCACCGATGAGCGTGTCGTCAAAGTTGGAGCCGGTCAGGTTCTCGATGCCGGTGAGCGTATCGCCCAGGGCTTCGCCCGCCGTGCCGGTACCGGTGGAAAGGCTCACCTCCACGCCATCGCGCGAGTAGCGGTAGTCCGCGGTATCAACACCGGCGCCGCCGATCAGCGTATCCGCACCGAGACCGCCATAGAAGCGGTCATCGCCCGTGCCGCCATCCAGCGTGTCATCACCCGCGCCGCCCTGCAGTGCGTCGTCGCCGCCAAGGCCGAGGAGGACGTTGGCGCCATCGCCGCCGGTGATCACATCGTCATAGGCAGAGCCGGTGACGTTTTCGATATTGCTGAAGCTGTCGCCGTCGGCCAGGCCGCCCACGCCATTGCCGGACATGAGATTGACGGTGACAGCCGCCGTGGAGGCGGAGAAGACGAGCGTGTCAACACCGTCGCCGCCGTTCATCACATCGGCGCCGAGGCTGCCGTAGAAGGTATCGTCACCCGCCAGGCCCATAAGGACGTTGTCAGCAGCCGAACCGGTGAGCGTGTCATTGAAGGCCGAGCCGATGACGTTTTCGATGGCAATGAGCGTGTCGCCGGTGGCGTCGCCGCCGGTTGCCGTGGCGGTGGCCAGATCAACGGTGACCGCAGCGGAGGAGGCGGCATAGGAGGCCGTATCCAGGCCATCGCCGCCGTTCAGCGTGTCAGCGCCCGCGCCACCCTGCAGCGTGTCGTCACCCGCCAGACCCAGAAGGACGTTGGCGGCGGCAGAGCCGGTGAGTGTGTCATTGAAGGCCGAGCCGGTGAGGTTTTCGACCGCCACCAGCGTGTCGCCCGCAGCGTCGCCGCCCGTGCCCGTGCCCGTGGCAAGGTTCACGCTGACCGCCGCAGACGAGGCGGTGTAACTGGCGGTGTCCACGCCATCGCCGCCATCAAGGCGGTCAGCACCCGCGCCGCCGGTCAGAAGGTCATCACCCGCCAGGCCGATGAGGACGTTGGCGGCGGCCGAGCCGGTGAGCGTGTCATTGAAGGCCGAACCGGTGGCATTTTCGATGGAAATGAGCGTGTCGCCCGTGGCATCGCCGCCGCTGGCGGTGGCGGTGGCCAGGTTCACAGTGACGGCTGCCGCCGAAGCCGCATAGGCGGCGGTGTCCTGGCCGTCGCCGCCATCGAGACGGTCAGCACCCGCGCCGCCCGTCAGAAGGTCATTGCCGGCCTCGCCATAGAGGGTGTCATTGCCGGCACCGCCGTCGACACTATCGTCGCCGCTTCCAAGCCAGACCGTGTCATTGCCCGCTTCGCCATAGACCGTATCTGCCACGGCATAGGCAGGGTTGGTGTCAAACACGTCGTTGCCGGCCCCGAGCCAGAAGGTCATGGGCGCGGCCCCGCCGCCCACGTAATCGCCATAGGCAGAGGTGATGACGGTTTCAATGTTGGCAAAGGTGTCGCCGTTGGCATCACCATAATAGCCGCCCGGCGAGCGCAGCACATAATAGAGGCCGCCAATGCCATTAATATCCGTGGTGGCAAAGGCCATGTCCACCGGGCCGGTGGCGTCCGCGTAGCTCACCGTGTCGGTGCCGGGGCCGCCATCCATGCTGTCGCTGCCCGTGCTGCCGATGAGCGTGTCGTCGCCTTCACCGCCCCGCAGGGTGTCGTTGCCGGTGCCGCCCACCAGCGTGTCATTGCCGGAGTCGCCATTGAGAATGTCGGAGCCGCCCATGCCGTAAAGCGTATCGTTGCCCGCGCCGCCGTTAAGGGTGTCGCTGCCGGGGCCGCCGGTGATGATGTCGTCAAATGTGGTGCCATTCTGTGTGGGCATCGGTTGAATTCCCTGTTGCGGCGTAGAGCCGGAAGTCACAATCCAATGCAACTCCTAATCCGCCAGATGGTGCGGAGGGCTTAACCTGATCGGTGAAATTATAATTAATGCCTGGCCAGGGCGGGTTTCTTCGCAACTCTGGTTTCCGAATGATTGATCCGGGTTGCAGTATGCCAATTGTTAAGGCTGGCGGCTGAATGGCGTGGGGCGGAGGAAAATGATGCGTGCGGATTCAAACATCATTTACCAAGAAGTGAGTGGTTGCAGAAGATTGACAAAGCCAAAGGTGTTTTAGGAACAGCAGAAAGACTCCATTAACGCCGCTTAACATAGTCTGCAGGCTGATTGAAAAAAGCGCTTAAGTTTGTCGAAAAGGCCTGCCTGATGACCATCTCCGCCACTTCTGCCGCTCCCGCCTTCACCGGCTGGGAAGAGCTTGGCCCACGCGCTGCCGGATGGAAGATTGAACGTCCGGAATTGCAGCGTGACACGGTGAGCCCGTTTCTGCCGGACCTTCCGAGCCGCCTGCACGACCAGATCCTGTTCAACCTGCCGGTCATGCTGCATGTCATGGACAGTTCGGGGCGGCTGGTGTCGGTCAACAAGAACTGGTGCGATGTGCTTGGCTATGAGGCCAAGGATGTGCTCGGCCATTCGTTCAATGAATATCTGGCGCCGCAGTCACGCACCCAGCTGGTCACTCAGATCTATCCGAAATATCTGGCCACCGGCGCCTGCTATAATGAAGAATTGTTCGTGCAGCGGCAGGATGGGTCACTGGCCCAGGTGCTGCTGACCATGATGGCACAGCGTTCCGACAAGGGCCGCATTGAGCGGTCGATCTGCCATTTGCAGGACGTGACCCAGCGCAAGCTGGCCGAAATGGCCAATGGCCGCACCGACCTGCGCTTCCGCAGCGCCTTCATGGCGGCGGCCCATGGCATGGCCATTGTCACGCCCACCGGCCTCATTGAAGCGGCCAACAGCGCGCTCAAGGACTTCACCGGCCGGCCGGATCTGGAAACCGCCACCTTTGCCTTCGACGAGATGCTGCACAAGGATGACCGCACGGCCTATTTGAACGGGGTGCGCAAGCTGCTGTCGGGCGAGACCAGCCTGTTCAAGCAGGAACTGCGCTTTGTCAGCGGCGAGGCCGCACCGGTTTATGGCAATGTGTCCATCTGCCTCAACCGCAATGAGCAGGGCGACACCGAACAGCTCACCGTGCAGGTGGTGGACATGAGTGAGCACCACCAGGTGAGCCAGCGTCTGCAGAAGGCCCAGAAGATGGAAGCCATCGGCCAGCTGACCGGCGGCCTGGCCCATGACTTCAACAATCTCCTCACCATCATCATCGGCAACCTGCAACTGCTGGACGGCAAGATCGTGGCTGATGAAAAGGCCATCCGGCGCCTGGCCGAGGCGGCCGACGCCGCCCGCAAGGGCTCCGAGCTGACCCGCCAGCTGCTGGCTTTTGCGCGCAAGCAGGAACTGGAACCGCGCGAGGTGGTGGTCAACGAGCTGGTGCACGGCATGGAGGCGCTGATTGCGCGCACCCTGGGCGAGAACATGGAACTCAAGGTTCACCTGATGGAGGGAGAACCCCGGGTCACCATCGATCCCTCGCAGCTGGAATCGTCCATTCTCAATCTCGCCATCAATGCGCGCGACGCCATGGGCAATGGCGGCAAGCTGACCATCGAGACGCAGCCGGCCTATCTCGACGAAGCCTATGCCGAGAAACACCCGGAGGTCACGCCCGGCCATTATGTGATGGTGGCGGTGACCGACACGGGTGTTGGCATGTCGCAGGAACTTCTGGAAAAGGTGTTCCAGCCCTTCTTCACCACCAAGGGCGCGGGCAAGGGCTCCGGTCTTGGCCTGTCCATGGTCTATGGCTTCATCAAGCAGTCCGGCGGCCACATCAATGTCTATTCCGAGCTGGGCCACGGCACCGCCTTCAAGATGTATCTGCCGCGCCGCCTGTCACCGGCGGAAATGCTGACGGTGGACAATGCAGCACCGGTGCCGGTGGCGGTGAAGCCGCAGTCCGTGACCGACCAGCCCGCCGCCAAGCCAAAGGCCAAGGCCAAGATTCTTGTGGTGGAAGACCAGGAGGCCGTGCGTGCCGTGGCCTGCGGTTTCCTTGAGGATTTCGGCTATGAGCTGGTTGAGGCCGGCGACGGTTTCGAGGCGCTGGCCAAGCTTCAGGAAATGCCCGACATCGACCTGATGTTCTCGGACGTGGTCATGCCGGGCGGCATGAACGGTTTCGACCTGGCCCAGGCCGCCGCGGGCATGCGGCCCGGTCTGAAGATCGTCCACACCACCGGCTATCCCAAGGGCGCCATCGTTCATCAGGATGAGCCGCGGTTCAAGGAAGGCTTCATCATCATGAAACCCTATCGCAGGGAAGAACTGGAAAAAATCATCGAAAGCGCGCTTAACTCATAGGACAGACCGAGGCCGGGCGGGGTACGCTGCAGCACCACCCGCTCCCTCCCTTCGCGCCCCGGCCCATTTGGGTTGGGGCGCGTCTGTTTTCGCCGTGCCGTTGCCTGAACCGTCTGCTATCAAGGGCTGGTGATCTTGGATGTCATCCGGGTCTGGAGGCGCTTCAGCAGTGACCGTATTGCAGACGAAAAACCTGACCCTGCGGCCGTGCAGCCCGGATGATCGTGATGATTTCATGGATCTGGAACGCGATCCGGCGGTGATGCGCTTTCTCAACGGTGGTCATGCTGTTGACGAGGTGGAGGGTGACCCGGATTCACTGTTTCTCATGCCCCGCGGCAGGGAGGAACACGTCTGGACGGCGCGCAGCACGGTGGGCGGGGGGTTCATCGGCTGGTTCTGCCTGTGGCCGAATGGCAACCGGGAGGCCGAACTCGGCTACCGGCTGCGCCGGGCGGCGTGGGGCAGGGGGCTGGCCTCAGAAGGAGCACGCGCACTGATCCACTGGGGTTTCAGCAGCGGCCGCTATGACACGGTTGTTGCATGCACCATGGCCGCGCATGGGGCCTCACGCCGGGTACTGGAAAAGGCAGGCCTGCGGCTGGTGCGCACGGTTGCGGTGGATTGGGCGGAAGCTATTCCGGGCGGTGAGCAGGGTGAAGTTCACTATGCCATGGCCCGCCCCGGCGGGTCTGGCTGAGTCTGGCGCCGGGCAGCCGGAAGTTCGGTTCGTGCCCCCTGTGCCCCTCATGAAGAACGGCTAATATGGCCCGCAGGGAATCGCTTGAGGACTTACCATGGCCGATCTGTTTGCCAGCCTGTTCACGGTCGAAAATCTCATGACCTTGATGATCCTGACCGCTCTGGAAACAGTGCTGGGCTTTGACAACCTGCTTTATATTTCCATTGAGGCAAAGCGGGTGGCGCCGGAAAAGCAGGCCTGGGTCAGGCGCTGGGGCATCATTCTCGCCATTGGCTTGCGCATTGTGCTGCTGTTCGTGGTGCTGAAACTCATCGAACTGTTCCAGGCATCGTGGTTCAAGCTCGACACGTCCTTCTTCCATGGTGACTTCAACGGCCACAGCCTGATTGTTCTGGCGGGTGGCCTGTTCCTCATCCACACGGCGATGAAGGAGATCTTCCACATGCTGGCGGTGGACGATCTGGGCAAGGGCGGCGAAGGTGCCCCGGTGGCAACGCGCACGGTGGGGTCGGCGATTTTCTGGATCCTGGTGATGAACATTGTGTTCTCCTTCGACACGGTGCTTTCTGCCGTGGCGTTGACCAAGCATTTCCTGGTCATGTCGATCGCCATCGTTCTGTCCGGTCTGCTCATGGTCATGCTGGCCGAGCAGGTGGCGGCGTTTCTGCAAAAGAACCGGCTCTATGAGGTGCTGGGGCTGTTCATCCTGCTGCTGGTGGGCGTCATGCTGTTCACCGAGGGCGGCCACCTCGCCCACATCAGCTTCTTCGGCTATCCGGTGGAGGCCATGTCCAAGACCACCTTCTATTTCGTGGTGGGCGCGCTGGTGATCGTCGATATTCTTCAGGGGCGCTATCAGAAGAAACTCAATCTGGAAGCCGCGCGCACGCCCGAACCGGGGGAGGGGCGGGGCCACGGCTGAACCGTTGCCCTTTCACTCCCGCTCCGTTACAAGCGCGCCACATTCATCACCATTGCGAGGGTTTGAGCCGCCATGGCGCGCCAGTTCATTTATCACATGCAGGGTCTGTCCAAGACCTACGCCGGGGGCAAGAAGGTTCTCGACAACATCCACCTGTCCTTCTACCCGGACGCCAAGATCGGCGTGCTCGGTCCCAACGGCTCGGGCAAATCCACGCTGCTGCGCATCATGGCGGGGCTGGACAAGGAATTCACCGGCGAAGCCTGGGTGGCCGAGGGCGCCACGGTGGGCTACCTGGAGCAGGAGCCGCACCTTGATCCCGGCAAGGACGTGATGGGCAATGTGATGGAGGGGGTGGCCGAGAAGAAGGCCATTCTCGACGAATACAATGCGCTGATGGCCGATTACAGCGACGAGAACGCCGAGAAGGCGGCCAAGCTGCAGGACGTGATCGACGCGCAGAACCTGTGGGATCTGGAAAGCCAGGTGGAGCAGGCCATGGATGCGCTGCGCTGTCCGCCGGGCGATGCGGCGGTGGATAAGCTGTCGGGTGGTGAAAAGCGCCGCGTGGCGCTGACACGGCTTTTGCTGTCGAAGCCCGATCTCATTCTGCTCGACGAACCGACCAACCATCTCGACGCCGAAAGCGTTGCCTGGCTGGAGCATCACCTGCGCGATTATCCGGGCGCCATTCTCATCGTCACCCATGACCGCTACTTCCTCGACAATGTGACGGGCTGGATCCTTGAACTCGACCGCGGCCGTGGCATTCCCTATGAGGGCAATTATTCCGCCTATCTCGGCCAGAAGGCCAAGCGCTTTGCCCAGGAGGCGCGCGAGGACGCCGCCCGCCAGAAGGTTTTGGAGCGCGAGCAGGAATGGATCGGGCGCAGCCCGCAGGCCCGCCAGGCCAAGAGCAAGGCCCGTCTCAAGGCCTATGACGAGCTGCTCAAGATCAACGAGGAGCGCACCAAGTCGTCGACCGCGCAGATCATCATTCCGCCGGGCGAGCGCCTGGGCAGCGTGGTGATCGAGGTGGACGGGCTGAACAAGGCCTATGGCGACCGGCTGCTCATCGAAAACCTGTCCTTCAAGCTGCCGCCGGGCGGCATTGTCGGCATTATCGGCCCCAATGGCGCGGGCAAGACCACGCTGTTCCGCATGATCACCGGGCAGGAGACGCCGGACAGCGGCACCATCCGCGTGGGCGACAGCGTGAAGCTTGGCTATGTCGACCAGAGCCGCGATGCGCTGGACCCGGACAAGACCGTGTGGCAGGAAATTTCCGGCGGGGCGGATGTTATCTATCTCGGCAAGCGCGAGATGAATTCACGCG
Organism: uncultured Alphaproteobacteria bacterium; assembly: GCA_937873445.1. Lineage (GTDB taxonomy): Bacteria > Pseudomonadota > Alphaproteobacteria > Rhizobiales > Aestuariivirgaceae > Aestuariivirga. The sequence goes on from CALMWF010000007.1 coordinate 22,966, forward strand.
CCTATACGGGGGCGTTCAACTTCAAGGGCGGCGACCAGCAGCAGAAGGTGGGCAGCCTTTCCGGCGGCCAGCGCAACCGCGTGCATCTGGCGAAAATGCTGAAGTCCGGCGCCAATGTGTTGCTGCTTGACGAGCCGACCAACGACCTCGACACCGAAACGCTGGCGGCGCTGGAAGAGGCGCTGGAGGATTTCGCCGGTTGCGCCGTCATCATCTCCCACGACCGCATGTTCCTTGACCGTCTGGCCACCCATATTCTGGCCTTCGAGGGCGACAGCCATGTGGAATGGTTCGAGGGCAACTTCGAGGCCTATGAGGAAGACAAGAAGCGCCGCCTGGGCGAGGACGCGGTGAACCCGCACCGGGTGAAATACAAGAAGTTCGAGCGCTAGGGCGGAACATGGTGCTGGGTCTGAGCGACCGCTCTGCCTGATGGTGGAGAGCAGCTTTCTGACTTTTGCCGTAACCGACAAAAGTCAGGCTGCTCTGGGGAACTTTGCCGCCGTTCTGCCGTTTCGCACGCCGGGGAGAGGGACATGGCCAGGGCGCGCACAGAAAAACAGACGAAGGGCAAGGCCGCGCCGCATTCACGGTCGGCTCTGGTGCTCATCAACCGCGGTTCCGGCACAGTGCGCACGCGCGGGCCCGAGGCCGTTCAGACACTGGTGAAAGAGGCGCTGACCCCGGTGTTCGCGCCGCTCACGGTGAAGCTCTTTGACGGCGACATTCGCACCGAAATCGAGCGGGCCCTGAAGGCCCGTGATGCCCCATCCGTCATCATCGCGGGTGGTGGTGACGGCACGCTGGCCGCGGCCGCGCAGGCACTGCTGGGCAGCGAAACGGTTATGGGCGTGCTGCCGCTGGGCACCATGAACCTGTTTGCCCGCGCCCTGGGCTTTTCACGCGTGCTGGAGGAGGCGCTGGCGCAGTATGCCCAGGTGACACCCGCTGCGGTGGATGTGGGCGAGGCCAATGGCCGGGTGTTTCTGCATCAACTGTCGCTTGGCCTGCAACCACGCATGGCGCGTTTGCGCGAGCGCATCGGCTATTCCAGCCGGTTCACCAAGATGCTGGGGGCGGTGCGGGCCTTTGTCACCCTCATGCTGCGGCCCAAGATGGTGCGGGTGCGGCTGGCCGCCGATGGAAAGTCGCGCAAGATCAGAACCCCCATGCTGGCGGTGACCAACAATGAGCTGGGCGGCGCGGGCGATCCGTCGCTGCCCGCCCGCCTCGATGCCGGGGTGCTGGGCGTTTATGTGCTGGAGGGGTTGCGCTTTGCCACGCTGTTTTCGCTGGCGCGCGACTATCTCGCCGACCGCGTGCCGGACAATCCAGCCATTGAGACCCTGGCGACCACAGAGCTGACGCTCACCCGCCGCCCCAGCCGGATGCTGCGGCGCCCGCGCAAGGGGGTTCTTGTCTCGCTTGATGGCGAGGTGATGGTGCTGGACAATCCGGTGCACGTGGTGGTGAAGCCCGGCGCCCTGAAGGTGGTGCGGGCCGGCCCTTCAAAGGGTCTGTGAATTCTGCCGGGCCAGACGCCGCCGTTCGCGGCGATGATGCAGGCTCAGAAGCCCCATGCGCACCAGCTTGTAGGACACCACCGCCGAAATCAGCCCGAGTGGAATGGAACCGATGGTCATGGGCAGAAAATAGGGGCCAAGGGCTTTCATCATGGCGTGGACCATGCCCATGGGGCCTTCATGCAGCAAAACGCCGCCTTCTTCCGGCACGGCAATGGCCAGATTGCCAAGGCGGGGCCGGCCCAGCAGCGTGGCGCCGAGATTGTAATCGGCCAGAAACAGGAAGGGCAGGGTGATGGGATTGCCGACCATGGTGCCGAGTGCTGCCGCCAGCACGTTGCCGCGAATGACCAGGGCAATAAGGGCCGCGAGAATGAAGTGAAAGCCGAGCAGCGGCGAAAAGGCCACGAAGGCCCCGGCGGCAAAACCCAGGGCAATCTGATGGTCGGACACGCGGATGCGGTGCAGGCGAAGCAGGGTGAGGTGCCACAGGCGCGCCAGGCCCATGCGCGGCCAGACGTGGTCGCGCAGCTTCTCTCCTAGGCTTTTCTGGCGTCGTGAACGGAACATGACTCAAACCCGGTGCCACCAGAGCTTGCGGCAACAATGGTTAATGGGCCTCAAATGCCCCGCGGGTGCCCGCTGCGCAAGTCACATTTCAGCCTTCCGCCCGTTCCGGCAGTTTCCAGTCAACGGGCGGCTGGCCGTGCTCGATCAGAAAGGCATTGGCGCGGGAGAAGGGCCGGGAGCCGAAGAAGCCGGCATGGGCAGAAAGCGGCGAGGGGTGGGGCGAGGCAATGACCAGATGGCGGCTGCGGTCCACGAAGGCCGCCTTCTTCTGGGCATAGCTGCCCCAGAGAATGAACACCACCGGACGCGGCTGGTCATTCACCAGCCGGATGACGGCATCGGTGAAGCGCTCCCAGCCCTTGCCTTGGTGCGAGGCGGCGCGGTGGGCCTCCACCGTCAGCACGGCATTGAGCAGCAGCACACCCTGCCGCGCCCAGTGTTCCAGATGGCCGTGGCGCGGCGGGGCAAGGCCCAGATCGGTCTGCATTTCCTTGTAGATGTTGATGAGGGAGGGCGGCGGGGCCACACCGTCACGGACCGAAAAGCACAGGCCATGGGCCTGACCATCGCCGTGATAGGGATCCTGACCGAGGACCACCACCCGCACCTGATCCAGCGGTGTCACATCCAGCGCGTGAAACCATTCCGACCCCTTGGGAAAAATCCGCTTTCCCGCCTCGCGCTCGGCCAGCAGGAACTCGCGCAGGGCGGCCATATAGGGGGCGTCGAATTCGGCCTTCAGGGGGACAAGCCAGCTGTCATGCAGTTTCACCATGGTGCAAGTCTGGGCAGGCGGACTCGGTCTGTCCATGGGGTGCGGCGCTTTTCCGCCGGGTCTTTTGCGAATCCCGGAAAAGGTTATGTTCCCGGCAGGATGGCTGACTGGAACCCCGCCCTGTATCTGACCTTCGCCGACGAGCGCGCCCGCCCGGCGCGCGACCTGTTGCAGCAGGTGCCGGTGAAGCAGCCCAGGCTGGTCTATGATCTGGGCTGTGGCCCCGGCAATTCCACCGCCCTCATCTATCGCGCCTTCCCCGAGGCTGAGGTGATCGGGGTTGATGCTTCGCCCGCCATGCTGGTGGAGGCGCGCGCCGCCCAGCCGCAACTGGAGTTCATACAGGCCGACATCACCGACTGGCGCGCCCCCGCCACTGCCGATCTCATTTTTTCCAACGCTGCCTTCCAGTGGCTGCCGGACCATGCCGGGCAGATGCTGCGGCTGCTGCGCCAGTTGCGCACCGGGGCGGCGCTGGCGGTGCAGATGCCGGACAACATGGCCGAACCATCGCACCGCATGATGCATGAAACCGCCCTCTACGGATCGTGGGCGTCGCTTCTGCACAATGCGTCGGAGTTCCGGCAGGCGCTGCTCAGCCCCGGCCAGTATTATGAAATGCTGAAGCCCTATTGTGCCCGGCTCGACATCTGGCGCACCACCTATATGCATGCGGTCAATGGCATACAGGGCATTGTCGACCTGTTTTCGTCAACCGGACTCAGGCCCTGGCTCGATCCGCTGAATGCAGCCGAAAAGCAGGCCTTTCTCATCGACTACACGGTGCGGTTGGCCAAGCATTATCCGGTGCAGCGCGACGGCAAGGTGCTGCTGGCTTTTCCGCGCCTGTTCATCGTGGCGCAGCGATAGGAGGGTTTCATGTTCATCCTGTACGGACGTCCGGGGTCGGCCTCGGCGGCGGTGGAGGCTTTGCTGGCCGAAGTGGAAGCACCGCATGAGGTGGTTCATGTGCCGCGCACCGACGAGGCCAGAATAGCCGCCTCCGGCCACCGCAATGTGCCGGAGGTGGAAATTCCCACGCTGGAATTTCCCGACGGCAGCCGCATGGCGAAATGTGCGGCCATTCTGCTGCATCTGGCTGATCTTTATGCCGCCCACGGGCTGGCACCGGCGCTGCGCGCTGCCGATCGGCCGCGCTACATGGAGTGGATGATCAATCTGGCGGCGAAAATCCATTCCGCCGATCTGCGTCTGTTTCAGCCGCTGCGTTTTGCCGGCAGCGCCGACATGGCGGCGGCGGTGGAGGATCAGGCGCGGGCCGAAATCGCCCTGCGCTTCGGCAAGCTGGCGGCCGCGGTGGGGGAGGGGCCGTTCCTGCTGGGCGAGAGGCTGTCGGCGGCCGACATCTATGCCGCCATGCTCATCGGCTGGGCGCCGGATGTGGAGGCCCTGCTGAAGCAGCATGCGCCCCTGGCCCGGCTGTATAACGGCGTGGCGGCGCGCCCGGCCATTGCCCCGGTGTGGCACCGCAACGGCATGATTGCGGCGCGGTGAACTTACTCTGACGGCAGGCCGAGGCCGAGAACGCGGCAGATGGCATAGACCAGATCGGCCCGGTTCAGCGTGTAGAAGTGGAAGTCGGTGACGCCTTCGCGGCGCAGCGCATGGACCTGTTCGGCGGCCACCATGGCGGCCACCAGATTGCGTGTTTCCGGCTCAGCATCCAGTCCGGCGAAGCGGCGGGCCAGATCGGGCGGAATGTGGGCGCCGCATTTGCCGGCAAATTCCGACACGCGGGCAAAATTGGTGATGGGCAGAATGCCGGGCACCAGGTTGATGTCGATGCCGCGCGCCGCCACCCGGTCGCGCAGGCGCAAAAAGAAACTGTTGTGGAAGAAGAACTGCGAGACGGCGCGGGTGGCGCCGCTTTCGGCCTTGTCGGCCATGAAGGCCAGGTCTTCCTCAATGGAAACGGAATCGGGGTGGCGCTCTGGATAGGCCGAGACGGTCACTTCGAAATCGCCGATGTCGCGGATGCCGCGCACCAGATCGGCGGCGTTGCGGTAGCCCTGCGGATGGGGGGTGAATTTTTCGCCCACCCCGCCGGGCGGGTCGCCGCGCAGGGCCAGTATGTGGCGCACACCGGCCGCCCAGTTGGCGCGGATCACCTCGTTCACCTCATCCTTGCTGGCGGCCACGCAGGTGAGATGGGCGGCGGGCTTCAGGGTGGTTTCGGCGGCAATGCGCGCCACTGTGGCAAGGGTGCGGTCGCGGGTGGTGCCGCCCGCGCCATAGGTGACGGACACGAAGTCGGGGCCGATGGGCTCCAGCTTGCGCAAGGTGGTCCAGAAGGCCGCTTCCGCTTCTACCTTGGGCGGGAAAAACTCGAAGGACACGGTGAGGTCAGATGATTTTGCGTTCATGTCTTCACCGCCTTGCGTTCGCGGCGCGGGGCGCCGGTCATGGTGCCGCCGGTCCGCCGTGCCAGCCACAGCGACACGGTTAGTCCCTGCCGGGTTTTCAGCCATGGCGGCGGCAAAACCTGGTGGGCTTCCAGCCGCAGTCCGGCGCGGGCCAGCCAGTGGCTCATCTGCTCAGCCGAAATGCCAAGCCGCCGGTGGGCATGGTCGGTGCGCAGCTCCTCCAGTTCATGGGGAGCAAAATCGGCCACCAGCAGACGGCCATCGGGCCTGATGATGCGCGCCGCCTCGACCACAGCGCGCTGCGGGTCATCGAGATAGTGCAGCACCTGATGAAGGGTGACGAGATCGGCAGCATCATTGGCAAAGGGCAGGGCGTAAATATCGGACTGGCGCAACTGGGCGCGGGCCAGACCGGCGCGGTCAAGGTTGGCGCGGGCAATGGCCAGCATGGCGGGGCTCTGGTCAACACCGCTCAACTGGCCGGCGGCGGGCGCAAACAGTTCGAGCATGCGGCCGGTGCCGGTGCCAAGGTCAATCAGGGCGGAAACCGGGCTGGTGCCCACCATGGCGCGCATGGCGGCCTCCACCTCCTCCTCGCGGACGTGCAGCGAGCGCAGCCTGGCCCAGTCGGCGGCGTTTTCCTGGAAATAGCTCTGGGCACGGTCGGCGCGCTGGCGGCGCACCTCCTCCAGCCGGGCCAGATCCTCGGCCAGGGCCTGTTCGCCACCTGGCAGCATGTCCACGATGGCCCGCGACAGCGCCCCGCCCAACCCCTCATCGCGCAGCCGGAACAGCACCCAGTTGCCTTCCTTGTGGCGGGCCAGCAGTCCGGCCTCCACCATCAGCCTGAGGTGGCGGCTCACCCTGGGCTGGCTTTGCTGTAAAATATGGGTGAGTTCGCTGACATTCATCTCGCCATGGGACAGAATGAACAGGACGCGGATTCGGGTTGCCTCGGCGGCGGCACGCAAACCGGCAAGCAGTTCGTCCATGGCTGGGGCGGCGGAGGCATTCATGAGGCTACATAAACATATCTTTATATAGATGGCAACGGCTGGCCGTTTTTGGCGGGCAAAGCGGCGGATTTGCTGCGCCGGCTCAGCAGGTGTCTTGATTTCTTCGCCAACACCCCCCTATTTCAGGGGCGGCGGGCGTTTGCTGCGGATGTGAGAGGCTGACCATGGACGTGCAGGATTTGGGACGGCGGCGCTTTCTGGCCGGACTTGCGGGAGTGATGCTGGCTGGTTCGGCGCTGAGCCCGGCCTGGGCGCTGTCGGGGCCGGAGGGCTATGTGGACGGGATTGCCGCCGATGTCATGCAGCTGGCCAATGGCGGCACGCGCGGCGAAACGCTGAAGGGCCAGTTTGCCGATCTGCTGAACCGCTACATCAACCTGCACAACATCGCCAATTTTGCGCTGGGGCCGTGGCAGAAGCAGTTGCCGGCCGGTGACCGCGCCATGTTCTACACACTGGTCAGCCGCTATGCGGCGGCGCTGTTCGTCTACTATATCGACGACTTCAAGGGCTCCAGCCTGGAAATCAAGTCCACCAGCCAGCAGGGCCAGTTCATCACCATCCAGAGCGCCATCAAGCTGAAGGGCGGCGGGCGCGAACAGGTGCAATGGCGGGTGACCGGCAGGGACGGCGGCTACCGCGTTGCCGACGTGAATTTGAAGGGTGTTTGGCTTACCATTGCCATGAAGCAGCGCTTCAAGGATGTGCTGACCCGCTCCAGGGGTGATTTTCAGGCCCTCTACGAAGAGTTGCGGAAGGCGGAAACCTGGTAGTTTGCCGCTCATATCCGGCTGGCATTCAGGTCCCGTTAACCATGACTGGCCGATGATGGCAGGAACCACCGAACGAAAGACGATCCATGATCTCGCGCCGCACTGTTCTTGGCCTGCTGGCCATCACCCTTGCCACGCCTGCCCGGGCCGAGCACCCGTCGCTTTCCTATATGCGCAGCCTGGGCAAGGACATGCTGGCGGCCCACCGCCAGGGCACGGTGTCGGCGTTCATGCGCGTCATCCAGCGCCATGCCGACGTGCCGGGCATCGGCGCCTATTCGCTGGGCGATTACAACGACAAGGTCGGCAGCGGCCAGCGCGCCCGCTACAATCACGGTGTGGCCAATTTCATGGCGCGCTATTTTGCCGAACAGTCACACATTTTCACGGTGGCGAAATATGACATCGGCGAAGCCACGGTGGATGGTGACGACATTCTGGTGAACAGCCGGGTCTATCTCATGGACGGCCAGAGCTATGCGGTGATCTGGCGGCTGCACTGGAAGGGCGGGCGCTATCGGGTGACCGATGCCAAGGTCATGGGCATTTCGCTCACCTACATGCAGCGCGGCATCTTCACGCGCTTCGTGGCCAAGCAGAACGGCAATGTCGGTCCGCTCATCGTGGCGCTGAACCGCTGAGGCCGGTCATCCTTTCTTAACCACGCCTCACCACCGCGCATTAACCAGCGGGCAGCGATAATCGCCCGGTTCATTCCGGGGGTGGTCATGGTTGTGCGTTATCTGGCGGTGGCAGGGCTTGCGGCCCTTGCGCTGGCAGGCTGTTCCGACGAGAAGCCGAAGAAGTATTTTGAAACCCAGGGTCTGGTGGCGCCCATCAGCGCCTGTGCGGTTGACCCGCGCGCCTTTGGCGAGGCCGAGAAGGTCGCTGATTTTCATGAGGGCAATGGCTGCGGCGTGGACAATGCCTGGCGGCTTTATGCCGTGTCGGGAGTGCGCCTGTCACAACCCGCCACCTTTAACTGCCGCCAGGCAGGGCAGGTGAACCGCTGGCTCGATGGCCCGGTGCAGGCGGCAGCCCAGAATTATTTCGGTGAGCGGGTGGTGGCGGTGCAGGTCATGGCTTCCTATTCCTGCCGGCCGCGCAACAATGTGCGCGGCGCCAAGATGAGCGAGCATGGCTTTGGCAATGCCGTTGACGTGGGCGGCTTCACGCTGGAAAGCGGACGCACCGTGTCGGTTCTTGACAACTGGAACGGCAGCCGGGACGAACGCGGCTTCCTGCGTCAGGTCAGGGCCGATGCCTGCGGTCCGTTCCGCACCGTGCTGGGGCCGGGCAGTGATGCCAATCACCGCGATCATCTGCATCTCGATCTGCAGAACCACCGCAGCGGCGGCAGCTACTGTCACTGAAGCCGGAGGCGGTTGCCCCAGGCGGGCCACTGTCAACGGCCAGGATGAGGCATCGCAGCCCAGGTGATGATTCAACATCTCCACGGATAATCAGTGGGTTGCGGAATAATCCTGATTTTTTGATTCATCCCCTGTCCGGGCAGCGGGCGGTCATCAGCAGGCCATGATTGGCCGGCACTCTGCCGCCCGCAACAGAGGAGACGGCATCATGCTTGCGGTGGCACTGATTCTGGCGGGCACCAGCTGGACAGCGGTGGACGGTCCGCAGACCCTGGCCTTTCAGCAGGGCAAGATGGGTGGCCATGGCGGCTGCAACGGCTATGGCGCGGCCTATCATCAAAAGGGCAGCGCGCTGCGCTTCGGCCCCATCATGGCAACGCGGATGGCCTGTGCGCCCGCAGTAATGCGCGGCGAGCAGCGCTGGTTCGAGCGGCTGGATGCGGTGCGGCGGGCCGATGTGTCGCGGGGTCAGCTGGTGCTGCGCAACGCGGCGGGCCAGGTGCTGCTCAGATTGAAGCGCCAGCCGTGACGGTGGTTGCAAAGGCGCAGGCGAAGGGGCATATCTGCGGCCATGAGCACGTCATCCAGATCCACCCCGCCGCAGACCGCCGCCGAGACGGAGGTGCTGCGCCCCGAAACCGCACCCAAAGCATCAAGCCATGCCATCAGTCCGCTGGCCTGTTTCCTGGCATCGGCGGGGGCCGGGGCCATGGCTTTGACCATGCTGGGCTATACGGCCGCCGTGTCGGTGTGGGCGCTGACGGAACTCATGGGTCTGCCGCACTGGATGCTCTATGGGCTTTTGGGGCTGGTGGCGCTGCCGGTGATCTGGGCGGCGCTGTGGGTGGCGGGCCGCGCCTGGCATGTGGAGCAGCTCATCAGCCAGGACAAGGATGTGGACGCGCCGGTCTTCAGCCTCGGCCGCTACTGGTCGCGGCGCTGAAGCGGCAGGGGGCGGCCGCCGGAGAGTAGCATGTCCATCTGGTCGGCCATTGAAAGCATCGGCGATGTGCTGGGCGCCTTCTTCGCCGGTGGCCGTGAGGCGGGCAAGCCGCCAGAAAAAACCGTTGCCTTCACCATTGCCATGATTGCGCTGTCGGCCAAGATGGCCAAGGCCGATGGCGTGGCCACCCATGACGAGATGGAAGCCTTCCGCCAGGTTTTTCACGTGGCCGAGGATGACATGCAGGCCGTGAACAGGGTCTATGATCAGGCGAAGAAGGATGTGGCGGGATTTGACGCCTATGCCCGCCAGGCCGCGAAACTGTTCGACGCCAAGGCCGAGGTGCTGGAAGATGTGATGGACGGCCTGTTCCACATCGCCAAGGCCGATGGCGTGGTGCATGAGGCGGAACTGCAATACCTCGAACAGGTGGCAGTGATCTTCGGTTTCGGCGCCGGCGATTTCACCCGCATCCGTGCGCGCCATGTGCGCCTTAGCCATGAAGACCCCTATGATGTGCTGGGCGTTGAGCATGACGCGCCATTGGCCGCCATCAAGAAACGGCACCGCGAACTGGTGCGTGAAAACCACCCCGACCGCCACATGGCGGCCGGCATGCCGCCGGAGATGGTGGCCATCGTGACCGAGCGGCTGGCGCGCATCAACGCCGCCTTCGACCGGATCGAGAAGGAGCGCGGGGCGTGAAGCGCTCGCCCCTGGCGCAGAGTTTTGTTGCCGCCGCCAATGCCGAGGCGCGCCGCAATGGCCGCCTGCCGGACATGCTCATTCTGCATTACACGGGAGTGCCAAGCGCGGCGGAATCGCTGGCCATGCTGTGCAGTGCCGAAAGCGGTGTGTCATGCCACTATCTGGTGGATGAGCAGGGCGGCATCATCCAGATGGTCGACGATCATTTGCGCGCCTGGCATGCCGGTGTGTCGTCCTGGCAGGGTGAGAGCGACATCAACTCGCGGTCCATTGGCATTGAAATCCAGAATCCCGGTCATGGTGATGGCTATCCGGATTTTCCGCCCCGGCAAATGGCGGCGGTGGCGGCGCTGTGCCGCGATCTGATCCGCCGGCATGCCATTCCGGCCCGTCACATTCTGGCCCATTCGGATGTGGCGCCGGGGCGCAAGATCGATCCGGGCGAGAAATTTGACTGGGCCTATCTCGCCCGTGAGGGAATCGGTCACTGGGTGGCCCCCGCCGCCATCACCGGTGGCAGCTTTCTGCAGGAGGGCGATCAGGGTCAGCCGGTGGAAGCCCTGCAGGCCATGCTGAAGCTCTATGGCTATGGGGTGGAGCTGAGTGGCGTCTATGATGCCCGCACGCGCGTGGTGGTGGAGGCGTTCCAGCGCCATTTCCGCCCCGAACGGGTGGACGGCATTGCCGATCCCTCCACCGTTACCACGCTTTACCGCCTGCTCGAGCCTGCCGCCCAAGCCTGATCAGGGCCTGGCACAGGCCGCCAGCAGGCCTGGAATATCCGCGTCGCCCAGCGGATAGGCCGTGTCACGGCCGTTGATCCGCAGCTTCATCACCTGGGCCCTGGCGAGGGCGCGGGTAATGCCGGTGATGGGCCGAAGGTCGGCTTCGGCGTTGAGCCTGCCGGTGGCGTCATCGCGGCTGAGCCGGGCGGGCAGGCGCCAGACCCTGCCGCCAAGGTCAAGGCGCAGCGGCAGGCGCTGGCCTTCGCGCGCCTTGCCGGCCACCGGCACGAACAGGCTGATGCGGCCTGACTGGAGCCTGCACCAGAGGCTGAGGCCCACATCATCGGTGTCGGGAACGCCGAACATCAGGAAGGCATCGTCTTCGGTGGTCTGTAAGCCCCACTGCCGTTCCTGGGCGGCGGCAGGCATGGTGAACAGGGCGAGGGCAACAAGCAGGCGGGCAGCGCGCATCAGAAATCCATGCATCAGGTGGTGCCATCCACGGGAAGCGGTTTCTATAGCCGCAGAGTGGCGCCGGGCAAAGCCCGGCAGGGCCCGTCATGCGCAGTTTGTTGTCATCCCGCGGTCAGGCCGACCCTTTGCTGGTCTCGCCCAGGTGATCAAGCAGCAGGTTGAGGTTGCGGATGTTGGACTTGAAATAGACGTCGAAGATGTCGCCCAGGATGGGCACCGCGCCAAGGCCTGTGTCCATGGCGATGTTGCCCGCCATTTTCACCAGCAGGGTACCGGGCGCGCCAAGTCGCCAGGCTTCGGCCAGCACATAGCTGGAGACGAGGAGGCCCGCCATGTCGCCGAGACCGGGAATGAGGCCGAGCAGGGCGTCGGCCCCCAGCCGGGTTTTGACAAAGGGGATCTTGATGGCCGTGTCCATGGTGCGGGCAAGGCGGGAAAGGCGCTTCAGCGTCTTCGCCCGGTCGGCGGCGGTGACGGCGGCGCGTGGGGCAGAGGCGGTGGCGGTGAAAACGGCCATGGCTGGCTCCTTTCCAAAACCCGCTACAGATGGGGGGTGCGGGCGGGCTTTCAAGCCTTTTCTTGCAACGGCTCTTGCAACGATGGAGGCATGGGCCTAACTCGTCACCGCCAGTCGGCCGGATGGCCGCCGCCGCAGGGTCCGAAAGGACGCGGGGGAGGAAAGTCCGGGCTCCATGGAAGTACGGTGCCGGGTAACGCCCGGCGGGGGCGACCCCAGGGACAGTGCCACAGAAACAAACCGCCCAAGGCGCTTCGCGCGGCGGGCAAGGGTGAAAAGGTGCGGCAAGAGCGCACCGCGGCCCCGGCAACGGGGACGGTCCAGGCAAACCCCACCGGGAGCAAGACCGAATAGGGACGGCAGGGAGCTTCGGCTCCGGGGCGATTTCCGGCCCGCTGTCCGGGTTGGTTGCGCGAAGCCGCCGGCGACGGCGGCTCCAGATGAATGGCCATCGGCGGGGCAACCCGTCACAGAACCCGGCTTACAGGCCGACTGGCATTTTACCCCCTTTTGAACAGCCCCGCGCCGGGTTGAAATGAATCGCTTTTGAAACGATTTGTTAAGAAGCGCGGGGGCAATGTCGGGTGATCGTTAACCAGTTGTTCACCGCGAGTTTGAAGCCCCATGCGCGCGCCTGCCGCCGCCCCCTTGTCCATGCCGCATGTGCCCGTCCTGCTGGACGAGGTGGTGCGCTGGCTTGCGCCGCGCGATGGCGAGGTGTTTGTGGACGGCACCTTCGGGGCGGGGGGCTATACAAGGGCGCTGCTCAAGGCGGCGCAAACCCGGGTCATCGCCATTGACCGCGACCCCACGGCCATTGCCGCCGGACAGGCGCTCGCCGGTGACTATGCAGGGCGGCTGACACTGGTGGAGGGGCGGTTTTCAGCCCTTGCCGGGCATGTGCGGGCGCTGGGCCTGCCCGCCGTTGATGGCGTGGTGCTGGATATCGGCGTGTCATCCATGCAGATCGACCAGGCCGAGCGCGGCTTTTCCTTCCTGCGCGAGGGGCCGCTCGACATGCGCATGGGTGGCGCTGGCCCCAGTGCCGCCGACCATGTGAACCACATGGGCCAGGAGGCGCTGGCCAATGTCATCTACAGCTACGGCGAGGAGCCGCGGGCCCGCGCCATTGCCCGGGCCATTGTCAAGGCGCGCACCGAAACACCCATCGTCACCACGCTGGATCTGGTGCGCGCGGTGGAGCGCGCCACCGGGCCGCAGCGGGCGCGCGACCGCATTCACCCGGCCACGCGCACCTTTCAGGCGCTGCGCATTTTCGTCAATGACGAGCTGGCCGAACTGGCCGCCGCCCTGTCCGGGGCGGAACAGGTGCTGCGGGCCGGGGGACGGCTGGTGGTGGTGAGTTTTCATTCGCTGGAAGACCGGATCGTGAAGCGTTTTCTGACGGAGCGGGCCGGCCACACGCCGCATGGCTCGCGCCATCTGCCGCAGGACGTTTCCGGGCCGGAGCCCAGCTTCAGCCTGCCGTTCAAGGGCCATGTGGAAGCCGGTGAGGCCGAGGCCGCGCACAACCCGCGCGCCCGTTCGGCCAAGCTGCGCTGCGGGGTGCGCAGCGCGGCCGCACCGTGGCCCGCCTTTGCCGCCGTGCCGCGGCCTGCCGAGGTGATGTGATGGTGAAACTGCTCAATGCCCTGCTGGTGCTGGCGGTGCTGGCTGCTGCAGCCTTTCTCTATGGTCTGGAGCACCGCACGCGCGGGGCGGAAAAGGCCATTGCCGGGATAAAACGCGACCTGGCCGAGGAGGCCGAGGCCACAAAGCTGCTCAAGGCCGAATGGACCAGCCTGATCCGGCCCGACCGGCTGCAGAAGCTGGCCGAGACGGGAGGCAAGCTGAAACCCGCCGCCGTGGACCAGTATGTCAGCCTCAACCAGTTGCTGAACCGGCTGCCGGATGCGCCAGTGCGGGCGCCGCAGGCGGCGAGTGATGATCCCATTGGTGCCATTCTCAAGGACATGGAAGAACAATGAGCGGCGATGACACCATGACCGCCAGCCCGCGCGCGCTTGCCGGGCAGAACCGCATCCGGCTGGTGGCGCTCGGCTTCTCGCTGGCCTTTCTGGCCATTGCCGGCCAGCTTGGCACGCTGACCGTGCTGCACGGGCGGAACGGCGCTGAAACCGCCAGCGCCGTGCCGGAAACGCGCCTGCCGCGGCCCGACATTGTGGACCGCAACGGCACCATCATGGCAACCGACATTGCGGTGGCCTCGCTTTATGCCGACCCGCGCAAGGTGCTCGATGTCGACGAGGCGGTGGAACTGATCACCGCCGCCTTGCCCGATGTTGATGCCGGGCAACTGCGCGCCAAGCTGACCAAGCCCGGTTCGGCCTTTGCCTGGATCAAGCGCCAGGTATCGCCGGAGGAGCGCGACACGGTCTATAACCTCGGCATTCCCGGCGTTGCCTATGTCAATGAGCGGCGGCGCGTTTATCCGCTGGGAAGGCTTGCGGCCCATGCGGTGGGCTATGTCGATCTCGACACCAGGGGCATTGCCGGCATCGAGAAATATCTCGACACTGACGGGGCCATCTACACCGCTTCGCTGGCCGATCCGGAGAAGCCGGAAATGGCCCCGGCGCAAATGTCCATGGACATGCGGGTGCAGCATGCCCTGACCGATGAATTGCAGAAGGCCATTACAAAATTCCGCGCCAAGGCCGGCGGCGGTGTCATCATGGATTCGGAGACCGGCGAAATCCTCGGCATGGTGTCGCTGCCCGACTACAACCCCAATGAGGAAGACAAGCACCTCACCAGCGCCCAGCAGAACCGCATGACCTCCGGCGTGTTCGAGCTTGGCTCGGTGATCAAGGCCATCACCTTCGCCATGGCCTTTGACTATGGCGTGACCGATCTGCACGGCTCCTATGATGCGCGCTATCCGCTGGTTATCGGCAATGCCCGCATCGACGACTATCACGCCAAGCACAAGGTGCTGACGGTGCCGGAAATCTTCGTCAATTCCTCGAATATCGGCACCGCCAAGATGGCGCTGGCGGTGGGCGAGGAAAACCACCAGGCCTTCCTGCGCAAGGTGGGGCTGTTTGACCGCATGACCACGGAAATTCCGGAAAGCGCCAAGCCGCTGCTGCCCCGGCGCTGGAGCAAGCTGGTTACCGCCACGGCGGCCTTCGGCCATGGCTTCGCGGTGCAGCCGCTGCAGGGCATTGCGGTCATTGCCGGCATTCTCAACAACGGCAAAATGTGCCCGCCCACCTTTTTGAAGCGCACGGCCGAGGAGTGCCAGGTGCTGGCCAAGGACATCGTCAAGCCCGCCACCTCGGAGAAGATGCGCTATCTGTTCCGCCTCAATGTGGAGGAGGGCACAGCCGAAGGGGCTGACGCCATTGGCTATCGGGTGGGCGGCAAGACCGGCACGGCCGAAAAGGTCATCAACGGCCGCTATTCCAAGGATCACCGGCTCAATTCCTTCATCGGCGCCTTCCCCATGGAAAAGCCGAAATATGTCATTCTGATCATGCTGGATGAACCGCAGCCGCTGCCGGAAACCTTTGGCTTTGCCACCTCCGGCTGGAACGCCGTGCCGACGGCGGGCAAGGTCATCGGGCGGGTCGCCCCCATTCTGGGCGTTGCGCCACAATTCACCCAGAAGGATCTGGAAAAACTCGCCAGGCAAAGGGCCAAGGCGAAGAAGGACGGCTGACGATGGTTAACCGGCTGGTTTCTCTGGTGGGGCAGGATGGCGGGGTGCCGGCGGGTGCTGGCGACATTGCCGCCCTGGGCATCACCGCCGACAGCCGCCGGGTGGCACCCGGTTTCATTTTTGCCGCCCTGCCGGGCAGCAAGGTTGATGGCACCCGGTTCATTCCGCAGGCGCTGGCCCAGGGGGCAGTGGCGGTCATTGCCCAGCGCGGGGCCTATCAGGGCCCGGGGGTGGTGATCGAAACCGACAATCCGCGCCGCCTCTATGCGCTGATGGTGGCGCGGCTCAGTGGTCCGCAGCCCGACACCATTGTGGCGGTGACCGGCACCAACGGCAAAACCTCGGTGGCGGCCTTCGTGCGCCAGATCTGGTCGGCGCTCGGCTTCCGCGCCGCCAGCCTTGGCACCATTGGCGTGGTGGGACCGTCGGGGGCGCAGTATCTGTCGCACACCACGCCCGACCCTGTGGAACTGCACGCCATTGCGGCGGGGCTGAAGCAGGACCATGTGGACCATCTGGCGATTGAGGCATCAAGCCATGGCCTCGACCAGTTCCGGCTGGACGGCCTCAGGCTGTGTGCCGGCGGCTTCACCAATCTCACCCGCGACCACATGGATTATCATCCGACCGAACAGGCCTATTTCGACGCCAAGATGCGGCTGTTCGAGGAACTGCTGCCGCAGGGGGCACCCGCCGTCATCAATGTTGATGCGCCCTATGGCGCCGAGGCGGCGGCACGGGCGCAGAAGGCGGGGCTTGCGCTTTTCACGGTGGGCCGCAAGGGCGAGCAGCTGAAGCTCGTCAGCGAGCGGCGCGAGGGCATGGTGCAGGTTCTGAGCCTGGCCACGGCGGGTGGCACGCATGAGGTGATGCTGCCGCTGGCCGGGGCCTTTCAGGCGGCCAATGCGCTGGTGGCGGCGGGGCTGGTTCTGGCCACGGGCGGCGAGGAAGCGCAGGTGCTGCGCGCGCTGGAAAGCCTGAAGGGGGCGCCGGGACGTCTGGAACAGGTGGGCCAGACGGCGGCTGGCGGCGCGGTGTTTGTGGATTATGCCCACACGCCCGATGCCCTCGACAACGCCATTCTGGCGCTCAAGCCCTATACCACCGGCAAGCTGACGGTGGTGTTCGGCTGCGGCGGCGACCGCGACCGCGGCAAGCGCCCGCAGATGGGGGCCATTGCGGCGCGGCTGGCCGACCGGGTGATCGTCACCGACGATAATCCGCGCACGGAGGATCCGCGCGCCATCCGGGCCGAAATTCTGGCGGCAGCCCCCAAAGCCGAGGAGATTGGCGACCGCGCCAGGGCCATTCGGGCGGCGGTTGAGGCGTTGCAGGCGGGCGACGTGGTGCTGGTGGCGGGCAAGGGCCATGAGCCGGGCCAGACGGTGGGAACCGAGGTGCGGCCGTTCAGCGATCATGACGCGGTGCGGGCTGCCCTTGCCGGTGAGGACTATCATGGCTGAGCGGGCATTGTGGACCCTTGACGAGGCCGCGGCCGGAGCGGGCGGCAGGCTTTCCGGGCGGGCGGCGGGCGCGCTGAACGGGGTGTCCATCGACACGCGCAGCATTGCGCCGGGTGATCTGTTCGTAGCCCTGAAGGGCGACAGCCGCGACGGCCACGATTTCGTGGTGCAGGCTTTGCAGGCGGGTGCCGGGGCGGCGCTGGTGTCGCGGGTTACACCTGAGATGGAAGCGGCGGGCGCGCTCATTGTGGTGCCGGATGATGTGCTGAAGGGTCTGGAACGGCTGGGCCGGGCGGCGCGGGCACGCAGCACAGCGGGCATTGCCGCCATTACCGGCAGCGTGGGCAAAACCTCGACCAAGGAAATGCTGCGGGCGGCTCTTTCGGCCTGTGGCGCCACCCATGCTTCGGCGGCGTCCTTCAACAATCACTGGGGCGTGCCGCTGACCCTGGCGCGGATGCCCGCCACGGCCCGCTTCGGCATTTTTGAAATCGGCATGAACCATGTGGGCGAGATCACGCCGCTGGTGGCCATGGTGCGGCCGCAGGTGGCGGTCATCACCAATGTGGCGGCCAGCCACCTGGGCAATTTTGCCTCGCTGGACGAGATTGCCGCCGCCAAGGCGGAAATCTTCACCGGTGTGGAGAAGGACGGCACGGCGGTTCTGAACCGCGACAGCGCGCATTATGAATTTCTGGCCGCCCAGGCGCGGGCCCAGGGCATCCGGCACATTGTGGGGTTCGGCATGCACGCCGAGGCCGCAGTGCGGATCGAGGATCTGGTGCTGCATACAAGCTGTTCCTGCGTCACCGCCGCGGTGATGGGCGAGCGCGTGATGTACAAGCTTGGCGTGCCGGGCGAGCACATGGCGCTGAACAGTCTGGCGGTGCTGGCCACCGCGAAGCTTCTGGGCGCTGATCTGGCGCGCGCCGCCCTGGCGCTGGCCGAGGCCACACCGGCCAAGGGCAGGGGCCAGCAGAGCAAGCTCACACTGCCCGGCGGCGAATTGCTGCTGATCGATGAAAGCTACAATGCCAATCCGGCCTCCATGGCGGCGGCACTGGCGCTGCTGGGGCGGGTGAAACCGCGCCACGGCGGCCGCCGCATTGCGGTGCTGGGCGACATGCTGGAACTGGGCCGCCATTCGGCCGAATTGCATGCCGGGCTGGCCCGCCCCATGGACGAGCAGGGCATTGATGTTCTATATGCCGCCGGCCCCGACATGGCCCATCTGTTTCAGGCGATTCCCGCCGGAAAACGGGGTGTCCATGCGGCCCGGGCGGCGGATCTTGAAGCCGTGCTGCTGGCAAGCCTCAGGGCCGGGGATGTGGTGATGATCAAGGGGTCGAACGGCAGCCGCATGGGTCCGCTGGCCGATGCCATCCGGGCGAAGTGGCCGCCCGCCAACAAGGACGTGTAATGCTCTATTATCTGCTGACCAGCCTGACCAGTGAGGTCTCTGCCTTCAACGTGTTCCGCTACCTGACGACGCGGACCGGCGGGGCCATTCTGACGGCACTGCTCATCGGCTTCATTCTCGGACCGAAAATCATTTCGCTGCTCAAGGTGAAGCAGGGCAGGGGCCAGCCCATCCGCTCGGACGGGCCGCAGCGCCACATCGTGGAAAAGGCGGGCACCCCGACCATGGGCGGGCTGATGATCCTGCTGTCGGTGTTCGTCTCCACCCTGCTGTGGGCGGATCTGTCCAACCTCTATGTCTGGGCGGTGCTGTTTGTCACCCTGGGCTTCGGCGCCATCGGCTTCTATGACGACTATCTGAAGGTGACGCGCTCGTCGACGCGCGGTTTTTCAGGGCGGGTCCGGCTGCTGGCCGAATTTGTGGTGGCGGGCATCGCGGTCGCCTGCTTCATGTGGATCGGCGACTGGCCGCTGTCATCGTCGCTGGCGGTGCCCTTCTTCAAGGATGTGCTCATTCCCTTCGGTCCGTTCTTCATCCTTGTCGGCATGCTGGTCATCGTCGGGGCGGGCAATGCCGTGAACATGACCGATGGTCTCGACGGCCTCGCCATCATGCCGGTGATGATTGCGGCAGCAAGCTATGGCCTTATCGCCTATCTGGTCGGCAATGCGGTGTTCTCCAATTATCTGCAACTGCATTTCGTGCGCGGCACCGGCGAACTGGCGGTGATCTGCGGTGCCCTTGTGGGGGCGGGGCTGGGCTTCCTGTGGTATAATGCGCCACCGGCCATGATCTTCATGGGCGATACGGGCTCGCTGTCGCTGGGTGGGGCGCTGGGCGCCATGGCGGTGGCGGTGAAGCACGAGATCGTGCTTGGCATCATCGGCGGGCTGTTCGTGCTCGAAACCGTTTCCGTCATCGTGCAGGTCATCTCCTTCAAGATGACGGGCAAGCGCGTCTTCGCCATGGCTCCGCTGCATCATCATTTCGAACAGAAGGGCTGGAAGGAACCGACCATCGTGATCCGCTTCTGGATCATTGCGCTGGTGCTGGCGCTGGTCGGCCTGTCCACCCTCAAGCTGAGGTAATCATGTTTCCGGCCAAGCGCTTTCACAACAAGTCGGTGGCGGTTTTCGGTCTGGCACGCTCCGGCATTGCCTGCGCCCAGGCATTGATGGCGGGCGGCGCCCGGGTGTTTGCCTGGGACGATTCCGACCCGTCGGTGGAACAGGCCAGGGCCGCCGGCATCACCATCACCAATCTGCACACGGTGGATTTCCGCGACCTTGATGCGCTGGTCTTGTCGCCCGGCGTGCCGCTGACCCACCCGGAGCCGCACTGGACGGTCATCAAGGCGCACAAGGCCGATATTCCGGTGATCGGGGATACGGAAGTTTTTGCCCGCGAGCTTGCGGGCACGGGTGCGAAGATGGTGGCCATCACCGGCACCAACGGCAAATCCACCACGACCGCGCTCACCGGCCATGTGCTGAAGGAGGCGGGGCTTGATGTTGAGGTGGGCGGCAATATCGGCAAGGCGGTGTTCCTGCTTGATCCGCCGAAGCCGGGCCGGGTCTATGTGCTGGAACTGTCATCCTTCCAGATCGACCTGATGCCGACCCTGGCCCCCGATGTGGCCATCCTGACCAATCTGACGCCGGACCATCTCGACCGCCATGGCGGCATGGAACATTACGCCCAGGTGAAGGCGCGCATCTTCGCCCGCCAGGGCAAGGGCCAGACGGCCCTCATCGGGGTTGATGACGAATGGTGCGTGGGCATTGCCGACCGGCTCAAGACCCAGGCCGATGTGCGCCGCGTGTCGGTGGATCATGTGCTGGCCGAGGGCATTTCGGTGCCCAATGGCATTCTCACCGATCAGCGCGCGGGCGAAAAGCCGGTGACCATCGACCTCAACCAGTGTCCGGCGCTGAAGGGTCTGCACAACTGGCAGAATGCCTGCCTCGCCTATGGCGTGGCGCGGGCGCTTTCTGTGCCGGTGGACAAGATCGCCGCCGCCATGATGAGCTTCCCCGGCCTTGCCCACCGCATGCAGGAGGTGGGCCGGGTGCAGGGTGTGCCCTTCGTCAATGATTCCAAGGCGACCAACGCCGATGCGGCAGCCAAGGCGCTGGCCTCCTTCACCAACATCTACTGGATAGCCGGCGGCATTGCCAAGGCGGGCGGCATTGAAAGTCTGCGGCCGTGGTTCGGGCGGATCACGCGGGCCTATCTCATCGGCGTGGCGGCAGAGGAATTTGCCGGCACACTGAAGGGCAAGGTCGATGTGGTGATGACCGACACACTGGACCATGCGGTGAAGGCCGCGGCGCGCGATGCCGCCGCCGACCGCAACGGCAATGCCGTGGTGCTGCTGTCACCGGCGGCAGCGTCCTTCGACCAGTTCAAGAATTTTGAAGTGCGCGGCGATGCCTTCGTCAAGCTGGTGGCGGAGCTGCCGGGCGCGGTCATGGCCAGGGAGGCCACACTCTGATGCTGGTATCACGCTCGGATCGCGGATTGCTTGCCCGCTGGTGGTTCACGGTGGACCGGCCGCTCATGTCGGCGGTGCTGCTGCTGATGGCCACGGGGGTGCTCATTTCCATGGCGGCCAGTCCACCGGTGGCGGCGCGCATCGGGCTGGATCCGTTCCACTTCATCAAGAGCCAGCTGTTCTATCTGATGATTGCCGTGGTGGTGCTGGTGACGGTGTCGTTCTTCGATGTCATCTGGGCGCGGCGGCTGGCGCTGTTCACCTTCCTTGCCATGCTGGGGCTGATGGTGGCGGCCCTGTTCTTCGGCCCGGAGATCAAGGGTGCGCACCGCTGGATCAACATCGGGCCGATCAATCTGCAGCCGTCGGAAATTGCCAAGCCAGCCTTTGTCACGGTGGCGGCCTTCTTCCTGGCCGAGCATGTGCGCCGCCCGGAAATGCCGGGGCACATCATTGCCTATGGGCTGTTTGCGGTGTTTGTCGGCCTTCTGGTGCTGCAGCCGGATTTCGGCCAGACGCTGCTGGTGCTCGCCACCTTCGGCGTCATGCTGCTGGTGTTCGGCATTGCCTGGCGGATCATCTTCGCGCTGTTGGGCATGGCGGTGGCGGGCGGGGTTCTTGCCTATTTCACCGTGTCGCATGTGGCCTCGCGCATTGACCGCTTCCTCCACCCCGACAAGGGCGACACCTTTCAGGTGGATACGGCCATTCAGGCCTTTCACAATGGCGGGCTTCTGGGGGCGGGGCCGGGGGCGGGCGAGGCCAAGCTCATTCTGCCCGATGCCCACACCGACTTTTCCTTTGCGGTGGTGGGCGAGGAATTCGGCCTGGTGGCCTGTCTGGCACTGATGGCGGTGTTCGGCTTCATCATTTTCCGGGTGCTGCGCCGGGCCAAGGCCGAGAGCGACCCCTTCGCGGCGCTGGCCATGACCGGGCTTGCCGCCATGTTCGGCCTTCAGGCCTGCATCAACATGGGGGTGAATGTGGCGCTGTTGCCGGCCAAGGGCATGACGCTGCCGTTCATCTCCTATGGCGGCTCGTCACTCATCGGCACGGCGCTGGCCATGGGGCTGGTGCTGTCGCTGGCGCGCGAACGCCCGGCACTGGGCCTTGCACCCCGGCTGTGGCAGGCGGTGCCCGCGTGAGGGGGGAGAGCATGAGCGACAAGGGGCTTGTCATGCTGGCCGCCGGGGGAACCGGCGGTCATCTGTTTCCCGCCCAGGCGCTGGCCGAGGTGTTGCGGCAGCGCGGCTGGCGCACCCAGCTCATGACCGATGAACGGGTGCGCGACTATGGCCGCAACTTTCCCGCCGAAACGGTGCATGTGGTGCCATCGGCCACGCTGACGCCGGGCAGGCCGCTGCGGCTTGCCGGTCAGGCGCTCCGCCTGCATGCCGGGTTTCGCAAGGCCAGGGCCATTCTGCGGGCGGAAAAGCCCGCCGTGGTGGCGGGTTTCGGCGGCTATCCGTCCTTTCCGCCCATTCTGGCGGCGGCGGCGCTGAAAATCCCCAATCTGGTGCATGAGCAGAATGCCGTGATGGGCCGGGCCAACCGGGTGCTGGCGCGTTTTGCCGGGCGGGTGGCGTCATCCTTCCCGGAGGTGCGCGGGCTTACCGACAGGGCCAGGGGCAAGCTGGTGTTCACCGGCAATCCGGTGCGCGCTCTGGCGCTGGCCGAGAAGGCTGCTGCCTATCCGCCGCTCACCGCCAGCGAACCCTTTCATGTGCTGGTGTTCGGCGGCTCGCAGGGGGCGCGCTTCTTTGCCGAGTTCATGCCGAAGGTGCTGAAGGAGCTGGCCCCGGCCATGCGCAGCACGCTGGCGCTGACCCAGCAGGTGCGGCACGAGGATTTTGAGCATCTCACAGCACAGTATCAGGCGCTGGGCATCCAGGCCGAATTGCAGCCCTTCTTCATGGACATGCCGGCGCGCATTGCCCGGAGCCATCTGGTGATCTGCCGGTCGGGCGCCTCCACCATTGCCGAACTGGGGGTGATCGGCCGCCCCGCCATCATGGTGCCGCTGCCGGGTTCGCTGGACAGCGACCAGCTCTACAATGCCAAAAGCTTCGCCGCTGCCGGGGCCGGCTGGGTTCGTCCACAGGGTGATCTTGTGGCCTCGGATTTTGCGGCATTTCTCACGCGCCTGCGCTATGAGGAGCGTGATCTGGCGGCAGCCGCCCAGGCGGCCCTTGGCCACGGGCGGCCCGACGCCGCCGAACGCCTGGCCGATGTGGCCGAGGCGCTGGCGCTTCACACTGACATGACATGACGGATTGCAATTCATGAAACTTCCCCGCGACATCGGACCCATTCACTTCATCGGCATCGGCGGCATCGGCATGAGCGGCATTGCCGAGGTCATGACCACGCTGGGCTATCGCGTGCAGGGCTCTGACCTGTCCGACAATTACAATGTGGCGCGGCTGCGCAAGGCCGGCATTCCGGTGGCCATCGGCCATGCCGCCAGCAATCTCGGTGACTCGCAGGTGGTGGTGATTTCATCGGCGGTGAAGCCCGACAACCCGGAACTGGTGGAGGCGCGGGCGCGCTTCCTGCCGGTGGTGCGGCGGGCTGAAATGCTGGCGGAACTGATGCGCTTCAAGTCCTGCGTGGCGGTGGGCGGCACCCATGGCAAGACCACCACCACCTCCATTGTGGCGGCACTTCTCGATGCGGGCGGCTTTGACCCCACGGTGATCAACGGCGGCATCATCAATGCCTATGGCACCAATGCGCGCCTCGGCAAGGGCGACTGGATGGTGGTGGAATCGGATGAATCCGACGGCACCTTTGTGAAGCTGCCTGCCGATGTGGTGATCGTCACCAACATCGATCCCGAACACCTTGACCACTACGGCACCTTCGACAAGGCCAAGGAAGCCTTCCGTGCCTTTGTGGAGAACATTCCCTTCTACGGCTTTGCCGTGATGTGCATGGACCATCCGGTGGTGCAGGAACTGATCGGCCATGTCCATGACCGCCGCGTCATCACCTATGGGCGCAGCCCGCAGGCCGACTACCGGCTGGGCGAGGTGAGTTATGGCGAGGGGCAGACGCGCTTTTCGGTGCGCTACACCAACCGCCGCACCGGCGAGATTGAAGACATCAACGATCTGGCCCTGACCATGCCGGGTGACCACAATGCGCTCAATTCCACTGCCGCCATTGCGGTGGCGCGCGAACTGGGCATCAAGGCCGAGGCGCTGCGCCGCGGCCTGTCGGGCTTCGAGGGGGTGAAGCGCCGCTTCACCCGCACCGGCGCCTATAATGGGGTGACCGTGTTTGACGATTACGGCCACCATCCGGTGGAGATTGCCGCCGTGCTGGCGGCGGCGCGGCGGGTCACCACCGGCAAGGTGGTGGCGGTCATGCAGCCACACCGTTACACGCGCCTGCATGACCTGTTCAACGAGTTCTGCTCGGCCTTCAATGATGCTGATGCGGTGGTGGTGGCGCCGGTTTATGCGGCGGGTGAACAGCCCATCGAGGGGGCCAGCCACGCCGCTCTGGCCGATGGCATTCACGGCCGCGGCCACCGCGCCGTGCACAAGATTGACGGGCCGGAGCAACTGGCGCCCATGGTGCGCGGTCTGGTTCAGCCCGGCGACATTGTGGTGTGTCTGGGGGCGGGCACCATCAGCCAGTGGGCCTATGCGCTGCCGGGGCAGCTGGCGGCCTTTGACGGAAAGGCGTGAGCCATGGTGCAGCTTGACGGGGACGCCCTGCTGAAGCGCCTGCCTGCGGTGCGGGGGCGGCTGGAGGCCAATGCGCCGCTGGCCGATCTCACCTGGTTTCGGGTCGGCGGCCCGGCGGAAGTGCTTTACTCCCCAGCCGACGAGGCCGACCTTGCCCATTTCCTGAAAAACACGGCGGACGACATTCCGGTCTATGTCATCGGCGTCGGCTCCAACCTGCTGGTGCGCGATGGCGGCGTGCCGGGCGTGGTCATCCGGCTGGGTCGTGGCTTTGCCGGGCTTGAGGCCGAGGGCGATCACCGCATCCGCGTCGGCACGGCGGTGCCGGATATGCGGGTGGCGCGCTTCGCCGCCGACAATGGTATCGATGGGTTAACCTTTCTCAGAGGTATACCGGGCACAATTGGCGGGGCGCTGCGCATGAACGGCGGCGCCCATGGCGGGGAAACCAGGGACGTGCTGGTGGAAGCCCGCGCGGTGGACCGGAAGGGGACGATCTCGGTGCTGAGCAATGCCGACATGGGCTACAGCTATCGCCATTGTGGCGCGGCGCCGGACCTGATCTTCACCGAGGCGCTGTTTCAGGGCAGGCCGGGGCGGGTGGAAGACATCATTGCCGCCATGGACGACATCACCGCCAAGCGCGAGGCGTCACAGCCCATCCGCACCAAGACCGGCGGCTCCACCTTCAAGAACCCGCCGGGCCAGAAGTCGTGGCAGCTGATCGACAAGGCCCATATGCGCGGTTACATCCTCGGTGGTGCGCGGGTGTCCGACATGCATTGCAACTTCCTCATCAATGAGGGTGGGGCCACTGCCGCCGACATTGAAAATCTCGGCGAGATGGTGCGCAAGCGGGTCAAGGAAACGTCGGGCATTGATCTCGAGTGGGAGATCAAGCGCATCGGCGTGGCGCAAGAGGGGCAGGGCTGATGCTGGTGGGGATCAAACGCATTCCACGCGAAACCACGGTGGCCGTGCTGATGGGCGGCTGGTCGGCGGAACGCGAAGTGTCGCTGGCCTCGGGCGAGGCGTGCACCTTTGCGCTGAAGAAGGCAGGTTTCAATGTGGTGCCCATTGATGTGCGCGCCGACACCATTCACAGCGTGCTGCAGGATCTGAAGCCCGATGTGGCCTTCAATGCGCTGCACGGCAAGTGGGGTGAGGACGGCATGGCCTCGGCGCTGTTGGAAACCCTGAAGATTCCCTACACCCATTCCGGCGTGCTGGCCTCGGCACTGGCCATGCACAAGGAAAAGTCCAAGGCGATATTCCGCGCTGCCGGCGTTCCCGTGGCTGAAAGCCTGCTGGCCGATGTGGAAACGGTGGCCAGCCGCCATGTCATGTCGGGTGCCTATGTGGTGAAGCCGGTGGACGAAGGTTCCAGTGTCGGCGTCTACATCGTGGACAGTGCGCGCAATGCACCGGCGTCGGAAATTCTGGAAAAGCGCGATCTGTTCGGCGAACAGGCCATGGTGGAGCGCTTCATTCCGGGCAAGGAACTGACCTGCGCGGTGATGGGCGATGTGGCGCTCGGCGTCATCGAGATCATTGCCGATGCGGGCGAATTCTATGACTACAAGTCGAAATACGCACCGGGCGGCTCGCGCCATGTGCTGCCCGCCGATATTTCGCGCGACCTTTACCGCAAGTGCCAGCAGTATTCGCTGATGGCGCACCGGGCGCTGGGCTGCCGCGGCGTGTCGCGCGCCGACTTCCGGCTTGATGACTCGCCCAACCGCGAGCCCGAACTGATCCTGCTGGAAGTGAACACCCAGCCGGGCATGACCGGCACCTCGCTGGTGCCGGAACTGGCGGCGCATGCCGGACACCCCTTTGAGGAACTGGTGACATGGATGGTGAACGACGCATCGCTGAACCGCTGACGCGGCGCAGACACGGCCCCGGCCGGGCTTTGGCGGTGGCGCAGTCGCGCGCCCTGCGCGGACTGGCGCGGGCGGGCGCCGTTCTGTTCCTCGGCCTGACGCTGGCGCACGGCCTCAGTGCGGGCGGCCATTTTGATTTTGACGGCAGCCCGGTGAAAGCCTTGCCCGGCAAACTGGCGGGGCTGGCGGGCCTGGCGGCAGACGACATCCGCATCACCGGCCTGGTGCACCAGCAGCCGGATCAGGTGCTGTCGGCCATCGGCGTCAAGCCCGGTGGTTCGCTCATCGGCTTTGACGCCAACCGCGCCCGGCGCCTGCTGGAGGGGCTGGACTGGGTGGCCAGCGCCAAGGTGCAGAGGCTTTATCCCAATCAGCTGGAAATCGCCGTGACCGAACGCGCGCCCTTTGCCATCTGGCAGCGGGCGGGGGTCTATTACGTCATTGACCAGTCGGGCTTTGCCATGAGCGGGCTTGATCCGCAGCAGTTGCCTGGCCTGCTGCTGATCACCGGCGAAGGCGCCAACATGAAGGTTTCGGCACTTGTTAACCATCTGGAAGCCACTCCCGCCTTAAAGTTGAAGGTCAAGGCTGCGGCCCGGGTGGGCGATCGGCGCTGGACCCTCTATCTCGACAATGGCGTGAAGATCGCGCTGCCCGAGACGGAGGAGGCGCAGGCGCTCAAGCGGGTGGCGGCGCTGGACCAGAGCCAGCGGATTCTCTCCAAGGCCATCAGCCTGATTGATCTCAGGACGGCGGGGGAGATGACGGTGGCGGTGGCCGAGGCGCCGGACAGCGGAGTGGCTCAGGGGGAAAAGCTGAGCCAGGCAGAGTAAGTTTCGTCGTGTGGGGTAAAGCGTTATGGGTGTGGTTCCGCTGAATGGCCGTCCGGTCAGCCGTGGCCAGAACACGGCAAAGCGTAACATCGTGGCCGCGCTCGATGTCGGCTCCACCAAAATCACCTGTCTCATTGCCGAGGTTCTGCCGGCGCGCCAGCGTCTGGCCGGGGTGGGGGCGCACGCACAGTTGAAGGTGCTGGGCCTCGGTCATCAGGCGGCACGCGGTGTCAAGGGTGGCGCGGTGGTCAATGTCGATGAGGCGGAGCGGGCCATCCGGCTGGCGGTGGACGCCGCCGAGCGCATGGCCCAGACAACGATTTCCGCCGTGCATGTGGCCGTCTCCGGCGGCAAGCCGCAGTCGCGGGCCTTTTCCGCCAGCATCAGAACGCAGACCGGCGTGGTCAGCCCGCGTGACCGCGACACGGTGGTGGCGCAGGCGCTGGCCAAGGCCGACGCCAAGGGCCGTCAGGTGATGGCCCTTGCACCAAGTTATTACACAATCGACGGCGGCCGTCTGTCGGGCGAGCCGCTGGGGCTGCATGGCGCGGTTCTGGGGGTCGAGGTGGGGCTGGTGACGGTTGATCCTGCCCCGGTGCACAATCTTGCCACGGCCATCGGCCGGGCTCATCTCAGCATTGCCGGGCAGGTGCTGTCGGGCCAGGCGGCGGCGCGCGCGGCGCTGGTGGAGGACGAACTGGAACTCGGCACGCTGGTCATCGAGATGGGCGGGGCGGTAACCAGCCTTGCCCTGTTCCATGACGGCAGGCTGGTGGCGGCGGATGTGGTGCCGGTGGGCGGCCTTCATGTCACCCATGACATTGCGCGCGGCCTGTCCACCACCATTGCCCATGCCGAGCGCATGAAGACGCTGTGGGGTTCGGTCTATGCCACGGCTGCCGATGACCGCGACATGCTGACGGTGCCGCTGTTGGGCGAGCGCGGCGCCGACATGGTCAACAAGGTGCCGAAGTCGGCGCTGTCAGGCATCATCCGGCCCCGGCTGGAGGAGACCTTTGAACTGATCCAGCAGAAACTGGCGCTGCCCGCCTTTGCCCGCTTTGGCGGGGCGCGCGTGGTGCTGACGGGTGGGGCGAGCCAGCTCACGGGCCTGCGCGATTTTGCCCAGCAGATGCTGGCCGCGCCGGTGCGGCAGGGCAGCGTGGCCACGCTTTCCGGCATGCCGGACATGGCCCGTCACCCCGGTTTTGCGGTGGCCTCGGGCCTGTTGCTGCAGGCCATTGACCCTGCGCCGGTTTATGCCATGCCGCAGGCGGCGGCAGCCGCAGTGACCGAAGCTCATATGGGCTATGTGCGCCGGGTGGGGCGGTGGCTGGCCGAGGCGCTGTAGCCGCCAGCAACTCATCCTGTGTTTCAGCTTTTTCAGATAAGCCACTGACAAGGCTTTTCTTTATGCTGTTTGCCGCAATCCGTAGCGTTAACTGCAGCTTGGCGAACTGAGTCACTTTGACTCACATTTGACCTGCATTTTGCCGGTTTGGTTAGGCGGTGTTAACCAATTGTTAGAGTTTGGGTAAGAAAACTCAACGCGGGTTAACCTTTTCGCGGGCCGCGCCATGACCATTAATCTTGCTGTTCCCAATCTCCACGAGCTCAAACCACGCATCACCGTGTTTGGTGTCGGGGGAGCGGGCGGCAATGCCGTCAACAACATGATCGAAAGCCGCCTCGAAGGGGTGGAATTCGTGGTCGCCAACACCGATGCGCAGGCGCTGCTGCAATCGGCGGCGCAGCGCCGCATCCAGATGGGCTCGGCCCTGACGCAGGGTCTGGGCGCCGGTTCCCACCCGCAGGTGGGGGCCGCGGCGGCCGAGGAGGCGCTGCCGGAAATTCTCGACCATCTGGCGGGGGCGCATATGTGCTTCATCACCGCCGGCATGGGCGGCGGCACCGGCACCGGGGCAGCCCCGGTCATTGCCCGGGCCGCCAAGGAGCAGGGCATTCTCACCGTCGGCGTGGTCACCAAGCCGTTCCACTTCGAGGGCGTGCGCCGCATGGCCACCGCCGAACGCGGCATCGAACAGCTGGCGCAGTTCGTTGACACGCTCATCGTCATTCCCAACCAGAACCTGTTCCGCGTCGCCAATGAGAAGACCACCTTCGCGGCGGCCTTCGCCATGGCCGACCAGGTGCTCTATTCCGGCGTGGCCTCCATCACCGAACTGATGACCAAGGAAGGCCTGATCAATCTCGACTTCGCTGACGTCCGCGCCATCATGAGCGAGATGGGCAAGGCGATGATGGGCACCGGCGAAGCCTCGGGCGAGAAGCGCGCCATCGAAGCCGCCGAAGCCGCCATTTCCAATCCGCTGCTTGACGATGTGTCGATGCGCGGCGCGCGCGGCCTGCTCATTTCCATCGCCGGCGGCCCCGATCTCACCCTTTACGAGGTGGACGAAGCTGCAACCCGCATCCGCGAAGAAGTGGATCCGGAAGCCAACATCATTCTCGGCGCCACCTTTGATGACTCCCTTGAAGGCACCATGCGCGTGTCGGTGGTAGCCACCGGCCTGATGCAGGAGCGCGCCGCATTGCCCGCGCCGGAAGCGGAAGAAAAGCCCGCCCCGGTGCAGAAGGTGGTGACGCCAGCCCCCATGGCCGCACGCGTAGCGCCGCCCGCGCCGCCGGCCCCTGAAGTGGTGCATGAGGACATGATGGCCGAGGTGCCGCCGCCCGCCGTGGTGCGCCCCGCCGCAACCGCTGCCAAGGCGCAGCCGCGCATGCCGGCGCTGGAAGACTTCCCGCCCATTGCCCAGCAGCAGATTGCCCGCCAGCACAACCGCATTGAGCAGATTGCCAGCGGCGCCACCAAGAAGAAGATGGGCCTGTTCGAACGGCTGGCCCAGGTGGGCCTGGGCCGCCGCGAAGACCCGGTGCTGGCGCCCAAGGAACCCACCATTGCTCCGCGGGGCGAGGCCAAGGTCATTCCGGCCAAGCCGCGCCAGCCGGAACTGCCGCAAATCCACGATCACGCGCTGGATGACGACAATCTGGCCATTCCGGCCTTCCTGCGCCGCGCCAGCAACTGAGTTCTGTCACCCTGTCTCACTCTCCAGCCCGGCGGCCACACTTCCGCCGGGTTTTTTGCGTCTTTCAGGCCATGGCACGGAGCAATGGCAGCCCGGGCTTTTCCCCTTGTCCCGGCTGGGCTAGAAGGGGGTTTCACAGCAGCGGAAGCGGGTTCATGCAGTCAGGTTCGGTCCATCATCGCCGCAGGGTTTCCCTGGGCTGGCGCGCAGCGGTGGCGGGGCTGGCGGCCCTCATGCTGGCCGGTTGCTCCAATCCGCTGAAGGGCATGCTGGACAGCGGTGACGACACCATGGCCGCCTCGGCCGGCGGCGCACTGGCGCCCGACATGGGAACGGCCAATGACGGGGCGGCGGTGGCCCGCCTCTACAATGACGGTCTTTCCGAAATGAACAGCGGTTCCTACAAGCAGGCGGCCAAGAAATTCGCCGAGGTGGAACGCAAATATCCCTATTCGCAATGGGCCACCAAGGCACTGCTGATGCAGGCCTATGCCAATTATCAGCGCAACGCCTATGACGATGCCATCAATGCCGGACAACGCTTCATCTCGCTGCATCCCGGCCACAAGGATACGCCCTACGCCTATTATCTGGTGGCCATTTCCAATTACGAACAGATCAACGACGTGAAGCGCGACCAGTCGCAGACCCAGAAGGCGCTGGACGCGCTGGACGAGGTGCAGAGCCGCTTCCCGCAGTCGCCCTATGCCGCGGATGCGGCGCGCAAGGCGGCGGTGGCGCGCGATCACCTGGCCGGCAAGGAAATGGAAGTGGGCCGCTATTACGTGAAGCGCGGCGACTATCTGGCGGGCATCAACCGCTTCAAGAACGTGGTGACCAACTATCAGACCACCAGCCACACGCCGGAGGCGCTCTACCGCCTGACCGAATCCTATACGGCGCTGGGGGTTTCCTCCGAGGCGCAGACGGCGGCGGCGGTGCTGGGCCACAATTATCCCAACAGCGAATGGTATCACGACGCCTATAATCTGGTGGCCAATGGCGGGCAGGCACCGGTTGAAAACAAGGCGTCGTGGATTTCCAAGGCGTTCCGGTCGCTCAACCCATTGGCTAATTGATGCCCATCACCTGATCCCAAAAGTGCGTGGCACTTTTGGGGGTGATGTGTTGATGCCCATCACCTTATCCCAAAAGCGTCACGCAGTTTTCGTTCAGGGGGCATCCATAGTGATGGCAAGCCCATAAGTTCCCCTTTTGTTCAAGGCGATGGCGGGCTATAAGGCGGCATGCTG
>CALMWF010000008.1 GCA_937873445.1 uncultured Alphaproteobacteria bacterium
CATGAATAGCGCCATGAAAACCCACTACCTCGAAGACCTCAGCGAAGGCATGGAAGCAAGCTATACCCGCACCGTCACCGAGGCCGACATCGAAGCCTTTGCCAGGGTCTCCGGCGATACCAATCCGGTTCACCTGGACGAGGACTATGCCAGGGGCACCATGTTCAAGACCCGCATTGCCCACGGCATGCTCTCGGCAGGCTATATCTCCACCGTGCTTGGCACGAAATTGCCCGGCCCCGGCTGCATCTACATGTCGCAAACCCTCAAGTTTCTCGCCCCTGTGAAGATCGGTGACACCGTTGTCACCACGCTGAAACTCACCAGCCTTGACCCGGTGAAGCGGCGCGCCCAGTTCCACTGCCAGTGCAGCGTGGGCGACAGAAAGGTGGTGGAGGGCGAAGCGATGGTCATGGTGCCGTCGCGGGGATGATGATGGAGATTGTGACGGGTGCCGCACCCCTGCCGGAGGAATTGCGGGGCGCGGTTGTCGCCATTGGCAATTTTGACGGCATGCACCGCGGCCACCAGCAATTGCTGGCCGCCGCAAAGGCCGTGGCAGAGGCACAGGGGCGGCCCTGGGGTGTGGTCACCTTCGAGCCGCACCCGCGCAGCTTCTTCACCCCCGCCGCGCCGGTGTTCCGCCTCACCCCGCCCGCCCTGAAGGCCCGTCTGGCGGCGGCCCTGGGCGCGGATTTCCTCACCGCCATTCCCTTTGACGCCGCCCTGGCCGGATCAGCACCGGAGGAGTTTGTCCGCCATCATCTGGTTGACCGTCTGGCCATCGGCCATGTGGTGACGGGTTATGACTTCCTGTTCGGAAAGGGCCGCAAGGGCAGCCCGGAAACCCTGCGTCTTCTGGGGGCACGCTGGGGTTTTGGTGTCACCACCGTCGATCAGGTGGCCGATGAAGACGGCGGCGCGCCCTTTTCCTCCAGTTCCATCCGGGCGGCCCTGCGCCACGGCCATCTGGCCAACGCCGCCCGCGAACTGGGCTATCACTGGCTGGTGCTGGGTGAGGTGGTGAAGGGCGATCAGCGCGGCCGCACCCTGGGCTTTCCCACCGCCAACATCATTCTCGATCCCGGCACCGAACTGGGCCGCGGCATTTATGCGGTCTTCGCCCGCGATGCCGCAGCCCCGTCAGGCACAGCCGACTGGCTGGGGGCGGCCTATTTCGGCGACCGGCCCACCTTCCAGACCGGGCGCTCCTATCTCGAGGTTTTCCTGCTCGATGAAAACCGCGATCTCTATGGCCGCACGCTCATGGTTGGTCTGGTGGACAGGGTGCGCCCCGACCAGCGCTTCACCACGGTGGAAGCCCTTGTCACCCAGATGAACCATGATTGCGCCACAGCCCGGCGCATTCTCGCGGCGGAGCGGCAGAATCCGGCTCTGGGCAATTTTCCGCTGGGCCGCCTTCAGGCCGAAGGCCGGCTCTGATCAGCCCTTGGCCTCGTCATGGGCCGGGTCCAGCAGCCGGTGCAGATGGACGATAAAATAGCGCATCTGGGCATTGTCGAGGGTCTCGCGCGCCTTGCCCAGCCAGGCCTCATGCGCTTCCGCATAGCTCGGATAGAAGCCCACCACATCAAGATGGGCAAGATCCTTGAAGGTGACATGGCGCACATCGGAAAGCTCGCCGCCGAACACCAGATGGAGCAACTGCTTCCTGGCGGCGGACTTGGGCTTGCTGGTCATTCTCTCTCCATCAGTTTTATCAGGGCCTGGTGGCGCGTGAGTCCGGCGGCCAGAACCCCGTCCTGCACGCTGCCGATACGGTTGAAAACCATGGGCCGGTTGCGGGCATCGGTCATGCGGCCGCCCGCTTCCTGCACCAGAAGGTGGCCCGCCGCAAGATCCCAGTCATTCTTGGCGCCAAGCGACAGGGCGGCATCGAGCGAAGCCTCGGCCACCCGCGCCAGCCGCAGCAGCAGCGGCTGTTCGCCCGGCCACTCCGGCACAATGCCATGGGCCAGAAGCGGCGTCAGCGCCCGTCTGGTGCCCATCATCCGGCAGCCCGCCAGCGGCCCGTCACCGGCCTTAAGCCGCGCCGCATTGCAAAACGAGCCACCACCCGCCGTGGCGTGGTAGAAATCATCCGTGAGCGGACGATAGACCGCCGCCGCCACCGGCAGGCCATCCTTGACCAGCGCCCCCGTAACGCACCATTCATCACCGCCCTTGGCAAAGGCACGCGTGCCGTCAATGGGGTCGACAATCCACAGCATCGGTCTGGACAGCCGTGCGCCGTCATCCGCCGTTTCCTCCGACAGCCAGCCATAGTCTGGCCGGGCCGCAAGCAGGGAAGCCTTGAGAAAGCGGTCCACCTCCAGATCGGTTTCAGTGAGCACCGAACCATCCGGCTTGTGCCAGCTCGCCACCCCGGCGCGGAACCGCTCAAGCGCCATCTGGCCCGCCTGCCGCACCTGGTCAAACAGCAGGGCGGCATCCTGCGCGATATCAAAGTCAGCGCCCGGCAAGGGTGAGGCCCTCCACCAGCACGCTCGGCGCATTGACGCTGCCGTGAAACTCCAGATCATCAGCCGGGCTGAGACCGGCAAACAGGGCGCGCAGATTGCCGGCCAGCGTCACCTCGCTCACCGGATAGGTGATCTCGCCATTCTCGATCCAGAACCCGGAGGCCCCGCGGCTGTAGTCGCCGGTCACCACATTGGCGCCCATGCCGATCAGTTCGGTAACCAGAAGCCCCCGGCTCACGCTCTTGATCATGTCGGCCACCGGCACCGTGCCCTTTTCCAGTGTCAGATTGGTGATGCCGGGTGACGGCGGACTGGCCAGACCGCGTGCCCCATGGCCGGTGGGGGCAAGGCCCAGCTGGCGCGCACTGCGCAGATCGAGAATGAAATTCTGCAACACACCATCGCTGACGATGGGCGTGACCCGGCTGGCCAGACCTTCGCCGTCAAAGGGCCGTGACGACTGGCCGCGCCGCTTCAACGCATCATCCTTGATGCTGACGTCGGGTTTGAACAGCGCCTTGCCGCGCTCACCCTTCAGAAAAGAACCGCCAGTGGCCACCGTCTGGCCGTTGATGGCCGAGGCGAGATGCATGAGCAGGCTTGCGGAAATGCGCCGGTCGAAGATGACCGGCACCGCCTGCGAGGCAACCTTGCGCGGGTTCAACCGGCGCACCGCCCGCGTTCCGGCCTCGTAGCCCACCTCTGCCGCAGCCCGCAGGTCGGCCGCATGACAGGCAGAGCTATAGGCGTGGTCGCGTTCCATGCCGGTGCCGGTGCCGGCAATGGCCGAAACCGAAAAGCCGCTGGAACAGCGCTCATAGGCGGCGGCAAAACCGCTGGAGGTGGCCAGCGCCACAAAGCGGCGGCTGGCTGAGGCCATGGCACCGTCGGACTGAGCCACCCCCGGAACGGCAAGGGCAGCGGCCTCGGCGGCAAGGGCCATTTCCCGGAGTTGCCCTTCATCGGGCGGGGCAGGGTCCAGCAAATCAAGGTCCGGGACATCACGCGCCAGCAAGGCGCTGTCCGCCAGACCGGCCAGTGCATCGGGCGGCGCTAGCCTGGCCATGGCCACCGCCCGGCTGGCCATCTGGTCAAGGGCGGCCTCGGCAAGCGCGCTGCCGCACACCGTGGCCGAAGACGAGCCGACAAAGACCCTGAGGCCCATCTCGCGCGCCTCGGCCCGCTCCAGCCTGTCCACCACCCCCTTGCGCAGGCCAAGCATCAGTTCCGAGCGGTCAATCACCAGCGCGTCCGCCGCCGAAGCGCCATGCTTCAGCGCCTGCGCCACCACCTGCTGAGCAAGGTCAACAATTGTCATCGCATCACCGCATCAAGCACCAGCGCCGCCACGATGATCAGGCCAAAGACGCGGTTGGATTTGAACAGGGCTAGGCAGAGCGCGCTGTCATCGCCGTTGAACCGTTTCACCTGCCAGGCGGCATGCAGTGCCGCCAGCCCCACGCCAGACTGGGCCACCACCCCGCCACCGGCCTGCCAGATGGCGGCAGCAATGCACAAGAGCGCCGCCGCGAAGAAAATGACAAGCCAGCGCCGGGTGGCCGCGCCAAACATCAGGGCCGTCGACTTGACGCCGATCAGAATGTCGTCCTCCTTGTCCTGATGGGCGTAGATGGTGTCATAGGCCAGGGTCCAGAAAATCCCGCCGGCATAGAGCAGCACCGGTGCCGGTGACAGCGATCCATGCACGGCCGCCCAGCCCACCAGCGCCCCCCAGTTGAAGGCCAGGCCCAGCACCAGTTGCGGCCAGTGGGTCACCCGCTTCATGAAGGGATAGATGGCAACGATGATGAGCGACGCCGTGGCCAGCACCACCGTATAGCGGTTGAACTGCACCAGGATGAGCAGCCCCGCCAGCAGTTGCGCCACCACGAAAAGCCGCGCCTGGTTGCGGCTTACCTGGCCCGAGGGCAGGGGCCGCGACCGGGTGCGCGCCACCTGGGCATCGAAGCGGTAATCGGCAAGATCATTATGGGTGCAGCCCGCCCCGCGCATGATGACGGCCCCGATGAAGAACAGAAACCCATACCAGAGATTGGGCAGGCCGCCGCCCTGCGCCATCTGGCCCAGCGCCAGCCCCCACCAGCACGGCAGCAGCAGCAGCCACCAGCCGATGGGCCGGTCAAGCCGCATCAGCCGGGCATAGGGCACGACCCCGCCCGGCAGGTAGCGGTCCACCCAGTTTTCCGGCGCGGCATCGGCCACGCGATGGCTGGTCTCGGTCATGGCCCGCGTGTTACAGCATGGCCATGACAAAGACCACTCCCCGCCTCCATGTGAACGCCGCCCTGGCTGCCGGGGCTGATGTGGCGCTGGCGCCGGAACAGGCACACTATCTTGCCAATGTGCTGCGCCTTGCCGCCGGGGCGGCGGTTCTGGCCTTCAACGGCAGCGACGGTGAATGGGAGGCCGTGCTGGCCCCGGCCGGGAAAAGAAAAGCGTCCCTTGCCATAGTGCGCCAGAGCCTGCCGCCCGCTCCGCCGCCCGACATTGATTATCTCTTTGCCCCCATCAAGCACGCCCGACTTGATTACATGGTGCAGAAGGCAACCGAACTGGGGGCGCGCCGCCTGCGCCCGGTCATCACCCGGCGCACCATTGCCGAGCGCGTCAATCTGGAGCGCATGATGGCCAATGCGGTGGAGGCCGCCGAACAGTGCAATCTCGTCTTTGTGCCGGAGGTGCTGGCGCCGGTGAAACTGGACCATCTGCTGGCGGACTGGGATCACCAGCGCCGCCTCATCTTCTGCGATGAACAGGCAGCGGGCAAAAATCCCCTCACCACCCTCAGCACCATCACGCTGCCCGCCGCCCTGCTGGTGGGGCCGGAGGGCGGCTTTGCCCCGGAGGAACGCCAGCTTCTCCTCGCCCAGTCTTTCGTCACGCCCATTTCGCTTGGCCCGCGCATTCTCCGCGCCGATACGGCGGCCAGTGCCGCGCTCGCCCTTCTGCAGGCGGTGGTGGGCGACTGGAGCGGTGAAAAATTGTAATCTGTGGTGTGATAATTTCTTCCTTGCGGCTCTGCGCTGCCGTGCTTACATCAACACCCTTCACAGTTTGAGGATTGCCCCGTGAGCGGACCCGCCCCCGAAACCGCCGAAGCCCTGAGACCCATCACCGGCAAGGACCAGCTTGTCCGCTATCTGGAGCAGGGCGCCAAGCCGCGCGCCGACTGGCGCATCGGCACCGAACACGAGAAATTCCCCTTCCTCACCGACACGCTGGAACCGGTGCCCTATTTCGGCGCACGCTCCATTTCGGCCCTGCTCCACGGCCTCAAGGACCGCTACGGCTGGACCGGCGTTTACGAGGGCGACAATCTCATCGCCCTTGCCGATCCCAGGGGCCTGTCGTCCATTTCGCTGGAACCGGGCGGCCAGTTTGAACTGTCCGGTGCCCCCCTCGCCAACATTCACGACACCTGGGACGAGGTTCATGAACATCTCGACCAGGTGCGCGCCGTGGGCGACAGGCTGGGCATCGGCTTTCTCGGCCTTGGCGCCTCGCCGCTGTGGACCCGGGCTGAAACCCCGGTCATGCCCAAGGGCCGCTATGGCATCATGGCGGCCTATATGGACAAGGTCGGCCGCTATGGCCGCGACATGATGTTCCGCACCTGCACGGTGCAGGCCAATCTCGACTTTGCCGATGAAGCCGACATGGTGAAGAAGTTTCGCGTGGCGCTGGCCCTCCAGCCCGTGGCCACCGCCCTCTTTGCCTGTTCGCCCTTTCTGGAGGGCAAGCCCAACGGCTATCTGTCCTTCCGCTCCGAAGTGTGGACCGACACGGACAATGCCCGCGCCGGCATGTTGCCCTTCGTCTTCGAGGACGGCATGGGCTTTGAACGTTATGTCGATTACGCCCTCGACGTGCCCATGTATTTCGTCATCCGCGACGGCCAGTTTGTGAACTGCGCGGGCGAAAGCTTCCGCGCCTTCATGGCGGGCAAGCTGCCGCAGCTGCCGGGTGAACTGCCGCTGATGCGCGACTGGGCCGATCACCTCACCACCATTTTCCCCGAGGTGCGGCTGAAGCGCTATCTGGAAATGCGTGGTGCCGACGCCGGGCCGTGGCGGCGGCTCTGCGCCCTGCCGGCGCTGTGGACCGGACTTCTCTATTCCACCGCAGCACTGGATGGTGCCTGGGATCTGGTGAAGCACTGGACGGCGGCCGAGCGTGACCGCCTGCGCCATGATGTGCCGAAGCAGGCCTTCGCCGCCGGAATTGCCGGCCGCACCGTGCGCGACATTGCTCGCGATGTGCTGGCGCTGGCGCGGGCCGGGCTGGATGAGCGCGGCTTCATGGGCTGCAAGCAGCGCCGCGAGAGCGCCTTCCTGGACACGCTTGATGAAAGCGTGGCAACCGGCCGGACCAAGGCCGAAAACCTGCTCGACCTCTATCACGGCCCCTGGGGCGGCGATGTGCGCCGGGTGTTCCGCGACTTCGCCTATTAGAACAGCCTGACTTCTGCGGCTGCGGCAATAGTCAGAAGGCGGCTCGCTCATCATGTGTGAATGCGGTATGCGCCGCTTCACGCCCCCTTGTGCCGCGGCAGAAACAGTCTGGCCACCCGGCCAGGCCCCCGTCCTTCCCTACAGCATGCCCATGAGACGCGGCAGCGCCAGCGACATTCCCGGCCAATAGGTCACCAGCAACAGGAATACGAGCATGGTGAGCAGCCATGGCCACACCGCAACAGTGAGTTCGGTAATGCCCATCTTGGTGATGCCGCTGGCCACATAGAGGTTGAGGCCCACTGGTGGATGACACATGCCCACTTCCATGTTGACAACAATCATGATGCCGAAATGCACCGGATCAATGCCAAGCCGCACAGCCACCGGAAACAGGATGGGCGCCATGATCAGGACGATTGACGACGGCTCCATGAAATTGCCGGCGGCAAGCAGCAGGATGTTGACGAGAATGAGGAACATCCACCAGTTC
The DNA here is from genome assembly GCA_937873445.1 of uncultured Alphaproteobacteria bacterium. Classification (GTDB taxonomy): domain Bacteria; phylum Pseudomonadota; class Alphaproteobacteria; order Rhizobiales; family Aestuariivirgaceae; genus Aestuariivirga. The sequence continues at coordinate 7,449 of CALMWF010000008.1, forward strand.
AGTCCGGCCTCGACCATCCAGTGGCCAAGCGCCTGCGGAATGTTTTCATGCGCCATCAGGAATGAAAACAGCACCGCATTGGTGATTATGTAAAGCAGCATGGCCGACATGTTGGCCGATTGCAGCAGCACCCGCGGCACATCGGCAAGTTTCATGTCCTTGTAAACGAAGACAGCCACCACAAAGGCATAGACCGCCGACATGGCCGCTGCCTCGGTGGGGGTGAAGGCCCCGGTGTAGATGCCGCCAATCACCACGACGATGAGGAGAATGCCCCACACCGCCTCGCGAAAGGCCTTCCAGCGCGCCCCAAGATTTGCCCTGGCGAGACGCGGATAGCCGAATTTCCGGGCCCGGTACCAGGTTGTAAAGGCAAGGAACGAGGCCAGCAGCAGGCCGGGAACCACACCGGCCATGAACAGCGCACCGACCGAGGCTGAACTGACGGTTTCGCCATTGGGGCCCTGAACCTGCATGCCGCTTGTGGCCACGGCATACATCACCATGACGATGGACGGCGGAATGAGAATGCCCAGCGCTCCCGATGTGGTGATGACACCAGCGCCGAACTGGCGCGGAAAGCCCTGCTTCACCATGGCGGGCAGAATGACCGAGCCGATGGCCACCACGGTGGCCGGTGAAGATCCGGAAACTGCGGCAAACAATGCGCAGGCCATGACGCCGGCAAGCCCCAGACCGCCATGCCAGTGGCCCACCATGGCGGTGGCGAAGTTGATCATGCGCCGCGCCACCCCGCCATGGGTGAGGAAGTTTCCGGCCAGAATGAAGAACGGGATGGCCATGATCTCGAACTTCTCGATGCCGGTGAACAGCTTCAGCGCCACCGTGTCGATTGGCACCTCTGTCATGGTGAACAGGAAGGTGAGCACGGTGAGACCCAGCGAAATCGAGATCGGCATGCCGGTGAGCATGAGGGCGACGAGCAGACCGAAGATGATCAGGGCGCTCATGTCACTTGTCCTTGTGATCTTCGGTCAGATCGCGCGGCGTGAGATTGGAATCGATGATTGCGTCGCCCACCTCGTCAACGCCGCTTTCCTGCAGGCCATCAACGTGGCCGTGGTCATGATGCGGCAGCTCACCGGTCATGAAGAATGAGTGCGCCACCTGCAGAAAGCGGAAACACATGAGCGAAGAGCCCAGCGGAATGGCCATATAGACCAGCCACATCGGCAGTTCGAGGTCGGGTGAGGTGGCCGAAGCATGCACCATGTGCCAGACGAAATTGGCGCCGAGAATGGCGATGGTGCCGGTGAACAGCGCCCCGCAGGCCAGGCCGAACAGAATGAAGGCGCGGCGTTTGCCCGCCTCCAGCCGGTTGATCAGCACGTCGATGCCGACGTGAATGCCGGTGCGCACCCCATAGGCCGCGCCGAACTTTGCCATCCACACAAACAGGATGATGGTCAGTTCCTGCGCCCACACAAGATTGATGGTGCGCAGGGCAGTGAAGGCCGACTTCGACATGTCAAAGAGAAGGGGATAGTCGTGCGCCCGGGCCCAGCTCAGCACCGAAGCGGTGGCGGTCATTGAATAGCGGTGCAGAACCGCAACAAAGACAATGGCGGTGGCCGCGCCGATCAGAACCGTGATGAGTGTCTCTTCCAGCCGGTCGAGAAAGCGCATGTCGTCCTCCCGAAACAACGGGGCCGGACTGAACAGTCCGGCCCCGTGTGGCTTCAGTTTCCGGCGGCGGCCTTCTGCATCGCCTGGATGGTGTCGGCGCCGACCCGGCCGGCGGCTTCTTCATAAACCGGCTTCAGCGCATCAACCCAGGCTTTGCGCTCAGCGTCGGTCAGCTCATGAAACTCCGTCTTGCCGGAGTCTTTCATGGCCTGCAGGGCCTTGTCGTTTTCCTCCTGGGCGATGGAGTTGGCATAGTCGGTGGCCTCTGCCATGGCCTTTTCAAGCTGGCCGCGCACATCGGCCGGCAGGCCATCCCAGAACGCCTTGTTCACGATCACCGCATAGCCGAGATAGCCATGATTGGAGATCGTGGCGTGCTTTTGCACCTCATGCATTTTCTGCGTGAACATGTTGGAGGGCGGGTTTTCCGTGCCGTCCACCACGCCCGTCTGCAGCGCCTGATAGACTTCCGAGAAAGCCATGACCTGCGGCACCGCGCCAAGCGCCTTCATCTGGGCTTCCAGCACCTTGGACGATTGAATGCGCATTTTGAGGCCGAGGAAATCATCGGGCGTCTTGAGCGGGGTATTGGCGCTCATGATCTTGAAGCCGTTGTCCCAATAGGCAAGGCCGGTAATGCCCTTGTCGGCCAGCTTGTTGAGCATGGCCTTGCCCACTTCGCCCTTGGTCACGCGATACAGGGCCTCCTTGTCCGGGAAGATGAACGGCAGATCGAAGGCCTCAAACTCCTTGGCGCCGAGAGGGCCGAATTTGGCCAGCGACGGCGCCAGCATCTGCACCGCGCCAAGCTGCAGGGCCTCCAGTTCTTCCTTGTCCTTGTAGAGCTGGCTGTTGGGATAGACTTCCACCGCCACCTTGCCGGCGGTGTACTTCTCGGCCAGTTCCTTGAACTTGTCGGCACCTTTGCCCTTGGGCGTGCCAGGCGCCACAACGTGGCTGAATTTGATGACGATATCGGCCGCCAGGGCCGGTGCTGCCGACATGGCAAGTGCGATCACCGCAGTGGTCAGAAGTTTGCGCCTATTCATGGAGTCCTCCCGGGTTTCTGTGACAATGGTGAGCAGACGAGACAGAGGGGTGCAGGGCACCCGATGGGGCGGGGCGGCACCGGACAGGGTCAATGAGCCATGGTGCTCGCAGCTGCCCTGCCAGATGCATCTTGCGGTGCATGGCGGAAGACGATGGATGTGACGCTTCAGACGAAACCTCACGCCCAACAACCTGAGGTCATAGAAGCGGCTTTCACATAGCGGGTCAAGGAGTGCACCGCCCCTGACGAAAGTCTAATCCCCACCCGCCGCCACCGCTGCAAGCGCGAGCCCGCGCACACCATCTGTCAGGGTGATGAAAGCCGCCGGACAGGCGGTCAGGGGGCCAGTTCGGCTGCGGCCAGCCCGCCCTTCACATGGGCGGCCAGCGCCTCGGCGGCGGCGGTCAGTTTGCCGGGACGGCGGATGAGGCCGATGCCGAAACTGGTGATGGGCGGAAAGCCTTCGGCCGCCCCCAGAATTTTCATGCCGGGGCGCAGGCAGATGCGCGGCATGGCAGTCACCGCCAGACCCTGCATGACGGCGGCATTCATGGTCGAGGCATTGGGACTGGAATAGGCAATGCGATAGGGCCGGGCCGCAGCATCAAGGGCCGACACCGCCGCCTGCCGCCAGGGACAGCCCGGCTGGGTCAGCACCACCGGCAGAACCGCCTGTTCGTGCGGGGAGTGCCGGGCCGAGGTCACCCACAGCAGATCCTCGCGCCGCACCACCTCGCCGTCCTCGGCGCCGCTGCCGAAGGTGACGATGGCAAGATCAAAATCGCCGCGCCGCACCCGCTCCTTCAGAACAATCGAGTCGAAACACTCCACATCCACCGTCACCATGGGGTGGCTGCGGGCAAAGCGGGCCAGAATTTCCGGCAGGAAAATATCGGCATAGTCATCAGGCGTGCCCAGCCGCACCGAACCTGTCAGCTCCGGCTTGGTGAACACCGCCACCGTTTCGTCGTTGAGCGCCACCAGCCTGCGGGCATAGGCGATGAGGCGTTCGCCATCCTCGGTGAAGCGGCTCTGCCGCCCCTCGCGGGCAAACAGGCTGCGGCCCAATATGTCTTCCAGCCGCCGCATCTGCATGGATACCGCCGACTGGGTGCGGTTCACCACCGCGGCGGCGCGCGAAAAGCCGCCATGATCGGCAATGGCCAGAAAGGTCTTGAGCTGGTCGATATCGAGACCGGGGGTCATGACAATCCATCAATGAAAACGATCATTAACATAATATATATTCGTTTGAATAATCAATACGGAAATGTCACCTTTGCCCCATAGCAAAGGGGACAGACTCCCTGAGTCGTTTCAGAAGGATTTCAGCCATGCGTGATTATGCGCTTCATCAGGCCCGCCAGAACGAAATGATGGGCGGCGGCCTGTTCCCGCGCCTGGTGCGCTTCCTGCGCCGCAGGCATTATCTCGTTCGCTAACCCCCTCCCTTGATCCGGGGAAAGCAAAACCCGCCGGGAAACCGGCGGGTCTTTTTGTGACCTGGGGCCGAAAAGTGCGGTTGCACTTTTCGGATAAGATGATGCGCAAGCAATCAGCGGCGGCGCAGGCTTCTTTCCACCGAGTCCAATAGATCGCCCGCCGCATCGCCGCTGCGGGTGCCGCCGCCCAGCATGTCGTCAATGGTGCGGCGGCCCACACTGCCCCGGTCGGGGGCAGGGGCCGGGGTGTCGCCGCCCATGCCGCCGGGGAGGCTCGGAATCTGGCCGCCGAAAATGTCGCGCAGGATATTGCCCATCTGGTCAGGCGGAAGCTGTTTGACCACCACCCGGCCATTGCCGCCGAGAATGTCGTTCAGCATGTCCTCCAGTGAGCCGCCGCCGGAACCGCCCTGCGGGGCAGGCGCGCGCCGCTGCGGGGCGGGTTCAGCCTCGGCCTGGGTCTGGCCGCCGCCCAGAATGTCCTTGAGAATGTCGCCAAAGCCGCCGCCGCCGCCGGTGCTGCGCGGCCGGGGTGCAGGGTCCGGCGCCGCCTGACCGCCGCCCAGAATCTGGCCGAGAATGTCACCAAGCCCGCCGCCCGAACCGGCACCCGCGCTTTTGGCGGCACCGCCCAGAATGCTGCCGAGAATGGACCCGAGCCCGCCGGAGCCGCCCAGGTTCTTGGCCAGCTGGCCCATGAGAATGGTGGCGATGACCGGCAGCATCTTCTTCAGCAGGGCTGCGCCAATGCCGGTCTGGGCCGACAGCTGCGCGGCCACTTCGCGGCTGACGTCCTTCGAGCCGAAGATATGGCCGAGAATGGCGTCACCCTCGCCCTTGGCATTGCCCAGGGCACTGGCATCGCTGACATAGCGGTCATGGCCGCCGGTGGCCAGCGCGCCGATCAGGTCCTGCAAGCCGCCGGGGGTGGAGATGTTGCGGCGAAGCCCCGCCGCCACCACCGGCGCCAGCGCCTCGAAGGCGGCGCGGGTTTGCGCATCATTGAGACCGAACTGACGGCCAATCGCGGAAATGTCCATGGGTTTGCCCTCCGGGTTAAGGCTCGGCGTCAGCGCCGGCCTGTGAGAATTTTTGCGAATATGCTTTCCAGTGTCGGCTTTTTGGCGCGGCGGCGGCTGCTCCGCTTTCTGCTGCCGAAGATGGACGAATAGCTGGTGCGTTTGCGGCGGCGCTTGCGGGGTGTCACCTGGCGCACCGCCTCCTTCATGGCGCTTTGCACCATGGCATTGATGAGGGTGCCGAAGAAGCCACGCTCGCTCTCGCCGGTGGCGGGCAGGGCTGCTGCCGCCTGCGGCGCGTGACTGGCGGTGAGGGCGGCCAGCACGCTGGTGGTGGCAAGTCCGGCCAGCACCGCGAATTGCTGGTGTGGCAGGCCGGGGGCCAGGGGTGCCAGTGCTGCCTGTGCCTGGGCGGGCGAGCCATAGAGATCGGCGAGAATGGCAAGTCCGTCCTTCACCGCCTCAGCCCCGGTCATTGCCTCCACGTCGTTGATGTCGGCGGTGCCGCCATCGTCCTCGATCAGGTCAACCAGGGCTTCAAAGGCGTCGGCATCGCCCGTGGCGCGTTCCTTCAGCTTTTCGGCAAGGGCTGGCCCCAGCGCCGCCACGGCGTCTCTGGCCTCCGCAGCCGAAAGGCCGCACGCATCACCCAGATGGGCGAAGAACTGCCCGTTCTGGGCGGGGGCGAGCACATCAGTGAGGGCCATGGCGATCCGTCAAATGGGTCAGGCGGGCCGGTTTTCAAGCCCTGCCACAATTCTATAGGCCATGACCACCGATGCAATGCCGAAAATCACCGACCCCAGCGCCGTGCCCATGAGAATGCCTTCCGGCCCGTAGGCTCTGGCGCCCACCCAGGCAAAGGGAATGGTGCCCAGCGTGGCCTTGCCCCAGTTGGTCAGGGTGGACAGTTGCGGGTGGCCCAGATTGTTGAAGGCGGCATTGGCCACGAATTGGGCGCCCGCAAAGGCCCAGCTCACAGCAATGAAGGTGGCGAAGAACACCACCAGTTCGGCAGTCCGCCCCGCTGCCCCGAACAGCGCCGCAATGTGATGGCGAAACAGGAACAGAAGCAGAGAAGTGGCCAGTGTGTAGAGACCGGAGAAGATCAGCCCGTCATCAAGGGTGCGGCGGACCCGCGCCATCTGGCGGGCGCCGAAATTCTGCCCGATGATCGGCCCCACCGCCCCCGACAGCGCGAAGATGATGCCGAAGGCAACGGGGATCACCCGCCCGATGATGGCCGAAGCGGCCACCGCCGCATCGCCGAAGGGCGCCACCGCCGCCGTCACAAAGGCATTGGCAAAGGGGGTGGCCAGCTGGGTCAGCACAGCCGGTATGGCAATGGCCAGAATGGGCGCCAGGTCGCGCCGGAGTGCGGCAAGGCCAGGCCGCGGCAGAAACTGGTACACCCGCACCACACCATGAAGCCCGACCAGAAACTGCACCGCATAGGCAATGACATTGGCAATGGCCGCACCCTGCATGCCGAAGCCGAAGTGGAGAATGAACAGCGGGTCCATCACCACCGTCACCACCGCCGAGGTGAGGGTGATGAACATGGCGCGCCTGGCATCACCCAGGCCGCGCAGGATGAAGGAACAGGCAATGGCCCCCGCCGACAGGATGAAGCCCGGCGTCACCGTCCAGATGAAGCGCTGCGCCAGCACGAGGGCCTCGCCCGAGGCGCCGAGGCCGCGCAGCATGACGGGCGAGAACAGGGCGATGAGAAGCGACAGCAGCGCCGACAGCAGCAGGGAGAAGGTGAAGGTCGAGCCGGCATAGTCACGCGCCCGCGCGGCGTCACCGGCGCCGAGATGCCGGGCCACCAGGGCGGCGGCGGCAATGCCGGTGCCGATGCTCATGGACAGATTGGCAAAGGCGATGGCCCCGGCAAAGCCGATGGCCGCCGTCACCGCCGTGTCCTTGAGCAGCGACAGGAAATAGAGATCAAGCAGGTCGACCATGAACATGGCCATGAGGCCCAGGGCCGCCGTGAAGGTCATGGTGGCCACATGGCCCATGATGGAGCCGGTGAGAAAGCGGGCAGGGGGCGAACGGCTCACAGGGTGAAGCCCAGTCCGGCCAGTTCCTCCGCCAAAAGCCCGGCATGACGGAAGTGATGGGCGGCAAGCCCCGCCAGCCGCGCGCCCTGCACATTGCTGCGCTTGTCGTCGGTGAAGAAGGCCTCTTCAGGCCGGTGCTTCAGCCGCTCCAGCAGTCGGCGATAGGCCTCCGGATCCGGTTTCTTGGTGCCGAACTCATAGGAACAATGCACTGTCTTGAAGATCGCCGCCGCCTCCGGGAACAGCTCGGCGAAATGGCCCTTCACCAGCGGCCCGTTGTTGGTAAACAGCGCCACCTCGGCCTGCATGGCCACGGCCCGCGCCATGGCCAGCGTTTCCGCCATGGGCACCATGGAGACGCGCCGCGCCGACAGCCACTCATCCACCGTCAGCGCATGGCCCAGCCGCTCATTGAAGGCGGCGAGATAATCACCGGCTTGCGGATAGGCCCCGGCGTCGGCGGCATCCTCGAAGCCTGAATCCCACAGGGCGGCGCGGACATCGCGTGCCGTTGTTCCGGCCATGCTGGCCAGCAGCCGCAGCCGCCGCCCCAGATCGTAGTGGCACAGCACATCATCCATATCAAAGATGACAAGAGCAGGCCGGGGGCGTGCCGTCATCATGCTGCCGTGCCGCCAACCGTAAGCCGGTTGATGCGCAGCGTCGGCTGGCCCACGCCCACCGCCACGCCCTGGCCGCCCTTGCCGCAGGTGCCGATGCCGGAATCAAGCGCCATGTCATTGCCCACCATGGCAATGCGGGTCAGCGCATCCGATCCGGTGCCAATCAGGGTTGCGCCCTTCACCGGCCGGGTGATCCTGCCCTTCTCCACCAGATAGGCCTCGGTGCAGGAAAACACGAACTTGCCCGAGGTGATGTCCACCTGGCCGCCACCGAAGGAACGTGCATAAAGCCCACGCTCCATGCTGGCGAAAATTTCATCCGGTTCATGCGGCCCGGCCAGCATATAGGTGTTGGTCATGCGCGGCATGGGTGCATGGGCGTGTGACTGGCGGCGGCCATTGCCGGTGGCGGCAACCCCCATCAGCCGGGCATTGAGCCGGTCCTGCATGTAGCCGGTGAGAATGCCGTCTTCGATGAGTGTGGTGCACTGGCTGGGGGTGCCCTCATCATCCGTGCTGATGGAGCCGCGCCGCAGGGGCAGGGTGCCGTCATCAACAATGGTGACACCGGGGGCGGCCACGCGCTGGCCCATCAGCCCGGCAAAGGCCGAGGTGCCCTTGCGGTTGAAATCGCCTTCCAGCCCGTGGCCCACCGCCTCATGCAGCAGAATGCCGGGCCAGCCCGGCCCGAGAATGACATCCATCTCGCCCGCCGGGGCCGGTTCCGCCTCCAGCCCCACCAGCGCCTGGCGCAGCGCCTCGCGCGCCGCCTCCTGCCATAGCCGGTCGTCGAAATAGGTAAGTGCGGCATCGCGGCCGCCGAAGCCGTGCGCCGCCTGGGCGGCGGTCTTGCCGTTGCTGGCGCGCACGCTCACCCCGCCGCGTAGCAGCGGGCGCAGGTCGCGGGCGGTAAAGCCGTCGGCCCGGATGATCTCGATGGCCTGATGGTCCAGGGCCAGTGACACCGTCACCTGGGCCACCCGCGGGTCCAGCGCCCGGGTGAAGGCGTCGATCCTCTCCAGCAGCGCCACCTTGGCGGCAAAGTCCACCGCCGCCACCGGGTCTTCGCCGCCATAGAGGCTGCGGTTGCTGCGCGGCGGCGCTGGTGCCACCGTGGGGCTGCGGCCCTCAGCCAGAATGGAGCGGCAGGTGGCGGCCGCGCGTGCCAGCGCCGCTTCGCTCAGTTCCGTGGCATGGGCAAAGGCCGTGGTTTCACCGGCCATGGCACGCAGGCCAAAGCCGGTGGAGGCATCGAAGCTGGCAAGCTTCAGCCGGCCATCGTCAAAGGAGAAACTTTCGGTCTGGCGGCGCTCGATGAACAGTTCACCATCGTCGGCCCCCGCCAGCGCTTCCCCCGTCAGCCGCCGGGCGGTCTCGGGGGAAAGGTCGCTGTCATTCAGGAGGGAAACACCCGCCATCCCTAAGCCTCGATCCTGGCCAACGTGACGGGCGCTCTGGCCCGCCGGGCTATTTGTTCTGCTTGTCGAGTTCGGCCAGACCCTTGCCGAAACCGTCCAGCGCCACCTTCATGGGGAAGGACACGCCCGGCGCCACCATGATGTAGAACACCGCCTGCTTGCCCTGCTTCAGCTTGTCGAGGGTGGGGGCCGAAGCCTCGGCCATGGCCTCGCACACCTGGCCGCGGCAGCGGATGAAGGGCACCCGGCCGGTGGCCGCACCATCCACCTCAAGGCCCACCTGACCCGGCAGATAGACCCCCATGGGGGCAAGCACCCGGATCATGGTCAGCGTCTTGTCGGCCTGCTTGGCGCGCGCCACCACCACCGTCAGCGGAATGCGCTCATCCTTTTCCGACTTGGTGGTCTGCGACATGCCGCACTGGCGCTGCATCTTGCCCTTGGCATCAACCGGCACATCGCCGCACTGCACCGACCACGAGCCGAACTTGCCCACTTCCTCAAGCTTGGGAACGGCCTGCTCGCCGGGCTGCGGCTGCGGCGTGGGCTGGGCGCGCGGGCCGAAACTGCCCATGCCGTCGGCAGGGGCGGGCTGCTGGTCCTGGGCCAGGGCCAGAGACGGCGTCAGGGCCACAAGGGCGGCGACGGAAAGCGTGCGGAGAACAGACGAAAGAGTCACGAGGTTGTTTCCTTGAACAGAATCCGTGGGTCTTGCGGGCTCATAGCGCGGCGGCAGCGGCTTGACAACCGGCCCCCCGCGCGCCTTGCCATTTCCGGGCAAAATGCGGCGGAATAAGGGTGACCCTCCGGCCAATACAGCGCTTGAAGCGGAGGGGGTTGGGGTTTAGAGGACATTCCCGCCATGGCCGCCGCCATGGGCGGTTGCCGGGGCCTGACCCGTTCGTTGAGTCGTGATCGTGCGCTATGTCTCCACCCGGGGCGAGGCCCCCGCCCTCGATTTCACCGGCGCCATGCTGTCGGGGCTGGCCCGCGACGGCGGCCTCTATCTGCCCGACCACTGGCCCCGCTTCAGCGCCGATGACTGGCGCGCCCTGCGCGGCAAACCCTATCAGGATGTGGCCTTCGCCATCTGCCAGCCGTTTGTGTCCGGCAGCATTCCCGATGCCGACCTGCGCCGCATGATTGATGCCGCCTATGCCAGCTTCGGCCATGTGGCGGTGACGCCGGTGAAGCAGCTTGCCGCCAACCACTTCCTGCTCGAACTGTTTCACGGCCCCACCCTGGCCTTCAAGGATGTGGCCATGCAGCTTCTGGCCCGCCTCATGGACTGGTCGCTGGCCCGCGCCGGGCGCCGCGCCACCATTGTCGGCGCCACCTCGGGTGACACCGGCGGTGCCGCCATCGACGCCTTCAAGGCTTCGGGGCAGGTGTCCACCTTCATTCTCTATCCTCATGGCAAGGTGAGCGAGGTGCAGCGCCGCCAGATGACCACGGTGGCTTCGCCTGCGGTTCACTGCATTGCGCTGGAAGGCACCTTCGACGACTGCCAGGCCATTGTGAAGACGCTGTTCAACGACCACGCCTTCCGCGATGGCGTGGGGCTGGCCGGTGTCAACTCCATCAACTGGGCCCGCATCATGGCCCAGATCGGCTATTACGCCTTTGCCGCCCTGTCTCTGGGCGGGCCGGAGCGGCCCGTCTCCTTCACCGTGCCCACCGGCAATTTCGGCGATATTTTTGCAGGCTACGCCGCCCGCCTCATGGGCCTGCCCATCGACCGGCTGGTCATCGCCACCAACATGAATGACATTCTCGACCGCACCGTGAAGAGCGGGCGCTATGAGGTGACGGGCGTCACCCACACGACCTCCCCCTCCATGGACATTCAGGTGTCCTCCAATTTCGAGCGCCTGCTCTATCTGCTCCACGATGGCGATGCCGCCGCCGTGCGCCGCCTCATGGCTGGGCTTGCCCAGTCCGGTTCCTTCAGTCTGGTCGAGCCGGCGCTGTCGCGGTTGCGCCAGGGCTTTGCCTCCGGCGCGGTGAGCGAGGCCGAAACACTGGCCACCATCGCCGCCCTGCTGAAGGAGACGGGCGAGATCATTGACCCGCACACGGCGGTGGGGGCTGCCGTGGCCCGCCGCCTCGCCAGCGCCAGCCCCATGGTGACGCTGGCCACCGCCCATCCGGCCAAATTCCCCGATGCCGTGGCCGACGCCACCGGCCAGCGTCCCGGCCTGCCGCCCCGGCTTTCGGGCTTGCTAACCGCAACTGAACGCTTCACAGTATTGCCCAACAGCGCGGCGGCGGTGAAGCAACACATCCTCGCCCGGAGTGGGGTCTGATACCTGCATTATGACGGTCAATATCACCAAACTGGACAACGGCCTCACGGTTCTGACCCAGGCCATGCCGCATCTCGAAACCGTGGCGCTGGGCATCTGGGTCAAGGCCGGGGCGCGTGATGAACTGCCCCACGAAAACGGCATTGCCCATTTTCTCGAGCACATGGCCTTCAAGGGCACCAGGCGCCGCTCGGCCCAGGCCATCGTCGAGGAAATCGAGGGCGCGGGCGGCGAGATCAACGCCGCCACCGGCATGGAAACCACCACCTACTACGCCAAGGTGCTGAAGCAGGACTGGCCGCTGGCCCTCGATATTCTCGCCGACATTTTCTCCCACTCCACCCTGGACGCGGTGGAACTGGAGCGCGAGCGTGACGTCATCCTGCAGGAAATCTCGGCCGCCCACGACCAGCCCGACGATCTGGTGTTCGACCTTGCCCAGTCGGCCTGCTACGGCGAGCACCCGCTCGGCCGTTCCATTCTCGGCACCATGGAACTGATCGAACCCATGACCCGCGACCAGATGCTGGCCTGGCGCCAGCGCAACTATCTGGCTTCGCGCATTGTGGTCTGTGCGGCAGGCAATATCGAGCATGAGAAATTCGCCGCCGAGGCGGCGCGCCTGTTCAGCGACCTGCCGGGCGGCGAAGCGCCCGCCCGCGCCACCCCCACCTTTCATCCCGGCCTTCTCACCGCGGCCAAGCCGCTGGACCAGACCCACATTGTCCTGACCTTCCCGGCGCCCGGCTACATGGCGCCCGAAATCTACCAGCTTCAGATTCTGTCCAATCTCCTCGGCGGCGGCATGTCATCGCGCCTGTTCCAGGAGGTGAGGGAAAAGCGCGGCCTGTGCTACAATGTCTTTGCCTTCGGCTCCTCCTATGAGGATGTGGGCCAGATCGGTCTTTATGCTGCCGCCACGCCCGACCATACCGCCGAACTGCTGTCTGTCTCCTCCGATGTCATGATGTCGGCAACACGCGCCATTGCCCCGGTGGAGGTGGCCCGCGCCAAGGCCCAGCTCAAGGCTGCGCTCGTGATGAATCTGGAAAGCGCCTCCTCGCGCGCCGACCAGATCGCCCGGCAATACCTCGCCTTCGGCAGGGTGCCCAGGGTGTCCACGCTGATGGAAAAGATCGAGGCCGTCAGCGTCGATCAGGTCATGGCCCTGGCCCGGCAGCTCTTTGCCCAGCGCATGCCCGCGCTGTCGGCGGTGGGGCAGTTGTCACGCCTGTCCTCGCACAGCGACGTGGCGGCCCATTTCGCCCGCAGCTGACATGGCCTCTCTTCTGTCAGCCTGGCTGGGCCTGGGCGACACAGCGCCCGACCACATCATCAGCCCGCATCTGGTTCTGCGGCTGCCCCGGCCCGAGGACTACCAGTCATGGGTCGCGCTGCGCCGGGCCTCGCGGGCCTTTCTCGAACCCTGGGAGCCCCTGTGGAACGAGGATGATTTCACACCCGCCGCCTTTCGCCGCCGGGTGCGCCGCTGCCGGGCCCTGGCCCTGGCCGACGAGGCCTGGCGCTATCTCATCATCCGCCGCAGTGATGATGCCCTGCTCGGTGGCCTGAGCCTCAGCAACATCCGGCGCGGCGATGCCGACACCGCCAGTCTTGGCTACTGGATCGGTGAACCCTTTGCCCGCCAGGGCACCATGAGCGAGGCGGTGAATGCCGCGGTGGCCCATGCCTTCGGCAGCCTTGGCCTGCACCGCATCGAGGCCGCCTGCCTGCCCGAAAACGAAGCCTCCATCCGGCTTCTTGCCCGCTGCGGATTTGATCACGAGGGCTATGCCAGGGCCTATCTGAAAATTGCCGGGCGCTGGCGGGATCACCTCCTGTTCGCCCGCCTTTCTGGCAGCCTGTGAAGTTTTCCACGGCCATCACCCCCTGCAAAATCCGATTCCATGGGGCGCCCCTTCCGGGCTAGTCTTGCAGATCGCGGCATTGGCAGCCGCGCGAGCATGCTGATATCCGGCATTGGCAAGTCCGGATCAGGTGTTCCGCGGATAATTGAAGCAGCGGAAGGTTTGAGCAATCAAACCTCAATCCGTTCGGGCGGTGATACGCCGGGTGAGGGCATGGGTTTCAGGCTGATCTTTCTGGTGGTGGCGTTCTGTCTCGGCCTGGTGCTGCCGGCAGCCGCCCAGGAGGTGGTGAACCTTCCCATCACCGCGCCCTCGCTTGGCCTGCGCGCCAATCTGCGTAGTCTCAGCGTTGAAAAGCCCTCGGTGGTGGTGGAACTGCCGGGCCGGGGCGCCAGCGCAGCGCCTGCCACCATCACCCTCACCGCCCAGGGGCAGGGCCGCGTCCATCACTATACGCTTCTCACCATCGCCAACCCCACCGCCAGCCCCGAAGAGGTGATCCTCGCCCTGTCGCACCGTCAGTTCCCGGGGTCGGGCATTCTCCGTCCGGCTGTTTTCGGTTCGGCCATCATTCACGTCAATCTCGCCGGCGATGAGACCGGCATCGAGGAAGTGACCACACCGGGCTTTGATGCCTTCCGCCTGTCCTTCAAGCCGAATAGCCAGCTCACCATTGCCCTTGAAACCACACCCGGCAAGGTGGAGGCGCGGCTGTGGAACCGCGCCGCCTTCGAGGCCAACAATTCGCTGCGCTCCTTCTTCAATGGCGTGCTGCCCGGCATCGCGCTGCTCATGGCTGTTCTGATCATCGCGCTCTATGGCGTCAGGGCCCATCCCGTGTTCATGGCCGGCGGGGCCTTTGCCTTCGCAGCCCTGCTGTTCATCGCATTGGAGGGGGGCTATCTGCCGCTCGTCCAGGGATTGACCGGACTGCCCCAGCGCTTCACGCCGCAAATTCGGGCGGTGGTGGAAAGCCTCATGGCCATCACCCTGCTGTTGTGCCTCATTGCCCTCAGCGATCTGCGCCGCATCCGCCCCGCTCTCGGCATGGCGGGCCGGGTTGTAGCAGCCCTGCTGTTGGCCATTCCCATCTATGGCCTCATTGCCCCAGATGCCGCCACCGCCATGGCCCGCATTGTCTTTGTGCTGACGGCGGCCGCTGGCTTTCTCTTGCTGGACATCGCCCGGCGCGAAAGCGACGCTGTGGGCACCGGCCACCTCGTGGTCTGGGGCGCGCTGGTGGTGTGGACCTTTCTGGCGGCGGTGGCCGCGCTGGCCGGCCGGCCTTCGGTGTTCATGTCCACCCTGCTGGCCTCTGGCCTGACCGTCGTTCTGGTCGCCATGGGTTTCAGTCTGGCCCAGTTTGCCTTCAATCAGGGCTTTCTCGCCCGCCGCTATTTCGCCGATGCCGGGCGGCGCGGCCTGGCCCTGGCCGGGGCGCGTCACTTCATCTGGGATTGGCAGCCGCTCGACAATGACCTCCATGTCGCACCTGAACTGGCCCGCGCCCAGGGTTATGCCAACAGCCTGTTTGATCGTGAGGCCGGCGAAATCTTCTACGAGTTGATCCACCCCGGCGACCGCGAGGCCTATATAACCGCCGCCACCGCCCTGGCGCGGGATGGCCGGGGCCACATGGAGCAGGAGTTCCGCCTGCGCCGCGCCGATGAGAGCTACCGCTGGTTTCTGCTGCGGGCCAGTGCCATTCCGGGGGCCGGTCAACGTGCCGCGCGCCTCATTGGCACACTGACCGACATCACCGGCGCCAAGCGTGATGAGGAACGCCTGCTGACGGGTGCGGTCTATGACAATCTCACCGGCCTGCCCAACCGCGCCCTGTTCATTGACCGGCTGCTGCAGGAACTGGCCCGCGGCCATGGCCGCGCCCCCCTTCATGTCATGGTCATTGACATCAACCGCTTCAAGACCCTGAACGAGACCCTGGGCCCGGAGGCGGGGGACAGCCTCATCATGGTGGCGGCCCGCCGCATTGCCCAGTGCCTGGCGCCGGGCGACACACTGGCCCGCCTGTCGGGCGGCCAGTTTGCCGTGGCACTCACCACCTGCATCAACGGCCACATGGCCATCAATGCCGCCGAGCGCGTTGCCGCCGCCATGGCCAAGCCGGTGGACATTGCCCACCGCGAGATTTTTCCCGCCGTCAACATCGGGGTGGCGGCCGCCCGCTCACCTGCGCCCACGCCCGAAGGCCTGCTCAAGGAAGCCACCGCCGCGCTGTTTGAAACCCTGCGTCCCGGCCAGTTGAACATTGCCCTCTTCACCCCCTCCATGGCCGACGAGCGTTCGGCGCTGATGACCCTGGAGAGCGAGTTGCGCCGCGCCGTGGAGCGCAATGAGCTGGAGGTCCACTATCAGCCGCTGGTGCGCCTTGCCAGCCTTGATCTGGTGGGTTTCGAGGCGCTGGTGCGCTGGAACCATCCGCGCCTTGGCCTGATGGCCCCCGACAGCTTCATCAGCCTTGCCGAACAGACGGGTCTGATCGGCGGCATCGGCCGCTATGTTCTGCAAGAGGCGGCCCGCCAGCTTGGCGTCTGGCAGCGCACCCACAGCGTTGGCGGCCCGCTCATCATGACGGTCAATGTATCCTCCGGCCAGTTGCTCGATCCGCACCTGGCCGAGAATGTGAGTCACATCACCCGGCGCGAGGCTTTGAGCCGCGGCACCCTGAAACTCGAGATCACCGAATCCATGGTGATGCAGTATCCCGAACAGGCGGCCGGCCTGATGGCCCGCCTGCGCCAGATGGGTGTGGGCCTTGCCTGTGATGATTTCGGCACCGGCCATTCGGCCCTGGCCAATCTGCGCGACATGCCCTTCGACACACTGAAAATCGACCGCTCGTTCCTGGCGCCATCGCGCGATGAGGCGCGCTCCGCCCGCATCCTCGATACCATCGTGCGCCTTGGCCATGGCCTGGGCATGACGGTGGTGGCCGAAGGCATAGAAAACCAGGAGCAACTGGAAAAGCTGGCGGCCATGGGCTGTGACCTGGGCCAGGGCTATTTCCTCTGTGCGCCGCTCACCGCCCGCCAGATCAATGTGGCCCTGGCCGAACTGCCGCTTCGGCCCGATGCCACACTGATGGCCATGCTGTGGGATCAGAATGAGCGCAGCGGTGTTCCCGCCCCGGCCCGGCCCGATGTGGTGGTGGAGGCGGAAAAACTCATCGAGCTGCCGCCGCCCGAGCCGCCCGCTGCCACGCCCGCGGCAAGCCAGCCCAAGGCCGGCACAGCACCCATGGCGCCCCGGCCCGCCCCGCGCCAGCAGGTCATTCTCGGCCGGATCGAGGAGCTGCCGTCGATCTTCTCCGTGGCTGAAGCGGAACCCGCCGCGCCGCCCGCCGCCAGCCCGGCGCCCGCCGCCGCAGTTCCCCAGCGCAAGCGCCAGACGCCTCCACGCCCGGCCGTCAAGCCTGCCCGCCCGGCCTCCAAGCCTGCCCGCCCGGCCCGGACGGCCGCGGGCCGGGCCAGCCGTGCCGAAACGCCGACACCCGCCACTGCCAAGCCCGGTCGGCCCCCACTCAAGCTGGTGGTGGTGGATAATGAGGTGGTGGCAGAAAACCATCCGGGCACCGGCAAGCCAACCAAGCCGCGCCGCCCGCGCAAGCGCTGATCAGCGCGCTTCAGCCGTGGCCGACATCGCCCGACAGCATGCCGGGATCAACCCCGAGCTTGGAAAGCGCCCGCATGTATTTGCCGTCAATGTCGGCGTCGAACAGCAGCCCGTCATCGGCGTCGCAATGCAGCCAGCCATTGCGCTGGATTTCATCTTCAAGCTGGCCCGGCCCCCAACCGGAATAGCCCAGCGCCAGCACCGAGCGTTCCGGCCCATGGCCCTGGGCTATGGCGCGCAGCACATCCACCGTTGCGGTCAGCGCCACATCGGCTGAAATGGGCAGGCTTGCCTCGGCGCTGAAATAGTCGGTGGAGTGCAGAACGAAACCGCGAAACGGTTCCACCGGCCCGCCATAGAGAACCGGCTTGCCCATCACATCCTCCGGCACCGAGCGCGGATCATTGACGATGTCGAGCTTGTCCACCAGGTCGGAGAAGAACATCAGCGGCGCGGTCTTGTTGACAATCAGCCCCATGGCCCCCTGTTCGCTGTGGGCACAGAGAAACACCAGCGCATGCTCAAAGCGGGAATCGCTCATGCCGGGCATGGCAATGAGGATCTTGCCGTCGAGCGATGTCAGTTTGCGCATGGCCCGCGAGGTTAGCGCGAAACAGCAGGGCGGCAAGCAAAACTTGGCCACACAGTGGTGACTGGCGAAGCGTGCAGGCCTTCGCTACAACGGGCCATGGACCGCCGGTTGTTTCTGTCTCTTGGCCTTGCTGCCCTTGCTCCGCGCAAGGCCCGCGCCGCCGCGCCGCCGTGGCGCGCCCGCCTGCTCGTTGGCGCCTTTCACGGCGGCCGCCACCACATCGGTCTGGCCATCACCCTTGAACCTGGCTGGAAAACCTATTGGCGCGTGCCGGGCGAGGGCGGTGTGCCACCGGAGGTAACGGCAAGCGGCATCAATCTGGCCGAAGCCACCGTCAGCCTGCCCTTGCCGCAGCGCTTCAGCAATGATGACGGCAGCGAGACCATCGGTTTCCACGATGAGGTGGTGTTTCCCGTGGCGGTGACGGCCAAGGATGCCAGCCTGCCCATCGAGCTTGATTTCAGGATTTTCTTCGGCGTGTGCCGGGGCATCTGCATTCCCGCCGACTATGCCACGGCCATCACGCTCGATCCCGCCAAACCCGGTCCTGATGCGGTGGCGCTCAGCCTGTGGCAGGCCAAGGTGCCGGAGCCGGTGACGGCAGAGGCCGCGCCGGTCACCCAGGCGGAGCTGGATGTCAGTGCTGACCGCCCCGCGCTGGTGCTCACCCTTGCCCGCCCGCTGCGTGACATATTTGTGGAAGCGCCGGGCACCGCCTTCTTTCACAAGCCGGACTTCACCCGCGCAGCGGGCAAGGCCTGGCTTGCCATTGCTGATCTCAAAGATGTGATGACACTGCGCGGGCAAATCCTGCGTCTCACCCTTGATGATCAGGGCCGCGGTGTTGAACAGTCCATCACAATTCCATAAGTCTGGGGCGTTGAAGCCAAGGAGGCCACTATGACCATAACCGTGGGCAGCAAGATTCCCGCCGCCGAATTCACCGTCATGGGGGCCGATGGCCAGACCAAATTGTCGGGCGACATGGTGTTTTCAGGCCGCAAGGTGGTGCTCATCGGTGTGCCCGGCGCCTTCACGCCCACCTGTTCCGGCAATCATCTGCCGGGCTACATCAAGAATTTTGAGGCCATCAGGGACAAGGGCGTGGACACCATTGCCTGCACGGCGGTGAATGATGTCCATGTCATGAACGCCTGGTCCAAGGCCACCGGTGCCGATGGCAAAATCCTCATGCTGGCCGATGGCAATGGCGATTTTGCCCGCGCCCTGGGCCTTGATCTTGATCTGACCGCAGCGGGCATGGGCCAGCGCTCGCGCCGCTATGCCATGGTGGTGGAGGACGGCGTGGTCACCAAACTCAATGTCGAGGAAAAGCCGGGCCTCACCTGTTCCGCCGCCGAGGTCATTCTCGACGAAATCTGAGGCCTGCCGCCGCCGGGCATCAGGCGGGTGCAGCACGTGTCAGAATAGCGCCTTACGGGTTTTCAGTGCCGGGCGTGGCCGCCTGCGGCTTGAAGGGCGCCATGCCCAGCCGCGCCAGTTCGTCGGCGCGCTCATTGTCGTCGTGTCCGGCGTGGCCCTTGACCCAGTGCCAGGCAATGTCGTGGCGCTGAATGGCGGCATCAAGCCGCTGCCACAGATCGACATTCTTCACCGGCTTCTTGTCGGCGGTCTTCCAGCCGTTCTTCTTCCAGCCGTGAATCCACTTGCCGATGCCGTCCTTCACATAGACCGAGTCCACATGCATCGCCACCGAGCACGGGCGCTTCAGCGTTTCCAGCGCCACAATGGCCGCCATCAGCTCCATGCGGTTGTTGGTGGTCAGTTCCTCGCCGCCGAAAAGCTCGCGGCGCGTGCCCCGGTAGTCGAGAATGGCGCCCCAGCCGCCGGGGCCGGGATTGCCGGAACAGGCCCCGTCGGTGTGAATGATGACGGTGTTCATGATGCGCCTTCAACGCTGCGCAAGGCGCGCGGCAGTTTGAAGGACACATTCTCCTCGCGCAGCGTCACCGGCTTCAGCGTCACTTCATAGTGGCGGCGGAAGGCGTCGATGATTTCATTCACCAGCACCTCTGGCGCCGAGGCCCCCGCCGTGATGCCGATGGTGGACAGGCCCTGAAGCCCGGCCCAGTCAAGCTCGCTTGCCCGCTGCACCAGAAGCCCGCGCGGACAGCCGTTGCGCTCGGCCACTTCCACCAGGCGTTTGGAATTGGACGAGTTGGGCGCCCCCACCACCAAGAGCAGCTCCACCTGCGGGGCGATTTCCTTCACCGCCTCCTGCCGGTTGGTGGTGGCATAGCAGATGTCCTCGCGGGCCGGCCCGGTGATGGCCGGAAAGCGCCGCTGCAAAACGGCAATCACATCGCGCGTATCATCAACCGACAGGGTGGTCTGGGTGACATAGGCGAGTTTTGCAGCATCCGGCGGCACCAGCGCCTCGGCCTCCGCCGCCGTTTCAATCAGGCTGACGGCACCATCCGGCAATTGCCCCATGGTGCCAATCACCTCGGGGTGGCCGCGGTGGCCGATGAGAATGATGTGCAGCCCGTCCGCATGGTGGCGGGCGGCCTCCATATGCACCTTGGTCACCAGCGGGCAGGTGGCGTCGATCTGGTGCAGGTGGCGCCGGCGCGCCGCGGCGGGCACCGATTTGGGCACGCCATGGGCCGAAAAGATCACTGGCCGGTCACCGTCCGGCACCTGGTCCAGCTCATCCACGAAAATGGCGCCCTTGGCCTTCAGGTCATCGACCACATATTTGTTGTGCACGATTTCGTGACGCACATAGACCGGCGCGCCATGGAGTTTCAGCGCCCGCTCGACAATGTCGATGGCCCGCACCACCCCGGCGCAGAAACCGCGCGGGGCGGCCAGCAGAATGGTGAGCGGGGGCAGGGTCATCCCCGCTAGATGGGCGAAGGGGCAGGGACTGTCAAGAAAGGCCAATTCGCCGGGTGATGGCAGGCCCCCGCCCCTTGACTTAATCCCCCATGCGACTAGTTTTGCGCCGTTCGCGTATCGCCCGCTGCGGGAGAGATTGGGTGGAAACACCCGGCGCCGAAGGAGCAACCGCCCCGGAAACTCTCAGGCCAAAGGACCGCGCAGGTGACGAAGTTGAATCTGGAGAGCAGGGGCCGGGCAACCGGGTCCTCACCGAAGGAGCAAGCGGGCGGGTGACACGATACCCGAAACCCCGTGAAATCTCTCAGGTCTCATACAGAGGGGCAGGTCTGGCGGTAGCCGGATCATGCCCAGTCTTGTGGAGATCTGATGATGAACAGCCAAGCCGCAAAACGCACTCCCCTCTATGATGAGCATGTGGCGCTCGGCGCCCGCATGGTGCCCTTCGCGGGCTATGACATGCCGGTGCAATATCCCGCCGGCATCATGGCCGAGCACAACTGGACCCGTGACAATGCCGGCCTGTTCGATGTGTCCCACATGGGCCAGTGCTTTGTCACCGGCGCTGACTTCGCCACCGTGGCCACCGCCCTGGAGCGGATTGTGCCCGCCGATGTGAAGGGGCTGGTGCCCGGCCAGCAGCGCTATTCGCAGCTTCTGGCCGATGACGGCGGCATTCTTGATGACCTGATGATCACCCACGCCCTCAAGACCGGTGCCGAAGGCCCCGTCTATGTGGTGGTGAACGCCGCCCGCAAGGATCATGACTTTGGCCACATCACCGCCCTTCTGCCCCAGGGGCTGAAGCTCATCCGGCGCGATGATCTGGCGCTGGTGGCCCTGCAGGGGCCGAAGGCGGAAGCGGTGATGGCAAAGCTTGCCCCCGAACTGGCAACGCTGCCCTTCATGCGCTCGGCCCATGTGACGGTTTCCGGCATGCCCCTGCAGGTGTCGCGCTCGGGCTACACCGGCGAGGACGGCTATGAAATTTCGGTGCGCAACGAAGACGCCGTGAAACTGTGGCGGCTGTTGCTCGCCGATGAGCGGGTGAAGCCGGTGGGGCTGGGGGCGCGCGACTCGCTCCGCCTCGAAGGCGGCCTCTGCCTCTACGGCCATGACATTGACGAGACCACCAGCCCGGTGGAGGCCGGCCTCATGTGGTCCATCGCCAGGCACCGCCGCGCCGAAGCCAATTATCCGGGCGCTGGCCGCGTCAGCCGTGAACTGGCCGAGGGTGTGTCGCGCAAGCGCGTGGGTCTGAAACCCGCTGGCCGCGCGCCCGCCCGCGACGGCACCGACATCACCAATGCCGCAGGCGAAAAGATCGGCACCATCACCTCCGGCGGCTTCGGCCCCACCGTGGGCGGCCCCGTGGCCATGGGCTATGTGGCCAGTGCCTTTGCCGCCCCCGGCACCCCCGTCAACCTCATGGTGCGCGGGCAGGCCATGCCCGCCACCGTGGTGGCTCTTCCCTTTGTTCCCAACCGTTTCAAGCGCTAGGAGAAAATCATGAGCGTCAAGTTCAGCAAGGATCATGAATGGGTGAAGGTGGAAGGCGGCATCGCCACCATCGGCATCACCAACCACGCCCAGGAGCAATTGGGCGATGTGGTGTTCGTGGAACTGCCCAAGCTGGGCAAGAAGGTGTCCAAGGGTGGTGACGCCGCCGTGGTCGAAAGCGTCAAGGCCGCCTCCGAGGTCTATGCCCCCGTCTCCGGCGAGGTGGTGGCGGTGAACGGTGAGCTTGAGGCCGACCCCGCCCTGGTCAACCGCGCCGCCGAGGGCGATGGCTGGTTCATGAAGGTCAAGATGTCAAACCCCGGCGATCTCGACGAACTCATGGACAAGGCCGCCTACGACGCCTTCGCCGCCAACTGACCGATCCCCTCCAGCGCCCACCCCACCGAGGAGCACATCATGGCCCCGCGCCAGACCCTTGCTGATTTCGAACCCGGACAGGACTTCATCCCGCGCCACATCGGCCCCCATGATGCCGACATCAAGGTGATGCTGCGCGAGGTGGGCGCAAGTTCGCTGGAGGACTTCATTGCCAAGGTGGTGCCCAAAGCCATCCGGGCGAAGAAGCCGCTCGGCATTGCGCCCGGCCTGTCGGAGCGTGATGCGCTGACCCGGCTGCGCACCATGGCGGAGAAGAACCAGGTCTTCGTCAACATGATCGGCCAAGGCTATTACGGCACCATCACCCCCAAGGTGATCCTGCGCAATGTCACCGAAAACCCCGGCTGGTACACCGCCTATACACCCTATCAGGCCGAGGTCAGCCAGGGCCGTCTGGAGGCCCTGCTCAACTATCAGCAGATGGTCATTGACCTGACGGGGCTGGACATCGCCAATGCCTCGCTGCTCGATGAGGGCACCGCCGCCGCCGAGGCCATGGCCATGGCCAAGCGCGTGGCCAAGGCAGACGCCATCACCTTCTTCGTCGATGCCGACACCCACCCCCAGACCCTCGGCGTCATCAGGACGCGCGCCGAAGCCTTCGGTTACACGGTGGTGGTGGGCGATCCCGCCACCGAACTGAAGCCCGATCAGGTCTTTGCCGCACTTCTGTCCTATCCCGGCTCCTCCGGCATGCTGCGTGATTATCGTGCCGTCATTGCCCGGCTGCATGCGGCAGGTGCCCTTGCCATCATGGCCACCGACCTGCTGGCGCTCACCCTGCTCACCCCGCCGGGTGAACTGGGGGCCGATATTGCCGTGGGCTCAAGCCAGCGCTTCGGCGTGCCTATGGGCTATGGCGGACCATCAGCGGCCTTCTTCGCCACCAGGGATGACTACAAGCGCGCCATGCCGGGCCGTCTCATCGGCGTGTCGGTGGATTCGCGCGGGCGCCCGGCGCTGCGCATGGCCATGCAGACCCGCGAACAGCACATCCGCCGCGAAAAGGCGACATCCAACATCTGCACCGCCCAGGTGCTGCTTGCCGTCATGGCCGCCATGTATGCGGTCTATCACGGGCCGGACGGGGTGAAGAAAATCGCCGCCCGCGCCCATCACATGGCCAAGCTCTTCGCCGCCGGTGTGGCGGGCATGGGCTACCTGCTGGCCACCCCCCACTTCTTCGACACGGTAACGGTCATTGCCAAGGGCAAGGCCAGGGCGCTGGTGGCCGCCGCCGCCAAAAAACGCATCAACATTCGCTATGTCGATGCCGATACGGTGGGCGTGTCCTTTGACGAAAGCCAGCGCCCCGCCGAACTCGAGGCGGTGCTGGCCGCCTTTGCGCCGGCGCGCAAGAAGGCCCCCGCCCTTGCCGATCTGGAGAAGAAGGTCAGCAATGTCATCCCCAAAACGCTGGCCCGCACCTCGTCCTTCCTCACCCACGCGGTGTTCAACAGCCACCGCTCCGAAACCCAGATGCTGCGCTACCTGCGCCACCTGCAGGTGAAGGATGTGGCCCTCGATCAGGCCATGATCCCGCTCGGCTCCTGTACCATGAAGCTCAATGCCACCACCGAGATGATCCCGGTGACCTGGCGCAATTTCTCCCAGCTTCATCCCTTCGCGCCGCTCAACCAGGCCAAGGGCTATGCCGAGTTGTTCGCCGAGACCGAGGCCATGCTCTGCGCCATCACCGGCTTTGATGCCGTGTCGCTGCAGCCCAATGCCGGCTCGCAGGGTGAATATGCCGGTCTCTTGGCCATTCGCGCCTATCACCGGGCGCGCGGGCAGGGCCAGCGTGATGTCTGCCTCATTCCCATCTCGGCCCATGGCACCAACCCCGCCTCCGCCGTCATGGCGGGCATGAAGGTGGTGGTGGTGGCCTGTGATGACCACGGCAATGTCGAGGTGAAGGATCTGGAGGCCAAGGCGAGGGAGCACGCCAGGGACCTCGCCGCCCTGATGATCACCTATCCCTCCACCCATGGCGTGTTTGAGGAAGCCATCAAGGACATCTGCCGGATCGTCCACAAGCATGGCGGCCAGGTCTATCTTGACGGCGCCAACCTCAACGCCCAGGTGGGCCTTGTCCGCCCGGCCGAACTGGGGGCGGATGTCTGCCACATGAACCTGCACAAGACCTTTGCCATTCCCCATGGCGGCGGTGGCCCCGGCGTTGGTCCCATCGGTGTGAAGGCCCATCTGGCGCCCTTCCTGCCCGGCCATGCCGTGGTGCCCTCGGTCAATCCCAAGGCCAGGAAGAAGGGTGAGGGTGCGGTGTCATCATCGCCCTGGGGGTCGGCTTCCGTTGTCCCCATCTCCTGGGCCTATATGACCATGATGGGCGGCGCGGGCCTGACGCGGGCCACCAAACTGGCCATCCTCAACGCCAACTACATCGCCAGACGCTTGAACCCGCATTATCCCGTGCTCTACACGGGCCCCGGCGGCTTTGTGGCCCATGAATGCATCATCGACCTGCGCTGGCTGAAGGAACGCACCGGCCTGTCGGTGGAGGATGTGGCCAAGCGTCTGGTGGACTATGGCTTCCACGCCCCCACCATGTCCTTCCCGGTGCCCGACACGCTGATGATCGAGCCCACTGAGTCCGAGGACAAGCGCGAGCTGGACCGCTTCTGTGACGCCATGATCGAAATCCGCAAGGAGATCGACGCGGTGGAGAAGGGCGAGGCCTCGCGCACCGACAATGTGCTGAAGAACGCCCCCCACACCCACGACCAGCTGCTGGGCGACTGGCCCCATCCCTATTCCAGGGAGCAGGCCTTCTTCCCGCTCAAGGGCTATCCGAACCACAAGTTCTGGCCCACCGTGGGCAGGGTGGACAATGTCTTCGGCGACCGCAATCTGGTCTGCACCTGCCCGGCCACGTCCAACTATATGGACTGAGCCGACGCTCCTCTCGGCAAGCAAAAAGCCCGGCGCAAGGCCGGGCTTTTCATTCTGGGAAGCTGATGAGGCTCAGTTCAGCCCGGACTTCACCGCCTTGATGGACTCGGCGATGAGGTCGGCACCCTTGGTGCCCTTGCTGGCTTCAGCCACCAGTCTGGCGGCGGCAGCAATGGCCTTTTCAGCGGCTGCCGCGCGCACATCCTTCACTGCGGCGGCTTCGGCCTGGGCAATCTTCTGCTCGGCCTGGGCGGTGCGCCGCTTCAGCATGTCGGCAAGCTTTGCCTTGGTCTCGGTGGCCAGGGTTTCCGCCTCCTGCTTGGCCAGCGTCACAATGTCGGCGGCCTCCTTTTCGGCGTCGGCGCGCTTCTTCTTGTATTCGGCCAGCAGCGCTTCCGCCTCGCTGCGCAGCTTGGCCGCGTCCTCGATTTCCTTGGCGATGCGGGCCGCACGCTCGTTCAGCGCTGCTCCCACCTTGGCCGGGGCCTTGGCGTAAAGCACCACGCCCAGGAACAGGATGAGGGCGACGAGCGCAAAGAATGTGGCATCAAAATGCATGGGCATCACGCCTTTCCGCCGCTGGCCTTGAGGGCCGCGGCCTTGCTCACCTTGGCGCCGGTCAGCTTCTCGACGATGGCAATGGCCGAGTCGGCCGCCACGTCATGCACCTGGGCCATGGCCTTGTCGCGGGCCGTGTTGATCTTGCCTTCGGCGGCCGCAACCTTCTTGGCCAGGCTGGCCTCCAGCGCATGGCGCTCGGCGTCGGTTTCGGCCTGCAGCCGGCCGCGGGTTTCCTCGGCAATGCCGTGGGCGCGGGCCTTGGCGTCGGCCAGTTCCTTCTCATAGGCCGCAATGGCCGCCTGGGTGTCCTTCTGCAGCCGCTGCGCGGTGGCAATGTCACCCTGAATGTGGTCGTGGCGCTTCTTGAGAATGGCCTCGATGCGCGGCAGCACCAGCTTGCTCATCAGCAGATAGAGCAGGCTGAAAAACACCGCCAGCCACAGGATCTGTGACGGGAAGGTGGATGAGTCGAGCGGCGGAAACACCTTGTGGCCGCCTTCGGCGGTGGTGTGACCCTCAGCCGGGGCCTCATGGCCCTCCATGCCACCCGCCATGCCCTCCTGTGGGGCTTCGGCCGGTGCCGGTGCTTCGGTGGTGGTTGTGGTTCCAGACATCGTGATGCCTCAACGGTTTGCCGGACAGGCACAGCCGCCGCCCCTCAGCGGGACCGGCGGCTTGCCCTTGGAGTGGCCGTCTTAGGCGACGAAGAGGAGCAGCAGCGCCACGACGAGCGAGAAGATGCCCAGACCTTCGGCCAGAGCCGCGCCGATCAGCGCGTTGGTGAACTGCGCACCGGCCGCTGCCGGATTGCGCAGCGCGCCCGCCAGATAGTTGCCGAAGATGTGGCCCACGCCGATACCGGCGCCACCCATGCCGATGCAGGCGATACCGGCACCGATCAGTTTTGCTGCGCTTGCGTCCATTTTAGTCTCCTTGGGGTTTAGCTGTGGATGGGTTGATGGATCAGTGGCCCGGATGCAGGGCGTCGTTGAGATAGACACAGGTGAGAATGGCAAACACGAAGGCCTGAAGGAACGCCACCAGGAATTCCAGCGCCGTCAGCGCCACCGCCATGAACATGGGGGCAATGGCACCCAGCATGCCACCGAGGCCGAGTGCGCCGAGGCTCACCACGAAGCCCGCAAATACCTTGAGCACGATGTGGCCGGCCAGCATGTTGCCGAACAGACGAAGGCCGAGCGAAACCGGCCGCGACAGGAAGGAGATGATTTCAATCAGCGAAATGAAGGGCAGGATGACCAGCGGCACCCCGTGCGGGATGAACAGCTTCTTGAACCAGCTCAGCCCGTGTTTCCAGATGCCCACCAGCACCACCAGAACAATCACGAAGACCGCCAGCGTGGCGGTCACCACCACCTGTGAGGTGACGGTGAAGAAATACGGGAACATGCCCAGCATGTTGGCGACGAGCACGAAGGAAAACAGCGAGAACACCAGCGGGAAGAACTTCTTGCCTTCCGGCCCCAGCACCTGGCGCACCATGTTGTGCACCATCTCATACCACAGCTCGCCCACCGACTGGGTCTTGCCCGGCACCAGCTCCGCCTTGCGCGCAGCGAGCAGCAGGAAACCGGTGATGGTCAGCACCGTGGCGCCCATGAACAGGGCGGAGTTGGTGAAGCTGAATTCATAACCACCGATATGGAACTTGTCGGTGAGATCGTGGATCTGAAACTGGTGGATCGGATCGTTGGCCACGATCAGTCCTCTTCTTCATCATCAAGAGCCGCTGGCGGCGGCGGGTTGGTGCCAGACCTGTCCTGTGCCGGTGGCTCCCTGTTGGCGGCGCGCGCCATGTTCAGAATGCCGGCCCCGAAACCCAGGAGCAGAAACACGATAAACAGAATGGGCATGGTGCCGAACAGATGGTCCAGACCGTAGCCGATCAGACCACCCACCAGAGTGCCCGCCACGAACTCGCTCACCAGCCGGTAGCCCTTGGCATATCCGCTGGCGTCGCCCATGGAGCTTTCCGGCAGTTTCCGGCTTTCCGCATACTCGGCCTTTTCCGCCTCAATGCGCCCGGAGAGATCCTTCAGCCGTTCCGTAAGGTCGCCCATCCCGGCGGGATCATCCTGTGCGGTTTGCCCCTTGCTCTTTCGCGGCTGTGCCATGTGATCCAAGCCTCCGCGCAAAACCCAACGCAATCCGACGGGGTGACCCCTCCGAAATTGCGCGCACCATAGTTGCGGGGCCAAAATGTGTCAAGCTGCGGATTGCCTGTGCAACAGCATGAAAACGCTTGTTTTTCCGTCGCTTATCGGGCTTGCGGCAATGTGCCGGGGCGATCTTGGCCAAAAGGCTTATGATTCTTGCAAATCTTCACAGAATGCCGTGGCGGGTAAGCTCGGCGCGCAGGCGCTCCGGCGTGGTGAAGTGATGCCCCGCCATGCCCACCGCCTCCGCCCCCTTCACATTCTTCAGGCTGTCATCAATGAACAGGCACTGGGCCGCCTGAAGCCCGTTGCGCGCCAGCAGGCATTGATAGATGGCGGGGTCGGGCTTGATCAGCCCCTCATCGCCCGACACCACAATATCGCGGAACCGGTCCAGCACCGGAAAGCGCGCCCGCGTGGCCCGGAACATGTCGCCGTTCCAGTTGGTGATGGCATAGAGCGGAACACCCTTCGCATCCATCTCCTCCACCAGCGCCACTGTGCCGGCCACCGCCCCCGGCACCATTTCCTGCCAGCGGTCGCGGTAAAGGGCAATCTCCGCCGCCAGCGCGGGATGGCGCGCGGTGGCCTCGGCCACGCCGTCATCAAAGCTCCGGCCCCGGTCCAGTTCCAGGTTCCAGTCGGGGTGGCACACCTCGGCCAGAAACCACTCCAAGCGCGCCGCATCGGCAAACACCCGGCGGTAGAGGTGGCGCGGATTCCACTCGATCAGCACCATGCCGATATCGAAAACGGGGATCATGGCCTGGTTCCTTCCAGCAGCGGCTCATACATCATGATGGCGTGGTTTTCGGTGATGAATTCCTCTCCCCGCTCAGACCCGTCGGCCACCGCCGTCAGCCGCCGCCACAGGCTGTTGTGGCGGCTGTAACCGCCCCACCATTCGGGCCTGATGGCGTGATCGCGCTCAAACACCTCATAGCGGTGCAGCGGCTCGGCGCTGGCCCGCCAGGCGCCGTTGAGGTGGCTGTCATCCAGCCACAGCCGCAGCTGGAATGTGTCAGGCGTGGAATTGCTCACCTGCAGATCGACATAGTTATAGGCGCAGGTGGCGCCGGAGGCGAAGGGCTGGCTGCGGTTGTCATCGGGAAACACATCAAAGCCATGGCGCCAGCGCTCGCTGACGGTGAGCGGCGTGTGCAGCGTCATCCAGTAGATGAGATTGGTCATCTGGCACAGGCCACCGCCCATGCCCTCGCCGATGCTGCCGTTGGACAAAACCAGCCCCGGCTTGAAGCCGCGCGAGGCGCGGGGCCGGCCCACCAGCCGCCAGAAGGAGAACACTTCTCCCGGCCGCAGCACCACGCCGTCAATGCAGGAGGCCGCCACGGCAAGTGATGACACCTTGTTGTGCTGCAGGCGCATGTCCACGTTCCTGAGCGCCCGGAGGAGCGGGGTGCGGTGGCTGAAATGGACATGGGCAAGATTGTCGGCCTGGCGCCTGCGGGCAAAGGCAATGCCGGAAAAATACCATTGCCAGTAGCGTCGGGCGGAAAAGGCGGCACGGCCCACAGCCAAGCGGAGTTTCGAGCGCTTGACCGGCCGGACCACCTGTTCCATGGCGGCTAGACGGCCTCGGCCAGCTTTTCGGCCTGCTCCAGATTGACCGACACCAGTTGCGACACGCCGCGCTCGGCCATGGTGACGCCGAACAGGCGGTGCATGCGCGCCATGGTCAGCGCATGGTGGGTGATGATGAGGAAGCGCGTGTGGGTGCGCTCCAGCATCGCATCAAGCAGGTTGCAGAAGCGCTCGACATTGTGGTCGTCCAGCGGAGCGTCCACCTCGTCCAGCACGCAGATGGGCGAGGGGTTGGTCAAAAACACCGCGAAGATGAGGGCAAGCGCCGTCAGCGTCTGCTCGCCGCCCGACAGCAGCGACAAAACCGTGGGTTTCTTGCCCGGCGGATGGGCCAGAATCTCAAGCCCCGCCTCCAGCGGGTCGTCGCTCTCGATCAGTTGCAGTTCGGCCTTGCCGCCGTTGAACAGCTGGGTGAACAGTTCGCCGAATTTTTCGTTGACCGTGCCGAAGGCATCCAGCAGGCGCTGGCGGCCCTCGCGGTTCAGGCTCGAAATGCCGCCGCGCAATTTGTTGATGGCCTGCACCAGATCGGTTTTTTCGCTGACCAGCTTGTCCAGTTGCGCGCCCACCTCCTGGGCTTCCTCGTCGGCGCGCAGATTGACCGCGCCCAGCCGCTCGCGGTCATCGCGCAGCGACAGCAGCTTCTTCTCGATCTCCTCGGCGGCCGGCAGCTTGTCGGCCTCCACGCCCGCCTGTTCCAGAACCTTCTCCGGCGGGCATTGCAGCGTTTCCGCAATGCGCTGGGTGGTGTGGTCATGGGCCCGGCGCGAGGCTTCCAGCCGCGCTTCCAGCCGGGCATGGTTTTCCCGCGATGCCGACGCCTCTTCCTGGGCTGCGCGCAGGGCGTGGTCCGCCGCCTTCACGGCATTTTCGCCCTGGGCCAGAGCATCAGCGGCAGCCCGCCTCTGTGCTTCCGCCTCCTGCAGCGTGTTCATCAGCTTGTTGCGGCGCTCGGCCAGAAGGTCCGGCATGGTGGCAAGCTGCGCCAGAGCCGTGCGGGCTTCCTCTGCCCGCTGTTCCAGCGCCTCGATCTGGGCCCTGGCCCGCGCCGCCCGCGTCTGCCACTGCTCACGCTCATGGGCGATGGCGGCGCGCCGCTCGGCCCGGGCGCGGGCTTCGCGCTCCAGCCCGTCGTGCCTGGCGCGCGCTTCGCTGTAGAGCGCCCGTTCGCCATTCACCGTGCCGCGCAGCTCCTGCAACTGCGCCGTGGGGCCATCAAGGTCGGGCAGGCTTGCGGCCTCATCGCGGGCCGCGGCAAAGCGCTCGCGTGCCTCGGTCAGGGCTTCGGCACTGCGCCGCTGCGCTTCATCAAGCGCGCTGGTCTGGGCCCGGTGCTCGGCGTGCTGGCGTTCATGGGCGGAAAGAGCCCGCCGCGCCACATCAAGGGCGGCCGTGGCCGCCCGCCAGTCGTCGCGCCGGTCGCGCTCGGCCTTGACGCCCTGTTCTACCGCCTGGCGCTGGCTTTCAAATTCCGATTTTGCCTGTTCGGCCGTGGCCAAAGCCGCCGCCATCTCGCCTTCGAGCGAGGCAAGCCGGTTGCGCTCGGCAAGCCGCTTGGCCGCCGCCGAAGGGGCATCCGCCGCGGCGGTGAAGCCGTCCCAGCGCCACACATCACCCTCGCGCGAGACCAGCTTCTGGCCGGGCTGCAACTGCGCCTGAAGCGCCGCCCCCACCGAGCGCGACACCACGCCCACATGGGCAAGCACGCGGGAAAGCTGCGGCGGTGCCTCCACATAGCGCGCCAGCGACGGGCAGTCGGACGGCAGCACCGCAATGTCGGAAAGCGGCGGCAGGCCGCGCCAGTGCACCGGGGCAGCCTCATCACCCGAGGCTTCAAGATCATCACCCAGCGCTGCCCCCAAAGCCGTTTCATAGCCGGGGTGCACCCGCAACTGGTCAACCAGCGGCGGCCACAGGTCGCCGTCATGGCTGCGCAGCAGATTGGCCAGCGTCCTGACCTCGGTGCTGAGCCGGTCGGCCTTGCGGCGCGCCTCGTCATGGGCCTGGCGCCGGTCGGCCTCCAGCTGGCGCGCCACGCGCAGCGCCACTTCCGCATGGCCCGCCGCCTGTTCGGCATGCTGGGCCGTGGCCACCGCATGATCGACAGCGGCCAGCAGGGCCGCGCCATCGCCGCTGCCGGCCAGTTGCGCCATCAGCGACTGGCGGCGCTGGGCCAGCGCCGTTTCATCCTGCTCCAGCCGGGTGAGGCGCTGCTGCTGTTCGTCCACCATGCGGGTGAGCTGCTGCTTGCGCGCCGTCAGTTCCGACAGTTGTGCATTGGCGGCGTCCGCCGCCTCCTGCGCTTCAGCGAGTTTTGCCGCCGCCCGCTGCAGGGCCTCGGCCGCCTGGCTGCGCATCGCCTCGTCATTGCCGGAAAGGCTGGCCAGTTCAGCATCCTCCGCCTGAAGGCGGTCCATCACCGTGCCGGTGTCGGACAATTGCTCCTGCTCGCGGACCAGATCGTTCACTGCCCGGTGGCGCTGCTGTTCCAGTTCCTGGCGGCGCGCCTCCAGCCGCTTTTCTTCCTCGTCAAGGGCGTTGCGCTCCAGCGAAATCCGCTGCAGCACGGCCGCCCGCACGGTCTCTTCCTCGCGCAGGGCCGGCAGCCTGTCGCCCAGTTCATCGCGGGCCCTGAGCTTCTCCGAGGCAAGCCGCGTGTGTTCGGCCAGAACCCGCGTTGCCTCGTCCAGCAACTGCGCATCGTGCTCAGCCTGGGCCGCCGCATCGCGCCAGGCCACAAACAGGCCGGCCGCCTCAAGCTTGCGGATCTCTGCCGACACCTGCTTGTATTTCAGCGCCTGCCGCGCCTGCCGCTTCAGGCTGTTCAGCTGGGTTTCCAGTTGCGCCGTCACGTCATCAAGGCGGGCAAGGTTCTGTTCCGCCGCCTTGAGCTTCAGTTCGGCCTCGTGCCGCCTCGTGTGCAGGCCGGTAATGCCGGCGGCCTCCTCCAGAATGAGGCGGCGCGCCTGCGGCTTGGCGTTGATGATCTCGGCAATCTGCCCCTGCTTCACCAGCGCCGGTGAGCGCGCCCCGGTGGACACATCGGCAAACAGCAACTGAACATCGCGCGCCCGCACATCCTTGCCGTTGATGCGATAGGCCGAGCCCGCCTCGCGCTCGATGCGGCGCGACACTTCCAAAACCTCGCTGTCATTATAGGCGGCCGGCGCGGTGCGGTCGTCATTGCCCAGCGTCACCAGCACTTCCGCCATGTTGCGTGACGGGCGCTGCGTGGTGCCGGAGAAGATCACATCCTCCATGCCGGAGGCGCGCATGGACTTGTACGAGCTTTCACCCATCACCCAGCGCAGGGCTTCGAGCAGATTGGATTTGCCGCAGCCGTTGGGGCCGACCACACCGGTCAGCCCCGGCTCGATCACCAGATCGGTCGGTTCCACAAACGACTTGAATCCGGACAGCCGGAGACGCGTAAACTTCATGCCCAAACCCCAACAGTCCGCTGCTTACTTGAGCAGCGGATCGATCTTTTCCCGCAATTTTTCGATGGTGCGCTCTTCGGTGAAGGCTTCACCATTGATGAACAGTGCCGGCACACCCTGAACCCCGGCCTTGGCACCGGCCGCGCGCGTGGTCATGATGCCCTTGGCCACCGTCTCGTTCTTGAGGCAGGCCATGAAGGCATCCTCGCTCATGCCCGCCTGCTTGCCGATGGCCTTGAGCCCCTCGAGGGGCGATTTGATCCATTCCCCCTGCTGGGCAAAAATGACATCAACCAGGGGGAAATATTTTTCCTTGGGCAGGCAGCGCGTCATCATTTGGGCGGCCAGCGCCACGTCATCGAGCGGAAATTCGCGGAAGATGTATTTCACCTTGCCGGTGTCAATGTATTCGGTCTTGAGCTTCTTGTACTCATTGGTGGCAAATTCGGCGCAATGCGGGCAGGTGGCCGAGGCATATTCAATGATCGTCACCTTGGCGTCCGGATTGCCCTCCACCATGTCGCCCAGGGGGGACGGCATGGCCAGCGCCTCCTTGGGATCGCTGGGCACGGTCACTTCCGGAGCGGCGGGCGCGGCTGCGGCGGCGTCGGGCGCAGGCGCTGCGGGTGCTGGCGCGGCGGCGGGCGCATCAGGCGCCGGCGTGGTGGTCTGGGCCATGGCAAGGCCGCCAAGGGCCAGAGCAGCGGCGCTGCCCATCAGCAGCAGGGAACGGCGGGTAATGTAAGTCATGTCAGGTTCCTACTCGAAGTCAGGGGGTGAACCAATGGGCGTCATTGCCCTTGTGGAGAACTCCGGGCGCGCTTCAGCGTGGCGCTGCCGAGGCGCTTCAGTGCGGCCTTGAGGGTGGGATCGGCAATGGCCTGCAGCCGGGCTTCCAGCGCTGCTTCGTCGGCGGCGGCAAGCACGGGTTCGGGGCGCGGCGGGGCGGTGGTGACGGGCTTTGCATCCTGGGTGATTTTCACCGCCGCTATGGCGCCATAGCCGTAATAGCGGTTGATGCGCTCGATGATATGGGCGGTCTCATGCTGCACGTCGAGCGCCCGGCCCGCCGCTGCCCGGATCACCAGCGTGCCGCCCTGTTTCTGGGCCATGGCCTCGGCGGTCCTGGGCCAGCGGATGCGCTCCGGGCGGCAATGGCGGGCCAGCGTCTCGCCAACAATCTCCGGCCAGCGCGCCATAAGCTCCGCCTGGGCAAAGCCATAGCGGGCGAAGGCGGCCCGGGTCAGGGCGCGGAAATGCTTGTCCAGTGTCTCCATGGCGGGCTAACCCAATGTCATGGTCAGTCAATCGCAGGGCACCATGGCAGAACGAGGGCCGGAAAACGAGGCGGCGGCAGCACTTTTGCGCTGGTATGACGGGGCGCGCCGGGTTCTGCCCTGGCGGGCGTTGCCCGGCGAGGTGGCTGACCCCTACCGCGTCTGGCTGTCGGAAATCATGCTGCAGCAAACCACCGTGGCGGTGGTGGGCGACTATTTCCGGCGCTTTGTCGCCCGCTGGCCGACGGTTGAGGCGCTGGCGGCGGCCCCGCTGGCGGCGGTTTTGCAGGAATGGGCGGGGCTGGGTTACTACGCGAGGGCGCGGAATCTACACAGCTGCGCCCATGAAGTAGCGAATCGCTATAACAGCCAGTTTCCAGATAATTATGTGCAATTAAAAGAGCTTCCGGGCATTGGTGCCTATACGGCGGGGGCCATTGCCGCCATTGCCTTCAATCGCAGGGAAGTGGCGGTGGATGGCAATGTCGAAAGAGTATTGATCCGATACTATAACATGGCAACACCCTTGCCAGACGCCAAGCCGGAGGTCAGGTCACGGGCCCAGGCCATGGTGCCGCAAGACCGTCCGGGTGATTTTGCCCAGGCTCTGATGGATCTGGGGGCCACAATCTGCACCCCGCGCTCACCCCGCTGCCCGCAATGCCCGTGGGGCTCGGCCTGTGCGGCCCGCGCCGCTGGCACGGCGGCTGACCTGCCGCGCCGCCGCCCCAGGCCTGCCCGCCCCACCCGTCACGGCTTTGTTTACTGGCTGGAGCGGCAGGACGGCGCGGTGCTGGTGCGCCAGCGCCCGGCCAGGGGCCTGCTGGGCGGCATGACGGAGTTTCCCACCGGCCCCTGGGGCGAAACACCGGTGGCGGCCCCGCCCGTTCCGGCCCGCTGGCGGGACGTGCCGGGCACGGTGGAACACACCTTCACCCATTTTCATCTGATTTTGCAGGTGAGGCGGGCCAGATTGACAAAACCGGCGAAGATTGACGGCCGCTTTGTGGCCCCGGACCGTCTGGACGATGAGGCGCTGCCCTCGCTCATGCGCAAGGTCATGGCGCGCGTGCTGGCTGGCTAAGGCTCAGCCCCGGATTATGCGGCGGGCGCCATCTCGCTCCGCACCTGCTGGCGCAGCAGGTCAATGGGAATGAGGTTGGCCCCCCGCTTCACATGCCAGAAGGTCCAGCCGTTGCAGGCCTCCGCCCCCTGCACATGGGCGCCGATCTTGTGGATCGAGCCGGAATTGTCGCGGGAGGCGATGGAACCATCGGCGCGCACCCGCGCGGCAATGCGCGTGGTCGGGTCATAGAGCGTCTCGCCCGCCTTGATCAGGCCGCGCTCCAGCAGCGAGCCGAAGGGAATGCGCGGTTCCGCGCGCTTGGGCGTGGTGGTCTTCAGCGCCTCGTCGGACAGGGGCTCCACCGCCTCGATCCGCACAAAGGCGGCATCGGCATAGCCATCATCCTGCTCAATGCCGATGAACACCCGGCCCAGCTGCTTGGCGGCAGCACCCGTGGTGCCGGTGCCGAAGAAGGGGTCGAGCACCACATCGCCCGGCCTGGTGGATGACAACAGCACGCGATGCAACAGCGCCTCCGGTTTCTGGGTGGGATGCAGCTTGTCGCCCGCACCGTCCTTCAGGCGCTCGGCCCCGGTGCACAGCGACAGCGTCCAGTCGGAACGCATCTGCAAATCATCGTTGAACACCTTCATGGCTTCGTAATTGAAGGTGTATTTCGATTCCGGTCCGCGCGCCGCCCAGATCAGCGTTTCATGGGCATTGGTGAAGCGGCGGCCGCGAAAATTCGGCATGGGATTGGTCTTGCGCCAGATCACGTCATTGAGAATCCAGAAGCCCAGATCCTGCAGAATGGCGCCCACCCGGAAGATATTGTGATAGGAGCCGATGACCCAGAGCGCCCCATCGGGCTTCAGCACCCGGCGGCATTCAGAAAGCCAGCCGCGGCTGAAGGCGTCATAATCGGCAAAGCTGGCAAACTTGTCCCAGTCGTCATCCACCGCATCAACGCGCGACTGGTCAGGCCGGGTGAGGCCCCCCGAAAGCTGGAGATTATAGGGCGGATCGGCAAACACCAGATCGATGGAAGCGGTGGGAATCTTCTTCAGCTGCTCAAGGCAGTTGCCGCGCAGAATGGTGTTGTGGAGCGGCCGCACTTCCGGCTTGGTCTGAATCCCCATGACAACACCCACCCAACGCTGAACTGACTCTGAATCGCCTTTATGAATCCAGCCGAGTCACGCGTGAATCGAATGTTGCGGAAATGGTTAACGCGCATCGCCGTCAGCAGAGGCAAGCAGCGCGGCAATGGGCTTGAAGCTCCTGCGATGTTCCGCACACGGACCAAGCCGCGCCAGCGCCGCGCTGTGGGCGGCGGTGCCATAGCCCTTGTGGGCGGCAAAACCATAGCCGGGGTAAAGCTGCTCCATCTCCGTCATGATCCGGTCGCGCGTCACCTTGGCAATGATGGAGGCCGCCGCGATGGACAGCGACAGACTATCGCCCGCAATCACCGTGCGGCAGGGACAGGACAGTTTTGGTGCGCGGTTGCCGTCAATAAGGGCAAACCGGGGCGGCAGCGGCAGGGCCGACACCGCCCGCTCCATGGTCCGGAAGGTGGCCTGAAGAATATTGAGCGTGTCGATTTCGGCGGCGGAAACAATGCCCACCCCCACCTGGGCCGAAGCGGTGATGGCGTCAAACAGCAGCGCCCGCCGCGCCTCCGTCAGCTTTTTTGAATCATTAAGCCCGGCGGGTATGTGGTGACGGTCCAGCACCACGGCGGCGGCCACCACCGGCCCCGCCCAGGGGCCGCGCCCCGCCTCGTCCACGCCGCACACGCAGCCATGGCCGAGCGCCAGAGCTTCATCCTCGCGGGAAAAATCGGGGTGCACCATGCCCCCCTATGGCGCAGGTCTCACCACAGGGTCAACTGGTCGCCGGGCCGCGGCGGCGTGCGGAACAGCGTGTCATTGAGGCGGAACCGGTCGCGGTTCAGCCCCAGCCTTTCACAGGCCAGCTGAAAGCGCCGCCCCACCTGCCAGGCATAGGGGCCGGAGCCCACCATGCGGCTGCCGAATTCGGGGTCATTGTCGCGCCCGCCGCGCGTGTCGCGCACCAGCGCCATGACGCGGGCCGCCCGGTCCGGTTTTTCCCGGGCCAGCCAGTCGCGGAACAGATCCTTCACCTCATGCGGCAGGCGCATGAGAATATAGCCCGCCTCGCTGGCGCCCGCCGCCTGGGCTGCCTGCAACAGCCGTTCCATTTCATGATCGGTGAGGCCGGGCACCACCGGTGCCATCATCACCGTGACCGGAATGCCCGCCGTGGCCAGTTGCCGGATCGCATCAAGCCGCCGGGCCGGGGTGGCGGCGCGCGGTTCCATGGCGCGGGCAAGCTTCGCATCCAGCGTGGTGAGCGAGATGGCGGCCTTCACCAGACCCTGGGCCGCCAGCGCCTTGAGGATGTCGATGTCGCGGGTGATGAGCGCCGACTTGGTGATGAGGCCCACGGGATGGCGGAATTCCAGCATCACCTCCAGCAGCCCGCGGGTGATGCGATAGCGCCGTTCAAGGGGCTGGTAGGCATCGGTGTTGACGCCAAGCATGATGGTGCGCGGGCGATAGCCGGGAGCCGACAGTTCGGCCCGCAGCAGGGCCGCTGCCTCCGGCTTGGCAAACAGCTTGCTTTCAAAGTCCAGCCCCGGCGACAGACCCATATGGGCGTGATAGGGCCGGGCGTAGCAGTAGATGCAGCCGTGCTCACAGCCGCGATAGGGGTTGATGGACCGGTCAAAGCCCACATCGGGCGAGTCATTGTGGGTGATGATGGTGCGCGGCGTCTCCTCCGTGACGGTGGTGAGCAGGCGCGGCAGATCGGCCAGACTGTCCCAGCCGTCATCAACAAACTGGCCGTGGCGGCGCTCGAATCGGGCGGCCGGGTTGAAGCCCGCCCCCCGTCCGCGCAACTGCTGCGGCAGAGAAGTGAGGGAATTTTCCTCTAAACGGTGTTGGGACAGGGGCTTAGCCATGGAGGCAATGTGGCGCAGTTGACGGAACATAACAAGAACAATCTTGCGTGATGGAAAATTTTACTGCATGGGCCATGACACATGTTGCGCCCCCGCACACTCCTGCTCGCCCTGTTGCCGCCGCTGTGCTGGGGGGCTGGTTTTACTCTTGCAAAACCGGCCGTCGCCCATTTTCCACCGCTGTTCATGATGCTGATGATCTATGGCTTCATTGCCCTGGCCACCAGCCTGGCCGGGCGCGGCCCCATCCGCACCCCCTGGCGCCATGTCGTGATGATTGCGGCCTTTTCAGTCACCATTCAGGGCGCTCTGGCGCTCTGGGGCCT
This sequence comes from uncultured Alphaproteobacteria bacterium, assembly GCA_937873445.1. Taxonomy (GTDB): domain Bacteria; phylum Pseudomonadota; class Alphaproteobacteria; order Rhizobiales; family Aestuariivirgaceae; genus Aestuariivirga. The sequence goes on from CALMWF010000008.1 coordinate 46,223, forward strand.
CAGGCATCTCGACGCTGCGGTGGCCAATCTGGTGCTGCAGATCCAGGTGCCCGCTGCCGTCTTCATGGGCTGGCTGCTGGCGGGCGAAATTCTGGATGCCCGCAAACTGGTGGGCACACTGGTCGCCATTCTCGGCGTGGTCATCGTCATCGGTCTGCCCAGCGAACGGCCACCGTTTCTGCCCACCCTGGCGGTGGCGGCAAGTGGTGTATTCTGGGCGCTGGGCCAGGTGCTGACCCGCATTCATGGCCGCGACGATGGCCTGACCATGCTGAGGGCCAATGCCCTGGCGGGCGCCCCGCAGCTGCTGTTTGCAACCGTTCTGCTGGAGCGCGATCAGCTGGCTTCGGTGCTCACGGCCACGCCCTTGCAGTGGGCGGCCATTGCCTTTGTCGCCGTGTTCGGTTTCTTCCTGGCCTATCAGGCGTGGTTTTCGCTGTTGCGCCGGGTGCGGGTGGATGAGGCCATGCCCTTCATCCTGCTCATGACGCCCGTTGGCCTCATCACCGCCGCACTCATTCTGGGTGAACACATCACCACGGTGCAGATGGTGGGCGGCGTGGTGCTGCTGCTCGGCCTCGCCATTGTCTATGACGTGGTGCGCCTGCCGCTTGCCCGCCGCGCCTGACCGGCGGCCCGGCGCCGGTGCTCATCCAGCCTCGGCATGATGTCCACGAAGTTGGACGGCATGGTGCGGTTGTCAAACTGCTTCACCAGAATCTCGTCCCAGCCGTCCTTGCAGGCGCCGGGCGAGCCGGGCAGACAGAACACATATGTGCAGTTGATGAGGCCCGCCGTCACCCGCGACTGCATGGTGGTCATGCCGATCTTGCCAAAGCTCACCTGATGGAACATGGCGGAAAAGCCGTCCATCTCCTTGTCGAACAAGGGCTGCACCGCTTCAATGGTCACATCACGCCCGGTCAGTCCCGTGCCGCCGGTGGTAATCACCGCCTGCACATCGCGGCGGGCGGTAAGCTTTCGCACCATGGCACGGATCGCCCGCACCTCATCCTTCACAATGGCGCGCGCCACCAGCCGGTGTCCGGCCTGTTCGATGCGGCGCGCCAGCGTATCACCGGAAACATCGTCCGCCTTGACCCGCGTGTCCGATATGGTGAGCACGGCAAAGCCAACGGCAATGAAGGGACGGGGCAGGGCGGGATCGGCGGTCATTTTCTCTCCACAACAAGACGCAGCGCCAGAAGCCCGAACACGCCCGCCGAAACCCGCTGGAACCAGCGTGCCAGGCTGTGGTCGCGGGCCAGGCGCTGGCCGATGCGGCCCGCCGTCAGCGCCACCACACTGTTCACCAGGGTGCCGTTCAGGATGAAGATCAGGCCAAGGATGATGAGCTGCCCGAGGGGTGAACCGTTTTCAGGCCGCACAAAGGGCGGCAGAAAGGCAAACATGAACAGGATGACCTTGGGGTTCAGCACATTGACCACCAGCCCGTCACGAAACGCCCTGAGCAGTCCGCCGCAGGCCACAGCATCTGGGGCAAAGTCCGGTTTCTGGGCCAGCGTCTTCACCGCCAGCCACAGCAGATAGGCCGCCCCGCCATAGCGCAGGATCGTGAAGCCCATGGGATGTTCAGCCAGCACCACCGCCACGCCCAGGGCTACCAGCGCCAGATGGACAAGGCCGCCCGCCCCCACGCCGAGGGCACCCGCCAGGCCGGACCTTTCCCCGCCCTTGAGGCTTTGGCCCAGCACGAACATCATGTCATTGCCGGGCGTGACATTGAGCGCCAGCGCCGCCCAATAGAACAGGATCAGATCAGGCGTGCTGATCGGCATCCATGGCCTCCCGCAACATCAGCAGATCCTGCCAGGCCAGCCGCTTGTGCTGCGGCTGGTGCAACAGATAGTCGGGCGCAAAGGTGGTCATCACCCGGATGGCTGCCTGGCCGGGTGGTGTGAACTCCAGCCATTTGCCGCGCTGGCGCGTGACCGCCTCGTCGCCGCCTGCCAGATGGTGTGCCGCCAGCGCCCCCAGCGACAGGATGAAGCGGGGCCGTGCCAGCGTGATCAGCCGCCGCATGAAGGGCAGGCACAGCGACACTTCAATGGCGCTGGCCTTGCGGTCGCCCGGCGGGCGGAAGGGAATGAGATTGGCCATCAGCACCCGGTCCGGCCCAAGCTGGATGGCCGCCAGCATGCGCTCCAGCAGGGCGGCCGTCTTGTCGGCAAAGGGCAGCCCCGCCATATCCTCGGCCCGGCCCGGCTGCGCCCCCACCACCAGAACCGCAGGCCCGCTGGCCCCGGCGCAGAAACACAGATTGCTGGCACTTTTGGAAAGCCCCAGTTCGGCAAAGTCGCGCAAGGCCTGTTCCAGTTCCGCCACGCTGCTGCAGGCCTGGGCCAGGGCCTGTGCCCGCTCGGCCAGTGTGCCGGCAGCAGGTAAGGCAACAGACGCAACTTTTTCTGACGCCGGGGGTGGCGGCGTCCCCTCGTCAAAGCGGTTCTGGGCCGCCTCGAGCATCAGTTCATCAGCCCCGGCATCCGCCAGCCAGAGCAGGGCGCGGGCCGCGTCGGCGGCGGTCATGATGGGGGCAGGGGCAGTCACGGGATTGCGCGTCAATTGTTGCCTTGAAAGCGGAATGCTCCCCCTATAACAGGTTTCTGAAAGAACGACATCCCATGGAGCAGGCTGTGGACCAGGTTGAACGCGAAGGCATGGACTATGATGTGGTGATCGTGGGGGCTGGCCCCTCCGGCCTTGCCGCTGCCATCCGCCTGAAGCAGCTTTCGCCCGAAACCAGTGTCTGCGTGCTGGAGAAGGGGTCCGAGGTCGGCGCCCATATTCTCTCCGGCGCGGTGGTTGACCCCATTGCCCTCAATGAGCTCATCCCCGACTGGAAGGAAAAGGACGCCCCCCTCAAAACCGAGGTGAAGGAGGACCGCTTCTTCCTTCTGGGCAAAAGCTGGAAAGTGAAGATGCCCAACTGGGCCATGCCGCGCTTCATGGACAACCACGGCAAATATGCCGTGTCGCTGGGCAATGTCTGCCGCTGGCTGGCCGGCCAGGCCGAGGCGCTGGGCGTTGAAATCTATCCGGGCTTTGCCGCCTCCGAACTGCTGACGCGGGATGATGGGTCCATCCGCGGCGTGGTGGCGGGTGTCATGGGTGTGGCCCGCGACGGCAGCCACAAGCCCGACTATCAGCCGGGCATGGAACTGCGCGGCAAATATGTGCTGCTTGCCGAGGGCGCGCGCGGCTCACTGGCCAAGCAGGTGATTGACCGCTTCAATCTGTCGGAGGGCCGCGAGCCGCAGAAATTCGGTCTCGGCATGAAGGAATTGTGGGAAGTGAAGCCGGAGAAGCACAAGCCCGGCCAGGTCACCCACACCATGGGCTGGCCGCTCGACAGCCGCACCGGCGGTGGCTCCTTCATGTATCATCTCGAGGACAATCTCGTGTCGGTGGGCTTCGTGGTCCATCTCAATTACGAGAACCCCCACCTCTTTCCCTATATGGAATTCCAGCGCTTCAAGCATCATCCGCTCATTGCCGAGGTGCTGGAGGGCGGCCGCCGGGTTGCCTATGGCGCGCGGGCGCTGACCGAAGGCGGCCTGCAATCGGTGCCGAAGCTGCCCTTCCCCGGCGGCGCCCTCATCGGCTGTTCGGCGGGCTTCATGAACGTGCCGCGCATCAAGGGTTCGCACAACGCCATGAAGAGCGGCATGCTGGCGGCGGAAGCGGCCCACGAGGCGCTGCAGGCGGGCCGCGAGGGTGATGAGCTGTCGGCCTATCAGGCGGCCTATGAGCACTCGTGGATTCATGAAGACCTGCGCAAGGTGAAGAATGTAAAGCCCATGTGGTCGAAGCTCGGCCTGTGGGGCGGCCTGTCGCTGGGCGGCCTCGACATGTGGCTGCAAAGCCTGTTCGGCTTCGGTCTGGGCACCTGGAAACACGGCAAGCCGGACTGGGCAACCCTCAGGCCCGCCGCGCAATGCCCGAAGATCGAATACCCCAGGCCCGATGGCGTCCTGTCCTTTGACCGGCTCACCAATGTGGCCTTCTCGGCCACCAATCATGAGGAAGACGAACCCTGCCATCTGGTGCTGAAGGATCCGTCCATTCCGGTTGCCGTCAATCTGCCGGAATGGGATGAGCCGGCCCAGCGCTATTGCCCGGCCGGCGTTTACGAAATCGTCACCACCGAAAAGGGCGAGCCGCGGTTCCAGATCAACGCCCAGAACTGCGTCCACTGCAAGACCTGCGACATCAAGGATCCGTCGCACAACATCACCTGGGTGGTGCCGCAGGGCGGCGAAGGGCCGAACTATCCCAACATGTGAAACTTTGGCTGGCATTGATGCTGTTGGGCCTGACCGGGCCTGGCAGGGATTTGTTCACCATATGCGCAAGGTTTCTGCCGTTTTGGCGCGCCCGAGCCCGATCGCTAAAATTGCACTGATTGCGGAAAGCCCACCTTTATGGGCCGGGATTAAGTCTTCCCCAGAATAACAGGGGAATACCATGTCCAAGCGTTCCGGTTTCAAGGCGAATTCAGTGGTTCGGAAGCTGCGCCGCTTCTTCGTCAATCAGTCGGGTCAGGTGGCGCTCACCGCCGGGCTTGCGGCTGTTCCGATGTTCGCCATTGCCGCTGGAGGCATTGAAGTGGCGCGTTACAACAGCGACCGGGCAGCGTTCCAGAATGCCATCGACGTTGCGGCCCTCGCCATCGCCAATGACGACCGCGCCAGCACGCTCGACAGCAGCAAGATTCAGGAAAATCAGATTGCTCTTGAGGCCGTGGCGGAAACCTACATCGCCAAGAACATGCCCAATGCCGACGATATCAAGGCCCACGTCACCCTGACGGGCAGCCAGGTCAAGCTGAAGGTTGACCACCAGTTCAAGACCATTCTGGGCGGCATGGTCGGTTTCCAGTCGGTGGACATGAACTCCAGCACCACGGTTGAAAAGGCCATGCGGCCGGTGGAACTGGTCATGGTCATGGATACCACGGGTTCCATGGGCAAGACCGACTCGAGCGGCAAGACCTTTCTGGCAGGCGCCCAGTCGGCCGCCAACCAGTTGCTGAAGTCGCTCTATGGCGACGTCGGCACCACCAAGTCCACCGAAAGCGAATATATCCGGGTTGCCCTGGTTCCCTTCGCGGCTGCCGTTCGTCTTGACGTATCCAAGGATGCCAGCGGCAACTACAAGACCGAATTCGACCTGTCGTGGATCGACACCAAAGGGACCAATGACCTGTCGCTGCTCAACTTCACCGACAAGACCAAGGACGCCACCGGTGCCTATGTGTGGTCAAACTACACCGCCTGGTCCAAGCTGAAGAACAAGTCCACCAACGCCAGCATGGCCTGGAATGGCTGTGTTGAGGCGCGGGCCCGCGGCCTGGCTTCGCTGAAGACCGACTACATTGTGAATGATGAGCCGCCGACCTCTGGCAACAGCCTGTTCCCGGCCTATTTCAATCCCGATGGGCCGACCGTGTCCAACGGCACGTTCTATAATGACTATGTGGGCAACTATTCACCGACCAGCAGCACGCCGCCCACCACCGGCTATGAAACCTCGGGCATGGGCAAATCGGACAGCTATACCTCCTCGGCTTACTGGGGCGCCCGCTATGCCAACCAGAACAAGTACAACGGCTTCAAGCTGACAGCCGAGACCTATGATTCCACCAACAAGACCCTGAACAGCGGTCCCTGGATGGGCTGTGCGGTTTCGCCCGTTGCGCCCATGACCTATAACCGGACCACCATTGAAACCGCCATCAGCAACATGAAGGCAGCCGGCGGCACCAACATCGCCGAGGGTCTGGCCTGGGGCTGGCGGGTGATTTCTCCGGGCGCACCCTTCACCAAGGTCACGGGTGTTTCGGGCAAGATCGCCGACAACACCATCGCGTCCTACAATGACGCGCGCTGGCAGAAGTACCTGGTGCTGATGACCGACGGCGAGAACGACTCCATGTATCGTGACTCCAACGGTAACTCTTATCCGGACAGCTACAGCAATTCCGGCTACAACGCCTATGGCCGCGGCAGCCAGGATCTGACCAATAACCGCTACGGATCGACCACGGAGACCGGCTTCAAAACGGCCATGGACAACAACCTCGACACGCTGTGCAGCGCCATCAAGAATGCCGGCATCACCATCTATACGACGGCCTTCAACATCTCGAGCACGAATGTCGAAACCCGTCTCAAGAACTGCGCCTCCAAGCCCGAGTATTATTCCAAGTCCACCACCTCGGCCAATCTCGCCACCTTCTTCAACGGCATCGGCGAGCAGGTGCGCAACAACATGATCTACGTTTCCAACTGATCCCCTGGAAACCGGCTCAACGGCGGGGGCTGTCGCGGCCCCCGCCTTTTTCGTTGCAGGCTTCGCGAAAAGGCCGCATTTTCCGGCCATGACAAGCGCCATTCCGGCGGCTTTCCATGGTGATCTGTTCATGACGCGGTCCTTCGCTTCGCTTGCTCTTGCTCTCCTCCTGTGCACCACCCCGGCCCATGCCCTGGCCCGGATCGAGGGCGATTCCCTGTCGGGCGCCTTTCTGGTGGCGCGCACTGCCGCCGCCGACCGCAATGCCCCCGCCGCCGCCGAGGCTCTGGCCCAGGCGCTGGCGCTCGACCCCGGCAACCAGACCCTGACCGAACGGCTGATGCAATACCGCGTTCAGGCGGGCCAGGTGCCGGAGGCAACCGCGCTGGCCCGCAAGGTTCTGGCCTTTGACAGCCAGCAGCGGCTGGCCCGCACCCTGGCAGGTCTTGATGATCTGCGTCAGCACCGCTTTGCCCGTGCCCGCCGCAACTTTGCCGAATCCGCCTATTCCCCCATGGGTGAACTGACCGCCACTCTTCTGTCGGCCTGGGTCTGGGCGGGCGAGGGCAAGCTTGATGCGGCGCTGAAGGAACTGGACAAGCTCGACAAGACCGAGAGCTTTGCCAATTTCAAATCCTTTCATGGCGCGCTCATTGCCGATTATCTGAAGAGCCCCATGCGCGCCGATGTCCTTTACCGCAAGGCCAATGAACAGGCAGGAACGTCGCTGCGCGTGGCCCAGGCCTATGGCAATTACCTTGAGCGTCAGGGCCGGAAGGATCAGGCTCAGGCGGTCTATGCCGCCTTTCTGGCCGGCGGCAACGACCAGAATGTGCTGGTGGGCGAGGCGCTGAAGGCAGCCCAGGCCGGGAGGAAGCCCGGACCCTTCATCCCCAGGCTGGAGGATGGCGTGGCCGAAGCGCTGTTCTCTCTCGCCGCCGCCACCAATGGCGACCAGACCACCGACATTGCCCTGATGTATGGCCAGCTGGCCAAAAGCTTCGGCGGCGACCAGCCGGTGATTGCCACCCTGCTCGGTGACATCCTCACCGACATGAAGACCTATGACCAGGCCAACGCCGCCTATGACACTGTGCCGGCGGCTTCGGTGCTGCGCGCCAATGCCGATACCGAGATTGCCATCAACTATCAGCGCATGGACAGGACGGATGATGCGGAACGGCAACTGGCAGCGGTGCTGGCGCGCGACCCGCAAAATCTCACCGCCCTCATGACCCTTGGCAATGTCTATCGCAACACCGAGAATTTCCAGAAGGCGGCGGACAGCTATGACCGGGCTGTGGCCCTTACCACAGCGCCGGGCAAGGAAGACTGGCGGCTGTTCTATTACCGCGGCATTGCCCGCGAGCGTCTGAAGCGCTGGCCCGAGGCCGAGGCCGATTTCCGCAAGGCGCTGGCACTGTCGCCCGACGAGCCGTCGGTGCTGAACTATCTCGGCTATTCCATGATCGAGAAGATGATCAATCTCGGCGAGGCCATGGCCATGGTGAAGAAGGCTGTCGATGCCCGGCCCAATGACGGCTACATCGTCGACAGCCTGGGCTGGGCCTATTACCAGCTGGGCAAATATGACGAGGCGCTGCCGCATCTCGAGCGCGCTGTTGAACTGGCAGCCTCCGATCCCACCATCGCCGAGCATTTGGGCGATGTCTATTGGCAGGTGGGCCGCAAGCTGGAAGCCCGCTTCCAGTGGCAGCACGCCAAGGACAACAAGCCCGAACCGGCCGACCTGGCGCGCATTGAAGCCAAGCTCAGGGACGGGCTGGCTGCTGCCCCCGTGGCCTTCCCGGTGGAAACCCAGTCGTCCATGCAGGCCAAGGAAACGCCGGCAGGCACGGATGCGGTGCCGCCGCCGCCCATCACTCCCGCACCGGGCCAGCTGCCGCCGCAGCCCTGATGTTCCGGCCCTTTGCCCGCTTCACCCGCGCCAAGGTCAATGTGGCGCTGCATGTCCTCGGCCGCCGCGCCGATGGCTATCACGAGCTCGATTCCATTGTGGCCTTTGCCGCCCTGGGCGACCGGCTGGACTTCACCCCGGCCGAGGCCTTTCAGCTGACGGTTGAGGGGCCCTTTGCAGCGGGGCTGACGGCGGGTGGCAATCTCATCACCGCCGCCCATGACGCGGCCTGCCGCCTGGCGGCAGCGCACGGCCGAAACATGCCCGGTGTGGCCGTCACCCTGACCAAGACTCTGCCCGTGGCCTCTGGCATTGGTGGCGGCTCGGGCGATGCGGCAACAGCCCTGCGGGGCTTTGCCGAGATTGCCGGTCTGTGGCCAGAAGATCCCGCCCGGAGCCGTGCCATGGCCCATGCCGCCCTGTCGCTGGGGGCCGATGTGCCGGTGTGCCTGCGGGCCACGGCCTGCCGCATGAGCGGGGTGGGTGAAACCATCCGCGATCTGACGATTACCCTGCCGCCCGCCATTGTGCTGGTCAACCCGCTGGCGGCGGTGTCCACGGCGGCGGTGTTCGGCGGCCTCGGCCTGTCGCCCGGCCAGGGCCACGGCAGCGCCATTGACGAAGACGAACCCCGGCGCTGGCGCAACGACCTGACGGAACCCGCCTGCCGCCTTGCCCCCGTCATTACCGATGTGCTGGCGGCCATTGCTGCCGCGGGCTCCTTCTCGCGGGTTGCCATGTCAGGCTCGGGGGCCACCTGTTTCGGCCTGGCGTCGTCTCTGGCCATGGCACAGCATGCCGCCAGCAGGCTGCGCACAAGCCATCCGCACTGGTGGGTGGTCGCCGCCGAACTGGCCTGAAGCGCCCTTCAGTAGGCGCGCGAGATGCAGAAATCCACCGCCTCCGACAGGGCCGCCCGCCACGGCCCGTCGGGAAAGATTGCCAGCGCATCGCGGGCAATGTCGCCATAATGGGTGGCACGGTCGATGGTGTCCTCGATGGCCCGGTGGCGCTCGATCAGGCGCTGCGCCTGCGCCAGATCGGCCTCTTCCTGCCGGCCCTCCTCCAGGGTGCGCTTCCAGAACAGCCGCTCCTCGGCATTGCCGCGCCGGAACGACAGCACCACCGGCAGGGTGATCTTGCGCTCGCGGAAATCATCTCCCACGCTCTTGCCCAGCAGCGCCTGCTTGCCGGAATAGTCAAGCGCGTCATCCACCAGCTGGAAGGCAATGCCCAGATTGCGGCCATAGGATTCAAGGGCGGCCTGTTCGGTCTTGGGCCGGTTGGCAACCACGGCCCCCACCTCGGCGGCGGCTGAAAACAGGGCCGCCGTCTTGGCGCCCACAACCTTCAGATAGGAGTCCTCGGTGGTGGAAGTGTCCTGCGACACGGAAAGCTGCAAAACCTCACCCTCGGCAATGACCGCCGCTGCATTGGACAGAATGCGCAGCGATTCGAGCGAGCCAGTCTCCACCATCATCTTGAAGGCCTGGCCGAGCAGATAATCACCCACCAGCACCGAGGCCTGGTTGCCCCAGATGACGCGCGCCGCCTGCTTGCCGCGGCGCAGGTCGCTTTCATCCACCACATCATCATGGAGCAGGGTGGCGGTGTGCATGAATTCCACCGCCGTTGCCAGCCGCACATGATGCGGGCCGGCATAGCCGCACATGCGTGCGGCTGCCAGCGTCAGCATGGGGCGAATGCGCTTTCCCCCGGAATTGATGAGGTGCCCGGCCAGTTCGGGGATCAGTTCCACATGGCTCTGGGCCTTTTCCAGAATGGCCTCATTGACGAGGTCCATATCAGCCGCCACCAGTCCGACCAGGGCGTCAAGGCTGGCACCCGGCTTGTCCTGACCGCCCTCGAAGGGGACTACCACACCCATCATCACACCTGCGTTAACTCTTTCGGGCAGGATAGAGGGTTTTCCCCGGCCCCCGCAAGGGCGCAAGCCTGAGCGCCACGGTGCAATCCTGGCTGGTGAACAGAGGTTAACGCTATCGGTTGCCGACCGTGGCTGGTAACGTGTCGCTAACCATCCACGGTTAAGGATAGCGGCTGATGCAATTCGCGGCCCAGCCCCATACCGGCCAAGCGGGTCCCCAACCCGCGCCCGCCGCCGTTCCGGCCACGCTGACGGAGGATAAATTCCTCGGTGGGCGCTTGAGCATTTTGCAGCCTGAAAAAGGCTATCGGGCCGGTATTGACGCGGTCTTTCTCGCCTCCTCCATTCCCGCCCAGCCGGGCGAAACGGTGTTTGAAGCGGGCATTGGCGCCGGCGTTGCCTCTCTGTGTCTGATTGCCCGCAACCCCGCCATCCAGATCACCGGCATGGAAATCACCTCGCGCTATGCCATGCTGTGCGAGGAAAACGCCAAGCGCAACGGCTTTGCTGCCCAGTTGCGCGTCATGCATTGCGATGTGAAGGACGCGCTGCGCCGCGACCTTGCCAACATGCCCGAGCACGGCAGCTTCAGCCACGCCTTTGCCAATCCGCCCTATTTTGAAGACGGCAAGGTCACCCAGTCGCCGGTTCTGCTCAAGGCCCAGGCCCACAGTTTCGGTCCTGATGATCTTGAACTGTGGATCAAGGTGATGCACGCCATGGTCGGCCTGCGCGGCACCGTCACCCTCATCCACCGCCCCGATTCCATGGGCAAGCTGCTGGCCGCCATGGAAGACCGCTTCGGTGACATCCGCATTGCCCCGCTTTATGCCCGCTCCGGCACGGCGGCTTCACGCATCATCATCCAGGGTGTGAAGGGGTCCAAGGCGCCGCTCCAGCTTCTCCCCGGTCTTATGCTGCACGGCGATGATGCCCAGTTCACGGCGGATGCCAACGCCGTTCTGCGCGATGGCATGGCCTGGCGCCTGCGCTGAATCTTGAACCGGGCTGCTGTAGCTCCCATCTAGTGTCGTGGTTCCGAAGGTCGCGCCATCAGCGCGAACGGGACCATGCGAATTATGAGTCGGGGAGACGAGGGGCCATCATGCTGCAGAAATTCAAGGTCCTCCTTCCCGCCCGCTTCCGCAAGGATGCGCCCGTCATTCCCATGATCCGGCTTCACGGAGCCATCGGTATCGGCTCGCCGCTGCGCCCGGCCCTCACCATGAAGGGGGTGGAACCACTCCTCGCCCGCGCCTTCAAAAAGGGTGTGCCCGCCGTGGCGCTGGCCATCAATTCCCCCGGCGGCTCGGCCGTGCAGTCGGCCCTCATCGCCCGGCGCATCCGCGCATTGGCCGCCGAGCACGGCATCCGCGTCTTCGCCTTCTGCGAGGATGTGGCGGCCTCCGGCGGCTATTGGCTGGCCAGTGCTGCCGATGAAATCTATGCCGACCCCATGTCCATTGTCGGCTCCATCGGCGTCATTTCCGCCAGTTTCGGTTTTCAGGATGCCATTGCGAAACTGGGCATCGAGCGCCGCATTCACACGGCGGGCGAATCCAAGTCCATCCTCGATCCCTTCGAGCCGGAAAAGCCCGAGGATGTGGCCCGCCTCAAGGCCCTTCAGGAAGACGCCCATGCCGTGTTCAAGGACCATGTGCGCGAGCGCCGCGCCGGAAAATTGCAGGGTGACGAGGCGGAACTGTTTTCCGGTGCCTTCTGGTCGGGCAGGCGCGCCTTGGAACTGGGCCTCATTGACGGCCTTGGCCACATGGACGAAGTGCTGCGCCATCGTTTCGGCAAGGACATGAAACTCAAAGCCATCGAACCGGCCCAGGGCTTCAGTCTGCGGCGGCTTGGCATTGGGGCCTCGGGCGAGCTGGCGGATGCCGCCCTGCAGGCGCTGGAGGTGCGCAGCCTGTGGAGCCGCTTTGGCCTCTGACCGGGGGCGGCCCAAGGCCCTGAAACCATGGCGCCAAATTGACGATTCCACCGGCCGGGATTTTGCTTTACGGTGCGCCGCACCATGACGCTCCATCCCACCAAATCCTTTCAGGACCTGATCCTTACGCTCCATAATTACTGGGGCGAAAAGGGCTGTGTCATTCTCCAGCCCTATGACATGGAAGTGGGCGCCGGCACCTTCCATCCCGCCACCACCCTGCGCTCGGTGGGGCCGCGGCCCTGGGCTGCCGCCTATGTGCAGCCCTCGCGCCGGCCCAAGGACGGGCGCTATGGCGAAAATCCCAACCGCCTCCAGCACTATTACCAGTATCAGGTGATCATCAAGCCGTCGCCGCCCGACCTGCAGACGCTCTATCTCGGCTCGCTCGCGGCAATCGGCATTGACCACACGCTGCACGACATCCGCTTCGTCGAGGACGATTGGGAAAGCCCCACGCTGGGCGCCTGGGGCCTTGGCTGGGAAGTGTGGTGCGACGGCATGGAAGTGTCGCAGTTCACCTATTTCCAGCAGGTCGGCGGGCTTGATTGCAATCCCGTGTCGGGCGAACTCACCTATGGGCTGGAACGTCTGGCCATGTATGTGCAGGGCGTCGACAATGTCTATGACCTGAACTTCAACGGCCGGCCGGAGGGCGAAGGCCGCATCAGCTATGGCGATGTCTTCCTGCAGGCCGAGCAGGAATATTCGCGCTTCAACTTTGAACATGCCGACACCGAAATCCTGTTCCGCCACTTCAAGGATGCCGAGCAGGAATGCGCCGCCCTGCTCAAGGCCGGTGAAACCGAGGGCCGTCACATGCTGGCGCTGCCCGCCTATGACCAGTGCATCAAGGCGTCCCACGCCTTCAACCTGCTGGATGCGCGCGGCGTCATCTCGGTGACCGAGCGCCAGGCCTATATCCTGCGCGTGCGTGAACTGGCCAAGGGCTGCTGTGTCGCCTGGAGCAGGACGGCAGGCGGGGGAGCACAGTGATGGCTGTTTTTTTATTTTTAATCAATATATTACCCCATTAACTTGATTTTCATGCCTTTAAACGCTATATACGTATCAACAGTCGAGAGGGCCGCCTTATGCGGTTCGTTAGGCCTCGCGCCTACTCGGCTGTCTTTCTTTTTTGGTGGAGGATAGTGTGTTCATCCTCTATCTGGACGACGCCGGTTCCGTCGGAAATTCCGCAGATAAACATGTTGTCCTCGCGGGCGTAGCCCTGTTTGAGAGGCAGGTCCATTTTCTGGATCTAAAACTCAACGAGATTGCGGAGAAGATTTGCCCAGATGATCCACTGGGGTTAGAATTTCACGCCAACCATATATTAAACGGGAAGAAGCATTGGCGACGGTTTTCAGACAAGCCCACGAGGCGCCGACATCTAGCAAATGGTCTGTCAGTGATAGATAAGTTACAAGGTCATCGTGCACTTTTCGGAGTGGTGGTTGAGAAGGCAGCGGTATCTCCACAAGACGCTATCGAGTATGCGTTTGAACAGATTTGCTCCAGGTTCGATCAATTTCTCGAGCGAAGAAACCGGTCTTTGAAAAAGGGCGATGCTCGCGAAAAGCAAAGAGGGTTATTGATTTTCGATAAGTCGACTCGGGAAACTAGGCTCCAGAGTTTAACGAGAGAATTCCGTCGAAATGGGCATACTTGGGGAAAATTGAGAAATTTTGTTGATGTTCCGTTTTTTGTAGACAGCGAGGCGACCCGAGCAATTCAATATGCTGACATGGTCGCTTATGCGCTATGGCGGAAGTATGAAAAAACTGATGATGCTTTCTTCAAGATCATTGAAACAGCTTTTGATGCGTGTGGAGGAGTTCGGCATGGCTTGCACATAAAGCAGTGTGGCAAGACTATTCAGGAGCAATCAGATGGCTGAACTTCTGCTCGAACTGTTCTCGGAAGAAATTCCGGCCCGCATGCAGCAAAAGGCGGCCGAGGATCTGAAGGCCCTCATCACCAATGGACTGGTGGAGGCGGGGCTGACCTATGAAGGGGCGCAGGCCCATGCCACGCCGCGCCGTCTGGTGCTGTCGGTGGAGGGGCTGAACGACAAGGCCGCCGATGTGCGCGAGGAGCGCAAGGGCCCGCGCGTCGACGCGCCCCAGCCCGCCATTGACGGCTTTCTGAAATCCACCGGCCTCTCGCTGGACCAGCTCACCGTGCAGGATGACAAGAAGGGCAAGTTCTACATTGCCGTCATCAACCGGCCGGGCCGCGCCGCACCGGAGATCATCGCCGCCCTGGTGCCCGAGGTGATCCGCAAATTCCCCTGGCCCAAATCCATGCGCTGGGGGGCGGGCAGCCTGCGCTGGGTGCGTCCGCTCCACTCCATTCTCTGCACCTTTGATGGTGAGGTCGTGGCCTTTGCTGTGGACGGCATTGCGAGCGGCAACACCACTCGCGGCCACCGTTTTCTCAGCCCCGGCACCATCACCGCCCGCCGCTTTGCCGACTATGCCCAGAAACTCTTTGACGCGAGGGTGGTGGTGGACGCCACCGCCCGCGCCGAAACCATCCGCACCGAGGCCAGAAACCTCGCCTTCGCCCAGGGGCTGGAACTGGTCGAGGATGAATCCCTGCTGAAGGAAACCGCCGGTCTGGTGGAATGGCCCACGGTGCTCATGGGCGTCTTTGACGAGGCCTTCCTCGGTGTGCCGCCGGAGGTCATCATCACCTCCATCAAGAACCATCAGAAGTGCTTTGCCCTGCGCGACGGCAAGACCGGCAGGCTGGCCAACCGCTATCTCCTCGTCTCCAACATGCTGGCCGCCGACGGCGGCAAGACCATCGTGGCCGGCAACAACAAGGTGATTGCGGCGCGGCTTTCGGACGCCAAGTTCTTCTGGGATCAGGACCGCAAGACGAAACTGGAAGACCTGCTGCCCAAACTGGACACGGTCACCTTCCATGCCAGTCTGGGGTCGCAGGGTGAGCGGGTGGCACGCCTGCAACAATGGGCCAAGCTTCTTGCCCCGTCGGTGAAGGCTGATGAAAAGGCGGCGGTGCTTGCCGCGCGCCTCGCCAAGGCCGACCTCAAGACCGGTGTGGTGGAGGAATTCCCCGAGCTGCAGGGCCTGATGGGCAAATACTATGCCGCCGCCGAAGGCTATGCGCCGGATGTGGCCCAGGCGCTGCAGGACCATTACAAGCCGCAGGGGCCGTCCGACCGGGTGCCGTCCGAGCCGGTGGCCATCGCCGCCGCCCTGGCTGAAAAGTTCGACACGCTGGTGGGCTTCTGGACCATTGATGAAAAGCCCACCGGCTCCAAGGATCCCTATGCGTTGCGCCGGGCCGCCCTCGGCGTCATCCGCATTCTGATTGAGAACAATCTGCGCCTGCCGCTGCTCGCCACCTTCAATGACGGCGCGGCATTCTATGGCGCCCAGCGCGGCAAGGAGTTCATCAAGGATTTCTCCGCCGCCGATCTCCTGTCCTTCTTCGCCGACCGCCTGAAGGTCTATCTGCGCGAGCAGGGGGCGAGACACGATCTCATCGACGCCGTGTTTGCCCTCGGCAATCAGGATGATCTGCTGATGGTGGTGAAGCGGGTGGAGGCGCTGTCCAGCTTCCTCGCCAGCGATGACGGCAGGAACCTGCTGGCCGGGGTGAAGCGCGCCGCCAACATTCTCCGCATCGAGGAAAAGAAGGACGGCAAAAGCTATGCCGGCCTGCCGCAGCAGAACCTGCTCATCCAGGGCGAGGAGAAGACCCTGTTCACCGCCATCAATGCCGCCGCCGCCCAGACCCACAAGGCCATTGGCGCGGAAGACTTCGAGGCGGCCATGAAGGCGCTGGCCAAGCTCCGTCCGGCGGTTGATGCCTTCTTCGAGCAGGTGACGGTCAATGCCGATGACCCGTCCTTCCGCGAAAACCGGCTGAAACTGCTGAACCGCATCCGCGAGGCCACCGCCGAAGTGGCCGACTTCTCCAAGATCGAGGGCTGAGGCGGGGCTTCTCCCGCCTCCCCCTGCCAAATTGGCTTTTAGTGCCACTTTGGGCATTTGCCCCAAATCAATTCCGGGCTTTCCTCTCCGGGCCTATGATGTGGCTTGACAGGACCGCCGAGGCCCTTGACCGTGGCTGTTGCCAGGTCTTTGCTGCACTGCACAAGGGGAAGTGAGTCATGGGACAGAAGCTCGTCTACCGTTTCGGCCAGAAAACCACCGACGGCACTGCCGCCATGAAGGACCTGCTGGGCGGCAAGGGTGCGAACCTTGCTGAAATGGCCAATCTCGGCCTGCCTGTGCCCCCCGGCTTCACCATCACCACCGAGGTCTGCCGCCGCTTCTACAGCGCCGGCAACCGCATTCCCGACGGCCTCAAGCCCGAGGTCATGGCGGCCCTCAAACAGGTGGAAGAGGAGGTGGGCGCCACATTCGGCGACAAAGACAATCCGCTCCTCGTCTCCATCCGCTCCGGCGCCCGCGCCTCCATGCCCGGCATGATGGACACAGTGCTGAACCTCGGCCTCAACGACCAGACGGTGGAGGGCCTGTCGCGCCATTCCGGGGATGACCGCTTTGCCCAGGACAGCTATCGCCGCTTCATCCAGATGTATTCCTCCGTGGTGCTCAATCTCGACCACGCCGACTTCGAGGACATTCTCGGCGGCTACAAGGAGGACAAGGGCTACAGCTCGGACACCGAACTGAAGGCGGATGACTGGAAGGCCATCATCGCCCGCTACAAGGAGGTGGTGGAAAAGCAGACGGAAGCGCCCTTCCCGCAGACCGTGGAAGACCAGCTCTGGGGCGCCATCGGGGCCGTGTTCAAATCGTGGAATTCGGCCCGCGCCAACACCTACCGCAAGCTCAACAACATTCCCCATGACTGGGGCACGGCGGTCAATGTTCAGGCCATGGTGTTCGGCAACATGGGTGACGGATCGGCCACCGGCGTGGCCTTCACCCGCAACCCCGCCAATGGCGAAAGGCAGATTTTCGGCGAGTTCCTGATCAACGCCCAGGGCGAAGACGTGGTGGCCGGCATCCGCACCCCGCAGAACCTGACGAAAAAGGCGCGCCTTGATTCCGGTTCCGAGGCGCCCAGTCTTGAAGAACTGATGCCGGAACGCTTCGTTGAATTGCGCAAGGCCTTCGAGACGCTGGAAAAACACTTCCACGACATGCAGGACATGGAGTTCACCATCCAGCAGGGCCGCCTGTGGATGCTTCAGACCCGCAATGGCAAGCGCACCACCGCCGCCGCCCTGAAGATTGCCGTGGACATGGCCCATGAGGGCCTGATCGACGAGGAAACGGCGGTCATGCGCATTGATCCGCTCCACCTTGACCAGTTGCTCCACCCGACGCTGGACCCGCGTGCGCCCCGCGAACTGCTGGGCACTGGCCTTCCCGCCTCGCCGGGGGCGGCCTCGGGCGAAATCGTCTTTGACGCCACCGAGGCCGAGCGCCTGCGCGCCATGGACCGCAACGTCATTCTGGTCCGCATTGAAACCACCCCGGAAGACATTCACGGCATGCATGCCTCGGAAGGTGTGCTGACCACGCGCGGCGGCATGACCAGCCACGCCGCCGTGGTGGCCCGCGGCATGGGCAAGCCCTGCGTGTCGGGGGCCGGCACCATCAAGGTGAACTACCGCGAACAGACCCTGACCGCCGGAAACGTAACCCTGCACAAGGGCGACCTCATCACCGTGGACGGCACCACCGGCCAGATCTTCAAGGGCGCGGTGGCCACCGTGAAGCCCTCGCTCACCGGCGACTTCGCCACCCTCATGGGCTGGGCCGACAAGTTCCGCCGCATGCATGTGCGCGCCAATGCCGAAACGCCGGAGGATGCGCGCCACGCCCGCGAATTTGGTGCCGAGGGCATCGGCCTGTGCCGCACCGAACACATGTTCTTCGATGCCGAGCGCATTGTCGCCATGCGGGAAATGATCCTGGCCGACCGCGAGAAGGACCGGCGCGCCGCCCTGGCCAAGATTCTGCCCATGCAGCGCGGCGACTTTGTCGACCTGTTTGAAATCATGACGGGGCTTCCGGTCACCATCCGGCTGCTCGACCCGCCACTCCATGAATTCCTGCCCCACGCCGATCATGAGATCGAGGAAGTGGCGGAAGCCATGCACAAGAACTTCGAGGTGGTGCGCTCGCGCGTGTCACAGCTGCATGAGTTCAACCCCATGCTCGGCCATCGCGGTGTGCGCCTTGCCGTCACCTATCCGGAAATTGCCGAAATGCAGGCCCGCGCCATCTTCGAGGCGGCGGTGGAGGTGTCGCACAAGACCGGCGGCAAGCCGCCGGTGGCCGAGGTCATGATTCCGCTGGTCTCCACCGGGGCCGAATTTGACCTGGTGAAGGAGCGCATCGTCGCCGTTGCCGAGGCCGTGTCCAGGGAGACGGGCGTCACCGTGCCCTATATGGTGGGCACCATGATCGAGCTGCCGCGCGCTGCCCTGCGGGCGGGCGAAATCGCCGAACATGCCGAATTCTTCTCCTTCGGCACCAATGACCTGACCCAGACCACCTTCGGCATCAGCCGCGACGATGCCGCCCGCTTCATCGGCGAATATACCGCCAAGGGCATCTTCCGGCAGGACCCCTTCATATCGCTGGATGTGGACGGGGTGGGGGAACTGGTGAAGATCGCCGCCGAGCGCGGCCGCAAGGCCCGCCCCGGACTGAAACTGGGCATCTGCGGCGAACATGGCGGCGATCCGGCCTCCATAGCCTTCTGCGACAGTGCGGGCCTCGACTATGTCTCGTGCTCGCCCTTCCGGGTGCCCGTGGCCAGACTGGCGGCCGCCCAGGCAACCATCAGAAAGTCAAAGGAAAAACCGGCTTGAGGACGGCCGTTAACCGTGCCGCAAATGTGGTGGTTAACGGGCCGTTTCAGGGCCGCTTTGGGTTGCCGTCATGGTTAACCTATGTTAAACCGCTTGCTGTCTATGCTTGTTGACCGAGAAACAGGCCTTTCCGTGCTTTGTGACAGGAAACCGGAACATTGACTCAGACGCCCTATCCCTATGACGATTGGCTGGACCAGCGCGCCCAGCCCGTCCGCCGCAAGCCGCGGCGGGATATTGCCAGCGAATACGGTCCGTTCCTGTTCGGCGGTGTCATGCTCATCGCCGCCTTTGCCTTTGCCGGCCATTACATGGGCCAGAACGCCATTGCCCACAATGCCGCCCCTGACGAGTCCCTCGCTCTGGTGGCGCCCACCTCCATGATTCTCACCAAGGGCTCGCTTCTGTCCGAAGGTGAAACCATGGACATCGTGAACCTCAGGGTTCTTGAAAGCCAGCAGGTGGTGGCCGCGGGCAAGGCCAATCTTGATATTCCCGAGCCGCCGGTGGCCCCCGTTGCCGTGGTGCGGCCCAAGCCCGCCAAGCTGAAGGTGGTCAGCATTGAACCGGCGGCTGTCAATCTCAAGGGTGAGAATGCCCCGGCCAAGCGGCTGGTGGCGGTGCCCGCGCCCAAGGCCGTTGAGCAGCCGGTGAAACTGGCCAGCCTGTCGGCCGCCGACAAGCAGAAGGTGGTGGCCCGCCGCCGCATTCAGCTGGCCGAGGAAAACTGCCTCGCCCGCGCCATTTATTTTGAAGCCCGCTCCGAATCCGAACTGGGTCAGCTTGCCGTTGCCCGTGTCATCCTGAACCGCACCAAGTCGCCGGATTATCCGAAGAGCATTTGCGGCGTGGTCTATCAGGGCACCAACCGGCGCAATTCCTGCCAGTTCTCCTTCGCCTGTGACGGCCTGCCCGATGATGTGCGCCAGCCCGGCGCCTGGGCCAACGCCAAGCGCGTGGCCCAGAAGGCCATGGCCGGTCAGGGCAATTCCGGCGCCCTTGCCCGGGCCACCAATTACCACGCTGATTACGTCAAGCCGCGCTGGGCCAGAAGCCTGCGCAAGCTGGTCAAGATCGGCACCCACATTTTCTATTCCGACTCGTAACATCTGCCTACGGGCCTTGCGGCGGGCGTCCTTGCGACGCCCGTTTTCATTTGCCGGCGGCTGGGTCCGGCACAGGGGAGACAGAAATGGCGCATTACGGCGAAGGCCAGTCCATCACCTGGCTGGAGGGCAAGTGGCAGGCGGGCAATGTGCCCTTCCTCGGCACCATGGACCATGCGCCCTGGCTGGGCTCGCTGGTGTTTGACGGCGCCCGCGCCTTTGAGGGGGTGATGCCGGACCTCGACCTGCATTGCCAGCGTGTGGTCGCTTCCGCCCGCGCCATGGGCCTGGAACCGCCGGTGACGGCCGCCGAGATTGAAGCCATCCTGCGTGAGGGGGTGGCGCAATTTGCGCCGGGCACCGAACTCTATCTCCGCCCCATGATCTGGGCGGCGGGCGGCGGCGTTGACCCCGATCCCGCCAGCACGCGCTTTGCCGCCGTGGTCTATCATTCGCTGCTGCCCCGGCCCGAGGCGGGCGGCGCCATCACCGTCTCGCCCTTCCGCCGCCCCTCGCCGGAATATGCCATCACCGGCGCCAAGGCGGCGGGCCACTATCCCAATTCGGGCCGCGCCGTGCGCGAGGCCAAGGGGCGCGGCTTTGACAATGCCGTGATGCTCGACCCCCTGGGCCATGTGGCGGAACTGGCCACCTCCAACATCTGGATGGTGAAGGATGGCATCGCCATGACCCCGGTGCCCAACGGCTGCTTCCTCAACGGCATCACCCGCCAGCGCGTCATTGCGCTGTTGCGCGGGGCAGGCCAGCTGGTGGAGGAAAAGACCCTGCGCTGGGCTGATTTTCTGGCGGCGGATGAAATCTTCACCACCGGCAACTTCGCCAAGGTCACACCCATCACCCGCATTGAGCAGCGCCACCTTCAGCCCGGGCCGGTCTATGCGCGCGCCCGCCAGCTCTATTGGGATTACGCCCACGGCCGCTTCGGCATGTAGGCCTAGCCCATGAGTTTCCGGAACCGTTTGAGATAGAGGGCCGATGCCTCATTGGGGGCTAGCGGGGCAAGGCGCGTGAAGGCGCGTGAGCCGGGGCCGGACAGACCCCTGGGGCGGCCAAAGAACTTCTCCGCCTCGGCAATGGCAAAGCCGGCGAGTTGCGTGGCCTCCAGATAGGCCGCCATGCGGTCGGCCTGCTTGATCTGCGTGGCAAGCTGGGCCGAGGCCTTGCGCGGCAGGCCGAAGCGCATGTGGATGGCTTCCATCAGCCGGTTTTCAAAGGCCTTGTAGTCAAGCCCCAGCGCCGCCTTGAAGGGCGAGATCATGTCGCCCACCACATATTCCGGCGCATCGTGAAGCAGCGCCATCAGCCGTTCCTCGCGGCTGAATTCCGGACTCACATGGGCGGCAAGCTGTTCCACCAGCACACAGTGCTGCGCCACCGAAAAGGCATGGTCGCCCCTGGTCTGGCCGTTCCAGCGCGCCACCCGCGCCAGCCCATGGGCAATGTCCTCGATTTCAATATCGAGCGGTGACGGGTCAAGCAGGTCGAGCCTGCGCCCCGAGAGCATGCGCTGCCAGGCGCGGGGCGGTATCATGGCGGCACCAGTTTTTTCACTTCGGCATGGCGGTGGCAGGTGACCAGATGATCGTTGACCATGCCCACAGCCTGCATGAAGGCATAGACAATGGTGGGCCCGCAGAAGCGGAAGCCGCGCTGCTTCAGATCTTTGGCAATGCTTTCCGCCAGCGGCGTGGCGGCGGGCACCTGTTTCAGCTGCTCATGGCGGTTTTGAATAGGGCGGCCATCAACAAACCCCCACAGATGGGCCGAGAAATCCGGCATGGCGAGAAAGGCCTGGGCGCTGGTCACCGCCGCCTCGATCTTGGCGCGGTTGCGCACAATGCCGGCATCCTGCATCAGCTGCTCCACCCGCTTCGGTGTGTAGCGGGCGATTTTTTCCGGATCGAACTGGTCGAAGGCGGCACGGAAATTATCGCGCTTGCGCAGAATGGTGATCCACGACAGTCCGGCCTGAAAGCCATCCAGAATGAGCTTTTCAAAAAGCGCGCGGGAATCATACTCCGGCACGCCCCATTCCGTGTCGTGATAGGCCATGTAGAGGGGATCGGTGCCGCACCAGCCGCAGCGGCACAGGCCATCTTCATGTTTCACCGCCGTCATGCCAGGGCCTCCGGTATGGTCATCTCATAGTGCGCCCAGAGGGGCCTGTGCGGGTGCAGCCGCGTGGCACCCGCCATCAGGGGTGCCGTGGCCTCGGCCAGCCGGTCGAGGCGGAGCAGCGCCAGCCCCGCGTCAGCGTCCACCGACAGAAGTTCCCCCATGGCCGTGTCGCCGCTGGTGATGGCCCTCTCGGCGGGGGCCGCAGCCGCCAGGCGCACCGGCACCATGCGGCTTTTGGCCGTGCCGCGGTGTTCCATGCGCGACACCACCTCCTGGCCCACATAGCAGCCCTTGCTGAAGGAGACGCCATGAAGCTGGTCCATATTGGCCTCATGCGGAAACACCTGGCCGGAGCCGATGTCGCCGTCACTGTCGGGCAGACCAAGCGCCAGCCGCGCGGCCTCGTAATCTTGAGCCTCGGGCAGGCTGCCCGCCGGGGCAAAGACCCGATAACCCGCCGCGGCCAGCCGCGGGTCGGCATAGGCCATCAGACCCGCGGGCTTGGTGGCCGAAACCCCCACCGCAAGGTCATCACGCGCCGCAATCTCCACCGGGCTGCGCAGCCGGTAGAGGGAAAGCCGCCTCAACAGCGCCTCGCGCTGGCTGGCAGCGCAATCCAGCAGCACCCCATCCCCCGCCCGCACCATGAAAAAGTCATGCAATATCTTGCCCTGCGGCGTCAGCAGCGCGCCATGCGCCGCCTCACCCTCGGCCAGATGGCTCACATCCGCCGTCACCAGCCGTTGCAGAAAGGCCAGCGCGTCTGCCCCCGTCACCGCCACAACGGCGCGCCGGGCCAGATGTTGAAGAGGAAAATCAGGGCTTCGGGTTGCGTCACTCATCATCCCCATTTACGAATGAACCCAGCCACAATCAAGGAACCGCCATGGCCCGCACCGTTGATCTCATCCTGAAGGGGGGAATCCTCGTCAATCACGATGGCGTGGGCGCGCGGGACGTGGCCGTGGATGAGGGCCGCATCGTGGCCCTGGGCGACATGGCGGGCCTTAGCCCCCGCCACACGCTGGACTGCCGGGGCCTGCACATTCTGCCCGGTGTCATCGACACCCAGGTGCACCTGCGCGAGCCGGGCCTGACCCACAAGGAAGATCTGGAAAGCGGCGGCCGCGCCGCCGTCATGGGCGGGGTCACCGGCGTGTTTGAAATGCCCAACACCAAGCCGCTCACCACCAGTGCCGAAACCCTGGCCGACAAGGTGGCGCGCGCCCGGAACCGCATGTATTGCGACTTCGCCTTCTACATGGGCGGCACCCGCGAGAATGCCCATGACCTCGCCCGGCTGGAGCAGCTTGAAGGCTGCGCCGGGGTCAAGGTGTTCATGGGCTCATCAACCGGTGACCTGCTGGTCGATGATGATGACGGCGTGGCCGCCATTCTGGCCGCGGTTTCGCGCCGCGCCGCCTTCCATTCCGAGGATGAGGCCCGGCTCAAGGCGCGCACCGGGCACCAGCGCGCGGGGGATCCGGCCAGCCATCCCGTCTGGCGCGATGCCGAGGCGGCGCGGGCCTGCACGGCGCGGCTGCTGCGGCTGGCCAGGGCGGCGGGCAAGCGCATCCATGTGCTGCACGTCTCCACCGCCGAGGAACTGCCGCTTCTGGCTGAACACCGCGACCTCGCCAGTGTTGAAGTGACGCCGCACCACCTGACGCTGTGCGCCGATGACTATGCCAGGCTGGGCACCAGACTGCAGATGAACCCGCCGGTGCGCGGGGCCGAACACCGTGCCGCCCTGTGGGCCGCCGTGGCCAATGGTCTGGTGGATGTGCTGGGTTCCGACCATGCCCCCCACACGCTGGAGGAAAAGGCCAGGCCCTATCCGCAGTCGCCCTCCGGCATGACCGGAGTGCAGACGCTGGTGCCCATCATGCTGGATCATGTCAATGCCGGCCGCCTCAGCCTTGAACGCCTTGTCGATCTCACCGCCCATGGCCCGCAGCGCCTGTTCGGCATTGCCGGCAAGGGCCGGGTGGCGCTGGGCTATGATGCCGACTTCACCATTGTCGATCTGAAGCGCCGCGAAACCATCACCGACCGCTGGATCGAAAGCCGCTGCGGCTGGACCCCCTATGACGGCAAGACCGTGACCGGCTGGCCGGTGGGCTGCATGGTGCGCGGCACACTGGCCATGTGGCAGGGTGAAATTCTGGGCCAGGCGAAGGGTCAGCCCATCCGCTTCGGAGAAGCCCTGACGAGGACAGCATGACCACATTCCGCGCACTTCGCATCTTCAAGACCGAGGACGGCCAGAGGGCGGATTTCGTCACCCTCACCGAGGATGATCTGACCGCTGGCGATGTGACCGTGGCGGTGAGCCACTCCTCGGTCAATTTCAAGGATGGCCTGGCCCTCACCAACCGCGCCCCCATCATCCGCCATTATCCGCTCAACCCCGGCGTTGATTTTGCCGGTACGGTCATGACCTCCACCCACCCGGACTGGCAGCCCGGCGATCAGGTGGTGCTGAACGGCTGGGGCCATGGCGAGCAATATGACGGCGGCTTTTCCGAAGTGGCCCGCGTCAGGGGTGACTGGCTGGTGGCGGTGCCGCCGGGCTGGACCACCGCCGACTGCATGGCCGTGGGCGTGGCGGGCTACACCGCCATGCTCAATGTCATGGCCATGGAGGAGCAGGGCGTCAAACCGGGGGATGGCGAAGTGCTGGTCACGGGGGCGGCGGGCGGTGTCGGTTCGGTCACCGTGGCCCTGCTGGCCAGACTGGGCCACCGCGTGACAGCGGTGACGGGCCGGGTGGAGGAGGCGGAATTTCTCAAAGGTCTGGGGGCAGGGACCGTCATCGGCCGCGAGGAATTTTCCGGCCCGGTGAAGGCGCTGGCCAAGGCGCGCTGGGCGGCGGCCATTGACTCGGTCGGGTCCACCACGCTGGCCCATGTCATTTCCCAGACCGTGCCGGACGGCACGGTGGTGGCCTGCGGCAATGCCCAGGGCATGGACCTGCCCACCTCGGTGGCGCCCTTCATTCTGCGCGGGGTGAAACTCATCGGCGTCAACTCCGTCACCACGCCCATGCCGCGCCGCCGCGCCGCCTGGGCGCGCATTGCCCGCGACATGGACCGCGCCACGCTGGCCAGTCTCGCCACCCATGTGACGCTTCAGGACGTGCCGCGCATTGCCGCCGACATTGTGCAGGGCAAGGTGCGCGGCCGCGTGGTGGTCGATCTGTGATGGGCGGGATTACTGTCGCGATCGGACGGTGGTGAATTCGCCGTGCCGGATGCGTTCCGGCAGGCGCTCGCACATCACCGCCACCGGTTCCTCGCCATAGGTGCTGATCATGTCGGAGAGCGCGGCAAAGATCGCCGCCGTGGCGATGACGTCAGGATCAAGCCCGTCATAGACCGCATCCTCCCAGGCATCCATGATGTGGCGCAGCGCCGCGTGCTTCGCCTCCATCCGCCGATGCTCATCAAGCGCCGGTGCGGCCAGTTCCTTGGGCTGATTGCGGTGCATGCTCAACTTTCAAAAATCCCCGGCAAAGGTGTTTGCGCCTGCGCCGGTGCCATCCCTGAAAACCACTCTAGCCAGAGGGTTAACCGCCTTCGAGTCCATCCTTAAGAAAAGGTTAACGCCGGGAAAGACTTTTGCTTCAATTGCTTGCAAAGGGGGGCGCGGCTTCTACACTGTCGCCCATGTGCACCCTCTACAGTTTGCGCAAAAGCCCGGATGAACTGCGCCAGCACTTCCGTTGCGGCGGCAGCGATGACTTTCCGCCCCGGCCCGAAATCCGGCCCATGGAACCCATCGGCGTCATTCGCCCTCTGCGCGGTGAACCGCATTTTGCGCTGCTGCGCTGGGGCTTCATTCCCTCCTGGGGCAAGGAGGACATGGCCCGCCGCCCCTTCCTCAATGCGCGCCGGGAAGGCCTTGCCGACAAACCGTCCTTCCGCCATGCGCTGAAGCGCCGCCGCTGTCTCATTCCCGCCGATGGTTTTTTTGAATGGCAGGGCGAGAAGGGAAACCGGCAGGCCTGGTTCATGGAGCGTTTCGACGGCGGCCTCTTTGCCATGGCCGGTTTATGGGAACACTGGATGGCCCCCGACGGCAGCGAGGTCGAGGGGGCGGTCATCATCACCACCGAGGCACGGGGCCACCTCGCTGCCGTGCATGAGCGCAATCCCGCCCTGGTGGCGGAGGCGGACTTTGACCGCTGGCTTCAGGTGGACCGGGTGGGCGAGGCGGAAGCGCTGCAGCTGCTTGCAGCGCCCGCTGATGATGTGTTCACCGCCGCCCCGGTGGGGTTGAAGCGGACGAAGCCGGAGGCCCCGCGTCTGCTGTGATCTTGCGCGCCATGCACAACACCGGGTTCACCTCATAGCCGAGCGCCTCGTAGAAACCCTTCACCGCCTCATTCTCGCTCCGCACCAGCAGATTGACCTTCCACACACCCTGTGCGCCCAGCCAGTCTTCGGCGGCGCGCACCGCCGCCTTGCCCAGCCCCTCACCCCGCCGGGCGGGGTCCACCGCCACATAATAGAGCATGCCGCGGTGGCCATCATGGCCCGCCATGACGCTGGCTATGATCTGCGCCTCTTGCCGTGCCACCAGAATGGTCGAGGCGGGACCGGCCAGCGCAAAGGAAATATCCTTGTACGGATCATTCCACGGGCGCGTCAGGCCGCAGGCCTGCCACAGGGCGGCCAGGGCCTTCGCATCCTCTTGTCCGGCGGGTTCAAACCTCATGGCGCGGGCAGAACCTTGCCGGGGTTCATGATGCCTCTGGGGTCAAGCAGCGTCTTGATGGCGCGCATCATGTCCAGCGCCACCGGCGATTTGATCAGGCGCATGTCCTCGCGCTTCAAAACGCCGATGCCGTGTTCGGCGGAAATGGACCCGCCATGCGCCAGCACCAGCGTGAACACCGCCTCACTCACCATGCCCCACCGGGCCAGGAACGGGCCAGTGTCGGCACCCTTGGGCTGACTGATGTTGAAGTGAATATTGCCGTCGCCCATGTGGCCGAAGGGCACGGGCCGCGCCCCCGGCACCACCCGCTCCACCGCCGCCATGGCCTCATCCAGAAAGGCCGGAATATGCGACACCGGCACCGACACATCATGCTTGATGGAGCCGCCCTCGAATTTCTGCGCTTCCGAAATGGCCTCGCGCAGCCCCCACATTTCGGCCCGCTGGGCTTCCGACTGGGCCACCACGGCATCCACCACCAGGTGCTGTTCCAGCGCCTGTTCCATGATGGCCGTCAGTGCTCCCGGTGCCGGGTCTGCCAGTTCCACCAGCACCGACCAGGCTGGCACCGCAGCAAGGGGCAGGCGCTGGCCCATGTGGCGGTGGGCAAAGTCCACCGCATGGTGGTTCATCAGTTCAAAGCCCACCACCCGGTTGCCGGAAAGGGCGCGCGCCAGGGTGAGAAGTTTCACCGCCGCCGCCACGGAGGCCACGGCAGCAAAGCCCGTTTCATGGGTGCGCGGGCGCGGATAAAGCTTCAGCACGCAGCGCGTGATAATGCCCAGCGTACCTTCCGCCCCGATGAACAGGTTCTTGAGGTCATAGCCGGTATTGTCCTTGCGCAGGCGGCCAAGCCCGTTCCACACCCGGCCGTCGGCCAGCACCACCTCAAGACCGAGGCACAGGTCTCGGGCATTGCCATAGGCCAGCATGTTGAGGCCGCCGGCATTGCTGGAAAGGTTGCCGCCGATCTGACAGCTGCCCTCGGCGGCAAGGCTGAGGGGAAAGAGCAGGCCGGCCCGCTCTGCCGCGTCCTGTAGCGCACTGAGGGTGCAGCCTGCCTCGGCCATGAGGGTGAGATTGTCGGCATCAACCTCGGCAATGCGGTTCATCCGTTCCAGCGAAACGACCACCTCATGGCCGGAGGCGGAGGGAATCTGCCCGCCCACCAGCCCGGTGTTGCCGCCCTGCGGCACGATCGCTGTTTCCGTTTCATGGGCAATGGCCAGAAGCCGTGACACCTCCTCGGTGCTACCGGGGCGCAGCACCATGGCGGCCTTGCCCTGCCACAAGCCGCGCCATTCCGTGAGGTAGCGGGCCATGTCGGCCGCCGTGGTCAAGGCGTGCTTCTCACCCACCACGGCGGCAAGGCGGGCCAGTGTCTCAGCGGTTGGCGCGCGGGTCATGATCTGGGCCTCGGGGCGCGGCGGCGCGGGCTAGGCGGTCGTTGATGGCTTCACCCAGACCGAACTGGGGCACCGGAGCAACCGCAATGGGCCGGCCCGCCGCATCAGCCAGATGCAGCAAGCGGAACAGATTGGCCGCCGCCTCGGCCAGGTCGCCGCTGGCCGACAGAGTGAAGGCCCCGCCGCCAAAGCGGCCAAAGCCGATGTAGGTTTCGCCATCGTGCGGCACGTCGGCGTTGAGCCGCAGGGGTGCCTGGGGGGCATAGTGGCTTGGCAACTGGCCGGGCGAATGGGGGTGGTCTTCGGCATCTTCATTCATGCCAAGCCTGATGCCCAGCCGGTCCTCGATCTCCTCGCGCGGCAGGCCGCCGGGCCGGAGCAGGGTGGCTTTGGCTCCCATGAAGCTCACAACGGTGGATTCCAGCCCCACCGTGGTGGCGCCGCCATCCAGAATGACCGCCACCCGGTCGCCCAGGCCCTGGCGCACATGCTCGGCCGTGGTGGGCGAAATCCGCCCCGACGGATTGGCGCTGGG
The DNA here is from genome assembly GCA_937873445.1 of uncultured Alphaproteobacteria bacterium. Classification (GTDB taxonomy): domain Bacteria; phylum Pseudomonadota; class Alphaproteobacteria; order Rhizobiales; family Aestuariivirgaceae; genus Aestuariivirga. Next base: position 75,023 of record CALMWF010000008.1, read on the forward strand.
CGCCGCCACCGGCCGGTCCACCGCCTTGAGCAGGGCCAGCGCCAGCGGGTGGGCGGGCACCCGGATGGCAAGCGACGGCAGGCCCGCCGAGGCAAGAAGCGACACCGGACAATCGGCAGCACGCGGCACCACCAGGGTGAGCGGCCCCGGCCAGAAGGCGCGCGCCAGCGCCCTGGCGTCGTCGGCAAAGACGCCCAGGGCAAAGGCCGCCTCAAGACTTGCCACATGGGCAATGAGCGGATTGAAGCGGGGCCGGTCCTTGGCCGCGAAAATGGCCGCCACCGCCCGGTCGTTGGTGGCGTCGGCACCCAGCCCATAGACCGTCTCGGTGGGGAAGGCGACCAGCTGACCGGCCCGCAGCGCCACTGCCGCGGCCGCCACCTGGTCCATTGCTGCATCAAAGGTCGCACCCATGCGCGAGGCCTATAGCAGGCAAAGGCCCTTCGGGCTACCATCAGCCCATCATGACCACGCTGCTTTTCACCCACGCCGCCTCGCTCAACCACCTCACCCCCGAAGGCCACCCCGAACGGCCCGACCGCATCAGGGCGGTGGAGCAGGTTCTGGCGGCCCCCCACTTCGACAAGCTCACCCGCCGCGAGGCCCCGCGCGCCCGGCTTGAGGATATTCTGCTTGTCCATCCTGAAGCCCATGTGCGCCACCTGGAGCAGCTCAGCCCGGCGACGGGGCTGGAATATATCGACGCCGACACCACCATGAGTCCGGGCACGCTCGAGGCAGCCTTCCATGCCGTGGGCGGCGCCGTGGCGGCGGTGGACGCGGTCATGAAGGGCGAAGCCGCCAATGCCTTCTGTGCGCTGCGCCCCCCCGGCCACCATGCCGGGGCCGATTACGCCATGGGCTTCTGCTATTTCAATCAGGCGGCGGTGGCGGCCTATTACGCCCGCAAGCAGTTTGGCGCCCAGCGTGTGGCGGTCATGGATTTCGATGTGCATCACGGCAACGGCACCCAGGATATTTTCTGGACCGATGCCGACATGTTCTACGGCTCCACCCATCAGGCGCCGCTCTATCCCTTCACCGGCGAGGCCCATGAGGCGGGCGTCGGCAACATCTTCAATGCGCCTCTTTCTGAAGGCACCGGCAGTGCCGCCTTCCGCGAGGCCATGCGCACCGTCATCCTGCCCGCCCTTGATGATTTCAGCCCCGACCTGCTCATCATGTCCGCCGGCTTTGATGCCCATCACCGCGATCCCATCGGCGGGCTGGAACTGACCGAGGAGGATTTTGCCTGGGTGACGCTGAACCTGATGGATGTGGCCGACCGCAAGGCGGGCGGGCGCGTTGTCTCGCTGCTGGAGGGCGGCTATGATCTGCGCGGCCTTGCCTCATCGGCGGGCATTCACGTTCAGGCGCTCATGCATGGCGCCGCCAATCCCGCCCCCACCGCCAAACGGAGTTGACCTGATGGCTGCCAAGACCGACGACATCAAGGCCATGAGTTTCGAGGCGGCATTGGCCGAGCTGGAGGACATTGTGGCGCGGCTCGAGGCGGGCAAGGTTGACCTTGAGGAGTCCATCAGGATCTATGAGCGCGGTGAGGCGCTGAAGGCCCATTGCGCCGCCCGGCTGGCCGAGGCCGAGGCGCGCATCGAAAAAATCACCCTGGGAGCGGATGGCAAGCCCACCGGCACGGCACCGCTGGATGTGGAGTGACCCGCCAGCGGCTGGATGAGGCGCTGGTGGCGGCGGGGCTTTTTGCCTCGCGCGCCAGGGCGCGTGATGCCATCCGGCGCGGCACCGTGGCGGTGGATGGCCGGACGGAAGAAAAGCCCGCCCGCATGGTGGGGCCGGAGGCCGGGTTCACCGTCACCGATCCGGCCCAGCATTATGTGTCGCGTGCAGCGCTGAAGCTGCGCCATGGCCTGGATCATTTTGGCCTGTCGCCACGGGACAAGGTGTGCGTCGATCTCGGTGCCTCCACCGGCGGCTTCACCCAGCTTCTGCTGGAACGCGGCGCAGCCCGGGTGATGGCGGTGGATGTGGGCCATGACCAGCTGGCCCCCATGCTGCGGGCCGATCCGCGCGTTGCCGTGCATGAGGGGGTGAACGCCCGCAGCCTGACCCGCAATCAGGTGCCGGAGACTGTGGGCCTCATCGTCTCCGATCTTTCCTTTATCTCCCTGAAGCTTGGCCTGCCGCCCGCCCTTGATCTGTCAGGTGCTGGCACCGAGCTGGTGGCCCTCATCAAGCCGCAGTTTGAAGTGGGGCGCGAACATCTCGGCAAGGGTGGCATTGTCACCGCGCGCGCCCAGCAGCAGCGGGTCTGCACCGACATTGAGGCCTTCCTTCAGGCCAGGGGCTGGGCCGTTGTGGGGCTGACCGAGTCACCCCTGACGGGCGGTGACGGCAACCGCGAATTCCTCATCGCCGCCCGCAAGGTTGCCAGTGGAATGCGCCTTGAGGGTTGAGCCCCTCCGCCCCTGACGGAGGCAGGCAAACGGCCTTCTGAATGATCCGCAATCGTCAAAAATCAGACAGTTCTAGCCCAGTTGCGCCCGGTGGCGCAGATAGTGGTCGGCCAGCACCATGGCCATCATGGCCTCGCCCACCGGCACGGCGCGAATGCCCACGCACGGGTCATGCCGGCCCTTGGTGCGCACCTCGGTGTCCTCGCCTGTGGCGGTGATGGACCGGCGCGGTGTCAGAATGGATGAAGTGGGCTTGACTGCAAACCGGCAGACAATGGGCTGACCGGTGGAAATGCCGCCCAGAATGCCACCGGCATGATTGGTGAGAAACAGCGGCGCACCATCGGTGCCAGCGCGGATCTCGTCGGCGTTTTCCTCGCCGGTGAGGGCTGCTGCGGCAAAGCCGTCCCCGATTTCCACACCCTTCACGGCGTTGATGCTCATCATCGCCGAAGCCAGATCCTGGCTCAGCTTGGCATAGACCGGTGCCCCCCAGCCAGCCGGCACATCCTCCGCCACCACTTCAACAACCGCACCGCAGGATGACCCCGCCTTGCGCACCCCGTCGAGATAGCTTTCCCACTGCTTTGCCGCCACCGGGTCGGGGCAGAAGAAGGGATTGTTCTCCACCTCGGCCCAGCTCCAGCGCGCGCGCTCAATGCGGTGCGGACCCATCTGCACCAGCGCAGCGCGGATGGTGACATGCGGAATGACCAGCCGCGCAACGGCACCCGCCGCCACGCGCGCCGCCGTTTCCCGCGCCGACGAGCGGCCGCCGCCCCGATAGTCGCGGATGCCGTATTTGGCCTGATAGGTGAAATCGGCATGGCCGGGCCGGAAGGCGTCACGGATTTCCGCGTAGTCCTTGCTGCGCTGGTCGGTATTGTCGATCACCATGGCAATGGGGGTGCCGGTGGTGATGAGGCCGCCGGTGCGCTCATCCTCGAACACGCCGGAGATAAGCTTCACCTCGTCGGCTTCCTGGCGCTGGGTGGTGAAGCGCGACTGCCCGGGCTTGCGCTTGTCCAGATAGTTCTGGATGTCCTTGACCGAGATCGGAAGCCGCGGCGGACAGCCGTCCACCACGCAGCCGATGGCGGGACCGTGGCTTTCGCCGAAGGTGGTGACGCGGAAAAGATGGCCGAAGGTGTTGTGCGACATGGAGCGTTTGCTTAAGCCGCTTCGGCCAACCCGTCAAACCCGGCGCTATTCCCCTTCCTGGGCCACCGACATGTCCGGGGCGGTGGGGTTTTTCATGCCCACCACATGATAGCCCGAGTCCACATGCAGGATTTCGCCGGTGACGCCGCGCGACATGTCCGACAACAGGAACAGGGCCGACTGGCCCACCTCCTCAATGGTGACGGTGCGGCGCAGCGGCGAGTTGTATTCGTTCCAGCGCAGGATATAGCGGAAGTCGCCGATGCCGGAGGCGGCCAGTGTCTTGATCGGTCCGGCCGAAATGGCGTTGACCCGGATGTTGTTGGGGCCGAGATCGGCCGCGAGATAGCGCACCGAGGCCTCCAGTGCGGCCTTGGCAACGCCCATGACGTTGTAGTGCGGCATCCACTTTTCCGCGCCGTAATAGGTGAGGGTGAGAAGCGAACCGCCCTCATTCATCAGCTTTTCGGCGCGCTGGGCAATGGCGGTGAAGGAATAGCACGAGATGTTGAGCGACTTGTTGAAGTTGTCGGCGGTGGTTTCAACATAGCGCCCGGTCAATTCATCCTTGTCGGCATAGGCAATGGCATGGACCACGAAATCAAGCCGGCCCCATTCCTGCGCCAGCGTGGCAAACACCTGATCCATCGAGGCCGTGTCGGTCACATCGCAGGCCAGCACGATCTTCGAGCCAATGCTCTCGGCCAGCGGTTCAACGCGCTTTTTCAGCGCGTCGCCCTGATAGGTGAAGGCCAGTTCCGCGCCCTGGTCATGGGCCGCCTTGGCGATGCCCCAGGCGATCGAACGGTTGTTCGCCACGCCCATGATGAGACCGCGCTTGCCAGCCATCAAACCTTTGTTATTGCTCATAAAAAATCCTCGCTTGGCAAATCGGCACCCCGTTCCGGGGTAATTGACACAAAGCCGGTTTCCGGTCCATCCCCGCGCGTTCAACTTTTGTGACCATATGAAACAGGTGGCCGGAAGGCCGGGACGCTCTGGGCCTGTCGCCGCCCGATCAATCACGCTACACTGGCACGATGAATCTGAGCGACATCCCCACCCTCACCGCGCAAATGGGCTTCACCCAGCGCAATGACCCCTTCGCCCTCTTTGCCGACTGGCTGAAGGAGGCGGAAAAGTCCGAACCCAATGACCCCAACGCCATGGCGCTGGCCACGGTGGATGAGGCGGGCCTGCCCAATGTGCGCATGGTGCTGCTGAAGGGGGCGGATGAGCGGGGCTTTGTCTTCTACACCAATTTCGAAAGCCAGAAGGGTCAGGAGATTCTCGCCACCGGCAAGGCGGCGCTGAACTTCCACTGGAAGTCGCTGCGCCGTCAGGTGCGGGTGCGCGGCCTGGTGGAACAGGTGAGCGACCTTGAGGCTGATACCTATTTTGCCTCGCGCGCCCGCGACAGCCGCATCGGCGCCTGGGCCTCAAAACAGTCGCGGCCCTTGGAAAACCGCTATGCGCTGGAACAGTCGGTGGCGCTCTGGGCGGCAAAATATGCCATCGGCGAGGTGCCGCGTCCGCCCCACTGGTCGGGCTTCCGGGTAAAGCCGCTGGCCATCGAATTCTGGCACGACCGGCCCTTCCGCCTCCATGAACGCCTGGTTTTCCGCCGCGACGCGCCGGACGTTGCCTGGACCAAGGCCCGGCTTTACCCGTGAGAGTGACATGACCCAGACCCCCGACGGCGAGCGCAAGACGCTCATTCTCACCGGCGCCTCGCGCGGCATTGGCCATGCCACGGTGAAGCGCTTCTCCACCGCCGGCTGGCGGGTCATCACCTGTTCGCGCCAGCCCTTTCCCGAGGATTGCCCGTGGGACGCCGGTGAGGAGGATCATATCCAGGTTGATCTTGCCTCTTCCGAGGATACGGCCCGCGCCATCGCCATCATGCAGGACAAGCTGAAGGCGCAAGGCGGCAAGCTGCATGCACTGGTGAACAATGCCGCCATCAGCCCCAAGAAGCCGGGCGGGGCGCGGCTCAACACGCTGGACACCGCCGAGCAGGACTGGAAGACGGTGTTTCAGGTGAATTTCTTCGCACCCATCATGCTGGCCAGGGGCCTCATGCGGGAGCTGACGGCGGCCAGAGGGGCGGTTGTGAACGTCACCTCCATTGCCGGTTCACGCGTCCACCCCTTTGCCGGGGCGGCCTATTCCACCTCCAAGGCGGCGCTGGCGGCACTGACCCGCGAAATGGCCGCCGACTTCGGCCCCCATGGCGTGCGCGTCAACGCCATCTCGCCGGGCGAGATTGAAACCTCCATTCTCTCCCCCGGCACCGAGAAGATCATTCCGAACATTCCGCTGCGCCGTCTGGGCCAGCCGGAGGAGGTGGCGCGGGCCATCTATTATCTGTGCACGGAGGGTTCCTCCTACGTCACCGGTTCGGAACTGCACATCAACGGCGGCCAGCATGTCTGACGGCGAAGTGCATCCCGAAACCATTGCCGCCCATGGCGGGCGCGCCGTGGATGCGGAAACCGGTGCCGTGGTGCCGCCGCTCCATGCCTCCACCACCTATGCGCGCGACGAAAATTATCAGCCGAAGCTGCGCGAAAATTATGTCCGCAGCGGCAGCCCCAATCTCTGGCAGCTGGAGGAAACACTCGCCCGCCTGGAGCAGGGGGCGGAAGCGCGGCTGTTCGCCTCCGGCATGGCGGCCTCCAGCACCCTGTTTGAAACCATCCCCCAGGGCGCCCATGTGGTGGCACCAAAGGTCATGTATTACGGCACCCGCGACTGGCTGAGGCGGCTGGAAAGTCTGGGCCGCATCCGCCTCACCCTGTTTGATCCGAAAAAACCGGGGGACCTTCAGGCCAGCATCACCGACGGCACCGATCTCGTCTGGATCGAAACGCCGCTCAACCCCACCTGGGATGTGATCGACATTGCCGCCGCCGCCCAGGCCGCCCATGCCAGGGGCGCCCTTCTGGCGGTGGATGCCACCGTTTCCGCCGCCGTCACCACGCGGCCCCTCACCCTCGGCGCGGATATCGTCTTCCACTCCGCCACCAAATATCTGAACGGCCATTCCGATGTGCTGGCCGGGGCGCTGGTGACGCGCGAGAAGAATGCCCGCTGGGAGCAGATCGGCAAGCTCCGCACCATGCAGGGCACACCCCTTGCCCCGCAGGAGGCCTGGCTGCTGCTGCGCGGCCTGCGCACCCTGTTCGTGCGCTATCGGGCGGCTTCGGCCAACGCCCTGGCCATCGCCCGGCATTTTGAAAACCACCCGAAGATCGAAGCCGTGCTCTATCCGGGGCTGGAAAGCCACCCCGGCCATGCCGTGGCCCTTCGCCAGATGACGGACGGCTTTTCCGGCATGCTGAGCCTGCTCATCCGGGGCGGTTTCGACGAGGCCAGAAATTTCTGCACCCGCTTGCGCACCGTCACACCGGCGACATCTTTGGGTGGTGTGGAAACCCTGGCCGAACACCGCAAGACGGTGGAGGGGCCGCACAGCCCCGTGCCGGACAATCTGGTGCGGGTGTCGGTGGGCATTGAAAATGTGGCTGACCTCATCGCCGATATTGAACAGGCGCTGGCGCAGGTCTAGGTTCCGCCCGCAGGAGAAGACCATGAAGCGCTTTCACGGACAACGCCCCTACAGCAAAGCCGAAATCACCGCCGATGCCGTGGTCCATGGCCTGGGGGTCACGGCGGGCGTCATTGCTGTGGCCATTCTGCTCAGCCGCGTCGTCATCACCGGCGGCCCCTGGCTGCCGCTGCTTGTCTATTGTCTGGGCCTCATGGCCATGCTGTCCTTTTCGGCCACCTATAATCTCTGGCCCGCCACGCCGGTGAAGTGGATCCTGCGCCGCTTTGACCATTCCGCCATCTATCTGCTGATTGCCGGCACCTACACCGCCCTTCTCCCCTTCCTCGCGAGCCGCAGCGAGGCCTGGGTTCTGGGCATCGTCATCTGGGCGGTGGCGGCCCTGGGCATTGTGCTGAAGGTCCTGTTGCCGGGCCGCTTCGACAAGCTTGCCGTGGCGGTCTATCTCGGCATGGGCTGGGCGGGGGTGTTCTCCATCCGCTCCTTCATGGCGGTGCTGCCCATGACCACGCAGATTCTCATCGCCGTGGGCGGCCTGCTCTACACGGTGGGTGTCATCTTCTATGTCTGGGAACGGCTGAAATTCCAGAACGCCATCTGGCATGCCTTCGTGGCCACCGCCGCCGGCTGCCAGTTCGCAGGCATCGCCTATCTCTACGGCTGATCAGACAGCCTTGGCGTGGCGGTTGGCCACCACCTTGTAATGGGCATCAAAGGCCGAGGCCGCCGAGCGCAGGAACAGCCGGTGTTTGCGCGGCACGGACACCACCGTGCCCTGCCAGTCCGCCAGCCCCGCCGCCATCAGCGGCTCCAGCCGCGCGAGGCCTTGGTCTAGCACCGCCGGATCAAAGCCGTGCCGTGCGGCAACCGCCGCATAGTCCACGGTGAAGTCACACATCAGCCGCTCGATCACCTCGGCCCGCATGCGGTCTTCCGCCGTGGTGGCAAGCCCGCGGTTGACCGGGCTGTCTCCCTTCTCGATGGCGGTGGACCAGGCCAGCGTGTCGCGGGCCGCCTGGGCAAAGCCCTGCGGATATTCCGAAATGGCCGACGCGCCGAAGGCCACCAGCGCATCCGCCGTGTCGGTGGTATAGCCCTGGAAATTGCGGTGCATGGTGCCGGCTTCGGCGGCCCTGGACAATTCGTCGTCGAGCAGCGCGTAATGGTCAAGGCCGATGGCGGCATAGCCATGCGCGGTCAGCGTTTCATTGATGGCCACCGCCTGGTCATAGCGCGCCGGAATGTCCGGCAGGTCGTGATCGCGGATCATCTTCTGGTGCTTGGCAAACCACGGCACATGGGCATAGCCGAACACCGAGATGCGGTTGGGCTTCAGCGCCGCCGACCTGGTGGCGGTTTCAATGACGCTTTCCACCGTCTGGCCGGGCAGGCCATACATGAGATCGTAATTGACCGAGACAAAGCCCGCCGCCCGCAGCTCCTCAGTGGCCCGCGCCACCAGATCATAGGGCTGCTGGCGGTTGATCTTGTCCATCACCGGCTGGGCAAAGTCCTGCACGCCGAAGGAAATGCGGTTGAAGCCCATGGCGGTCAGCGCCCGCGCCCGCTCCGGCGTCATGCCGCGCGGATCGGATTCAATGGCCACCTCCGCCCCGGCGCTGATGCCGAAGGCCCGGTCCACCGCCTCCACAATGCTGCGCAGATCGTCATTGGTGAGATAGGTGGGCGTGCCGCCGCCGAAATGGAAATGCTTGACCGCCCCGTGCTTCGTGCCCTTCAGCGCCCCGCCGCGCTCAATGTCCTTGAGCAGGGCCGCCACATAGCGCGTGGCCCGGTCATAGGTGTTGGGCACCGAGGTGTGGCAGCCGCAATACCAGCACAATTGCTGGCAGAAGGGGATGTGGACATAGAGCGACAGCACCGCGTCGGGCGCCAGCGCCTTAAGCCAGCCGTCCGCCGTGGCCGACGAAAAATCGCTCTGGAACTGCACCGCCGTGGGATAGCTCGTGTAGCGCGGCACATCCTGAGTGGCGAAGGGAAGTAGCTTTGCGTCCATGGTCCTATTGGCGGAGAGCCGCCCCTAATGAAAACCCTCGCCCGGCTTAATAGCATGGGCGAGGGCTGTCGTGTTAAATCAACTTAATTTCCGAGCAGCGCCGCTTCGAGAATGTCCAGCCCCTCGTCCAGCACCGTGTCCGACACCGACAAGGGCGTCAGCAGGCGGATGGTGTTGCCATAGACACCACAGGACAGGATGAGCAGCCCGCGCTCATAGCACTTGGTGACCAGAGCCTTGGCCGCTGCCCCGTCCGGGGCCTTGCCGCCGCGCTCGGTGACCAGGTCGAAGGCGCACATGGCGCCCAGGCCGCGCACATCGCCAATGGCCATGCCCTTGCCCTTGGCCTTCACGGCGGCAATGCGCGCCATGATGGTCTTGCCCTGCTTCTTCGCCTTGGCCAGCAGGTCGTCCTGCTTGAAGGCTTCAAACACGCCCAGGGCCGCCGCGCACGACACGGGGTTGCCGGCATAGGTGCCGCCCAGCCCGCCGGCCTCCGGCGCGTCCATGATCGTGGCCTTGCCGGTGACGGCAGCCAGCGGGAAGCCGCCGGCCAGCGACTTGGCGCAGGTCATCAGGTCCGGCTCAACGCCCATCTGCTCCATGGCAAACCAGGTGCCGGTGCGGCCGAAGCCGGACTGGATCTCGTCGGCGATGAAGACAATGCCATGCTCGTCGCACAGCTTGCGCAGCCGCTGCATCAGCTCCCTGGGGGCCACATAGAAGCCGCCCTCGCCCTGCACCGGCTCGATGATGATGGCCGCCACCCGCGACGGCTCCACATCGCATTTGAACAGCTGCTCGATGGCGTTCATGGCGTCGTCCACCGTGATGCCCTTGTCGGCCACGGGGAAGGGCACATGCCAGATGCCCGCCGGCATGGGGCCGAACTTCACCTTATAGGGAACGGTCTTGCCGGTGAGCGCCATGCCCAGCAGGGTGCGGCCGTGGAAGGCGCCCTGGAAGGCAATGACATCGGACCGGCCGGTATGGGCGCGGGCAATCTTCACCGCGTTCTCCACCGCCTCGGCCCCGGTCGTCACCAGCAGGGTCTTCTTGTCACCCGAAATGGGCGCCACTTCGGCAATCTTCTCGCACACCTCGATGAAGCCCGCATAGGGCACCACCATGGCGCAGGTGTGGGTGAAGCTGTTGAGCTGGTCCATCACCCGCTTCATCACCGCCGGGTGGCGGTGGCCGGTGTTGAGCACGGCAATGCCGCCGGCAAAATCGATGTAGCGGTTGCCCTCCACATCCCACAGTTCGGAATTTTCGGCGCGCGCCGCCATGACCGGCACCGCCATGCCCACACCGCGCGGCACGACCCTGGCCCGGCGTTCCACCCATTCCTTGTTGGTGCCAGAGGCCCCAGCCTTCGCACTCATGATCGTCTCCCTGCTGAATTGATGGCCGCCAGTCTATCGCGGCGGCGCTGGCGGCGGCAACCGCCCTCATGGAGCCAGTTTTGCCCCAAAAGCAGGCCGGGGATTGGCCTTTCTTCTCCGTTGCGAAGGAACACGCGGGGCCGTAAAAGCAGGCCCGATATCCACGTTACAGAGGGCCCCCCATGTCGCACCCCACCCTTGTCCGTCATTTCTGGTCTGATGCCGCCCAGAGCCTGCCGCGCCAGGCGCTGCTGGCCGTGGTGGGCTCGGCGCTGGTGGCGCTGTCGGCCCAGGTCCAGGTGCCCATGGTGCCGGTGCCCATGACGATGCAAACCCTTGCCGTTTTGGCCATCGGCGCGGCCTTCGGCGCCCGCCTCGCTGCCGCCACCCTGCTGCTCTATGTGGCGGAAGCTGCCCTTGGCCTGCCGGTCATGGCGGGCTTTGGCGGCGGTCTGGCCAAGCTCATGGGCCCCACCGGCGGCTATGTGCTGGGCTTCGTGCTGGCGGCCTTCGTGGTGGGCAAGCTGGCCGAGCGCGGCTGGGACCGCAATGGCTTCACCATGTTTGCCGCCATGCTGGGGGGCGCTGCCCTCATCCATGTGCCGGGCATGATCTGGCTGTCGGGCTTTGTCGGCGGCCTGGGCGAGGCCTTCAGCCTCGGTGTTCTGCCCTTCCTGTGGGGCGACGTGGTCAAGGCCGCCATTGCCGCGCTGGCCTTTCCGGCGGTGTGGAATCTTTCCCGCTGAGGCAACCCGCCATTGAAAACAACAAAGGCCCGGTGAAAACCGGGCCTTTTGTTTGCGGGGCACTGTGAAAAATGGTCGGAGTGAGAGGATTCGAACCTCCGACCCCCTGCTCCCGAAGCAGGTGCGCTACCAGACTGCGCTACACTCCGTCACGTTTCCCCGTCCGAAGCGGGGCAGGCCGCCTTATAGCCACGCGGGCCGGGGTCTGCAAGTCATTGCGGCAGGCAATTTGGCTGGCTATATGGGCGGGCGCTGCTGGGGCGTCGCCAAGCGGTAAGGCACCGGATTTTGATTCCGGCATTCGGAGGTTCGATCCCTCCCGCCCCAGCCAAGCTTCTCCGGCTGTCTCCACCCTCACACTCACTGGCCGGTCCGCCGCTTCAGGGGGAAAACGCCACTGCCCGTGCAGGGGCGGCTTGCTGGCACCGGCCGCTGCTCAGGTGATGGTGCTCTTCGCCCATTGGGCGAGCCGCTTTCTGACCTTTGCCGCCACCGTCAAAAGTCAGGCGGCTCTAGTGCACCGCCGCATACATGATCTTTTCCTCGGTGGCGTTGACGGGCGAAAACTCCTCCACCACCCGGCCCTGGCGGAACACCAGAATGCGGTCTGACAGGTTCATGATCTCCGGCAGGTAGGACGAGATCACCACCACCGCCAGGCCCTCGTCGGCCAGATCATTGATGAGCTGGTGAATTTCGGCAATGGCACCAACATCGACGCCGCGCGTCGGCTCGTCGAAAATGACAAGGCGCGGCCGCTGCACCAGTCCCTTGCCGATCACCACCTTCTGCTGGTTGCCGCCGGAAAGTTCCACCGCCTTGGCGCGGCTGTTGATGGCGCGCACCTTCAGCCGCTCCGACCATTGCTCCGACAGGGACCGCATTTCGCGCAGTGACACAATCGAGCTTTCCTGCAATCCCGCCGCCACCAGACCGGAGAAGAAATTCTCGGCAATGGAGAGGTTCTCAAACAGTCCCTCGGACTTGCGGTCCTCGGTGACATAGGCAATGCGGTCCTTGATGGCCTGGCGCGGTACATTGTAACGCACCGGCCTGCCGTCGAGTTCAATATCGCCGCCGCGCACGAAATCGCGCTTGTAAACACCGGAGATGATCTTGAAGGTTTCCGTGCGCCCCGAGCCGATGAGGCCAAAGACGCCGGTGATCTGGCCATCGTAGATCGAGAAGGAATTGTTGCGCACCATGTTGCCCATGGAGATGTCCTGCACCGACAGAACCTTGGCGCCGCGCTTGCGCAGATGGGCGGCGTTGCGCTTGCGGTAGATCTGCTGGGTCAACGCCCGGCCCACCATGGCCTGCACCACCTTGGCCCGGTCAAATTCCGAAGCCTTGCCGGTGGCAACCAGCTCGCCATCACGCAGAATGGTGATGCGGTCGGCATGGCCCAGGGCTTCCTCAAGCGCATGGGTGATGAAAATGATCGACACGCCCGAGGCCTGAAGCCGTTTCATCAGGGCGAAGAAGTGGCGCTTTTCCTCCGGCGTCAGCGTGGCGGTGGGCTCATCGAAAATGATGACATCCGCCTTGTGATGCACGGCGCGGGCAATCTCCACCATCTGGCGCTTGGCGGCCCCGAGGCTGGCCACCGGGGCAGCGGGATCGACGTTGAAGTTCAGCGACTGCAGAAATTGCTGGGCGGCGATATAGACCCCGCGCAGCCGGTTGAGGAACTTCTCCTCGCCGAGATAGATGTTTTGCGCCACCGTCATGGAGGGAACGAGGCTGGTTTCCTGAAACACCATGGCGATGCCGGCGTTGAGGGCCTCGTTGGGGGTGAGGAAGCGCGCCGGCTGGCCGCGGTGAAGCATTTCGCCGGAGGTGGCTTCAACCACGCCCGCCATGATTTTGGTGAGGGTGGATTTGCCCGCACCGTTCTCACCCAGCAGCGCATGGATTTCACCCTGTTCCAGAGTGAAGTCCACCGCCTTCACGGCGGCCACACCACGATAGGCCTTGGTCACCTTGCGCATGTCGATGATGGCGGTCATGCTTCGCCTCCGCCATGGGCGGCAATGCGGACAATGCAATCGCCGCCGCGCGCCGCCGCCGTAATGTGCCCCAGCCATTCCACCGCACTGACAATGCCGTGGCGCTTGCCGTCGGCGCGGCTGTGGTGGCTGGCAATGGGCTCCGCATCAGCGCCCAGTTCCACCACCAGCCCATAGGAGCGGCTGGGCGACCAGGGCTTGTGAATGCCCATGGTGCGCACCCCGCCGCATTGCAGCGGCTCCAGAAAGGTCTTGCCGCTGGCCAGTGCCGGCGCCACCCAGTAGTCGCGCGGAATTTCCGCCATCATGTCCATGCGATAGGCATCTTCCTGCAGCACCAGTTCGATCAGGCGGTTGCGCGGCGCAAACAGGCAGAGCAGGAAGCCCTGGCCGCGCCTGTCGCTGATGCGCCCGGGATAGCCCGGCAGCTTTGCCAGCACCGGCTGCGGCGCACCGCCCGCGCTGGGAATGGCGAGCACGCGGTGCCGCCAGCTCTCGGAGACGAGAAGCCGCCCGCCCGCATGGTCAACCGCAATGCCGAAGGGAAAGGCCAGACCATCGGCCAGTCTTTCCCGCTCGCCCGCATGCAGGGCAAGCCGCCAGACCGAGCCCGACGACCCCTTGGCCATCAGATCATGCGCCCAGGCCGAGGGCGGATGGGCCTCGGAGCCATTGCCCAGGTACAAAAACTGGCCCGCGCCAAAGGCCAGTGCCACCGGGCATTTGAAACTGGCGATTTCGCGCCATGCTTCGCGCTTCTCGCGCACCAGCACCGCACCGGACTGAAGCGCCACCGCCCAGGCGTCATCTTCGCTCTTGGCCAGCGCCGTGATGGCGGCGGGGAAGGTTTCCACCACCCGGGCCTGGCGCGCCCCATGCGCTAGTTCCAGAAGCTGCGCTCCGGCGGTGAAGAACAGGCTGTGCCCGTCCGCCACCAGATTATCGGGCTCCGCATGGGCCACCACCAGCGCGGCCTCATCAAGGCTGCGGTTGGGTTTCAGCGCCCCGTCCATGGGCGGAATGGTGACGGCCTTGCCGCGGAAGAAATCGAGGATGTTCATGACCTGCTCCCCCAGTAGGAGGACATGCCGGTCCAGTTCGGGTCCGCCCCTTCGATCTTGAACCGGCCGATGCGGTTGTTGAGAATGCCGCCGATGAACAGATGGCCCTTGTGCTCACGCATGGAGGTCACCATGGGGTGGCTCACCCCGGTGAGATCACCCATGGTCTGGATGATGGTGCCTTGCTCGTCGAATTTCACCACGCCCCCGGTGTTGATATTGGGGAACAGCCATTCGTCATTGGGCAGCCGCCGCGTCATGTGCTTGCGGAACGAAGGGTGGCGCAGGCTTAGGTCAAAGCTTGGCGTGCGCATGCCCAGCCACGCCATCCAGTAGGTCCCGTCAGAGGCGCGGTTGATGTTGTCGGGATAGCCGGGCATGCCATCGATAAGACATTCCGCTGTGCCCGCCTTCGGCCCCTCCAGCCAATAGCGGTGCACCCGGCAGGCCCAGCTTTCGGCAAACAGCACCGACTTGCCGTCATGGGCCAGGCACACACCGTTCGTGTAGCGATAATTGTCGAGCAGCGTTCTGGTGATGCCGGTCTTCGGATCATGGACCAGCAAGCGCCCGGTCGGCCGGTTCTCGATCGAATCCAGCGTCCAGTCATGGGCGTCATAGCGGGTGGTCGAGTCGGTGAAGAAGATGCGGCCATCGGGCGCGACATCGAGATCATTGGGATCGCGCAGCCGTGCATCATCAACGATGGAGCGGTAGGAGCGGTTGGTTTCGGCCGAAAGCTGCCGCACCTCGCCCCTGGGCGAGATGGCATAAAGCCCCATGGCACCAACGCAGGACAGAAGCGTGCCATCCTGGGCGAAGGCCAGTCCCAGCGGAAAGCCGCCGGTGTGGGCGAAGACTTCCGAGCGCCGGTAGTCGGGGGCGAAGAAACGCACAATCTCGCCGTGGCGCGTGCCGCAATAGAGATGGTCATCCCGGTCAAGGATCACATCCTCCGGCCCCTCCAGTTCGCCGAGGCCGATGGCGTCCGCCTTGGACAATACATTGTTCAAGGCAAAGGATGAGCCCGAGCCGGGCAGGGCCGAGGGCGTCTCCGGCAGGCGCACATGCACCGGCGCCACATAAACCTCGTTCAGCACCTTGTGGCGGTTCTTCAGCCAGCGGATGTCCAGCGTCACCGCGGCGGCCAGCATCAGGCCCAGCACCATCTGGTTGGTGCCGGTGCCGAAGCCCAACCGGATCAGGCTGTTGTTCATCATCATCACGATGATGGCGCCCATCACCGCCTTGGCAATGGAGCCGCGCCCGCCACCCAGACTGTTGCCCCCCACCACGGCGGCGGTGATGGCCAGCATTTCCAGATTGAGCCCCGTGCCTGGCCCCGCACCCGACAGGCGGCAGGCAATGAGAAAACCGGCCAGCCCCGCGCACAGGCCGGAGACGACATAGGACATGAACACGGTTTCGCGCACCCGGATGCCGGAATTGTGGGCCGAGCGCCGCGATCCGCCGACCGCCAGAATGTGCCAGCCGGGCCGCGACCGCGTAAGCGCCACATGGGCGATGACGGCAAGCACCAGGGCAATGATGACCGCCATGGACAGGCCCATGAACTGACCGTCGCCGATGAAGTCCCAGATGGGTGAGGATACATCCGACTGCTGCACGGCAGCGGCGAAATTGATCACCAGAATATCATACAGCGCCCGCCCGATGACCAGCGTCACCAGCGTGGTGAGAAAGGCGCGGAGCCGCAGATAGCCCACGAGATAGCCGTTGAAGGCGCCGAACAGCGCGCCCACGGCGAGGGCAGACAGCAAGGCCACCCACACCGGCAGGCCGAAAATGAAAAAGGTGGAAACGGCGGCAAAGGCGGCCAGCGCAAAGATCGACCCGACGGAAAGATCAATGCCACCGGCCAGCATGACCACGGAAAGACCGATGACCACAATGGTGAATTCGCCCAGCTGGCGGGTTGATTCCACCAGCGAAGACGGCTTGAAGAAACCCGGAATGGCCAGGCCGAAGCCCGCCACCGTCGCCACCATGGCGAGGAAGGGAATGGCATTGTCGGCCCAGCGCTTGGTGAGAATTTCACCAAGCAGGTGGTCGGGAATGAAATTGTAGCGCCAGCGCTGCAGCGTTTCGCGAAGGGTCATTCTGATACTCGGTGTTCCCGCCACGGCCGGACCGGGTCCGGCCGTGACGGGGCGTTGCTTACTTCTTGGCGGCTTCCTGCAGCGCCTTCAGGTTCCAGCATGACCGCGGATTGAGGTTCTCCTTGGTCACGGTGGACATCAGCGAGTAGATGTAGGGCGACGCCGTGCCCGGCGGCTGGCCGCTCTGCAGCAGATATTTGATCATCGCCACCATGGCCTCGCTTTCATTGTAAAGCTCGGTGGAGACCACGGCGTCATAGGTGCCGTTCGCCACATTGGCGCAGGTTGCGGTTTCCTCGCCGCCGCCGGTGGTGACCAGATAGATCTGGTCCTGCTTGCCGGCGTCGCGGATCGCTGACGACGACCCCGAGGCGTCACCGTCCCAGAAATCGATGATGCCGCAGATGTCCGGGTTCTGTTGCAGCATGGTGACGGTCACATTGCGCGAGGTGGTGGCGTCCCAGTTGGAATCGGGCTTGGCCACCACCTTGAAGTCCGGGTTCTTCTCCAGAACCTTCATGATGCCAGCATACTGATAAAGGCTGGTGGCATTCACCTGATCGCCCTGCACCAGGCCGATCTTCTTGGATGAGTTCGGGCCGCAGCCCTTGACCACCGCCTCGGCCTCCATCTGGCCCAGCCTGTCCCAGTCGCCGCCCACATAGGCGTCGGCCTTGTAGTTGGCCGGGTTGTCGATCAGGATCACATAGATGCCCTTCTCCTGCGCCTTCTTCATCAGCTTGGAGTAGGAGTTGAGATCGGGTGACATGATGATCAGCACGTCCGGCTTGGCATCGGAGTTGATCACATCGGTGATGGCCTGAGCGCCGGCCTCGGTGGACCAGTTGGGGTCGCGGGTTTCAAACACGCCGCCGAAGGCCTTCACTTCGCGCTCCAGAATGGCCGCCCAGCCCTGCGCCAGGTCGAAGCCCATGGACAGCGGCACCAGCACCACGCGCTTGCCCTTCATGGCCTTTTCATAGGCGGCCGGGCCGGGGTCGTCCTCGATGGCCAAGGCGGGTTGCACCGCCAGGCCCAGCGTCAGCGCGGCGGCCGCCGCCAGCAACATAGTCCTGATCTTCATGGTTTCCTCCTGTTGAAGCCTTCCCTCAAATATCCCCCTGCTGAGCCGTCTGCTCGTCGCGGGGGTTCATCAGGCTGTCGATGATGATGGCAGCCAGAAGAATGATGGCCTTGATGAGATTCTGATAGATGTTGGAAATGTCGAGAATGGTCATGGCATTGAGCATGATGCCGATGAGCAGCGCCCCGCCCACCACATTGCGCACCCCGCCCTTGCCGCCGGAGAGCCCGATGCCGCCGATCACCACCACCAGAATGATGTCATAGAGCAGGGTGGAGGTGATGACGCGGGTGTTGATGGAAAACAGGTTGGAGGCGGTGAGCAGGCCCGCCGCAAAGGCCAGCAGCGCCGAGATCACATAGCGCAGCAGGTTCATCGGCCGGACCGGAATGCCGATGGTGCGCGCCGCCTGAAAATTGTCGCCCATCAGATAGGTGTAGCGCCCCCATGTGGTGTAGCGCAGGAACAGGAAGATCAGCAAACTCGCCCCGGCGAACAGAAACACCTCCACCGGCACCGTCACAAGCCGCATCCGCCCCAGCGCCTCCAGCCAGTGGCCGGGCGGCAGCGGCACGGTTTCGCTGCCGATGAATTGCGAGCGCACCAGCCCATAGACCACCGCACCCGAAGCCAGGGTGGCGAAGATCGGCGGCACATCACCATAGGCAACGAGAAATCCATTGGCCAGACCGATGAAGACCACAAAGGCCAGAACGGTGAGCAGGGCCATGCCCTCCGGCCTGCCGTCATTCAGCATTTGCAGATACCAGGCACCGGACATGGCCATGACCGAAACCTGTGACAGGTCAATGCCGCGGCCGATGATGACCACCGCCATGCCCAGCGCCAGAATGCCCAGCACCGAAACCGAGCGCACGATGGCGATGAGATTGTTGGGGTCAGCGAAACCGCGCAGACCAAGGGCCGCGACAATGAACAATACCACCGCCAGCGCAAACACGATGCGCTCCTGCGTCCAGCCCTGACCCCTTTGTTCCATCCGCCCTCGCCCGTGTCAGACCTTCTGGTCGGTTCTGGCCCAGTCCCAGTAAAGGGCGCGCGCCTTGGCGGCCATGGGGCCGATGTCATAGCTCTTGTCGTCGAACTTCGTTACCGGCGTGACCTTGGAAATATTGCCGCTCATGAACACCTCGTCAGCGGCCCGGAAATCGTCAAGGCTCAGCGTCACCTCGCGCACCTCAACCCCGGCAGCGCGCAGCAGGGCGATGAAGCGCTGGCGCGTGATGCCGTTGAGGAAGGTGCCGTTCGGCACCGGCGTCATGACCACGCCGTTCCTGACCATGAAGATATTCGCCGTCGCCGTTTCCGCCACATTGCCGAGGGGGTCCAGCACCAGCGCATTGTTGAAACCCTTGCCCTGTGCTTCGCGCAGCATGCGCCCGTTATTGGGATAGAGGCAGGCCGCCTTGGCGTTCACCAGCGCGGTGGCCAGGGTGGGGCGTGAGAAGCGTGTGGTGGTCAGCGTCTGGCTGGCGGTGGCGGGCGCCATGGGCAGTTCTTCAAGACACAGCGAAAACGCCGTGGAATTGGGATCGGCCACCACCACGCCGGGACCCCCCGACACCGACCAATACATGGGGCGGATGTAAACCGGCTTGTCACGGCCCATCAGGCGCAAGCCCTCCAGCGTGATGCTGGTCAGTTCGGCCACACTGTGGGTGGGCTTCAGCCCCATGATGTCGGCCGAGGCATTGACGCGCTGCAAATGCGCCGCCAGGTCCGGCACCAGCCCGTCAAAGGCGCGCGCGCCATCAAACACCAGGGTGCCGAGCCACATGCCATGGTCGGCGGCCTTCATCACCGCCAGATCGCCCTCGTGCCATGTGCCGTTGAAATAGGTCCAGATGGTTTTGCCAACCGCCACGATCAGTCTCCTGCATCCTATGGAATGAGAACCATGGAGCCCGTGGTCCGGCGGGCCTCAAGGTCGCTGTGAACGCGCGCCACCTCACGCAGGGGCGCGCTGTGCACGGCAATTTTCAATGTGCCGTTGCCGATGAGATGGAACAGGTCGGCGGCGGCTTGTTCCAGCCAGGCGCGGCTGCTGGTGAAGTGAAACAGCACCGGCCGGGTGAGATGATAGGAACCGGCCGCCAGGTCCGACACCTTGAAATCCGTCACCGGACCGGAGGACTGGCCGAAATTCACCAGCGTGCCGTGGCGGCGCAGACAGCCGAGCGAACGCGCCAGCGTGTCCTTGCCCACCGAGTCATAAACCACGTCAAATCCCTGCGGCACCAGACGCTTCGCTTCGTCGGCGAAATTCGTCGCGCCATAGTCAATGACTTCGGCAAAGCCATGGGCGCGTGCCAGCGCCACCTTGTCCGGCCCGCCCGCCGTGCCGATGGCCCGGGCCCCCATGGCCTTCAGCCATTGCCCCGCCAGCAGACCCACACCACCGGCCGCCGCATGGAACAGCACCGTGTCGCCCGGCTTCACGGCGTAGCTGTCCTTCACCAGGTAGCGCACGGTGAGACCCTTCAGCATGACGGCGGCGGCCACCGCGTCGCTGATGCCATCAGGCAGAAGAACCACATGCTGGGCCGCGATGGTGCGGTGGGTGGCATAGGAAAAATTCGGCAGCGTATAGGCCACGCGCTGTCCCACCGTCAGTCCGGTCACCCCGTCGCCCACCGCCTCGATCACGCCCGCCGCTTCCGAGCCGGTGACAAGGTCAGAAGGCACCGGCCAGGGGTAAAGGCCGGAGCGGAAATAGCAGTCGATGAAATTGACCCCGATGGCGCTGTGCCGGATCAGCACTTCGCCCGCGGCGGGTGCCATCGGCGCAAAGCCGATCTCATGCAGAACCTGTGGCGGACCCGGCTGCCGCGCCGCCATGGCATAGGCGCCGACGGTCATGACGTCTCGGCCTCGAAGACATCATCCACCGGCACCTGCAAGCCGTTGAGCAGGGCATTGGTCTTGGACGCCGTGCCGATGACGCGCATCAGATCGGCATACATCTCATCGGTCATGCCCTTGGCGCGGGCTGCCGCGGTGTGTGAGTGGGCGCAATAGCGGCAGGCATTGGTCACTGACACCGCCACATAGATCATTTCCTTGGTGAGGGGATCAAGCGCCGAAGGCGTGGCCATGACCGCCTTCACCTCGCGCCACAGCTCTTCCAGCAGGGGCGGATCAAAGGCCAGATAGCGCCAGAAATTGTTGATAAAGTCGGTTTTTCGCGTCGCCCTGATGTCGTCGAACACGGCCTTCACGCGTGGATTTTCCTCGGCCTTTGCAGAGGGTTTTACGGTGGACATGGCAACCTCGGGCTTTAGGGAAAATTTCCTGACGGGAGTTTCCGCACCAGTTCATGCCCTTGTCAATGGTGCCACCAGCAGGGCATCGGCCAATCCAGACGTGTTCATTGCCCTGCCTGAAAATGTGGCATGTGCCCGCCCGCTGCCGGTCGGGTGGCGCCTGCCCTCGCCGTCAGCCGGTGTGGGGCTTTTCCATGTGACCGCCAAAGGCCTGGCGCATGGCCGACAGCAATTTGTTGGCAAAGTCATCCTCACCGCGCGAGGCAAAGCGCGAAAACAGGGCCGCCGCCAGAACCGGCACCGGCACCCCGGTGTCGATGGCGGCATTGATGGTCCAGCGCCCTTCGCCGGAATCGGAAACCCGCCCGGCAAAGCCGCTGAGCGTGGGGTTGGCCTTGAGCGATGCTGCGGCCAGGTCGAGAAGCCAGGAACTGATGACGCTGGAATGACGCCACACCTCGCTCACCGCCGCCACGTCAATGTCGAAGGGATAATAGTGTGGCGTGGCCAGCGGCGTGGTTTCGGCATCCGCCGCCCGCGGCCGTGCACCGGCATTGGCAGCCTTGAGCAGGTTGAAGCCCTCGGCATAGGCCGCCATCACGCCATATTCGATGCCGTTATGCACCATCTTGACGAAGTGTCCGGCCCCCGTGGCACCGCAATGGAGATAGCCCAGCGGTGCCGTGCCCAGCGCGGCATCAGCCGCAGCATCGTCTGCCGCACCGGGGGCGAGGGCGCGAAACACCGGGTCAAGCCGCTGCACGGCCTCCTGCGGACCGCCGATCATCAGGCAATAGCCGCGCTCCAGACCCCACACCCCGCCGCTTGTGCCCACATCCACAATATGCAGGCCGCGGGCTGCCAGTTCCGCCGCCAAGTCCATGGCGCCATGGTAGTGGGAATTGCCGCCGTCGATGATGATGTCGCCGGGGGCGAGCAGGGCGGCGATGTCGCGGGCCACCCGGCCGGTGATGGCGGCAGGCAGCATCAGCCACACGGCGCGCGGTGGGGTGAGGGCCGCCACCAGCGCCGCCAGCGAGTCTGAGCCCACCGCCCCCTCCGCCGCCAGGCCGGCCACTGCCGCCGGATTGACGTCGAACACCACACAGTCTTGTCCGCCGCGTATCAGCCGGCGCACCATATTGGCGCCCATGCGGCCCAGTCCCACCATACCGATCTGCATGCTCTTCTCCTCCACGCCGCCTGGCCCCAGTCTGCCACGATCTCCTGCAATTGAAACCACCATGATGGTGCGGGTCTGGTTCAACGCGGCGGCACCGGTAATTTTGACCAGAGAATAAAAAATTTGACCAAACCGTAAAATCAATGCAGTCTTTGCCGATGTGAGAATTCCGGCAAACGGAATCGACTGACGGAGGAAACGATGGCGTTGCACACCCGAAAGGGAGGAAGTGGCCGTGCTGTTTCGGCCATGGGCCTGTCCAAGGCGCAGATCGCGGCCAATTTTTCCGATCTTCACCCGCCGCTGGATGCCCATGAGGCCAGGGTGGAATCCGACCGCTGCTATTTCTGCCACGATGCGCCGTGCATGACGGCCTGCCCCACGACCATCGACATTCCGCTGTTCATCCGCGAGATCAACACCGGCAACCCCGACGGTGCGGCCCGCACCATCTTCATGCAGAACATTCTGGGCGGCATGTGCGCCCGCGTCTGCCCCACCGAAACCCTGTGCGAACAGGCCTGCGTGCGCAATGTGGCGGAAGGCAAGCCGGTGAAGATCGGTCTGCTTCAGCGCTATGCCACCGACCATCTGATGGAGCAGAAGCGCCAGCCCTTTGCCCGCGCCAAAGCCACCGGCAAGCGTGTGGCGGTGGTCGGCGCTGGCCCGGCGGGGCTGGCCTGCGCCCACCGGCTGGCGCTGCATGGCCATGCGGTGGAGATGTTCGAGGCGCGGAAAAAGCCGGGCGGCCTCAATGAATATGGCATCGCCGCCTACAAGGCGACTGACGACTTCGCCCGCCGCGAGGCGGCCTATGTCATGGGCGTGGGCGGCATCAAGGTGAACTACGGCAAGGCGCTGGGCAAAAACCTGAAGCTGGAAAAACTGCGCCGCGATTTTGACGCGGTGTTTCTGGGCGTGGGGCTGCAGGGCGTCAATGCGCTTGGCCTTTCGGGTGAAGACGGCCCCGGCGTTGACGATGCGGTGGATTATATTGCCGAACTGCGCCAGGCCTCCGACCTCACGAAACTGAAGGTGGGCAAGAAGATTGCGGTGGTGGGCGGCGGCATGACCGCCATCGACATCGCCGTGCAGTCCAAACTGCTGGGCGCCGAGGAGGTGATGATCCTCTACCGCCGCGCGCAGGCCAAAATGGGGGCCTCGCCCTTCGAGCAGGAACTGGCCAAGTCCAAGGGTGTGGTCATCCACCACAATCTCATGCCGGTGAAGGTGAAGAAGAAGGCAGGCCGCATGGCCGCCCTCATCTGCGAGCGCACCACGGAACGGAACGGCAAGGTGACGGGCACCGGCAAGCGCGTGGAGTTTCCCTGCGATGTGGTGTTCAAGGCCATCGGCCAGACCTACACCGACCCCACGGGCGGTGTGCTGCGGCTGGAGAAGGGCCGCATTCTCGCCGATGCCGAACGCCGCACTTCACTGCCCGGCGTCTGGGCGGGGGGCGACTGTGTTTACGGCGGCAAGGATCTCACCGTTGCCTCGGTGGATGACGGCCGCCGCGCCGCCGACAGCATTCATGCCGCACTGATGGGCTGAGGGAGGACAACATGGCAAACCTTTCCACCAATTTCCTCGGCATCAAATCGCCCAATCCGTTCTGGCTGGCTTCAGCACCTCCCACCGACAAGGCCTATAATGTGGTGCGCGCCTTTCAGGCGGGCTGGGGCGGCGTGGTGTGGAAAACGCTGGGCGAGGCGGGCCCGCCGGTGGTCAATGTGTCCGGCCCCCGCTATGGCGCCATCTGGGGGGCCGACCGCCGCCTTCTCGGCCTCAACAACATTGAACTCATCACCGACCGCGACCTTGAAATCAACCTGCAGGAAATCAAGCAGGTGAAGCGCGACTGGAAGGACCGCGCCGTGGTGGTCTCCCTCATGGTGCCCTGTCAGGAGGATAGCTGGAAGGCCATTCTGGCGCGGGTGGAGGAAACCGAAGCCGATGGCATCGAGCTCAACTTCGGCTGTCCGCACGGCATGTCGGAACGCGGCATGGGTGCCGCCGTGGGCCAGGTTCCCGAATACATTGAAATGGTGGCGCGCTGGTGCAAGCAGAACACGCGCATGCCGGTCATTGTCAAGCTCACCCCCAACATCACCGACATCCGCTATCCGGCCCGCGCCGCAAAAAAGGGCGGGGCCGATGCCGTCTCCCTCATCAACACCATTTCCTCCATCACCTCGGTCAATCTCGACAGCTTCTCGCCCGAACCCTCCATTGACGGCAAGGGTTCCCACGGCGGCTATTGCGGTCCGGCGGTGAAGCCCATCGCCCTCAACATGGTGGCGGAAATTGCCCGCGATGCCGAAACCCGCGGCCTGCCCATTTCCGGCATTGGTGGCGTGACCACCTGGCGTGATGCGGCGGAGTTCATCGCTTTGGGCTGCGGCACGGTGCAGGTGTGCACCGCCGCCATGACCTATGGTTTCAAGGTGGTGCAGGAAATGATCGACGGCCTGTCGGAGTGGATGGACCGCAAGGGCCACCGTTCGCTTGCCGACTTTCAGGGCCGTGCCGTCGGCAATGTCACCGACTGGCAATATCTCAATCTCAACTATGTCACCAAGGCCCACATCGATCAGGAGCTGTGCATCAAATGTGGCCGCTGCCACATCGCCTGCGAGGACACATCGCACCAGGCCATCACCGCCGAAAAGGGTGGCGTGCGCCACTTCGAGGTCAAGGATGAGGAATGCGTCGGCTGCAATCTCTGCGTCAATGTCTGCCCGGTGGAAAACTGCATCACCATGGTGCCCATGCGGAAGGGCGCCACCGACCCGCGCACCGGCCGCAAGGTGACGGGTGACTATGGCAACTGGACCCAGCACCCCAACAACCCCATGAGCTGCAAGGCGGCGGAATAGGAAGCCCGGGTGGCGGGGCAGGACGGCGCATCACCAGCCCCGGCAGAGGTGCGGCGCGCCCACCTCGCCATGGTGGCCCTTGGCCTTCTCGTCTCCACCTCCTATTCGGTCGGCGCCCTGCTGGCGCCCACCATTGCGCCCATCCCGCTCACCTTCATGCGCTTTGTGCTGGCGTCTGGCGTTTTTGCCGTGGTCATGCTGGCCAGCCGCACGCCCTTCACGCTCGACCGCGGGCTTGTGTTCCGCGCCGGCGTGGTCGGGCTGATTTTCGTGGCCTTCTTCGTCTCCATGTTCAAGGCGCTGGAAACGGTGACGCCGCTGTCCACCGGTGCCATCTTTGCGCTGGTGCCACTGTTGTCGGCCGCCATCGGCTGGCTGGTGCTGGGCCGCCGCCTGTCGCCCGCCGCCCTGCTTCTGCTGGTGGTGGCGGGGCTGGGGGCCGTGTGGGTGGTGTTCGGCGGCTCGCTGGCGCGTCTGCGCGCCCTGGCATTGGGCCATGGCGAACTGGTCTATTTTCTGGGCTGCATCGCCTATGCCGCCTATCCCACCTTTCTGCAAAAGACGGCGCGCGGCGACCCGCCGGTCAGGCTTACCTTCCTGTCCTTTCTGGCGGCTGTGGTGCTGCTGCTCCTGTGGGATGCCCCCGGCATTCTCGCCACCCGCTGGACGGAACTGGCCGGCTGGCAGTGGCTGGGGCTGATCTGGCTTGCCGCCGTTCCCACCTCCATCACCTTCTATCTGCTGCAATATGCCAGCCTGCGCCTCACCCCGGCCAAGGTCATGGCCTACACCTACCTCACCCCGGCCGGTGTCATGGTCATTGAAAGCCTGCTGGGGCATGGCCTGCCCGGCCTCAGCGTCATGGCGGGCATTGCGGTGACGCTGGCTGCCCTGTGGGCCTTCGAGCGGAGTTAGCGCGGCTTCAGCCCGTTCATGAACAGGCTGGTGACGGCGTCGGCGGTGGCCATGCGGAAGGATGCCGTCTCCGCCTCCGGCCCCATGATGGCCCGCACCTGGGTTTCAAAATCGGCATAGTGCTGGGTTGCCGCCCAGATCATGAAAATGAGATGGTGCGGATCGACAGCCGCGATCTTTTTCTCCGCCATCCAGCGCCGCAGCACCCCGGCCTTCTCATCCACCAGATCCTTCAGCGTGGATTTGAGAAATTTCTGAATGGCCGGTGCACCATGCAGAATTTCATTGGCAAACAGCCGGGATGCCTCCGGCCGCTCCGCCGACATGGCCAGTTTGCGCGCAATGTAGCGCGCCAGTTCTGCCTCCGGCTCTCCGGCGGGGTCAAGGTCGGCCAGCGGCTGCAGCCACTGGGCCAGTGTTTCCTCCAGCACCGAGACGTAGATGTCCTGCTTGCGTTTGAAATAATAGAGCAGGTTGGGCTTCGACATGCCGGCGCGTTCGGCAATCTGGTCGATGGTGGAACCGCGGAATCCATAGGCGGAAAACACCTCCAGCGCCGCATCAAGAATGACGCGCCGGTTCACCTCCTGAATGCGGGTGGATTTGGCCGCCGCTTCCCGTTTCCTGCGCAGTCTCACGTCCATGGGCCCGCCCGGTTTTGCGGCATGATGGGCACATTTTAAGCGCCGGGCAAGGCACAAAACACGCCGAATCCTGTTGACCGGGGGCTTGGCCTCTTTTAGCGTTCCCTTTTACCGCTTGGTCAACTTTCGCAGCAACGCCGAGCGGCAACAGACGGCTTGAGCCGCATGAGGAAACGACGGGGAGGATGACCATGCGCAGGCTCTTGCGCAGCACTCATCATGTCACGCCCGAGGCCGCAAGGTTTTCGCGGCTCCTCGCCGTGCGCCGTCCTCATCAGCACCGGAGACACTCATGACCACGGCACGCGCATCGCTCAACAATCTCGATGCCTTTTGGATGCCGTTCACGGCCAACCGCCAGTTCAAGCGCAACCCGCGCATGTTCGTGGGTGCCAAGGGCATGTATTACCAGACCGATGACGGCCGCCAGGTGCTGGACGGCACGGCAGGCCTGTGGTGCTGCAACGCCGGCCATGGCCGCGACCGCATTGTCAAGGCAGTGCAGGACCAGGTGGTGGCCATGGACTATGCGCCCGCCTTTCAGATGGGCCATCCCAAGGCGTTTGAACTGGCGGCCCGGCTGGTGAATTATCTGCCGCAGCCGCTGGAACACGCCTTCTTTACCAACTCCGGTTCCGAGTCGGTGGAAACCGCCCTCAAGATCGCCATTGCCTATCACCGCGCCAAAGGCAAAGGCACCAAGACCCGCCTCATCGGCCGCGAGCGCGGCTATCACGGCGTCAATTTCGGCGGCATTTCGGTGGGCGGCATCGTCAACAACCGCAAATTCTTCGGCTCGCTGCTGACCGGCGTTGACCACATCCGCCACACCCATGATCTGGCCCGCAATGCCTTTTCCCGCGGCCAGCCGGAACATGGCGCCGAATTTGCCGATGACCTGGAACGCATCATCACCCTTCATGATGCCTCCACCATCGCCGCCGTCATTGTGGAACCCGTGGCAGGCTCAACCGGCGTTCTCATTCCGCCCAAGGGCTATCTTGAGCGGTTGCGCGCCATCTGCACCAAGAACGACATTCTGCTAATCTTCGATGAGGTCATCACCGGCTTCGGGCGCCTGGGCAAACCCTTCGCCACCGAATATTTCGGCGTGACGCCCGACCTCATCACCACCGCCAAGGGCATTAATTCCGGCGTCATTCCCATGGGGGCGGTGTTTGCCACTGCCGATATCTACAACGCCTTCATGACTGGCCCGGAACACATGATCGAACTGTTCCACGGCTACACCTATTCGGCCCACCCCATTGCCTGCGCTGCGGCTCTCGCCTCCCTTGATGTCTATGAGGAGGAGGGCCTGTTCACCCGCGCCGGTGAGCTTGCAAAATACTGGGAAGACGGGCTGCACAGCCTGAAGGGCCTGCCCCACGTCATCGACATCCGCAACATCGGCCTGATCGGCGCGGTGGAGCTGTCATCCATCGCTGGCGAACCCACCAAGCGTGCCTTCCAGGTGTTCCTCGACGCCTATGAAAAGGGGCTGCTCATCCGCACCACCGGCGACATCATTGCCCTGTCGCCGCCGCTCATCGTGTCGAAGGCGGAAATCGACACCATCATATCGACGCTGGCCGACTGCCTGAAACGGGCAGCCTGAGGAGACACCACATGGCGCTCACCGGAAACATGAAGATCAACAGTGGCCGCCTCTGGGACTCCCTCATGGACATGGCGAAAATCGGCCCCGGCGTGGCGGGCGGCTGCAACCGCCAGACGCTGACCGATTTTGACAAGGAAGGCCGCGCCCTGTTCAAGCGCTGGATCGAGGAAGCCGGCATGACCCTTGGCGTGGACACCATGGGCACCATGTTTGCCACCCGCCCCGGCACCGACCCCAAGGCGCTGCCGGTCTATATGGGTTCGCATCTGGACACCCAGCCCACGGGGGGCAAGTTTGACGGCGTGCTCGGCGTGCTCGGCGCGCTGGAGGTGATCCGCACCATCAATGACCTCAACATCAGGACCAAACACCCCATTGTGGTGACCAACTGGACCAATGAGGAGGGCGCCCGTTTTGCGCCCCCCATGCTGGCGTCCGGCGTTTTCGCCGGGGTGCACACACAGGACTATGCCTATGGCCGCACCGATCTGGAGGGCAAGCTGTTCGGTGATGAACTGAAGCGCATCGGCTGGGTGGGCGATGAGAAGGTGGGCGCCCGCAAGATGCACGCCATGTTTGAACTCCACATCGAGCAAGGCCCCATCCTCGAGGCTGAGCACAAGGACATCGGCGTCGTCACCCATGGCCAGGGCCTTTGGTGGCTGGAAATCACCCTGACCGGCAAGGAAGCCCACACCGGCTCCACCCCCATGCACATGCGGGTCAACGCCGGACTGGGCATGGCGCGCATCACCGAGCGCGTGCATCAGATTGCCATGAGCCATCTGCCCCATGCGGTGGGGGCCGTGGGCCAGGTCAAGGTCTTCCCCAATTCGCGCAACGTCATTCCGGGCAAGGTCATCTTCACTGTTGATGTGCGTTCGCCCGACCAGGTGAAGCTTGACACCATGCGCGCCGAGGTGGAGCGCGCCGCCCATGCCGTGGCCAAGGAACTGGGCCTTGGCTGTTCCATCGAGGCGGTGGGCCACTTCGATCCCGTCACCTTTGATCCGAAGCTGGTGAAGGTGGTGCGCGGCGCGGCCGAGCGTCTTGGCTATTCCCACATGGATATCATTTCGGGGGCGGGCCATGATGCCTGCTGGGTCAACCGCGTGGCCCCCACCGTCATGATCATGACGCCCTGCGTGGACGGCCTGTCGCACAATGAGGCCGAAGACATTTCGCCGGAATGGGCCGCGGCCGGCACCGATGTGCTGCTCCATGCCGTGCTCGAAGCCGCCGAGATCGTTGAATAGGAGGCATTGCCATGTCCAAGGTCATCAAGAACGGCACCATCGTCACCGCCGACCGCACCTTCAAGGCCGATGTGCTGGTGAAACACGACAAGATCATCGCCATCGGCCCCGATCTCCATGGCGATCATGAACTGGACGCCACCGGCTGCTATGTCATGCCCGGCGGCATTGACCCGCACACCCACCTGGAAATGCCCTTCATGGGCACCTATTCCTCCGACGACTTTGAAAGCGGCACGCGCGCGGCCCTGTCCGGCGGCACCACCATGGTGGTGGACTTCTGCCTGCCGTCCCCCGGCCAGTCGCTGCTGGAAGCCCTGCAGATGTGGGACAACAAGACCTCGCGCGCCTGTTCCGACTATTCCTTCCACATGGCCATCACCTGGTGGGGGGAAAAGGTGTTCAACGAAATGAAGACGGTGGTGGACAAGGGCATCACCTCATTCAAGCACTTCATGGCCTATAAGGGTGCGCTGATGGTGAACGATGACGAGATGTATTCGTCGTTCAAGCGCTGCGCCGAACTGGGTGCCCTGCCGCTGGTTCACGCCGAGAATGGCGATGTGGTGGCGCAGTTGCAGCAGAAGCTGCTGGCCGATGGCAACAATGGCCCCGAGGCCCACGCCTATTCGCGCCCGCCGGAGGTGGAGGGCGAGGCCACCAACCGCGCCATCATGATAGCCGACATGGCGGGCGTGCCGCTTTATGTGGTGCACACCTCCTGTGAACCGGCCCATGAGGCCATTCGCCGCGCCCGTCAGAAGGGCATGCGCGTCTATGGCGAGCCGCTCATTCAGCATCTGGTGCTGGACGAAACGGAGTATTTCAACAAGGACTGGGACCACGCCGCCCGCCGCGTCATGTCGCCGCCCTTCCGCAACAAGCTCCATCAGGATTCGCTGTGGGCCGGGCTGCAGGCGGGATCGTTGCAGGTGGTGGCCACCGACCATTGCTCCTTCACCACCAAGCAGAAGCGCTTCGGGGTGGGCGATTTCACGAAGATTCCCAACGGCACCGGCGGCCTGGAAGACCGCATGCCGGTGTTGTGGACCAAGGGGGTGAACACCGGACGCCTCACCATGAACGAGTTTGTCGCCGTCACCTCCACCAACATCGCCAAGATCCTCAACATGTATCCGAGGAAGGGTGCCATTGTGGAAGGGGCTGACGCCGACATCGTGGTCTGGGATCCGAAGAAGAAGAAAACCATTTCCGCCAAGGGCCAGCAGTCGGTCATCGATTACAACGTGTTCGAGGGGCTGGAACTGACCGGCCTGCCGCGCTTCGTGCTGACCCGCGGCCACCTCTCCATCCATGACGGCAAGGTGGACGTGCAGCCGGGCCACGGTGAGTTTGTCGCCCGTGAACCGAAGGGTGCGGTCAATGTGGCGTTGTCCAGGTGGAAGGAAGTGGTGGCGCCGCGCAGGGTGGAGCGCACCGGCATTCCGGCCAGCGGCGTGTGATGTGATGGCAGTGAAGGATTGTGCATGAGTGAAAAGCCGGTCATTTCCGCAAGCGGCCTGTCACTGGTGTTTGCCACCCATGACGGGCCGGTTCATGCGCTTTCCAACATCAACCTCGATATTCATGAGGGCGAATTCGTTTCGCTCATCGGCCCTTCCGGCTGCGGCAAGACCACGCTGCTCCGGGTCATTGCCGATCTGGAACAGCCCACCGCGGGCACCATCACCGTCAATGGCATGACGCCGCATCAGGCGCGGGAACGCCGCGCCTATGGCTATGTCTTCCAGCAGGCAGCCCTCTTTCCGTGGCGCACCATCGCCGCCAATGTCGGCCTGCCGCTGGAGGTCATGGGGCTGGACAAGGCCGAGGCCCAGCGCCGAGTGAAGGAAAACATCGCACTCGTCAATCTCGCGGGTTTTGAGAAGAAGCACCCCTGGCAATTGTCGGGCGGCATGCAGCAGCGCGCCTCCATTGCCCGTGCGCTGGCCGTGGAACCGGCCATGCTGCTGATGGACGAACCCTTCGGCGCGCTCGATGAAATCGTCCGCGACCACCTGAACGAGCAGTTGCTGAAGCTCTGGGCCAAGACGAAGAAGACCGTGGTTTTCGTCACCCATTCCATTCCCGAGGCGGTGTTTCTGTCCACCCGCATCGTGGTCATGTCGCCAAGGCCCGGCCGCATTCACGAGATCATCGACTGCAACCTCGGTGCTGACCGTCCGCTGGAAATCCGTGAGACACTGGAATTTCAGCGCATTGCCCAGCAGGTGCGTGACGGCCTGCGCGCCGGGCACTCCTATGATGATTGAGGCGGGATGAAGAGCGCGGGGCACACATCATCACTGTTCCACCGGGCAGCCCCGGTGACGCTGATCCTGCTTCTTCTGGTGGCGGCCTGGTATGTGGCGGCCTATGCGCTGAATGCGCCCTATCAGCGCGATCTCAACGCGCGCCAGGGCGTGACCGTCACCACTGGCGAACTGGTGGCCCAGACCATGCGCCAGCAGAAGCCCACCATGCCCGCCCCCCATCAGGTGGCCGAAACCCTGTGGAAGACCACCTTCGGCGTGCCCGTCACCTCTAGGCGCAGCCTTGTCTATCACGCCTGGGTGACGCTTTCCTCCACGCTTCTGGGCTTTGTCTTCGGCACGCTGCTGGGCGTGGTTATTGCCGTGGGCATAACCCATGTCCCGGCCCTGGACCGGTCCTTCCTGCCCTGGATCATCACCAGCCAGACCATTCCCATGCTGGCGGTCGCCCCCATGATCATCGTCATTCTGGCGGCGGTGGGGGTCACCGGCCTCATCCCCAAGGCGCTCATCTCCACCTATCTGTCCTTCTTTCCGGTGGCGGTGGGCATGGTGAAGGGCCTGCGCTCGCCCGAGGTCATGCATCTTGATCTCATGCACAGTTATGACGCCAGTTCCTGGCAGACCTTCTGGAAGCTGCGCGTGCCCGCTTCGGTGCCCTACTTCTTCACCTCCATCAAGGTGGCCATAGCCGCCAGCCTGGTCGGCGCCATAGTCGGCGAATTGCCGACGGGTGCCGTGGCCGGCATCGGCTCCAAGCTGCTGGCCGGCTCCTACTACTCCCAGACCATCGACATCTGGGCCGCCCTCATCGCCGGTTCGGTGGTGGCGATGCTGCTGGTGGCGCTGGTTGATGTGGCCGGGCGGCTCACGGCCCGGGCCATGGGCGCGAGGCCCTCATGAGGATCGCACCCAACTGGCAAGCGCTGACGGCCCTTGTGCTCATCGCCGCCGCTTTGGCAGGCCTGCCCTTCACGGCGGCTCCGGGGGCGGTCCTTGCCCTTCTCATCCTGTGGCTCCTGGCGCTGGCGGCCCTGGCCGCGCTCATCGCTCCGGCCACATCAGGACTGGTGGCCACCTTCGGTGTGCTCAGCCACGCCGCGGTATTCCTTCTGCTCGCCTCGCTTGCCGGTGCCGAAGGCACGGCCCGCCCGTCCTTTTATGCGGCACTGGCGGCGGCCTGGCTTCTAGGCTGGCGTCTGGTCACGGTGCTGTCGGGAGACGGCAGGCGCGGCAGCACCGGTCCCGGCTGGGGTCTGGGCCTTGTCATTCCGGCGCTGTTCGGACTCTGGATCCTCATCCTGTGGGAGGCGGTGGTGAGAGGCGCGGGCATTCCCTTTGTGCTGCTGCCGCCGCCCTCGGCCATCGGCCATAAAATCATGGCGTCGCTGCCCATCCTGGCGGCGGACTTTCACCAGACGGTGCTGAAGGCGGTGCTGTTCGGCTTTGTGGTGGGGTCATTGGCGGGCTTCCTCACCGCCCTGCTGGCCGACCGCTACCGCTTCCTCGCCCGCGGCCTTCTGCCCATCGGCAACATGGTCTCGGCCCTGCCCATCATCGGCATTGCCCCCATCATGGTCATCTGGTTCGGCTTCGACTGGCCGTCCAAGGCG
Organism: uncultured Alphaproteobacteria bacterium; assembly: GCA_937873445.1. Taxonomy (GTDB): domain Bacteria; phylum Pseudomonadota; class Alphaproteobacteria; order Rhizobiales; family Aestuariivirgaceae; genus Aestuariivirga. Next base: position 108,277 of record CALMWF010000008.1, read on the forward strand.
GCGGTGGTCATTGTCATGACCTTCTTTCCCATGCTGGTGAACACGCTGGAGGGCCTGCGCGCCTCGGGCGCCATGGAGCGCGACCTGATGCGCACCTATGCCGCCAGTCACTGGCAGAGCCTGTTCATGCTCCGCCTGCCTGCCGCCATGCCCTTCATCTTCAACGGTCTGAAGATCAATTCCACCCTCGCCATGATCGGCGCCATCGTCGCCGAATTCTTCGGCACCCCCATCGTCGGCATGGGGTTCCGCATCTCCACCGAGGTGGGGCGCATGAACCTCGACATGGTCTGGGCCGAGATTGCGCTGGCCGCCGTGGTGGGATCACTGTTCTATGGAGTGCTTGCCCTGATCGAACGGATCACAACCCATTGGCATCCGTCCTATCGCCGATAGGCGGCGGCCGAAACCGGAGAGGAAAAACCATGAAGAAATTGAGCAAGTTTGCAATCGGTCTCGCCTTCAGTGCCAGCCTCATGGCGGGCATGGCCCAGGCTGCCGACAAGGTGACCCTGCAACTGAAGTGGGTGGCCCAGTCGCAGTTCGCGGGCTACTTCGTGGCCAAGGACAAGGGCTTCTACAAGGACGCGGGTCTTGATGTGGACATCAAGGCGGGCGGGCCCGACATTGCCCCCGAGCAGGTGATCGCCGGCGGCGGCGCTGATGTGATCGTCGACTGGATGGGCGGGGCCCTGGCGGCGCGCGAAAAGGGCGTGGGCCTGGTCAACATCGCCCAGCCCTACAAGAAGGCGGGCATGCAGCTGGTCTGTCCGGCCAACGGCCCCATCAAGACCGAGGCCGATTTCAAGGGTCATACCCTCGGCGTGTGGTTCTTCGGCAATGAATATCCGTTCTTCGCCTGGATGAACAAGCTGGGCCTCAAGACCGATGGCGGGCCGGATGGGGTCACCGTGCTGAAGCAGTCCTTCGACGTGCAGCCCCTGATCCAGAAGCAGGCCGACTGCATTTCGGTCATGACCTACAACGAGTATTGGCAGCTCATCGACGCGGGCTACAAGCCGGAAGACCTGGTGGTGTTCAACTACTCCGCCATGGGCAACGACCTGCTTGAGGATGGTCTCTACGCCATGGAGGACAAGCTGAAGGACCCCGCCTTCAAGGACAAGATGGTGCGCTTCGTGAAGGCCTCCATGCAGGGCTGGAAATACGCCCTGGAAAATCCCGATGAGGCGGCAGGCATTGTCATGGACAATGGCGGCCAGGACGAAAACCATCAGAAGCGCATGATGGGCGAAGTGGCCAAGCTCATCGGCGAGCCGGATGCCAAGCTCATCGTCGACGCCTATGACCGCACCGCCAAGGCGCTCCTTGACCAGAAGATCATCACCAAGGAGCCGACCGGCGCCTGGACCTCGGAAATCACCGACGCCATCAAGTAGCATCACGGCCGGAGGGAAGGCCGGAAACGGCCCTCCTTCCGGTCACTCATCGTTTGACGATGGTCAAGGAAGGGCAGGGGCCACACAGCGAATCTCATCGCCATGCGCCTGCCCCCCTTGCCCCTGTTCCTGACCGCCGGTTTCCGGTTTTACTTTCTTGCCGCCGGAACCGCCGCCGTCGGGCTGATGGCCCTGTGGCTGGTTTGGCTTGCCATTGCGGTGCCGCTGCCCGGGGCGGCCGTGGTGACTCCCGGCCAGTGGCACGGCCATGAAATGATCTTTGGTTATGCCATGGCGGTGGTCTCCGGCTTCTTTCTCACGGCGGTGCCGGGCTGGGGTGGCGATTTCCATCCCCGCCGCCGCTTTGTGGTGGCATCAGGAGGTCTGTGGCTTCTGGGCCGCCTTTCCATGCTGGCCCTGGGCCATGTGCCCACCCTGCTGGTGGCCCTGGCCGATCTCCTCTTTCTGCCGGTCATGACCGTGCGCCTCGCCCGCAGCCTGGCGCGCAATCCCAAATCCCTCAATGGCGTGTTTCTGGTGCTGCTGGTCTTCCTCATCGCCGCCAACGTCATGTTTCATGCCGAGGCCATGGGCCTGGCAGAGGCATGGGCCAGCCGCGCGCTCCGTCTTGGCCTGTTCAGCGTGCTGGCCATGATTGCCCTGCTTGGCGGGCGCGTGGTCCCCGCCTTCACCCGCAATGCCCTGCTGCGCCAGAACCCCGAAGGACCATTGCCGGTGCAGCGGCCGCGCCTCGATCAGGCCGGGGTCCTGGCCGCCATGGCGGTGGCCGCAGGCCTCGGCCTCAGCGCTCCGGCGCTGCTTGTGGGCCTGCTGGCGGTGGCGGCCCTTGGGCTCAACGCCATCCGTCTGGCTGGCTGGCAGGGCTGGCGCTGCCTGGGCGATCCGCTGCTCTGGATCCTGCACCTTGGTTTCCTCTTTCTGGTGCTGACCTATGGGGCGCTGGCCGCTCAGCAGCTTCTGGCTGTGCCCGGTGAATTGGCCGTGGTGCATCTGGCAGGCATCGGCGCCATCGGCTGCATGACGCTTGCCATGATGAGCCGCGCCTCGCTGGGTCACACCGGCCGCCGCCTGGTGGCGCCGCGCCCGGTGGTGGTGGCCTATGGTCTGGTGGCGCTGTCGGCGCTGCTGCGGGCCTTTGGGCCGGAATTTCTTCCGGCCTACGGCGCCTATGAATATCTCGCCTCTGGCAGCCTGTGGCTAGTCGCCTTTGGCCTGTTCCTGTGGAGTTATGGTGCCATTCTGGCCGGACCCGAAAACCAAAGGCCGCCCCTTCGCGCGGCCCGGGCATAAGCTCAGTCGTCAGCCCCATGGGCCTTCATGATGTCGGCGCGCTCGCGCTCGGCAAAGTCGCGCAGGGCTTCCACGCTGGCAATTTCGGCCTGGCGCTGCTTCACCTCCACGCCATGGTCCTTCAGCCGGTTGAAGGCCCGCGACAGGCTCTCCGGCTTCATGCCCAGCCGCGCGGCGATCAGCGCCTTGTCATAGGGCAGTTCCACCGTGCAGGAGCCGGTTTCGCAATGGGCCAGTTCCAGCAGAAATTCGGCAATGCGCTGGGCACCGGTCTGGGCCTTCAGCGCCTCGATCTGGCGCACGAACAGCCGCAGCTGCTTGGAGGTGGAGGCCAGCATGGTGAGCCCGATGTCCGGCGAGCGCCGGATGCGGTCAAACAGATGGCGCGCCGAAATGCGCAAAAGGCGCGCCTCGGTCACGGCCTCGCAGCTCACCGGATAGGTAGCCCCGGCAAAGGCTGCCGCCTCGGCAAAGCTTTGGCCGCGCGTGAATATCTCGATCACCGCCTCGGTGCCGCCGGTGGTGATGCGGTACAGCTTGATCCAGCCGTTGAGCACCACGAAAATGGCCTCTGCCGGTTCGCCCTGGGTGAACAGGCAATTGCCGGCGGGGGCGTTCTGCACCGCAGCACCAGCCATCAGGTCGCTCAGCGCTTCGGGGGATAATCCTGAAAACAGCGGCGTCCGCCGAACCAGTTGCAGTTCCAAAGGACTCAAATCCAGGCCCATCACCATTTCCCGACTGTTCATTGCCGGTCGATTGTCGGCACAGTCTTGAGTTTGGTCAAGGCTCGCCGGTGCCTGCCATCTACAGTGAACTGGCGGTTGTGTTCCGCTTCACGGTGTATTGATGTCTGTTGCCACACGTCGCGGCATTCTGGGCCTGTCGCTGCTGCTCACCATGGCGATTACCCTCGCGGCGCTGATCTCCGGTCTACCCGGCAGCAATGCGGGTGGCCCCTTCACGCTGGCTGACGGCCAGGGCCAGGTGGTGCGCGACAGCGACTTTCGCGGCAGGTTCATGGTGGTGTTCTTCGGCTACACCTATTGCCCGGATGTCTGCCCCAGCGCCCTGGGCAAGCTGGCCAGCGTCCTTGACCGCCTGTCGCGCAGCGAACTTGACCGGCTGGCGGTGATATTCATTTCAGTTGACCCGGCCCGCGATCAGGGCACGCGCCTGACCGACTATGGCCAGTCCTTTCACCCCCACATTCTGGGGCTGACCGGCACGCCCGAACAGATTGCCGCGGTGACCAAAGCCTATGGCGCAAAGTTTCGCATTGTCGGCGACACCCAGAGCGGCGACTATGCCATTGACCATACCGCCTTCATCTACCTCATGGGGCCAGACGGCAGGCTGATCACCACTTTTGCCAATGACAGTTCCGCCATCACCATTGAACAGCGCTTGAAGAGGGAGCTGCAGTGACCGGCCCACAGGCGAACAGAGAAACCGAGACTGAGGGTCTTGCCGCCCTGTCGCACCGCTTTGGCAGTGGTGCCGTGACGCCGCCGCAGCGGGCGCGCTTCGTGCGCGAGCTGTTTGATCGCATCGCGCCCCGCTATGATCTGATGAACGACCTGATGAGTCTTGGCCTGCACCGCCTGTGGAAGCGCACCATGGTCAACGCTGCCGCCGACGCCATGATGGACCTGGAGGGCGATATCATCGACCTGGCAGGCGGCACGGGCGACATTGCCGCTCTGCTGCGTGCCCGCCTGCCGGATCAGTCCATCACCATTGCCGACACCAGCCCCGGCATGCTGGCGGTGGCCCGCAAGCGCCTGGGCGACACGGTCGCCTATGTTGAAACCCCGGCTGAAGCCTTGCCCTTTGCCAGCCAACAGGCCGCCCTGGTGACGCTTGCCTTCGGCCTGCGCAATATGACTGACCCTGCCAGGGTTCTGGCCGAGGTGGCCCGCGTGCTGAAGCCCGGCGGCTGCCTGCTGCTCCTCGAGTTTTCCAGGGCTTCGGCCTGGTTCAACCCCGCCTATCAACTTCATTCCCGCTTTGTCATTCCGGCACTGGGGGCGGCGGTGGCCGGTGACCGGCGCGCCTATCGCTATCTGATCGAATCGATTCGCCAGTTTCCCGATGCCGCCAGCATCAGCGCCGAGCTGGTGGCGGCAGGCTTCGGCGCAATTGCCGTGCGCCGTTTCATGTTTGGTGTTGCGGCCTTGCATAGTGCCCGAAAACTGTGAGAATCCGGAACCATGACCGCTGCCCTTGCCGCCACCCCCCATGACCGGCTGAAGCGTCTGCCCCGGCCGCTGCTGTGGGCGTTGGCGGCGCGCCTCAAGACGCTGAGCCTGTCGCTGACGCCCATTCTGGCCGGCAGCGTGCTGGCCGCCGCGCAGGGGCATGGCCGGGCCGGGGTGTTGGGCGCCGGCCTCGTGGCCGCCGCCGCCATCCAGATTGCCACCAATCTGTGGAATGATGCCGCCGATGCCGAAAACGGCACCGACCTGGAAGGCCGCTTCGGACCGCCACGGATGACCGCACTCGGTCTGCTGGACGCCGGGGCGGTGCGCCGCGGCGCCCTCGCCATGGCGCTGGTGGCGGTTCTGGCCGGGCTCTGGCTGGTGGCGGTGGGCGGTGCCGTGTTTCTGGCCCTGGGGGCTTTGTCGCTCGCCCTCGGCTATGGCTATTCGCTGGGTCCGCGCCCGCTGGCGGCCACACCCTTTGGTGAGATTCTGGTGGTGGGCTTCTTCGGCATTGTTGCCGTGGCGGGCACGGCTGTGCTGCACGGCGCGCCCGTGACGCCGGGCCTCATCGGCCATGGCGTTTTTCTCGGTCTGCCTGCGGCCGCTGTGCTGCTGGTCAACAATCACCGCGACCGCGCCAGTGATGCCCGCAGCGGTCGGCGCACCCTTGCCATCGCGCTGGGCGAGGGGGGAGCCCGCCTGCTCTATGCCGCTCTGGTGCTGGTGGCGCCTGTGGGGCTTGCCCTGCTGGCCCCGCGCTGCGCCGGTGCGCTGTTGCTTCAGGGCCTGCTGCTGGGCGGGGGCGTGCTGTTGTCATGGCGCATGTGGACAACACCGGTTTCAGCCGCCCTCAACCGTCTGCTGGTCCAGACGGCACTGTTCCAGCTTGGTCTGTTTCTGGCGCTGGCGGCGTCGGCTTTCCTGTGTGGCTGAAGGGCCGCCTTGCGCTTTGGCTCAGTTGAAGGCGCCCGGTCCCTTGACCGGCAGATGAAGCGTCACCGGCCCCGCCTGCTCGAAGATCAGGGTGATGTCTGCCGCCGTTCCCTGCTTAAGCGGCGCAAACAGCCCGATCAGCATCAGATGCAGCCCCCCCGGTTTCAGTTCAACAACGCTGTCGGCAGGAATGTCTATGGCCGCCACCCGGCGCATCATCATCATGCCATTGTCGGTGAGATGGGTGTGGAGTTCCGGCCGGGCGCACAGCGGGCTGGCAAAGGACACGAGCCGGTCTGCCGCACCACGGTTGATAATGGTCACAAAACCGGCCCCGGGCACGGCCGTTCCCGGCGAGGCCCGCAAAAACCCGCCCGTGAAGGTCAGCGTTCCCACCGTCACCTCGGCGGCCCGGGCCATGCACGACCCGACGACAGCCGCCAGCGCGGCGCCAACAAAACTGCGGCGATGCATCATCGCAAATCCCGGACTTCAGAAAACTCAAGGCACCCCTGCCGGGCGCGGTGAGGGATGAGGGCACAACCCTAGATGCGCACCGGCAGCGGGCGGAACAATGCCGCCACGGCAGGGGGAGCGCGAATGGGTGGCCGGATGAGACAGCCGCAGTCATCGGCTGACCAGGTGGTTACCAGCAGCGGAACGCTGATGACCAGCGTTCCGCGTACCGGGATGTCAGGGGGCAATCCAGAGGGAAGCGGCGAGTTGCCCGGCGCTGTCACAACGCACATCAGGCAGCCTTCGCTGCCGGAATTGGCAGGGAGACCCCTGGCATCGCGTTCCTGCTGGCTGGCCAGCGACAGACACCACAAACGGTCATTGCCGGAGGAATGGGCAAGCACTCCCGGAACGAGAATTTGCAGCATGGGCAGGAACAGAGCGAGCCTGAGCGTGAAGGCTCGTATCAATTCCCAGAATTGCCGGGTTTCACCCATCGCTTCCCTCGAACTGGCAGAGGCGCCAGTCGCTGCCATTAAGACCGTGGACGCGGTTGTTGCGCCTTAACGAAAGTCAAGGCGGTCATGACGCCCTGAAGGGCAAAGTGGCAATGGCTCCTTGGGCAAGACGGGGGCCCCATTCATTGCCAAGGCACCGTGCTGCGGCAATTACAATTGAGGGCACATCATGAAAACCATCCGAACGGCCCTTCTGACGGCAACTGCGGTTGCCTCTCTGGGCTTTCTGTACACGGCGGCTTCGGCTAACGCCGAAAACCTCGACGAGGTCATGGCGCGGCGCGGCCTGACCCAGCAGGACCTGCTGCACGCGGCCAAGACCTATACCCCCACCGGCAAGCGCGACGAGTTCATTGTTTTCTCGTCCGGCGGCCAGTCCGGCCAGATCATTGTGTATGGCGTGCCGTCCATGCGCATCCTGAAATACATTTCCGTGTTCACGCCCGAGCCGTGGCAGGGCTTCGGCTATGACGAGGAATCAAAGAAAGTTCTCGACCAGGGCAAGGTGGATGGCCGCGACATTCCCTGGGGTGACACCCACCATCCCGCCATCTCCGAAACCAATGGCGATCTCGATGGCCAGTACCTGTTCATCAACGACAAGTCGGCCCCGCGCATCGGCGTCATTTCGCTGCACGATTTCGAAACCCAGCAGATCGTGGTCAATCCCATTCTGCAGTCCGAGCATGGCGGCGCCTTCGTGACGCCCAACAGCGAATACGTCATCGAAGCCGCGCAGTATCCGTCGGTTCTCGGCCGTGGCTTTGCGCCGCTGTCTGAGTTCAATGACAAATTCCGCGGCGCTGTGACCTATTGGAAGTTCAATCGCGAGAAAGGCCGGCTGGAGCCGGAGAATTCCTTCTCCATCGAACTGCCGCCCTATACCCAGGACCTGAGTGATGCCGGCAAGCTTGTGTCAGACGGCTGGTCGTTCACCAACTCCTTCTGCGCCGAGCGTTATGTCGGCGGCATCGAGCGTGGCCGTCCGCCCTTTGAAGCCGGCTGCTCGCAGAATGACACCGACTTCCTGCACATCATCAACTGGAAGAAGGCCGCCGAAATTGCCAACGATCCGGCCAAGGTCAAGATCATCAACAATCACCGGGTGATTCCGCTTGATGTGTCGGTGAAGGAAGGCCTGGTCTATCTGGTCGCCGAACCGAAGTCGCCGCACGGCGTCGATGTCTCGCCGGATGGCAAGTACATCGTGGTGGGCGGCAAGCTCGACACCCAGGCCTCGGTCTACTCTTTCGAGAAGATCCAGGACGCCATCAAGGGTGGCAAGATTGCCGGCAAGGATCCCTATGGCCTGCCCATCATCGCCATGGAAGATGCTCTGCACAAGCAGGTCGCCCTGGGCCTTGGCCCACTCCACAACCAGTTCGATTCCAAGAACTGCGTGGTTTACACCTCGCTCTACGTCGACAGCCAAGTGGCCAAGTGGGACTATTGCGAAGGCAAGGTGCTCGACAAGATCTCGGTTCACTACAACATCGGCCACCTTGTGGCGATGGAAGGTGAATCCGAGCACCCGGCAGGCAAATATCTGATCGCCCTGAACAAGCTGTCCATCGACCGCTTCAACCCGGTGGGGCCGCTGCATCCGCAGAACCATCAGCTCATCGACATTTCCGGTGACAAGATGGACCTGCTCTATGACATGCCGCTGCCGCTGGGCGAACCCCACTACGCCACCGCCATCGCCGCCGACAAGCTGAAGCCGCTGGTGCGTTATCCCTACGGCACCAACAGCCGCACCGGTGAAAAGCATCCGGACGCCGTGCGTCCGGGCAGCGAAAAGGTGGTGCGTGAAGGCAACAAGGTGAAGGTCTTCATGACCGCCATCCGCTCGCACTTCACGCCGGAAATCGTCGAAGTGGATGAGGGTGACGAGGTCGAATTCGTCATCACCAACTCGGAGCGGGCCGAAGACGAAACCCACGGCTTCTCCATCTCCACCTATGGCGTGAACCTGTCGCTCGAACCGGGCAAGACCGCAACCGCCAAGATCAAGGCCGACAAGCCGGGTGTGTTCTCCTACTACTGCACCGAGTTCTGCTCGGCGCTGCATCTGGAAATGACCGGCTTCCTGGTGGTCAAGCCCAAGGGCTATGTGGAGAAGGTTTCCACCGGTCCTGAAGGCCAGGCCTATACCAAGGCCGACTTTGACAAGCAGGTGAAGACCAACAACGACACGCAGGCCGTGATCGACAGCGTCGTCACCTATATCACCAGCATGAACTACAAGGACTTCCCGGAAGCGGTCGCCCTTGTGGAAGACGCCACCGACCAGTTGAAGTTCATGGGCGAAGCCAAGGGCAAGGCCGAGGAATTCGCCAAGAAGGAAGACTGGCAGAACGCCACGCTGTGGGCGGGCCAGTGGTGGCAGTATCAGGTCAAGGCCGCCGACATTGGTCTGCGCGTCAAGACCTTCCTCGAACAGAACGGGGCCAAGAAGGCTCAGTAAGCAAAGCCGGGGGGCGGCTCCATGCCGGCGCCGCCCCCACACTCTTTTGACAGGAGACTAGGGAATGAATCGCGTCAAGCTTGCTGGCCTCGTCACACTGGTTGTGCTCTGGCCGGGCCTGACCCAGGCCCAGGATGCGCCACTGACCGGTGAGCAGGTCTACAAGACCAAGGGCTGCATGGCCTGCCACGGTTCAAAGGGTGCCAAACCCATCCTCACCTATCCGGCGCTGGCCGGGCAGAGCGAAAAATATGTTCTCCAGCAGATCAATGACATCAAGTCCGGCAAGCGCGTGGGCGCGGTCGATGAGACGGGTCATCCTGCCACTCAGGGCATGGCTGACATTCTGCATATCCTGAGCGATGCCGATATTGCGGCTGTGTCCAAATATGTCGCAGAACAGAAGCCGGGTGCGCCGAAGCCGCTGGATCCGCCTGCCGCTGCCGCCGACCTTGAAGCGGGCGCTGCGGCCTACAAGAAGCTGGGCTGCGTCACCTGCCACGGTGTTGATGGCAAGAAGGCGACGGTTCCCATTTATCCGGTGCTCGCCGGACTGAACCGCGATTATCTGCACCGTCAGATGGTGGCGATCCGTGATGGCGGACGCACCAGCGGTCAGTCCAAGCTCATGGTTCCCTTTGCCAAGAAGGCTGATGATGCCGCCATTGCCGCGATATCCACCTGGCTGTCGCAGATTGATCGTTCGACCCCGTAATCCCGGAGACCTGATATGAAGAAATCTATTCTTGTGCTTCTTGCCGGTGTGGCCTTCGCCGCGACAGCGGGCCTGGCCGTGGCCGCCGAAACAACCAACAGCGCCACCGGCTCCAGCCAGTGGAATGCTGGCGGCGGTGAGCAGGACGAAGCCCTGAAGCTGACGCCGAACCTGGAGAACGGCCGTGACGTTTATGAAGTGTGCTCGGCCTGTCACCAGCCCAACGGCTGGGGCCTCAAGGACGGAACCTTCCCGCAGATCGCCGGCCAGCACCGCGACGTGCTGATCAAGCAATTGTCCGACATCCGCGCCAAGAACCGCGACAATCCGACCATGTATCCCTTCGCCCTGCCGTCGGAAATCGGGGGGCCGCAGTCCATCGCCGATGTGACCGCCTACATCGCCAAACTGCCCATGAACCCGGATAACGGTGTTGGTCCCGGCACCGCGCTTGAAAAGGGCAAGCAGCTCTACGCCGACAACTGCGTGCGCTGCCACGGCGACCAGGGCCAGGGTGATGATGCCAAATACTACCCGCGCATTCAGGGCCAGCATTATGAATATCTGAAGCGTCAGTATGAGTGGATCAAGACCGGCAAACGCCGCAACGCCAACCCGGACATGGTGAAGCAGATTCAGAACTTCACCGATGAAGACACGGTGGCGGTGCTTGATTATGTGTCGCGCCTGAAGCCCCCCGCCGACAAGCTCGGAGCGCCCGGCTGGGTCAACCCCGACTTTCAATAACCTCACGTCACGCGGGGTGCTGGGCACCCCGCTCTCACTTTCAGGCATGGGAATGATTGTATGATCAACCAGGACATCAAACGGCGCGGAGTCATTTACCGTGTGCTGACGCTGGCGGCAGTGGTGCTGCTGGCGGCCTCCTTCTTCGCGCCCGCCTGGTGGGTCTCGCTCACCGCGCCCAATTATCCCGAGGCCACTTTCCCGGATGGCATCCGCATCAATTTCCACATGGATAGTGTGCGAAACGGCTGCCAGATCCGCGCCTCGCAGGAAGTGGAGGAAAAGGAAGCGCTGGATTGCGTCCATGAGATGGACACCATCAACCACTATGTCGGCATGTATCCCATTGCTTCTGGCGGACCGGTGGAAAAGGCCTTCTCGCCTTTCCTGTTTGCCATGCTGGGTGTCATGCTGCTGGTATTTGCAGCGCCCAACCGCAAGACCCGCATGCTTGTTTCGGTGGTGGGATATGGTGCTGTTGCCGCCTGGATGGTGGTGGCCATGTATGCGCCGGGAGGTGTCTCCTACCAGACGAGTGGCTATCTCGAAGGTCTGGTGAATTCGCTCGGTCAGGACACAGCCGACAAGGTGGATGACAGCAATCTGGCGCCCATCGTCAAGCAGCTCAAGGAAGCCATGGCCAATGTCGACAACCAGGGCAACGCCGCCGCCAAGGGCGGCAGCCGGGCCGATCTGATTGATAACCTCCGCGCCAACTACAACCTCGACAATGCCAAGCTGCAACCCTCCGAACAGGAAGACTGGACCGGCAGCGGCCATCAGGTCATGACCTGGCACTATGAAAAGAGCCTGTCACGCTGGTTCAACATTCCGGAGAAGAATATTCCGCTGGCCCGCATGATGAACACCATCGCAGTATACCTGACGGTTGGTGTTCTGGCCTTCATGGCCTTCCTGGTCTTTGCCGCCTGGAGCACGCGGCGCATTTTCTACTGGCTTCTGGTTATCGCTCCGGCTGCCCTGCCGTTTGGCTTTCTGGCGGAATACTCCGCCTGGCTGTGGTGGTACGGTCACCGCCTCAATGAAATGGGGGCCTTCACCCTCAAGCCCTTCATGCCCACTGTTTTTGGCAACGGCAAGGTGGCGCAGTTCACCACCCACTCCTATCCCTATTATGGCTTCGTCCTGATGGCGGTCATGTCAGCACTTCTCATCCTCGCCGCCCTGATCCGCCGCAAGCAGCTTCAGCTTGCCGGGCCGGAAGCCGAAGATGTGTGAGCCATGGCCCCCATCCTTGCCCTTCTCCGACGCTGGCTTGTGCCGCTGATCCTGTTCGTGCTGGCAGGGCCGGCGGGGGCAGTGTCGCTGCAGGAAATGCTGGATCAGGCAGAGGAAGGGGCAACCGTCCGCCCGCCCGCCGGGATCTATCTCGAACATGTAGTGATAAAGAAGCCGGTGGTGCTGGACGGGTCGGCGGGCGTCATCATCGATGGCGGCAACAGCGGCACAGTCATGGAGATTGCCACTTCCAATGCCGAAGTGAAAAATCTGATTCTGCGCAATTCCGGCCGCCTTCACAATGCCCTCGACTCCGGCCTGCGCATCAAGGGTGATTTCAACATCGTCAAGGACGTGAAGATTGAAAATTCACTGTTCGGCCTGGATATGCACGAGGCTGACAACAACGTCATCCGCCGCGTCTCCATCACTTCCAAACCGCTGAACCTGGAACTGCGCGGCGATTCCATTCGCCTGTGGTACAGCCACTTCAACCGGCTTGAGGATAACATCGTCCACGACGCCCGCGATTTCGTTGTCTGGTACTCCCACGACAACACCATCACCGGCAATACCATTCACAATGGCCGCTATGGCATTCACTTCATGTATGCCCACCACAACCATGTCTTCGGAAACGAGATTGCCGACTGCGTGGTGGGTGTGTTTCTGATGTATTCCAACGACATTGACGTGCGCCACAACCGCCTGCTCCGCTCCTGGGGCGCCTCCGGCATGGGTGTGGGCTTCAAGGAGTCGAGCGGTGTCACCATCGCCAACAATGACATTGTCGGCAATGCCGTGGGCATCTTCCTTGACATCTCGCCCTATGACCCGGATGCCACCAATCAGTTCGAAAGCAACCGCATCGCCTATAACGGCATGGGCGTTGAGTTTCACACCGACTGGGAAGGCAATATTTTCACCGGCAACGCCTTTCTGTCCAACTTCACTCAGGTTGCGGTGCGCGGCGGCGGCACCGCCCTGCGCGAATCCTGGAAGGGCAACCACTGGGATGATTATGCCGGATTTGACCGCGATGGGGACGGCCTGGGGGACAGTCCCTATGAGATTTACAACTACGCCGACCGGCTGTGGATGGAGGTGAAAGACGCCGCCTTTTTCCGGGCCAGCTTCGCTCTTGAGGCTCTGGATTTTGTCGAGCGTCTGGCACCCTTCACCGAACCACGCCTGCTGCTGCGCGAGGACAAGCCGCTGGTGCACCTGCCTGACTTTGCCAAGGATGCGCCAAAGAGCGCCCTGGAGCTTTTGCAATGACCGACGAAATCAAGGCCGCCGAAGTGGTGCCGAAGAAGAAAATGTCCAGCCGTGAACTGGAGAAGCGACGCATGTTCCTGCGCTCCGTTGGAGCGGGGATCACCATGGTCAGCCTGTCGCTGGTGGGCTACTATCCCATTCTCACGAAGCTGTTTAGCCGCCTGCGCCCGCCCGGTGCCCTGATCGAGGAAAAGTTTCTTTCAGCCTGCATAAAGTGCGGCCAGTGTGTTCAGGTCTGCCCGGTGGAGGCCATCAAGCTTGCTGATGGTGATGAAGGTTTCGGCATCGGTGTTCCCTATATTGATGCCCGCACCCAGGCCTGCGATTTCTCCTGCGATGCGGTGCAGTGTGTGCTGGCCTGCCCCACCGGTGCCTTGACCCACGAAATTGCCAGGAAGGAAGAAGTGCGCATGGGTGTGGCGCGTCTGGCCCGGCCCGATGCCTGCCTTGCCATGCGCGGAGAAGGCTTCAAGGGCGCCGCGCGAAGTGGCGATTTCAAGGGCCTGCACCGCTATGTCGAGGTGGACCGCTGGACCCCGGTGCGCATAGCCGACCACAGCTATGATCTCGAGATCTGTGATCTCTGTGTGCGTGAGTGTCCCATCACCGGGGCCATTTCGCTGCAGCCGGTCAGCGCCCACGCGGGCGACAAACGCCGCATGCCGGTGGTCACTTCGCAATGCGTGGGCTGTGGCGCCTGCGAAATGATGTGTCCGGCCGAGCCGGCAGCCATTGTGGTCGATCCGAAGATTGTGAAGGAGCGCGCCGCATGAACAGGTTTTTCCGCTCCTTCGCCCTCATGTTTGGTGCCGCGCCAAGAAAGCCTGAACCCGGCGAGGTGACCCCCGCCGGCAAGGCGCTGATGAAGTACAAGAAGACTCCGGAGCAGGTGAAGCTGCGCAAGGAGAAGATCGCCCATGAGCACGAGCACCCAGTCTTTTCCAACAAGTGGAAGTACCGGCGCTGGGCATCCATCGTCATTCTCAATCTGCTGTTCATCGTCTCCTACTGGTTTGATGTGCAGCTGGTGGAGGGCGCGCTCACCGCCTCGCGCTTCGTCGGCTTCCATATGGCCGACCTTAACGGTGCGCTTCAGGTCATGCTCGCCTACAAGGAGGTGATGATCAATCTGGTGATCGGCACCGCCACTGTGGTCATCGCCTGGTGGCTGGTGGGGGGCCGCGCCTTCTGTTCGTGGATCTGTCCCTACCATCTTCTTGCCGAATGGGCCGAATGGCTGCACCTGAAGCTGGCCGCACGCGGCTGGGCCAAGGATCACGCCTTTCACCGCACACTCCGCGCGGTTTTGTGGTTTGTGTTTCTGGCCCTTGCCGCCATCACCGGCTACACTGTGTTTGAATATGTAAACCCGGTGGGTATCGTCAGCCGCGCACTCATCTATGGGCCCACCATAGCGCTGCTCTGGGTTCTGTTCCTGCTGGGCATCGAGGTGTTCTACTCACGCCGCTTCTGGTGCCGCTATGTCTGCCCCATCGGCCTGAGCTATGGCATCACCGGTGCCATTTCGCCCTTGCAGGTGGAATACAATCTTGAAAAATGCCTGCACGAAGGAGAGTGCCGCAAGGTCTGTCTGGTGCCGCATGTGCTGGAGGTGACCAAGATGGGCTATGCCTCCGATGCCTTTGAATATATCGGCGCCGACTGCACCCGCTGCGGCATGTGCATTGACGCCTGCCCGCAAAATGCGCTGCGTTTCAAACTGCGCGGCCTCGACAAGATCATTTGAGAGGCACCGTGATCACCACCAGCAATCTCAGCAAGCGTTTTGACCACCGGGCGGTTCTGGATGCCATCGACCTTGCCATCGGTGATGGCGACCGCATTGCCCTGGTGGGCTCAAACGGTGCCGGCAAGACCACACTGTTCCGCTGCCTGCTCGGCCACTACCATTATGAGGGTGCCATTGCCTTCAACGGTGCAGCACCGATGCGCCGCGACGAAAAGGTGCTGGCGCGCATTGCCTTCGTGCCGCAATTGCCGCCGCCCCTGCGCATGCCGGTGGGCGAACTGGTGCGCTTTGCCGAAAACAGCACCGGCGCTGATCCGGCCCGCATGACCAGCATTGCCCAGGGCCTGGGGCTTGAACTTGATGCCGTGGCCCATCAGCCCTTCAACCGCCTGTCCGGCGGCCAGAAACAGAAGGTGCTGGTCACCATTGCGCTGGCCCGCGCCGCCGATCTGTTCATCTTCGATGAACCGGCGGCCAATCTTGATCCGGCCGCCCGCGCCGCCTTCATCGACCTTTTGGCAGCGCGCCAGGACGCCGCCATGATCATTGCCAGTCACCGGCTGGAAGAGGTGGCGCCGCTGGTCAATCGCGTCATTGAGCTTGACCGTGGCCGCATTGTGCTCGACGACGCGGTGGCCGACCGGCTGACGGCGGGTGATGCCCGCACCGCAACCGTCCGGCTGCGCGAAGCCCATGATCCCTTTGCCCGCGCGCTTCTCCAGTGGGGATTTGGCGAAAGCCGCCCGCTCACCTTCACTGGCAGCATTCCTGCCGCCGACTACTACCGCTTCCTCGGCATGATCTCGCGCTATGCCAGTGTGGTTGACGCCTTCCACTTCGGCGAGGCACCGAAACCGCCACCGGCCAGAAAGGCACGCCGCCATGTGTCGTGACTGTTCCCGCCGTCAAAGCCTGGTCTTTCTGATCGGTCTGCCGCTGGCCGTGGCAGGCTGCCGCCGCCAGAGCGAGGGACCGGAGGACATTCACTATTCCCGCGAAGTCTGCGCCATGTGCGGCATGGTCATCTCCGACCCGCGCTATGCGGCAGAAATCCGTGGTGGGCCAGACCGGATGCTGGTGAAATTCGATGACATTGGTGACGCCGTGAACTGGCTCGACATGCAGAGCTGGCGGGCTGACCCGGCCGTTGAATTCTGGGTGATGGACAGCGTCAGTGGTGGGGAATGGCTTGACGCCCGCCAGGCCTTCTATATGCCAGGCACGGTAAGCCCCATGGATTATGGTTTTGCCGCCGTGAAAGAAAAGACCGAGAAGACGGTGGATTTTTCCACCATGAGCCAGCAGGCGCTGGCCCGCGGCATGTCTGGCCGCTGCAATCCGGGGGAGACCCCCCAACCGTGAGCCTGTCCTTCGTCCGTGGCCTGTGGCTCGCCCTCAGGCTTGAACTCCAGGAATCCGTCCGCTCGCGCTGGTTCATCCTCTATGCGCTGGTGTTTTTCGGCCTCATGGCCCTGCTGGCGCTCACCGGCATTTCCGAATCGCGCGTGCTGGGCTTCACCGGCCTGTCGCGCCTGCTCGTCACCTACATCCAGATCACCATGGCCGTGCTGCCGCTGTTCATTCTGGTCACCACGGCCCGCTCGCTGGTGGGCGACCGCGAGGCCGGCAATCTTGAATATATGCTGTCCTTCCCGGTAGCGCTGAGCCAGTGGTACTGGGGCAAGTTTCTCGGCCGCCTTCTGCTGGTGGTGCTGCCGGTGGTGGGTGCCTTGCTGCTGGCCCTTGTCTATGGGGCGCTTCGGGGCCACGGTCTGCCGTGGCAACATGTCAGCCTCTATGCCGGGCTGATTGCGGCTCTTGCCCTGTGCTTCCTGGGTCTGGCCTTCCTCATCTCCAGCCTGGCGCGCTCCACCGAAGTGGCGCTGGGTGTATCGCTCGCCATCTGGCTCATTCTGGTGGCGCTGCTCGATCTGTTTCTGCTCTCCATCCTCATTCGCGCCCAGTTTGATCCGGCCTTCATCGTCGGCCTGGCGCTGGCCAATCCGCTGCAAACCTTCCGCACCGCCGCCATGATCCTGTTTGACCCGCAGCTCATTCTCCTGGGCCCGGCCTCCTATGTCATTCTCGATCATTTCGGAGTAACCGGCTATGTCGTCTGGGCGCTGGCCTATCCGGCCCTGCTGGGCCTGGCCTTTGCGGCCCTCGGCTTCTGGCGCTTTGCCCGCACCGACCTGGTCTGATCAGCGGCTGCTCAGGTTTTTCAGCCAGGCCAGGGTTTTTTCATCGCTCCACTGCGCCGCCCCCGCAACGGTGGCCACATGTTCGCCCCTGCCATTCAGAATGAGTGTGGTGGGCAGGCCGGAAAGTCCCGTCACCTCTTTCAGATTTTCGCCATCGCCCACCAGCACCGGCAGATTGCTGATGCCGGTTTCGGCATAGAACTGGCGCACGCCAATCTTGCCCTTCCAGTCGAAGGCCAATGGCACCACCACAACACCGTCCGTCCTCAGCTGTTTCTGCAGCGCCGCAAGCTCCGGCATTTCCTTGCGGCAGGGCAGGCACCAGGGCGCCCACAGATTAAGCACCACCACGCGGCCGCGATAGGCCGACAGGCTGACGGACCGGTCCTCGCCATCGCGCATGGCCAGACCGTCGATGGTGCGGGCCGCAGCCATGACCATCACATCGGCGGCCGGCAGCGAAACAGCATCGGCGCGCACCGCCACCGCCAGCAGAAGTGCCGCCAGCGCCGAAGCAACCGCCCGCTTCACCTCAGGGTGCCGGATGAGCCGCCATGACCTTTGCCAGGTCTTCGGCCATCTGTTCGGCCGTTGTGCCGTAGGGGTAGCGCTTGATGAGCACGCCATCCGGCCCCACCAGTGCGATGGAGGCGGTGTGGTCCACCGTGTAGTGGGTGGGATCATCGGGGTCGGCGGGCTTGATCTCATATTTGGCATTATAGGCCTTCACCATGGCATCGGTGTAGGCCTTGGGCCCGCGCAGTGCCACAATGCGCTCATCGAACGACTGGACATATTCAGAAAGGTGCTTGGCCGTATCCCGGTCGGGATCAACGGTGACGAACAGCGGCAGCACCTTCTCGGACTTCTTGTCCTTGTCCAATGCCTTCAGGGCATTGGCCAGCACCAGCAGGCTGGTGGGGCAGATGTCGGGGCAGTTGGTATAGCCGAAATAGATCAGCGTATAGCGCCCCTTCAGATTTTCGTCGGTCACCACCTCGCCGTTCACATCCTGCATCATGAAACGGCGTGACACAGGCGCCTCGCCGGCGTCGGCAGCGGCAGGGGCGGAATCTTCGGCACGCACACCGAGAGGCAGCATGACCGAACAGGCAAGGGCGAGGAAATGGCGGCGCAGCACGGTATCACTCCTGGAAGATTGCTGCCCAGTCTAATCCCAACTGCCGCCGCAGCCTTGACTTTCGTCAGGGCGGGGGCGCAGTCGCCCGGCTTCTATGCGGGGCTGATTGAGGGGTTCATGCTCGGGTTCGGTCTGGCCTTTTTGATGCTGGTTGTGGGGTTGCGGCTGGAGGCCGCAAGTCTCGCCTTCACCTTCCGCCACCCGCGAGCCCTTCTGCTGGGCCTTGCTGTTCAGATGCTGGTCCTGCCGCTGCTTGCCCTGCTGTTGAACCGGATCTTTGCCCTGCCGCCTGAACTGGCCCTTGGCCTTCTGGTCATTGCCGCGGCCCCTGGCGGCATCACATCCAACTATGTGGCGCTGCTGGCCCGCGCCGACCTGGCCCTTTCCACCGCCATGACCCTCACGACCAGCCTGCTGGCGCCGGTGAGCCTGCCTGTCGTCCTGTCCCTCTCGGGGGCGCTTTCGGGCGCGGCCGGGTTTGATCTTGCCGGTGCCACGCTACGCCTGGCGCTGGGGGTCACGGCGGTGGCAGCCCTGCCGCTTGCACTGGGCCTGTGGCTTCAGCGCCGCTTTGCCGCCGGTGTGAGGCGCTGGCAGGCAGGGCTGGAGCGTGCCGCCCGCCTCGTCTTCGCCCTCATTGTGCTGACGACCTTCTGGGCCAACCGTGCCGTCATGCTTCAGCATTTCGGCAGCCTGGGTGCCGCCGCCCTGGCGCTTAATCTGGGGGCAGTGACAGCCGGCCTGTCGCTGCGTCTGGTCGGCCTGTCAGCGGGCCAAGCCCTGGCCGCCGCCGTTGAATGCGGCCTGCAGAACGCCGCCATTGCCATCTTCGTGGCGGTCACGGTTCTGGGCCGGACAGAGCTTGCCGTGCCGGCCCTGATCTATGCTGTCATCATGAATGTCACGGCCCTTGCTCTGGTCGGTCTGGCGCGCCGCAACGTCACCGCGTAACCATCTTGTTCAATTCGAAAATACATCATTATATCAAATTGTTATTGGAAAATTTTGAAACAGGAAAGCGGCCTGCTCCGGCTCGCCTGCGCTGTCCTGACACAGTCCCGGAACAGGGCTTTTTCCCTAAACTCCCAACCACTGCGCGGGGCTGAAAACAGCAGGTCGCAGGGCTGTGTTTCCGTTCCCAGCAACCCGCATGCGGGTGAGAAACGATGAGTGGCATGGACTATGAGTATGTCAGGGTCGGGATCACTGAAATCGACGCTGATCACGCGCGCCTGATTGCCCATCTCGAGAAACTGGAAACAGCCCATGCCAGCGGCCATGCGCGCGCCGTCACCAGGCTGCTCCGTTCCTTCCTGACGGCCTTTGACCAGCACTTCGACATGGAATCGCGCATTCTGCGCGACCAGGGCTTCCGTGATCTCGATCGCCGCCACTCCGAATTTCTCACCTCGCGTTCGTGGATCATGTCGCATCCGCTTGATGTGCGCGACGCCGAGCAGGTGGGACGGATCATTGAATTTGTCCGGGCCTGGCTGTTTGATCACATCACCCGCCAGGATGGCGCCATCGCCGAGCAGCAGATGCGCCGCGATCCGCGCCGCCGCTTCCTGCGCAGCCTGCGCCTCGCCCTCATTCCGCTGCGCTGGCGGCTGGTTCTCATCGGCGCCATTCCGCTGGCCATCATGCTGGCGCTCACCTCCATGTTCCTGTCGGGCCTGGTGGACAAATGGCGCACCGCCGCCTGGCTGCAGCATGTGGTTCGGGTTGATGAGAGCCTGGGTGATCTTGTTCAGGAACTGCAGGAGGAGGGCAACAAGGCCATCCTCGTGGTGGGCTCGCCCCATCAGGACCGGAGCTATCTCGATGCCCAGATCGTGCGCACCAACGAGAAAATCAAAGCCTTCCACGATGCCGCGGCTGCCATGCGCAGCGAGGTTCCGGATCCGGCCGTGGTGGAGGTTCTGGGCAACGCGGAAGACTCGCTGGCGCTCATCGGGCGGTCGCGCTCGGATGTTCAGACCGGTTCCTATGATGTGTTCAGCACCATTGAATATTACGAAACCATTGTTTCCGATCTGATGGCCGTTGTGCCGGCGGTGAACCGCACGCTCGATGGCTCGGTTGTCACCCGGTCAGTGAATTCCTACGGCTTTCTGCTCAAGGCGGCCGAACGCGCCGGCGCCGAACGCCTGCTCGGCACATCGCTGCTTGCCGGTGTGAAGGTCAACGTCACCACCCATGACCCCCGCTTCATCACCCAGTTTGCTACCGAGCAGGAAACCCTGGGCCGAACCTTCATGTCGCTGGCCGACAACCGCTCCGCCACGCTGTTTGAGGAAGCCATGGCCACCTCGCCCATGCTGGACAGCATGCGTGACGCCATTGTCCGCTCGGCCGATCTGCCCAGCCCGGAAAGCTGGTCCAGAACCACTGCCCTCAGGCTGGAGCGCATGCGCGCGGTTGAGCGCAATGTGGCTGCCGATATCATTGCCCAGGCCGCCGCCCTGCAACTTCAGGCCAATCAGCATGTAACCGTGGTGGGCGGCAGCGTGCTTCTGGCCCTGTTCCTGTCGCTCGCCTTCCTGTCGCTGCTGGGGCTCAGCGTGGTGCCGCCCCTGAAACGTCTCGGGCTGGCCTTGCGTCGGCTGGCCAACGGCGAAAGACTGGTTGCACTGCCTGACATTCGTGACCGTGATGACATCGGCGGGCTGGCACGTGACATTGCAGCACTCCGCGAGCGGCTCATTCAGGGCGACCTTCTGGAAGCGCGCCGCGGCACCGAAACGGCCGATCGCCTGCGCACCACGCTCGACAGCCTGCCCGGCATTGTCTTCCGCGTGGCCCAGATGGAGGGAGCGCCCGTGCGGGTGGTCGGTGTCAGCCGCAAATTCTATCAGTTGCTCGGCCTGCGTGATCAGGACGTGGTGGACCGCAGCCTGGGCTCGGTGCTGCGCGCCTGTGTCGAGCCCGGTGACCGCCTGTCGCTGATGCACATGCTGCGCCGCATGGAGGGGGGCTCTCTCGACTTTGAATGCCGCCTGCTGCGCAAACCGGGTCAGCCGACCATCTGGGTGCGCATCCTGGCCACTCCGGTCCACACCAACAATGGCCGCCTGTGGGACGGCGTGGCGCTGGATGTGACTGATGCCAAGCACGCCGAGATCGAGCGTCGCCGCCTGCAGGATGAATTTGATCGGCTGCGTCTGTCGCAAACCACCAAACGCATGGCCGCAGGCATTGGCAATGAACTGGCCCAGTTGTGGGGGCCCTTGCGCGCCAATGCCGAGGAATTCATCCGCTCCCTGCCGGAGGGATCACCGCTGCATGCCAAGGCGCGCGAAGTTCATGCCATTGCGCTGCGCACCGAACGGCTGGCCGCGCAGCTGGACCGCACCCTCGACCAGAGCCGTGCGGTTCAACCCATAGCCGTGGTCGATGAGCTGGCGGCGGCCTTCTCCGCCCTGCCGGCCAGCGGGCTTGGCGATGCCAGCCTTGAGTGCAGCTTCGGCGGACGGAACGCGCGGGTGTCGCATGATCCCGAGGCAATCGGCCACATGATCAGCCATCTGATGAATCACGTTTCAGAAATCGTGCGCGCCGAAGGCGGCCTGGTGTCGATAACCACCGCTGTTCGTGAATTTCATGCGCGCGAGCATCTGTCCATCACCATCACCGATGAACATGTGGCCGCCCCCGGAACACTGTCGAAGGTGCTGCAATTGAACACTATGCGCAAGGGTGCAAACCGGGGTGAAGGTTTGTCGCTGGCCATTGTCCGCGTAGTCGTTGATGGCGCGCAGGGCTTCATGCAGTCCCAGGTAACCCCCACCGGGGGCAATGTCCTCGAAATTCTGCTGCCGGTCATGACCGACCGTCCCAATAATGTCATTCGTCTGGAAAGATCAGCCAAATGGCCGAAATGAAATCTGCACCCGCAGCCCCGCCGGCTGCCAAGAACGAACCTCTGGTTCAGGTCATCAGGCGGCTGTTCCCGCAGGAAAGTGCTGTCATAACGCCGCTTCGCCCGCGCTCCTATGTTTTCCACCAGGGCACGCCGGTCACATCGGTTTATCTCATTCTGCGCGGCATGATGGTGCTGGAGCGCATTGATGAAGCCGGCCGCATGGCCATGTTCGGCAATCATGGTTCTGGCTCGCTTCTGGCCTGGCAGGATTTGTTGAATGGCGGCAGCCACCGCAGCAGTTGCGAAGCCATGACCGCGTGCGAGGTGGTGGTCATCGCCGCTGAACGCTTTGAGGCGGTGCTGCGCGAAAGCGAAGCACTTCTGATGGAGCTCATGCAGCAGGCAGCCATTCAGACCAGCTCCTATGAGGAGCATATCTTCCGTCTTGCCACGCTTGATGTGCCCGACCGTGTTTATCGCACCCTGGTTCACCTGGCCGGTGACGCCAAGGGCGAGGGGGAAATGGTCGAGGTGGATACGCCGTTCCGCAAGCGTGACATTGCTGCTCTGGCTGGCACAACGCCTGAAACCCTGTCGCGCGGGCTGCGCCGCCTGTCCAAGCTGCGCATTGCCGAATTCAAGGAAAAGAACCGCTTCCGCGTCGTGCTGCGCAAGGAATGACTCTGCCGCGCCTGGGCACTGGCGCTCCGTCCTGTCAGCGGGTGAACAACTGGTTCTGAATGACGGCTTGCGCAGGCAGCAGGGCCGGGTCAGCCGCATCGGCGCAGCGCTTCACCACATGGGCGAAGTAGCGGTCGTGCACATCAAGCCCCAGCCAGTCCACCAGCACCGGCGACAGGCAGTACAGCGGACGCCCCATCAGCCGGTCACGCAGGGATGACACGTTTTCGCTGTTGGAGGAGACAATGAGCGGCACACTGTGCAGCCGCGGGTCTGTCTCCTTGCGGTAGCCCATGGTCCATTGGTGATTGCGCAGGCCCGGCAGGTGGTCACCGAAGGCCACCAGCACAAAGGGCCGCCCCCGCGCCCTCAAGGCGGCCTCGAAATTCCTGAACGAGGTTACAGCCTGTGAAAGCCGGTTGTGATAGTCGGTAATGCCGGGGTGAACCACGCCGTCAATGCGGTCAATGTTGCGGTCTTCCGCATAGGGACCGTGGGTTTCCACCGTGACAATGAAGTTAAGCTGCGGTCCGCTGGCAGTGGCAGTGCGCTCCAGCACATGGCTGTAAAGCCCCTGGTCGGTGGGCCAGCCATTGGCCTGCGTCACCAGCGTCATGTCGTCACGGCTGCTGAAACTGGCAAAGCCCATTTTCGGGTAAATCTGATTCCGCAGCCAGAACGTGGCCGTAAAATTGTGATGGGCATGAGCCGCATAGCCAAGGCCCGCAAGCAGCGATGGCAGGCTGCGCAGGCCGGGTGAGAAATAGCTCACATAGTGCTGGAACGGAATGATGCCGGACGGGAAGGATCGCATCGGCACGCCCGTCAGCACCTCGAATTCCGCATTGGGGGTGGTGCCGCCATAGACCGGCGAGATCATGGTGCCCTCCACGGCGCCCATGTCCTTCAGAAGATTGAGCGGTGAAAAGCTGTCTGACGGATCGCGCCACCAGGCCTCGCCCAGCACCACATAAATGTCAGGCGCAGGCGTTGCGCGCGGCGCCGGCGGAGCGGCGGTGTCCAGCGCGGCCATTGCCGCGGCCACCTCATCAGGCCCATGGGTTTTCAGACGCAGCCCCGCCGTCGAGAAATAGAGATGGGTGGCAAGCCCGTTCATGCGCTCGCTTTCCGCCTGGCTGAAGGTCAGGTTCTCCACGCCGATCCACCAGGCGTTGTCGTGAATCCATGTGCTCACCCGCTCCAGCCGGTAAGTGGAAAGCAACGCCACACAGAGCACCAGGGCCGGCCCGCTCCACCAGCGCAGGCGCGTCCGCATGAGCGCATAGGCAAGGGCCGGGATGAACAGTGCTGCCACCGCCCATTGCGGCACACTCACATAGCCGGTGAGGTGTGTGCCCTGGCCGGCCAGAAAAAAGTCAGAAACCTGAAGAGGCTCGCCCGTTGCCGCCCGCTTCACCGCCGAGGCCATGCCGATGCTGAGCAGGCCAGAAGCCGTGAGCAGGGCTGCGGGCACCAGCCGCACCAGGCTTGCCACGGCGGCCACCATCACCATGGCCACCACCATGCGTGTGGCCATGAAATGCCACCATGTCCGGCCCTGAAGATAGTCTGGCCACCACCGGCCCAGCAGGGTCAGCACCGCGAGCAGCAGCAGATAGGCAAAGCCCCATTTGACAAACCAGGACAGGCCGCGCTGAACGGCGGTGGCGGGCGGGCGCATCATTCATGCCCATGGCTGCGGGCAGGGCGGGCGGCCTGCGCTTCGTCGGGCGTGCGGAACACGTTGCTGTCGTAAAGCTGCACACCGGCGGCAACCCTGGCTGTCCACCATGACAGCAGCGGTGCCCCCACCAGCCCGCTGATGATGGGCAGGAACCACAACAGCGTTTGCCACGAGATCAGCAGCGCCAGAACGGCAAAGGCCAGCCCCGCCGCCATATGCAGCGCATGCGGCTTCACAAAGGCCGAGAGGGGTGCTTCGCGGCTTTCGCGGTTCTGCGCATTCCAGCCGGAATCCCGCCCCATGACGACATCAAGGACAAAGCGGGTCTGAATCAGCATCATGATGGGCGACAGCACCATGGACAGAACAGTTTCGCCCGCCACACTGCGCAACAGGCCCATGCCGCCGCCGCAGCCGCGCCGCAGGTCGGGATCACGCCAGGCCAGAATGACGCCAAGCAGCTTGGGCAGATAAAGAACAATGCCGGTGATGATGAGCAGCCGCAAGGCCAGCACGGGATCGAACACCGGCCAGGCAGGAAACAGCGAGAAGCCATCAGGAAAATAATTGGGTTCGGTATAGCGCGCCACCATGGCCAGGGTCAGGCCCGCCAGCAGCAGCATGAGCCACAGCGGCGAGGCGAGATAGGACATGATGCCCTGAATGAGATGAACGCGGCTGATCCAGTGCAGACCCTTCGCGCCAACAATCTTCATGTGCTGAAGATTGCCCTGCGCCCAGCGCCGGTCGCGCACCGCGAGATCAAGCAGCGAGGGTGGCGTCTCCTCATAGGAACCAAGCAGATCAGGCAGCATGTAGACCGCCCAGCCCGCCCGCCGCATCAGCGCGGCCTCGATGAAGTCGTGACTGAGCACATGGCCGCCGAAGGGCTTGCGGCCGTGAAGCTCCGGCAGGCCGGCCGCCTCGGCAAAGGCCGCAACCCGGATAATGGCGTTGTGACCCCAGTAATTGCCGTCCCGGCCATGCCATGAGGCCAGACCCGCCGCCACCACTGGCCCATAGACCCGGCCGGCAAACTGCGTCATGCGCGCATAGGGCGTCCATTGATTGCGCAGATGCGGCAGAGACTGAATGATGCCGGCCGTGGCGTCGGCGGCCATGGCGCGTGCCAGTGTTGTCAGGGTCTCGGCCGTCATGTCGCTATCGGCATCCAGAACCACCATGTGGTCAAAGGCCCCGCCCCAGCGCGTGACAAAATCGGCAATATTGCCGGCCTTGCGGTGATGATTGACCGAGCGCCGGCGGTAATAGACCGGCAGCAGGCCGCCGATGCGCTGGCGGAGATCGGCAAAGGCCGTTTCCTCGCGCGCGGCCGCGTCGTCCTTGCGGGTGTCGGAAAGAATGAACAGGGCGAAGTGTGCGACCGCTCCACGTTCTGCAAGGTCGCGCACCATGCGCTCCAGCGTGGCGAAGACGCGGGCGGGATCTTCATTGTAAATCGGCATGAGAAGGGCATTGCGCCCCATCTGGTCTGCAGCCGCCAGAACGGGTGTCCGGTGCCAGCCGGTCAGCAGCAGAAAGAAACCCAGAATGGCCGAAGCGCAGGCAAAGGAAATCCAGGTGAAGGTGAGCGCGAACAGGGCGGCAAACACCGCCTGAAGCCAGGTTACATTGACCGGGCTGATCACCTGATACATGCCATAGGTGCCAAGCGCGGTGATGATGCCGGTCATGCCGAAGACAAACAGCCGCGCCAGATTGGTGCCGTGATGAGACGCCAGGACACGAGCCCCGCCTGGCCAGTCACGCAGTGACTGCACCGGCATGGCCAGTCGGTGTTCCGGCGGTGTCAGGCCCTCGTCCAGCGGTAAAGCCACGTTTCACTCACCTTGGTTTCACCGCGCTTCAGCACTGCCCGGAGTTCTGCCAGCTCGGCTCCTTGCGCATCGTGGCGGAAGGTGAGCCGCGTGGTCTGCGCCTGGTCATTGGCATAGACCACCACATTGGAAACAACCCCGGCGCTGGCCGAGACATCGGCAGTGGCCGTCACGATGTTGTCACCGCCGGAAAACTCAACGACATAAAGGCGCAGATCAGGATTGATCTCCGGCGGATTCTTGGCGTAGTCCACATCAATGCCGGAGCCGGAGAACACCACTGTTGCGGGCTGCTTCGGAGCCACCAGCGGCCACTGCGGGCACCAGTGCAGGCGATAGACATAGGCCCGGCTTTCACCCTTCTTCAGCGGCTCCTTCGGGTGCCACAGCGCCACAATGTTGTCGTTGGTTTCAAACTGGGTGGGGATCTCATAAAGCTCCACCGCACCCGTTGACCAATCGCCGATGGGCTCCACCCACAGGCTGGGGCGGCGCTCATATCTGGCTTCCAGATCAAGGAAATCCTCATAGCGCCGGCTGCGCTGCATCAGCCCGAAACCGCGGGGTGAAAGATCCTGAAAGGCTGAAACCTGCAGCGACTTCGGATTGGCGAGCGGCCGCCACAGCCATTCACCGGTGCCGGTGAGCATCATCAACCCGTCGGAATCATGAACCGCATTGCGATAGTCCGCCAACGGACGATTCATCGCATTGAACAGATACATGGAGGTGAGCGGCGCAATGCCCACCTGCTCCAGGTCGCGGCGCGGATAAAGGGTCATCTCCACGTCGATCTGCGTGTCTTCGCCCGGCTTGATGGAGAAGCGGTAGGCGCCGGTTATGGACGGGCTGTCCAGCAGGGCCTCCACCACAATGACACCGGCAGGCGCTTCAGGCTTGCGCACCCAGAAGGCGCGGAAGAAGGGAAACTCCTCGCCCGTGGGCTGGCCCACGCCAATGGCCAGGCCGCGCGCCGACAGGCCATAGAGAAGCCCCTTGCCCACGGCGCGGAAATAGGACGCGCCCTGAAACACGGCCACTTCGTCAAAAATGCCCGCAGCATTGATGGGATAACGCAGCCTCAGGCCGGCATAGTGCAGATCGGTCTTGCCGTCCGGCACCTTCACATCGGCGCCGAAGACAAACAGGCTGGGATCGTAGTTGAGCCGCGCCTGCTGGCCTGCCTCCACCACATGGATGTCCACCGGCCGGGTGAACAGAAAGCCGGGATGAAAAAGATCGAAGGAGAAGCCATGCGCCTCTCCCTTCCAGATGGACCGGTCGGGGTTGAAGCGGATGTTGCGGTATTGGTCATAGGTAAGCTTGTCGAGCCCCTCCGGCAGGGCCAATGTCTCATCCTTGAAGGGTTTGCCGGAAAGTTCCTTGGCCAGTGTGCGCACGTAGTCGTCGGGAAATTCCGTGGGCTTGCCGGTGAGCAGGGGGGCGGCGTCAGCCAGTGCCGGCAGCGTTCCCTGCCGGATGAGAACGGCCAGTGCCGCCAGGCGCGTGGCTGCGTGCAGAAGGTGTCGGCGATTGAGGGTCATGGTCCTGAGGGGCCGGTCTTGCGGCAGTGCAACATTTGGTCGTCCCGTTATGATTTGTAAAGTGGCGAGTTTGTGACCGAACGCAATGAATTCACCGGGTTTTCTGCAGGTGATCGAAGGTTCTGCGACAACGCAACGGTGGGTGGTGCAGCCGGGCGGATGCGCATCCCCCCTGTCAGTGCCCACCGCCCCTGCCAGCCGCCCTAGAGGGGCGGCGCGGACATGAACTGGGATAGCCAATAACCTATACGTGAACTAGCGGCATTAAAAGTGAGGTGAAAAGCCTCACCGGAAACACAAGGTCAGC
Source organism: uncultured Alphaproteobacteria bacterium (assembly GCA_937873445.1). Lineage (GTDB taxonomy): Bacteria > Pseudomonadota > Alphaproteobacteria > Rhizobiales > Aestuariivirgaceae > Aestuariivirga. The sequence goes on from CALMWF010000008.1 coordinate 136,556, forward strand.
AGTCAGCGGCCAGAACACCCCGCCTCATTTCGCACGTGCAGCAAAATAGCCCATGCTTTATGAGAGTTTTTGCATTTCTTCATGAGCGGATTCGTTTTGGTCGCTTGAAGAGATCCCATTGACATCATTTCCCATCGTGTTTACGTACACGTCAACATAAGGTCATAATCGGGAGGGTGCGCCGTGTCTGATGAGATTGAATCCATCGTGCAGGAAACCTTGCCCAAGCTGTCGCGCCTCAACGCGGTGGTGCGCTTTGACCTGGGCGAGGGGGGCTATACCATTGATGCCCGCCAGGCTCCGGCGGCGCTGGCCGAAGATGGCAGCGTCGATCCCGACTGCACCATCAAGGTCAGCCGCGACAATCTTGTCAAACTCATCAACGGCCAGATGGACCCCATGCTGGGCTACACGCTGGGCCGCATCAAGGTGCAGGGCTCCCTCGAGGTGGCCATGCGCCTGGTGAAGGCCATCACCTGACCATGCCACTGAAACCGCCCCTGGCGGGCGGAACGCCAACGAGCGGCGGCAGGCCGCCGGGAGGAACCCAATGACCACCACATTGCCGGAAGTGCCGGTGCGCCCGCTTTATGAATTTCTCGATCAGGCGGCGGCAAGCCACAGCCAGAAGCCCGCCATGGATTTTCTCGGCCGCCAGTGGACCTACGCCGAACTGGGTGACATGGTGAACCGCGCCGCCGCGGGTTTCCGCATGATCGGCGTGGGCAAGGGTGTCAAGGTTGGCCTGTGCCTGCCCAACACGCCCTATCATGTCGTCTGCTATTTCGCCATTCTCAAGGCGGGCGGCACGGTGGTGAACTACAACCCGCTCTATGTCGAGCGCGAACTCTCTCACCAGGTAAAGGATTCCGGCACCACCATCATGGTGACGCTGGACCTGGCGCAGATTTATCCCAAGGTGGCAGCGCTGCTCGGCCAGAGCCCGCTGGAAAAGATCGTCATCTGCCCCATGAGCGGCATTCTGCCCACCGTGAAGAGCTGGCTGTTCAAGGTGCTGAAGCGCAGCGAAATCGCCACAATTCCGGATGACTCAAACCACGTGACCTTTGACCATCTGCTCGCGGCGGGCCGTCTTGATCACCCCGAGCCGATCAATCCGAAGCAGGACATCGCCGTGCTGCAATACACCGGCGGCACCACCGGTGTGCCCAAGGGCGCGGTCCTCACCCATGCCAACATTTCTGCCAATGTTGAACAGTTGTGCCAGTGGGTGTCGTGTTTTGAGCTGCAGGATGAGCGCATGTTGTGTGCGCTGCCCTTCTTCCACGTCTTCGGCATGACGGTTGCCATGCTGGTGGGCGTGGCGCTGGGCGCTGAACTCATTCTTCTGCCGCGCTTTGAGATCGAGCAGGTCGTCAAGGTCATGGCCAGGAAACGCCCCACCATGTTCCCCGGCGTGCCCACCATCTATATTGCCATCAACCGCCACATTGCCACCAATGGCATCACCCTCGACCTCAGGTCCATCCGCGCCTGCATTTCGGGGGGTGCGCCCCTGCCTCTGGAAGTGCGCCAGGAATTTGAGCGCATCACCGGGGCCAGCCTGGTGGAGGGCTATGGCCTGTCGGAATGTTCACCGGTGGCCACCTGCAATCCCTTTGACCGTCCGGTCCGTGATGGCTCCATCGGCCTGCCCATGCCGGGCACCCGCGTTGAAATCCGCTCGCTGGTGGATGTGCGCAAAGCCGTGCCCCAGGGCGAGAAGGGTGAGGTCTGCGTAAAGGGTCCGCAGGTCATGGCCGGCTATTGGCAGAAGCCGGACGAGACCGATCATGTGATGGTGGATGGCTGGCTGCGCACCGGCGATGTCGGCTACATTGATGAAGACGGCTTTGTCTTCATCGTCGACCGCCTGAAGGAAGTCATCATCTGCGGTGGCTACAATGTCTATCCGCGCGTCATTGAAGAGGCGCTCTATCGTCATGAAGCGGTGGCGGAGGCTGCGGTCATTGCCATTCCCGACCAGTATCGCGGCCAGGCGCCAAAGGCCTTCGTCAAACTGAAGGAAGGCAAAACGGCCAGCGCCGATGAACTGAAGGCCTTTCTGGTGGACCAGGTGTCGCGCCTGGAAATGCCGAAGATCATTGAAATCCGGCGTGAACTGCCGCGCACCATGGTGGGCAAGCTGTCCAAGAAGGTGCTGATGGATGAGGAAAAGGCGCGCAGCGCCGAAGCCGCAGTCATGACCCAGAAGAACTGAGGAATAGTGACGTGATGAATGATTTTGGCTTGAAGGTGACGTTAGGTGCGGAAGGCGCTCGCAAGCGTCACGCCTTGCTGGAGGATGACATAACCGTGACCGACAAACTCTATTCCGTAAGCCAGCTGGCGCAGGATCTGGGTGTCACCCCGCGCGCCATCCGCTTCTATGAAGACAAGGGCCTGCTGTTGCCGCAGCGCATGGGCAAGACCCGCGTCTACACCCACCGCGACCGGGTGCGCATGATCCTCATTCTGCGCGGCAAGCGCATGGGCTTCTCGCTCCGTGAGATCAAGGAATTCCTCGATCTCTATGTGGTGGACCACACCCAGGTGGAGCAGATGCACCACCTGCTGAAAAAGGTGCGGGGCCGCATTACCCTGCTTGAAGACCAGTTGCAGGCGGTGCAGCAGAGCCTCACCGAACTGCGCAACATGGAACGCATTTCCATTGAATCCCTCAAGGCCAAGGGCATTTCCGCCGCCTGAGGCCACAACCCGCCATCCCATCATTGAACACCGGAGAACAGACATGACCAAGGCCGTTATCGCAGGCTATGTGCGCTCGCCCTTCACGGCGGCAAAAAAGGGTGAACTGGCCTCGGTTCGCCCCGACGACCTGGCCGCCCAGGTGGTGAAGGCGCTGGTGGAGAAGACCGGCGTGAACCCCGCCGACCTCGAAGATCTGCTGCTCGGCTGCGCCTTTCCGGAGGGCGAGCAGGGCTTCAACCTCGCCCGTCTGGTCAGCCTCATGGCGGGCCTGCCCATTTCGCTGGGGGCGGCCACCATCAACCGCTTCTGCGGCTCGTCCATGACCTCGGTGCATGTGGCCGCCGGGGCCATCGCCATGGGGGCGGGTGACGCCTTCATCTGCGCCGGTGTGGAAAGCATGAGCCGCGTGCCCATGATGGGCTTCAACCCGCTGCCCAACCCCGACCTCGCCAAGGCCATGCCCGGTGCCTACATCGGTATGGGCGACACGGCGGAAAATGTCGCCGCCAAGTGGAAGATCACCCGCAAGGAACAGGAGGAGCTGGCGGTTGAATCGCACCGCCGCGCCGCCGCCGCGCGTGAAGCCGGCAAGTTTGCCGACGAGATCGTGGCCATCAAGGGCCGCAAGGGCACCGTCACCGCCGATGGCCTGATCCGCCCCGAAACCACCATGGAGATTCTCGCCGGTCTGAAGCCCGCCTTCAACGCCGAAGGCGTGGTCACCGCCGGCACCTCCTCGCCCCTCACCGATGGTGCGGCAGCACTTCTCGTCGTCTCGGAAGGCTATGCCAAAAAGCACAAGCTGCCGATGATTGCGGCGGTGAAGTCGGTGGCCGTGTGCGGCTGTGCGCCGGATATCATGGGCATCGGCCCGGTGGGCGCGTCGAAAAAGGCGCTGGCCCGCGCCGGCCTCAAGGCCTCCGACCTTGATGTGGTGGAATTGAACGAAGCCTTCGGCTCCCAGGCCATCGCCTCCATGCGCGACATCGGCCTTGATCCGGCCAAGGTGAATATTGACGGCGGCGCCATTGCGCTGGGCCATCCCTTGGGCGCCACCGGGGCCCGCATCGTCGGCAAGGCCGCCACCCTGCTGAAGCGCGAGAAGGGCAAATATGCCCTCGCCACCCAGTGCATCGGCGGCGGCCAGGGCATCGCCACCATTCTGGAGGCCATTTGATGACTGACATCAGGAAAGTCGCCGTCATCGGCGCGGGCGTCATGGGCGCCGGCATTGCCGCTCATGTGGCCAATGCGGGTGTGCCCGTGGTGCTGCTCGACATCCTTCCCAAGGAGGGAGACAACCGCAACGCCATCGCCGAGGGCGCCATAGAGCGCATGCTCAAGGCCGATCCCGCCCCCTTCATGAACCGGGCAGCGGCCAAACTCGTCACCCCCGGCAACACCGAGGATCATCTCGACCTGCTGAAGGACTGCGACTGGATCGTGGAGGCGGTCATCGAACGCCTCGACATCAAGCAGGCCCTCTATCAGAAGATCGACAAGCTGCGGAAGAAGGGCAGCGTGGTGTCGTCCAACACCTCCACCATTCCGCTGGCCGATCTCACCCGCGGCCTGGGCGAAGGCTTCGCCCGCGACTTCCTCATCACCCACTTCTTCAATCCGCCGCGCTACATGCGGCTTCTGGAAATCGTCCAGGGCGACAAGACCGCCCCGGCAGCGGTTGACGCCATTGCCGCCTTCGCCGACCACAAGCTCGGCAAGAGCGTGGTCATGTGCAAGGACAGCCCCGGCTTCATTGCCAACCGTCTCGGCGTGTTCTGGCTGCAGGCGGCGGTGGTGGAAGCCTTTGCGGCGGGCCTCGACGTTGAGGAGGCCGACGCCATCATCGGCCGCCCCATGGGCATTCCCAAAACCGGCGTCTTCGGCCTGCTCGATCTGGTGGGGCTTGACCTCATGCCCCATGTCAACGCCTCCATGGCGGCCTCGCTGCCCAAGGACGATCCCTTCCACGCGCTGAACAAGCCGCTGCCGCTGATTGAAAGACTGATCAGGGACGGCTACACCGGGCGCAAGGGCAAGGGTGGCTTCTACCGTCTCAACCGCGAGATGGGCAAACGCAAGGAAGCCCTTGACCTCGTCTCCGGCCAGTATCGCGCCCAGCGCAAGGCCGAGGTGGATGCCATCGCAGATTCGGGCCGCAGCCTGGCCCGGCTCCTCTCCCATGACAGCAAGCATGGCCGCTATGCCTGGCAGGTCATGGGTCCGACGCTGGCCTATGCCGCCGCGCGCGCCGGTGAAGTGACGGATAACATTGCCGACATCGATGAGGCCATGCGCCTCGGCTATAACTGGAAGTTCGGCCCCTTTGAGCTCATCGACCAGTTGGGCAGCCAGTGGTTTGCCGACCGGCTGGCCAGGGAAGGCATGGCCGTTCCCGCCATTCTCAAACTGGCGGCGGGCCGTCCCTTCTACCGCATCGACAAGGGTGAGCGTCAGGTCATGGGCCTTGACGGCAACTACCACACCATCCGGCGGCCCGATGGCGTCCTCATGCTGGAGGATATCAAGCGCCGCTCCGAACCGCTGCTCAAGAACGGCTCTGCCGCCGTCTGGGACATTGGTGACGGCGTGGTGTGCTTTGAATTCACCAGCAAGATGAACTCCCTCGATTCCGACACCATGGCGCTGTTCATGAAGGCCATTGCTCTGGTCAAGAAAAGCTACAAGGCCATGGTGGTTTATAATGAGGGCAACCACTTCTCGGCCGGGGCCAACCTCGGCCTGGCCGCCTTCGCCGCCAATATTGCCGCCTGGGGCGAGATTGAAAATCTCGTGGGCGGCGGCCAGTCCACCTATATGGCGCTGCGTTATGCGCCCTTCCCGGTGGTCTCGGCGCCTTCTGGCATGGCGCTGGGCGGCGGCTGCGAAATCCTGCTCGCCTCCGACGCGGTGCAGGCCCATGCCGAAACCTATACGGGGCTTGTGGAGGTGGGCGTTGGCCTGATCCCCGGCTGGGGCGGCTGCAAGGAAATGCTCCACCGCTGGGCCACCCTTGGCAACCTGCCCAAGGGCCCCATGCCCGCCGTGGCCAAGGCCTTCGAGATCATCTCGGTGGCCACCGTGGCAAAATCCGCCGCCGAGGCCAAGGACTATCTGTTCATGCGGCCCAGCGACGGCATTACCATGAACCGCTACCGCCTGCTGGCCGACGCCAAGGCCAAGGCCCTCGACCTGGCCAGGGACTACAAGCCGCCGGAGCCGCCCACCTTCAACCTGCCCGGGCCTTCGGGCCGGGTGGCGCTGGACATGGCGGTGCAGGGCTTCCACCGCCAGGGCAAGGCCACCGACTATGACCTCGTGGTGCTGGGCGAACTGGCCGAGGTGCTGTCGGGTGGCGATACCGATGTTCTCACGACCATGACAGAGGCCGATGTGCTGGAGCTGGAGCGCACCCGCTTCATGAACCTCGTTCACAATGAAGGCTCGCTGGACCGCATTACCCACATGCTGGAAACCGGCAAGCCGCTGCGCAACTGACCGCAAGAGGAGAAAACCCATGGCAAACTACAAGGCTCCCCTGCGCGACATGCGCTTTGCCCTCTATGAACTGAACGCCGGTGACGAGCTGGCGACACTGCCGGGCTATGAGGACTTCACCCGCGACCTCATCGACCCCGTGCTCGACGAGGCAGCCAAGATCTGTGAGGAGGTGCTGCACCCCCTCAACCGCTCCGGCGATGAGGAGGGCTGCCACTGGGACAATGGCGTGGTCCGCACCCCCAAGGGCTTCAAGGACGCCTACACCCTGTTCCGTGAGGGCGGCTGGACCTCCATTGCCTGCGATCCGGCCTATGGCGGCCAGGGCATGCCCAAGGCAGTGAACGTGCTGATGGAGGAGATGATCTGCTCCGCCAACCTGTCCTTCGGCATGTATCCGGGCCTGTCGCATGGCGCCTATGTGGCGCTGCACGGCTATGGTTCAGACGCCTTGAAGGCGGCCTATCTGCCCAAAATGGTGGACGGCACCTGGTCTGGCACCATGTGCCTGACCGAACCCCATTGCGGCACCGACCTTGGCCTCTTGCGCAGCAAGGCCGTGCCCAATGGCGACGGCAGCTACAAGATCAGCGGCACCAAGATTTTCATTTCGGCGGGCGAACATGACCTCACCGAAAACATCATCCATCTGGTGCTGGCCAAACTGCCCGATGCGCCCAAGGGCGTGAAGGGCATCAGTCTGTTCCTGGTGCCCAAGTTCCTGCCCAGGGACGACGGCACGCCGGGTGAGCGCAATGGCGTCACCTGCGCTTCCATCGAACACAAGATGGGCATCAAGGCGTCGGCCACCTGTGTGCTGAACTTTGACGAAGCCAGGGGCTGGCTGGTGGGCGAACCCCACAAGGGCATGCGCGCCATGTTCGCCATGATGAACACCGAGCGCCTGTCGGTGGGTGTGCAGGGTCTGGGCCTGGCCGAGGCCTCCTATCAGGGGGCTGTGGCCTATGCCCGGGAACGCCTGCAGGGCCGCTCGCTCTCGGGCACCAAATATCCCGACAAGCCTGCTGATCCGCTCCTTGTTCACCCCGACATCCGCCGCATGCTGCTCACCCAGCGCGCTCTGGTGGAAGGCTCACGGGCGCTCTCGGTCTGGGCGGCCACGGCCCTCGACCGGTCCAAGCATCACCCCGATGCCAGGGAGCGTGAGCGCGCCGAAGATTTCATTGCCGTCATCACCCCGGTGGTGAAGGCTCTGCTGACCGATTTCGGTTTTGACGTGACCAATCTTGGCGTGCAGGTGTTCGGTGGCCATGGCTACATCCGCGAACATGGCATGGAACAATATGTCCGTGATGCCCGCATCGCCCAGATCTATGAAGGCACCAACGGCATTCAGGCCCTTGATCTGGTGGGCCGCAAGATGCCCGCCCATGCCGGGCGCTACCTGCGCCAGCTGTTCCACCCCATCTCGGCCTATATTGAAAAGACCATCGACAAGGACGGCATGACGGAATTTGTCGAGCCGCTGGCCAAGGTTTTTGGCCGGCTGCAGCAGGCCACCGCCCAGGTGGCCCGCACCGGCATGGCCCGGCCCGATGAGGCCGGTGCGGCCGCCACGGATTATCTCCGGCTCATGGGCTTCACCGTGCTTGCCTATCTCTGGGCGCGCATGGCCGAGGTTTCCCTGCCCAGGCTGGAGAAGGATGATCCGGACGGCTTCTACAAGGCCAAGGTCATGACGGCGCGCTTCTTCATGGAACGCCTCTTGCCCCAGGCCACCGCCCATTTCCAGGCGGTGATGGCGGGCGGCAAGACCATGATGGCCTTCGAGGACGCAGCGTTCTGAGCAAAGGGCAGGGATTATGAACCTGTGGTTCCGCCTGCTCCGGGTTCTGGTGCAGGGTCTGTTGCGGGCGCGCGTTCCCTGGGATGCGCGCACGCGGCTCGACTTCCGGGTCTGGCCGCTCGACCTCGACCTCAACCTGCACATGACCAATGCGCGCTACATGGCGCTCATGGATCTGGGCCGCATGAACCTGATTTTGCAAACCGGGCTGGGCCGGCTGGTGGTCAAGGAACGCTGGGGGCCGGTCATTGCCTCGGCGCTGGTGCGTTTCCGCCGCCCGCTCCATCTCCTTGAGGCTTTCTCGCTCTCCACCCGGATCATCGGCTGGGATGAGAAGTGGATCTTCATCGAACACCGGCTGGAGCGGGGCGGCGATCTTATCTGCCATGCGCTGGTGAAGGGTCTGTTCATGTCGCCCAAGGGCGCGGTGCCGCCGGCGCGCATCGCCGAGGCGCTGGGCCATGATGGTGACTCACCGGTTCTGCCGGACTGGATCAGCGACTGGATGGCGGTGGAAGCCGCGCAAACCCGCTTCGGCGTGGTGAATGGAGGCGAGACATGACCACACTCAAGGGTAAGACCCTGTTCATCACCGGGGCCTCGCGCGGCATCGGCAGGGCTATTGCCCTGCGGGCAGCGCGTGATGGCGCCAGCATTGTGGTGGCGGCCAAGACCGAGACGGTCAACCCGCGCCTGCCCGGCACCATTCATTCCGCCGCCGCCGATATTGAGGCGGCCGGCGGCAAGGCCCTGCCGGTGGTGGTGGATGTGCGCGACGAAGACAGCATCAGGGCCGGGGTTGCCGCCGCCGTGGATCGTTTCGGCGGCATCGATATTGTCATTAATAATGCCAGCGCCATCAACCTCACCGCCACGGCGGATACGCCGATGCGCCGCTATGACCTGATGATGCAGGTCAACCAGCGCGGCACCTTCGCCGTCACCCAGGCCTGCCTGCCGCATCTGAAGAAGGCGGCGAACCCGCACATTCTCACCCTGTCGCCGCCGCCGTCCCTCGACCCCAAATGGTATGGCCCCCATGTTGCCTACACCATGTCCAAGATGGGCATGAGCCTGTGCGTGCTGGGCTGGGCCGCGGAATTCCGCGCCGCAGGCATCGCCGCCAATGCGCTGTGGCCGCGCACCATCATCGACACGGCAGCACTCGCCATGCTGGGCGGCGTCATCAAGCCCGAGCACTGCCGCACGCCGGACATCGTGGCCGATGCGGCCCATGCCATCCTCACCCGGCCCGCCCGCCACTGCACCGGCAATTTCTTCATTGATGAAGATGTGCTGGCCGAAGAGGGGGTGACTGACCTGTCGGCCTATGCCGTGGTGCCGGGGGCGAGACCCCTCACCGATCTGTTCGTGGAAGGCTTCGGCACGGTCTGACCGCCTCTTTGCCGCTGTCACTTTGGCGTGAGAGGGGGAACGGCGCGAGGCATGTCGCGTTGAGCCATGACACCCTCCTGCGGACAGCGCTTTCATGGCCCTCACCATCGGCAGTCTTCTGGCGCTCAGCTTTGTCATTTCGCTGCTGGCCCTGCTGTTTCTCATCTGGGCCATCAGCGGCGGCCAGCTCGATGTCGACCAGCGCGATGCTTATGTGATTTTCACGCCCGGCGAGGCCGCCTCGGCCGGGGCGCCGCCGGGAACAGAAACCGATCTTCCCCATCATTTCGATACCGAAAGGACGGGCATAGACCCGATATCGCGCCGCCCGGTCATGGTGCTGCTGGCCAGTGCCGTGTTCTGGCTGGTGCTGGGCTCATTTTTCGGCCTCCTCAGTTCTCTCAAGATGCACTGGTCGGATCTTCTCGACCAGTGGGCACCGCTCACCTTCGGGCGCCTGCGCACCCTCCATCTCAATCTCGTGGCCTATGGCTGGTCATCGCTCGGTGGCATTGCCGGGGTCCTGTGGCTGGTGCCACGCCTTTTCCACACGCCGCTGCGCCTGCCGCACCTGCCTGTGTGGGGCGCGCTATTCTGGAATGCCGGGCTGGCGGCCGGGGCGGTGGCCATTGCCGCAGGCTGGACCGATGGTCTGGAATGGCTGGAAATTCCCTGGCAGATTGACGGGCTGCTCGCCCTCGGCGGGGCGCTGTTCGCCCTTCCGCTCATCGTTTCGGCTCTGAATCGATCGGTCAACCACATCTATGTCTCGGGCTGGTATTTCATTGCCGCCCTGTGCTGGTTTCCGGTGCTCTTCATCATCGCCAATGTCCCCTATCTCCATTCCGGGGCTGAACAGGCAGCGGTGAATTGGTGGTTTGCCCATAATGTGCTGGGCCTGTGGCTGACACCGCTGGGGGTCGGCATCGCCTATTATTTCATCCCCAAGATCATCGGCAAACCCATTTACTCCTACAGCCTGTCGCTGGTCGGCTTCTGGGGGCTGGCCCTGTTCTACAGCCAGGTCGGCATTCATCATCTCATCGGCGGCCCGCTGCCCACCTGGCTGGTCAATGTCTCCATCGTTCATTCCGTCATGATGTTTCTGCCGGTCATCGCCGTGGCCGTGAACCAGCATGTGACGGTGGCCGACAATCTCTGGGCCCTGCGCTATTCAGTGCCGCTCCGCTTCATCTGGCTGGGCGCCCTCATGTATACGGCGGCTTCCCTGCAGGGCTCGGTGGAAGCCCTGCGCAGCGTCAACACCATCACCCATTTCACCCACTACACCGTGGGCCATGCCCACCTGGGGGTCTATGGCTTTGTCGCCTTTGTTCTGTTCGGATTCATCTATGAGGTGGGGCCGCGCCTGACCGGAAGGCCCTGGCCGTGGCCTCGCCTTATCCAGTTTCATTTCTGGCTGGTGGTGGTGGGCTTTGCCATCTATTTCGCCGCCCTCACCCTGGGCGGCTGGCTGCAGGGCAGGGCCATGCTCGACGCCCTGCGGCCCTTCTCCGACAGCGTCATTCTGCTCAAGCCCTATCTTGAAGCGCGCTCCCTGGGCGGGGCGCTGATGACGCTGGGCCATTTGGTTTTCGCCTTCCATGTGGCAGCCCTGTTCATGGGCCATGCCCCGCGCCGCGCGCCGGTGCCTGCATGAACCGGGTCTTTCCACTGGCCATCATTGCCCTGGCCATTCTGGCCTTCGCCACCCTTGTTCTGGTGGTGGCGCCGGGCCTGCAGGTGACAGCACTTGGCCCCACGCCGGGGCTTCGGCCCTACACGGCGCAGCAACTGCGTGGCCGTGCCCAATATGTGGGCCTCGGCTGTGTCTACTGCCACAGCCAGCAGCCGCGCAGCCTGGCCCAGGCGCCTGACGCTGCGCGCGGCTGGGGCCGGGCGGCGGTGGCATCCGATTATTACTACGATCGCCCCCACCTTCTGGGCACCATGCGCAGCGGCCCCGACCTGTTCAACATCGGTGTGCGCCTGCCCAGCCAGGGCTGGCATCTCACCCACCTCTATCAGCCGCGCGCCATTGCCCCCTGGTCCATCATGCCGGCCTATCCCTTCCTGTTTGAACACAAGGACAAGGCCGGGGCAGCCGATGTGGTGGTGGCCCTGCCGCCGCCATTCGCGCCGGGACGGGGGGTCATTGTCGCCCGGCCCGAGGCGCTGGATCTGGTGGCCTATCTGCAGGCGCTGAAACACACCGAGCCGGCACCCGCCGCATCACCCCGTGACGAAGGCTACACCCCGGCGGGAACACCGCCATGACGCCGCGCCGCCGACACCGTCCCAGCGATCATTTCGAACCCTATGAGGAAGAGCGCGGCATTCCCGCCCCCTTCTATCTCGCGGGCTTTGGCCTGCTGCTCTGGGGCGTGTCGGTTTTTATCATGGACAAGGCGCCGGTGCCGCAGTGGCTGGGCCCTGACGCAGGTGCGCCAGCCCGCCCGCCGGCCACCGTTGCCCCGCCCCTGGCACTGCGTCAGCCGATGCCCGATCTGGCCCGCGATCCCGCCGCCATGGCCATCATCATGCGTGGCACGGGTGCTGCCTGGGCCTGTGCCTCATGCCATGGCATGGCGGGCGAGGGAACGGCTGTGGTGCCGCGCCTGGCCGGCCTGTCGGCAGGCTACATCACCAAGCAGCTTGCCGACTTTGCCAGCGGCGCGCGCCCTCAGGACTCCATGAGCCTGGTGGCCAGGGCGCTTACCGACGATGAGCGCACCCGCCTCGGCCTTGCCTATGCCGCCATGGCCACGCCGCCAGTGGCCCACCCCCTGCCGGAGGGCGATGTGAAGCGCGGTGAACAGCTTGCCACGGCGGGTGATGACGGGCGGGGTCTTGTGGCCTGCTTCACCTGCCATGGCGACCGGGGCCTTGGCGTCGAGCCGGATTTTCCAGCGCTCGCCGGCCAGCCTGCCGCCTATCTCGACCAGCAGCTCATCCTGTGGTCGGCGGGCTTGCGTCATAACTCCCCCGAAACGATGATGAATGACATTGCCCGCAGCCTGTCGCCGGGGGACCGGCGGGCCGTGGCCGCCTATCTGGCCGGCCTTCCGCCGCCCGACCCGCGCATCCCTGCAAACTGACACCTGCCGATCAACCATTCCGGCTTCGGAATAGTTGTGCTGCTGACGCAGCGTAAGAGGATATTCACTGTAAGTTTGTCAGGTTCAGTGCGAGTCAACTGACAAAACGCCGGGCAGAACCCGCATTCATCCGTTAGGGGTTAAGGTAAATTGTAATTCGTTTTTTGCGCGCCTGCCCTGCAAGATTGCCTTGGGAATCCAAAAAACCGAATTTGCTCAACCTCTTCGCAAATTCTATCAACGCTGCTGCATTATAAGTATCTAATATACAGCGTTTTTCTTCCCTTGCCCGCTCTATAGCAAGGTGCAAACATTAGCACATGCTGTTGAGACAAGGGGCAATACTCCCCCGAAACGAACGGCAAAGCCGACCCCGCTGGCGGGCGGACCCATGGTGGACGCGGATGCGGGAGGTCGCATCTGAACTGGAGGGACACGGGTTATGGCAACGCTTTTTTCAGACGACTGGATGGTGGATTTCGGTAACGCCTGGAATGACGAAAAGGAGCTGGGCGACGCTCTCGCCAAGATCGGCTTCAATTCCGTCATCGGCTACGGCTTCGAGGGCGAAGACAAGCCGCGCGGTTTCATCAAGGTTGAGAATGGCTATGTCACGGGCGCTGGCGCCTATGACGGCTCGGCCATGAACTGGGACCTGCGGGCCTCTCCCGCCGATTGGGAGAAGTGGTGTGCCAACGGCATCGGCATGATGGCGCTTGGCCTCGCCTATACCGCCGGCAAGCTTAAGTTCAAGAGCGGTGACTATGGCGCGATGATCAAGAATCCCGCCATGGCTGGCCCGTTCATCAAGAGTTTCACAGTCATGGGGCGTGTGCCCCGCAGTTAGTCCCCGCCCTTGGCGTCGGGTGTGTGTGAGGGAGTAGGGTGGCCATGTTGTCGTTGGTCAAAAGGTTTGTTCCAACCTTTGCTGCCGCCGTCCTCGGCGGACTGACGGTGTGGGCATTGGGCGGGTCGGAGAAACCCGCCATTCCCACCATTACGACACCGGCTGCGGCACTGTTCGGCGCGCCCGCCGCCAATCTGGCTGAAGTGACCGAACTTCCTGCCGCGGCGCGCCTGCGCCTCGGCGGTTATGTGGAAGCGCGCAACAGCGTTCACCTCACCGCCCAGATGCCGGGCCGCGTCATCTATGTGGCCGGGCAGGAGGGCGAACACGTCTCGGCAGGCCAGCTGGTCGTGGCCCTGGACGATGAGGCCCTGCGCCCCGAATACCGCGCCGCCTGGGCCAATCTGGCCGGTGAGATGAGCGACACCACCAACGCCCAGACCCAGCTTTACAACAACATCTATGGCAGGCCTGCCTCACCGCTCGGCGGCCCCGGCTATGACGCCTATGAGCGCATGGCCGTGCCCTTCTATAACATGGCCCAGTCCATGTTCGGCGGCATGATGCCGGGCACCAGTGGCGCCAGTCCCTATGGCCCGATGATGACCACCGAGCAGCAGCGCCACAGCCCGTCCGCCATTTCCAATGCACGCGCCGACTATGAGCGCCGCCTGGCCGGCCTGGCTGGGGCGCAGTCGCGCATTGACAGCCTGGACGCCAAGGTCCGCGACTTCCGGGCCATCGCGCCCTGGCCGGCCGTCATCGTCAAGAAATACATCCACGCCGGCGACGTGGTGCAGCCCGGCCAGCCGCTGGTTGATCTCGCAACACCCGATGCGCTCAACTTCCGCATTGAGGTGCCGGTCTCGCAGATCAGCAATCTCAACCGCGGCGATCTTGTGCCCGTTTCCCTCAATGGTGAAAACCTCTGGGCCGAGGTGGGGCAGATCTTCCCCGTGGCCGATGGTGCCCAGCGCACTGTGACCGTGAAACTGGCCCTGCCGCCGGGCACCCGTGCCGCCCCTGGCATGTATGGCGTGGCCTGGCTGGCCCAGCCCGGCGGCGGCAGCCCGCAGGCCCTTGCCCCGGCTGTGCCTCAGGCCGCCATCGCCTATCGCGGCAGCCTGCCGGTGGCCTACACCGTCAATGCTCAGGGCATGGTGGAAATGCGCATCCTGCGCCTCGGCGACAGCCAGGGTGACCGGGTGGCGGTGCTCTCCGGCCTCAGCAAAGGTGAGCGCGTGGTGCTGAACCCGGCTCCCAGTCTCAAATCGGGCGAGGCCTACAGCCCCGCTCCCCTCATGCCTGAAATCGTGACCGGCAAACCGTAATGGCGGCAGCATCATGACCAGCGGTCCCAGCCAGCACGCCGATCCCGGAACAGCGGGCGCCTATTGTGCGCCGCCGCCCAGCCACAGTGGCATTTCCGGACGCATCGCCGCCTATTTCATCAAGTCGCCGCTGACACCGCTGCTGCTCATTGCCTTCTTCCTCATTGGCCTTCTGGGCACTGCCATCACCCCGCGCGAGGAAGATCCGCAGATCTCTGTCCCCATGGTTGACATTCTCGTTGCCTATCCGGGGGCGGGCGCCAATGAGGTGAGCAATCTTATCTCCGAGCCGCTGGAGCGGCTGATGTCGGAACTGTCCGGCGTCAAGCACGTCTATTCCGCTTCGCGCGACGGCATGGCCATGGTGACGGTGCGGTTCAACGTCGGCGAGGAAATGGAACCCTCGCTGGTCAAGCTCTATGACAAGCTTCAATCACACATGGACCTGATCCCCAAGGGGGTCATGCCGCCGCTGGTCAAGCCGAAGAGCATTGACGACGTGCCGGTGGTGACGGTGTCCCTGTCTTCCAGAGACATTGATCTGGTGCAGCTGCGCAAGCTTGGCCTTGATCTGCAGCAGCGCTTCAAGTCGCTGCCCGGCACCGGCCAGAGCTTTGTCACCGGCGGCAGTTTCGAACAGCTCAGGGTGGAGGTGGAACCGGCGCTGCTGGCCACCCACGGCCTGACCATGAGCCAGATTGCTCAGTCGCTGACCGCCGCCAACCAGCGGCTCAAGGCCGGTGACATTGTCGACGGCAATGCCTGGTTTGATGTCTATACCGGCGACTTCCTGAAATCCGCCGATGAAGTGGGCGAACTGGTGATCGCCACCGAGCAGGGCCGCCCCGTCTACCTGCGCGATGTGGCAAAGATCCACCACGGCGAGTCGGAGCAGAAATCCATTGTCACCGACACGGTGCGCACCGAAGACGGCGGCTTCACCACCAGTCCGGCCGTCACCGTGGCCGTGGCCAAGAAGCGCGGCACCAATGGCGTTACCGTGGCCGAAGACATTCTGACCGAACTGCACGCGGCCCGCGGCAGCCTCATTCCGGACAATGTCACGGTCACCGTGTCGCGCGACTATGGCGCCACCGCCAAGGACAAGGTCACCCACCTCATCCTGAAACTGTTCATCGTCTCGGCGCTGGTCACCATCCTCGCCCTTGTCGCCATGGGCTTCAGGCCGGCCCTCATCGTGCTCATCACCATTCCCGTGGTGCTGCTCATGTCGCTGGCGGTCGCCTATGTCTTCAATTTCACCATCAACCGCGTTTCCATGTTTGCCCTGGTCTTCGCCATCGGCATTCTGGTGGATGATGCCATTGTGGTGGTGGAGAACGTCTATCGCCGCTGGCTGGAATCGGGCCGCACCGACGATGTCATGACCGCCGAGGCCGTGGATGAGGTGGGCAATCCCACCATTCTTGCCACCTTCACCGTGGTGGCGGCCCTTCTGCCCATGGGCTTTGTGTCCGACATGATGGGCCCCTACATGCTGCCCATTCCGGTTCTGTCATCGGCGGCCATGGTGTTTTCGCTGCTGGCGGCCTTCGCCTTTGTGCCGTGGATTGCCGCGCGGCTGAAGCCCAGCATGAGCGCCCTGGAAAAGGCCGCCGAGCGCGAGCACCGCCAGAGCCACCACATTGCCCGCGCCTATGACGCGGTGGTGGGCCCCATCATGCGCTCGCGCCTGCTGGGCCGCCTCACCCTGCTCGGCATCATCCTGGCCATGCTGGCCGCCGTGGCGCTGTTTCCGTTCAAGGCCGTGGCCTTCAAGATGCTGCCCTATGACAACAAGTCGGAGCTGCAGATTGTTCTCGACATGCCGGAGGGGTCCGACCTCATTGCCACCGCCAATCTGATGAACCGCTTTGGCGAGGCGTTGCAGAAGATCCCGGAAGTCACCGCCTTCCAGACCTATTCCGGCTCCAACTCGCCCTTCAACTTCAATGGCCTGGTGCGCCATTACTTCATGCGCCAGCAGCCCTGGCAGGGCGACATTGCCGTGCAACTGCTCGACAAGGCCGAACGCCACCGCACCAGCCATGAGGTGGCCATGCAGATCCGCTCCATCGTGGCGCCCATGGCCGAGGCCGCCGGCGCGCGCGTGGTGGTGGCCGAAGCCCCGCCCGGACCGCCGGTGCTTGCCCCCGTGGTGGCTGAAATTTATGGCCCCACGCCGGAAAGCCGCCGCCAGATGGCCCATGACATGCTGGCCATGATGAAGAAGACGCCCGACCTTGTTGACATCAACACCTTCATGGAAGGGCCGCACAGCCGCATCACCTTCAAGGCCGACCGCCAGCGTGCCAGCATGTATGGCGTGGCCCTGGCCGACATCAACCGCGAGGTGTTGATGGCCACCGGCGGCTTCGAGGCGGGCCCCCTCAAGAGTGAGCGCAACCTCGAACAGGCGGTCATCGTTCTGCAGGCCCCGCTCACCACCCGTGTCAATCTCGGCAATCTTCTGGAGCTGCCTGTGCGCGCCGCCAATGGCACCTCCGTGCCGCTGGGCGAGCTTGGCCGCTTCGAGGTCGAACAGGTGGGTGAACCCATCTACCACAAGGACCTGCGTGCCGTTGAATATGTCACCGCCGACGTGGTGGGCAGAATGGGTGCCCCCCTTTATGGCATGCTGGGCGTGGAAAGAGCGCTCACGGACTACACCGCCCCCGACGGCCACTCGGTTTCCGGGCATTTCTTCTCGCGCCCCGCCGAAACCAACATCTCCGGCTTCAAGTGGGACGGTGAATGGGAAGTCACCTATGTCACCTTCCGCGACATGGGCCTGGCCTTCATGGCCGCGCTGGTTCTCATTTACATTCTGGTGGTGGCCGAGTTCCGCAGCTTCCTGCTGCCGCTCATTGTCATGGCCCCCATTCCGCTAACCCTCATCGGCATTGTTCCCGGTCATTGGCTGCTCGGGGCCGACTTCACCGCCACCTCGATGATCGGCTTCATCGCGCTGGCCGGCATCATCGTGCGCAACTCCATCCTGCTGGTGGAATTCGCCCGTGCCAAGGTGGCCGAGGGCATGGCGGTGAAGGACGCAATCACGCTGGCCGCGCAGGTTCGTCTGCGCCCCATTCTCATCACCGCGCTGGCGCTGGTCATCGGTTCCATGGTGCTGCTGTCCGACCCCATCTTCCAGGGCATGGCGGTGTCGCTGCTGTTCGGCTCGCTGGTGGCCACTTTCCTCACTCTGGTGGTGATCCCGCTCGGCTGCATTTCGGCTCACCGTTTCGTTGCCCCGCCGCCCGCCCCCGCCGGTGGCCCCGGTTTCGGCGGCCCCGTGCCGCCTGTGCCGCCCGTGACCCCCTCAGGCAGCCACGGCGAAGCGCCGGTGCCTGCGGCCCGCCCGCCGCGTCTGACCAGAAAGACCGAAGCGGTGGATGCCCCACCGGCTGCCGCCCCGGTGATGCCGGAATCTTCCGGCCGTCCGCCGCGTCTGATGAAGAAGGCTGAGGCCGTAGCGGAAGCCGCTGTCGCAGCGCCGGTGGTCAGCGGGCCGGAAGTGTTGGCCCGTCCGCCGCGCCTGAAGAAAAAGAGCGAGAGCGAAGAACCGTCCCTGCCGCTGAACGACGGCGCGCGCGATCCCGGCGACAGCGAGGAGCAACCCACATGACGAGGAGTAACGCCATGCTTGTGCGTCTGGCCTGTGCGGTCTTCATGACGGCGGCGGTGTCGGTTCCGGCGCGCGCCGCCACCTTTGGGGAATTGAGCGCAGGCCCCGGTGCCGCCACCACCATGAACCCGGCCGTCATGCCCGGCCCCTATGCCATGCCGCCCATGGGCCAGATGTCCGGCGGCCAGATGCCCGGCGGCCAGATGTCCGGCGGCCAGATGCCCGGCGGCCAGGGCTTTGGCGGGCCGGAGGGGGTGTTTCCGGGTGCGCTTGACCAGCCGCCGCAGCTGATGATTCCTGCCTATCAGGCCAATCCGCGCGCCTTCATGCCCATCAGTCCCAACGGCGATCAGCCGACTGGTCAGCTTCAGCTCTGGAGCTTCGGCCAGATGAACACGGCAACCGACCCCTTCAATCCCTGGGGTCTCAGCACACCCGACATGTTTGTGCCATGGGGAACGCCGCTTTCCGGCTGGACCAATGCACAAACCTGGAATTGGTGGCGGGAGCGTTCCGGCGCCCTGCCGCGCAACTGGTGAAAGTCCAGCGAGCTTTTAACCGGAGGAAAACAGGAGGGTTCAATGCGTCATCTTCCGCTTCTCGTCAGTGCTTCTTTGATTGCCTTTGCCTCTGCCGCTGCAGCACAGCAGGCAGCGCCGCCGCCGCCCGGCCCCTATGGCCAGGCCCAGGTTGCGCCTGCCGCGCCGGCTGCGCCGGCTGCCGGTGCTGAAGTGGCGGCTCCCGCTGCGCCGGCTCCGGCTCCGGGCTGGGGCGCTCCGCCGCCGCCGGCTGCCTGGGGTGCGCCGCCCCCGCCGCCCTATGGCTATGCGCCCTACGGTGGCTATGGCTATGCGCCCTATGGTGGCTATGGCTATCCGGGCTACGGCTATGGCCCCTACGGCTACGGCTACAATGACTACTATGGCCGTGGTTACGGCTATGGCCGGGGTAACGGCCGTGGCCGCATGACCGGCAACTTCTCCTTCGGTGGCGATGCCGACATGGATGGCAACGGCTGGGGCAACGGCTGGGGCAACAACAACGGCCGCGGCTGGTGGCCGGGCAATTGGTAATCGACCGGGCGGAGATCAATCCTGGTCTCCGCCCTCCTTGTTCAAACATGAGGTGTGTAATGAAGAAGTATCTCCTTGCGGCCGTTGCGGTCATGGCCATGCCGGTCATGGTTCACGCCGCTGACTCCAATGCGCCCGCCCCCGGCATGGCTCCGGCCCCGGCGGCGACCGATTGCTGGAACAACCCGCCGCAGCCCATGGGTCCGCCCCCGGGCTGGGATCAGCCGCCTCCGGGCTGGGATCAGCCCCCCGGCTGGGGCCAGCAGGGCATGTCTGGCATGTCCGGCATGTCCGGCATGCAGGGTATGTCGGGAATGTCCGGCATGCAGGGAATGAGCGGCATGTCCGGCATGCAGGGCAACCAGGCTCCGGCCCAGGCCGCGCCTGCGGCCCCGCCCGCCTATGGCGCCTATCCGCCGCCGCCCCCGCCGCCGCCCTATGGCTACGGCTATGGCCCCTATGGCTATCCGGGCTACGGCTACAACGGCTACAATGACTACTATGGCCGTGGTTATGGCAGCGGCCGTGGTTCGGGCCGTGGCAACATGCGTGGCAACTTCTCCTTCGGCGGTGACGCCGACATGGATGGCCGCAGCTGGGGCAATGGCTGGGGCAACAACAGCGGCCGCGGCTGGGGTCCGGGCTGGTAAGCATCACCTTGCGGGCGCGGCACCATCACCAGCCGCGCCCGGATCATCCTGAAAAGGAGGAGTGTGCATGAAACACATCAGCAAGATTCTCGCTGCCACGGCGCTTGCCGTCACCCTGCTGTCGCCGGGCACTGCCCAGGCCCAGTGGTGGGGTGGCAATCCGTGGTATGGCGGTGGCCCCTATGGCGCCGGCCCCTGGGGCCCGGACTATGGCGGCTATGGCTATGGCAACGGCTATGGCCGGGGTTATGGCCGTGGTCTTGGCCGCCTGAATTTTTCCGCCGACCTGTCGGGCTGGGGCAACGGCCTTGGCAACGGCTGGGGCAGCCCCTGGAACAGCTGGGGCGGCAGCCCGTGGGGTGGCAGCCCGTGGGGTGGCAGCCCCTGGGGCGGCAGCCCGTGGGGCGGTGGTCCCTGGGGTGGCGGTCCCGGCATGAGCCCCTTTGGTGGCTTTCCGGGCGGCGGCTTTCCCGGCATGAGCCCCTGGGGCGGTGGCCCGTGGGGCGGATCGCCCTTCAGCTGGTAACGTAACGCATCATCCGTGGGCGGAGGAAACCTCCGCCCGCGCCATAATCGGGGAGAAACGCCATGATCCATCGCATTGCCATTGGCCTGTTCTATGCCGCGCTGTTTTTCATTCTTGGCGCCTGGCTGGGTCCGGAAAAGAGTGATCTTGCCCGCTGGTGGAACGGCGGCACAGCGGTGGCCCATAGCGGCTGGACCACAGCCACGGGCTGGTTTGGCAGCAAACCTGTCACGGGCGGCATGACGGCCGACACGTCGCCGGCGCCCGAAGCCGTTTCAACCCTGTCGCAGGCGCCCTCGGCCCCGCCCTTTGCCACTCTGGCTGCCGCCCGCGCGGCCTATGCCAAGGGCGACATCGACACCGCCATCTCCATCTATGACGCGCTGCAGCGCGCCGAGCCCGGCAACCTCGCCGCTCGTGGTGAAATGGCCAATGTGCTGTTCAATGTCGGCCGCCTGCAGGAGGCTGCGGAAATATACTTCACCGTTGCCACCCAGTGGCTGGCCCAGGGCGAAAGGGACAAGGCGCGCGCTCTTGAACCGGCCATCCGCCGCGGCAGCCCATCCCATGCCGACGAATTGAACCGCCTTCTTGGCGTGAAGTAGGCACTTCAGGAGAAGGACGGGGGAAATGGTCCAGGAAGTTCATGAGATTCATCGCGGTGACCGCGTCATGCAGGAGGCGGAGAAGAAAAACGCCGCCAAGACGCTGGAGCCGCCGGAATTCAAGGACAGCCGGGGCTATCATCCCTCGGCCTATCGTCGGCCCGAATATCTCGAGTATCTCGAGAAGGCCACCCTGGCCATGCGCACCATCCGGCTTGTCGTCTATGTCGGCATGGCCGGTTTCGTCCTGCTGTCGGCCTATGGCTTCTTCCTCATCTACAAGCTCACCAATGACATGCACAAAATGGTCGAGCAATCGGTGGTGATGAGCCAGCAGATGCAGGCCATGACCCGCATCATGACCAATCTCGACGGCTCGGTGGCCGGGCTGGACACCAGTGTCACCGATATGAAGAAGTCGGTTTCCACCATGAACGGCTCCCTCAACACCGTGTCGACCCAGCTTGGCCAGATGGGCAACACCGTGGCGCTGATGCAGCATTCGGCCCGCAATCTCGATCAGAGCATCGGCCCGGCCATGGGCACCTTCAACCGCATGGTGCCGTTCAACTGGATGGGCAGCCAGTATAACGGTGCCCCGCCCTATGCCCCGCCGGTCACCATGCCGCAGCAGCCGGCACCGCAGCGCTGAGCCGTCAGCCCAGCACCACCAGCAGGTCCTTGGCGTCGATGAGGTCGCCAACCTTGACCAGCACTTCCTTGACCGTGCCGGCCCGGTCGGCGTGCAGGGCCGCTTCCATTTTCATGGCCTCGATGGACACCAGCACATCGCCCGCCTTGATGGTCTGGCCCGGCTGAACCGCCACCGCCGAGATGACCCCCGGCATGGGCGCTCCCACCTGCGTGTCATCGCCCGGCGTCACCTTGCGCCTCACCCGCGCGCCCTTGGCGCCATGCGCCCGGTCCGGCACCTTGATGCGGCGCGGCTGGCCGTTCAGTTCGAAGAACACGGTGACCATGCCTTCCTCGTCGGCTTCGCCCACCGCAAGGCAGCGGATCACCAGCGTCTTGCCGCGCTCCATCTCGACGAAGATTTCCTCCTCCGGCGCCAGACCGTAGAAATAAACCGGAGTGGGCAGGATGGCGACGGGGCCATAGGCCTCGCTGGCGGCGGCAAAATCGCTGAACACCTTGGGATACATGAGCCACGAGGCAAACTCGCGGTCGGAAAGGGCGCGCTCCAGCTTGCCTTCAATGTCCGTGCGCAGGGCGGCAAGGTCGGCGGGCTTGATGAGGGCACCGGGCCGCTCGGTGATGGGCCTGGCCCCCTTCAGCGCCTTTTTCTGCAAGGCCCCAGGCCAGCCGCCCGGCGGTTGCCCCAGATCACCCCGCAGCATGGATATGACGGACTCGGGGAAGGCCACATCGCGGGCCGGGTCTTCAACCTCCGCCACGCTCAGGTCCTGGCTCACCATCATCAGCGCCATGTCGCCCACCACCTTGGACGAGGGCGTCACCTTCACAATGTCGCCGAACATGCGGTTCACATCGGCATAGGCCTGCGCCACCTCATGCCAGCGCATCTCCAGACCCAGCGCGCGCGCCTGCTCCTTGAGATTGGTGAACTGCCCCCCCGGCATCTCATGGAGATAGACTTCCGATGCCGGACTCTTCAGGTCGCTTTCAAAGGCGGCATATTGATTGCGCACCGCCTCCCAATAGAAGGAAATCTTCCTGATCCAGCTGGGGTCAAGTCCGCTGTCGCGCTCTGTGCCCGACAGCGCCTCCACAATGGAGCCAAGGCAGGGCTGGGCGGTGGTGCCGGACAGGGCGTCCATGGCGCCGTCCACCGCATCGGCCCCGGCCTCCACCGCCGCCAGCACCGTGGCCCCGGCAATGCCTGATGTGTCATGGGTGTGGAAATGCAGCGGCAGGTCAGTGGCCTCGCGCAACGCCTTGAACAGCACCCGCGCCGCCGCGGGCTTCAAAAGCCCCGCCATGTCCTTCACCGCAATGATGTGGGCGCCCGCCTGCTCCAGCTCGCGCGCCAGAGCGACGTAATATTTGAGATCATATTTGGCGCGGGCGGGATCGAGAATGTCGCCCGTGTAGCACATGGCGGCTTCGCACAGCTTGCCCGCCTTGTTCACCGCCTCCATGGCAATGCGCATGTTGTCCACCCAGTTCAGGCAGTCAAACACGCGGAACAGGTCCACCCCTTCGCGCGCCGCCTGGGCCACGAAATACTGCACCACATTGTCGGCGTAGTTTGTGTAGCCCACGCCATTGGCGCCGCGCAGCAGCATCTGCAGAAGCAGGTTGGGGGCGGCCTCGCGGATGGCCGACAGCCGTTCCCACGGGTCTTCGGTGAGAAAGCGCATGGCCACGTCAAAGGTGGCGCCGCCCCAGCATTCGAGCGACAGAAGCTGGGGCAGGGCACGCGCATAGGTGCCGGCAATGGCGGCAATGTCGGCGCTGCGCATGCGCGTGGCCAGAAGCGACTGGTGGGCATCACGCATGGTGGTGTCGGTGATCAGCACGCGCCGCTCAGCCCGCATCCAGCGGGCGAAGGCCTGCGGCCCGTCGCGGTCCAGCCGCTGTTTCGTTCCCTCGGGAACGGCGCCGCCATGGAACGGCACGCGCGGGCTGGCGGCGTGGGGGTTTGGTCTGGCCCGGCCCTTGGCTTCGGGATGGCCGTTCACCGTCACATCGGCCAGATAGTTCATCAGCTTGGTGGCGCGGTCGCGGCGCTTCACCTGATGAAACAGTTCCGGCGTTTCGTCGATGAAGCGCGTGGTGTAATCGGCGGCAATGAAGGAAGCATGGCCGATGATGGCTTCCAGAAAGGTGAGATTGGTGGCCACCCCGCGGATGCGGAATTCGCGGAGCGCCCGGTCCATGCGGGCAATGGCCTCCTCCGGCGTCGGTGCCCAGGCGGTGACTTTCTCCAGCAGCGGGTCATAGAAGCGGGTGATGACGGCACCCGAATAGGCCGTGCCGCCATCCAGCCTAATGCCAAAGCCGGTGGCGCCGCGATAGGCGGTGATGCGGCCGTAGTCGGGAATGAAATTCTGTTCCGGGTCTTCGGTGGTGATGCGGCATTGCAGGGCGTGGCCGTTCAGCTCGATGTCCTTCTGCGCCGGAACGCCGGATTGCGGGGTGCCGATCTTCGCACCCTGCACCAGCCGGATCTGCGCCTTCACAATGTCGATGCCGGTCACTTCCTCGGTCACCGTGTGTTCCACCTGAATGCGCGGATTGACCTCGATGAAATAGAACGCCCCGGTATCGGCATTCATCAGGAACTCCACCGTGCCCGCCGCCACGTAACCCACAGCGCGGGCAAGCTTCATGGCATGGTCGCACACCTCATCGCGCTGGGCGGCGGTGAGAAAGGGGGCCGGTGCCCGCTCCACGACCTTCTGATTGCGGCGCTGAATGGAACAGTCGCGCTCGAACAGATGCACCACCTGGCCATGCCGGTCGCCCAGAATCTGCACTTCGATGTGGCGCGCCCGCTCCACCAGCTTTTCCAGATAGACCTCATCCTTGCCGAAGGCGGCCTTGGCCTCGCGCTTGCCTTCCGTCACCTCGCGGTCAAGGTCGGCCTCGCTGCGGATGACGCGCATGCCGCGCCCGCCGCCGCCCCAGCTTGCCTTCAGCATCACCGGATAGCCCACCGCACGGGCCAGCGTCTTCACTGTGGCCATGTCCTCCGGCAACGGCCCCGTGACCGGCACCACCGGCACCTTCACCTCCTCGGCCAGATTGCGCGCCGCCACCTTGTTGCCCAGGCGGCGCATGGTGTCGGGCGAGGGGCCGATGAAGGTCAGCCCCGCTTCGGCGCAGGCTTCGGCAAATTCCGGACTTTCCGACAGCAGGCCATAGCCGGGGTGAATGGCGTCTGCCCCGGACAGTTTCGCCACCCGCAGGATTTCCGGGATCGACAGATAGGATTCAATCGGCCCCATGTCGCGGGCCAGATGGGCCCCGCGCCCCACCTGATAGCTTTCATCGGCCTTGAAGCGGTGCAACGCCAGCTTGTCTTCCTCGGCCCATATGGCCACGGTTTTGAGACCGAGTTCATTGGCCGCGCGGAACACGCGGATGGCAATCTCGGAGCGGTTGGCGACAAGGATCTTGCTGATCGGCACGAGGGGTCTCCGGACGCATCAGGCGAAAGTCTAGGGTGATGTTTGCCGGGGGTAACGCGGGCCGTCAATCGGCAGTCATTCTTTGCGACGCATTTCTGCCAAATACGCCGTGAAGCAACAGGGCGAGTGTGAATTTACCGTTTTCCTGCCCCGACGGTGCGTTGACGCCTTTGCATCTTCGGTAATAGGCTTTTGTCCGCGCAGCGAGCAAAAGCGCAGATCAAGTCCAACCGGAGGGACACCCATGAAGAAACTCATTGCCGTCTCCACCCTTGCCCTGGCGCTGGCGGCCTTCGCCGGCGCGGCATCAGCCGCTGATTGCGGAAAGGTCACCATTGCCAGCATGAACTGGCAGTCGGCCGAAGTGCTGGCCAATATCGACAAGATCATTCTCAACGCCGGTTACGGCTGTGATGCTGAAATCATCCAGGGCGACACGGTGCCCACCCTCACCTCCATGGTGGAAAAGGGCCAGCCCGACATTGCCCCCGAAGGTTGGGTGGAAATGGTCGCCGACGTGATGAAGCGCGGCGTGGAAGAGAAGAAGATCGTCACCGCCGGTCATGTGCTGACCGATGGCGGTGTGCAGGGCTGGTGGGTGCCGAAATATCTGATCGACGCCAACCCCGGGATCAAGACCATCGACGATGCCCTGAAGCATCCCGAACTCTTCCCCGCCCCGGAAGATCCCAAGAAGGGTGCCGTGACCAATGGTCCGGCGGGCTGGGGCGGCACCAAGGTGACGAGCCAGTTGTTCAAGGCCTATGAAGCCGAAAAGGCGGGCTTCGTTCTGGTCGATCCGGGTTCGGCGGCGGGTCTCGATGGCTCCATCGCCAAGGCCTATGAGCGCAAGCAGGGCTGGATGGGTTATTACTGGGAGCCGACGGCCCTTCTCGGCAAATACGAGATGGTGAAGCTTGATTTCGGCGTGCCCAACGACCCGGTGGAATGGAAGCGCTGCAACGCCGACGACAAGTGCCCCGATCCCAAGAAGAATGCCTGGGCCAAGGAGAATGTCGACACGGTGGTGACGCAGGCCTTCGCCGAACGCGCCGGTCCGGTCATGGACTATCTCAAGACCCGCAGCTGGGGCAACGCCACGGTCAACAAGCTTCTGGCCTGGATGACCGACAACCAGGCCACCGGCGAGGATGGTGCCAAGTACTTCCTCAAGAACAGCCCGGACATCTGGACCAAGTGGGTTCCGGCTGATGTGGCTGAGAAGGTCAAGAAGGCGGTTGAATAGGCCGCACTGATCCCTCATGCTTCTTGCGAGGCGGCGGCAAACCCGCCGCCTCTATTCCTTGGCGCACGGGAGAGCTCTCATGGAATGGCTGTCGAAATTTCCAAACCTCAGTGACGACACTCTGCGGGTGGTGAAACAGACCATTGATGAATCCTTCCGCGCCTTCACCCGTGCCTATGGCGAAGGCATTGAGGCCTTCTTCAACCCGCTCAAGCAGTTTCTCATCGCCTCGGAACAGGTGATGATTTCCACCCCCTGGCCGCTGGTGCTGCTGGCCGTGGGCCTCATTGCCTGGTTTGCCAGCCGCAACTGGAAGATCGTCGCCGGCACCATCGCCACGCTGCTCATTATCGGCCTGTTTGACATGTGGGATGATACCATGCGCACCATCTCCATGATCTTCGTGTGCACGCTGCTCTCCATCCTCATCGGCGTGCCCATCGGCATTGCCATGTCGCGGTCAAACCGCCTGCAATCCATCATCAACCCCGTGCTGGATGTGATGCAGACCATGCCCAGCTTCGTCTATCTCATTCCCGTGGTCATGCTGCTGGGCATCGGCAAGGTGCCGGGCCTCATCGCGGTGGTGATCTATGCCCTGCCGCCCATGATCCGCCTTACCAACCTTGGCATCCGTCTGGTCGATCACGAGGTGATCGAGGCGGCGGATGCCTTCGGTTCCTCGCCCTGGCAGAGGCTGAAGAATGTCCAGATTCCTCTGGCGCTGCCCACCATCATGGCGGGCATCAACCAGACCATCATGATGGCCCTGTCCATGGTGGTCATCGCCTCCATGATCGGCGTGGCGGGCCTGGGCCAGCCGGTGCTGCGCGCCATCAACAACCAGTATTTCGCTCTGGGCGTTTTCAACGGCCTGGCCATTGTCGGCATTGCCATCATCTTTGACCGCGTCAGCCAGGCCTTTGGCCGCCGCTTGCAGAAGCATCGGGAAGTGGTTCATGGCTGACGCCCCCGCCATTGAGATCAGATCGCTCTACAAGATCTTTGGCCCGCACGCGCATCAGCATGTGGCAGCGGTCAAGGACGGCATGAGCAAGACCGAGCTCAACCATCAAACCGGTCACGTGCTGGGCCTGAAGGACATCAACATTGCCATGCCCGGCGGTTCCATTCAGGTCATCATGGGCCTGTCGGGATCGGGCAAGTCCACCCTCATCCGCCACATTAACCGCCTCATTGACCCCACGGCGGGCGAGGTGCTGGTGGGCGGCGTTGATGTGGTGAAGATGGGCAGCGATGAATTGCGCGAGTTTCGCCGCCATCAGACCGCCATGGTGTTTCAGAAATTCGCCCTGCTGCCGCACCGCACCGTGCTCGACAACACCGTCTATGGGCTGGAAATCCAGGGCCTGCCGCGCGCCACGCAGGTGGCCGCTGCCATGCGCTGGATCGAGCGCGTCGGCCTCAAGGGCTTTGAAGGCAAATATCCCAACCAGCTCTCGGGCGGCATGCAGCAGCGCGTTGGTCTGGCCCGCGCGCTCACCAATGATGCCCCCATTCTGCTCATGGACGAGGCCTTCTCGGCCCTTGATCCCCTGATCCGCATGGACATGCAGAGCGTGCTTCTCGATCTGCAGAAGGAAATCCGCAAGACCATCGTGTTCATCACCCATGATCTTGACGAGGCGCTCCGCCTCGGTGACCGCATTGCCATCCTGCGCGACGGCGAGGTGATCCAGCAGGGCACAGGCCAGCAGATCGTGCTCAATCCGGCCGATGATTACATCGCCAAATTTGTCCGCGAAGTGAACCGGGGCCGGGTGGTGGAGGTGGTGTCGGTGATGACGCCGGGCGGCGAAGCGCCGAAGGGCGCCATCACGCTGGCCCCCCTCGACACGCTGGAGCAGGCGGCCCGGCGGCTTTCGGAAAGCACGGTCAAGACGGCACGCGTGGCCGGTGCCGATGGCGCCACGCTGGGAACCGTGAAGCTGGAGGCCATTGTCGCCGCCATGGTGAAACCGGTGGACTGAACGGCCTGGCGGCGCGGGCGGGAAGTTCGTGACGCGGGCCCCGGTGCTGGCTATGCTGAACCGGCAACACCGGGGGGTGGCCATGATATCACGCAAGACAATGGCGGCTGTGCTGTGGACGCTGACTGCCTGTGGCAGCGCATGGGCTGAAAATGCCGCCAGACAGCCCGCCCCGCCGCCCATTGCCACCGCACCGCCGGAAATGGCCGCCGTGCTCGATGGCCGCTATGGCACGGATTGCGCGGCCCTTGATCTCAACACCTGGCGTCATCCCGTCCGCACCGTGCTGGAGAACCGGCCCGAGGTCCATCTGCAATGGGGTTTGCTTTGCCAGAGGCGAACCTATCCGGTTTTCGGTGTTGATTTTGATCTCGATCCGCAGGGCGAGACCGATCGCTTCTTTCATCCGCTGTTTCACGATCTGCTGCAGGCCAATGGCTGGTGGACCTATACGCTGGTTGCCGCGCGCGATGGCCTCACCATCACCGTGTCCGGTTCCCGCAAGGGCGACATGGCCATCCACTATGGCGAGATCACTGAAGCGCCCTAGAGCCGCCTGCCTTTTGCCGCCAGCGGCAAGAGGCAGAAAGGGGCCAGCCGACCATGAGCGAGAGCGGACGTTTGGACGATCAAAACGCTTGCCACTCCCGCATTGTGCTTCAGGCCCGTGAGGGCGCAGACAGTCGTGGGCCGGGCCGGAAATAAAAGGTCAGCGCCACGGCCAGGAAACCAAGGTAGACCAGAACCTCACCCAGGCTGGCGTGATCACGATAGCCCATAAGGCCGTTGAGCATGGCACCCGGCAGACCATCGGCAGGCAGATGACCGCGCAGGTCATAGGCCGCCTGTGGCAGAACCGTCCACAGCCCCAGTTCGGAGAATTCATGGATGGCGGTGGCGATCAGCCCCGCTGCCACCACAATGATGAAGGCCCCCGTCCAGCGGAAGAAGCGGCGCAGATCAAGAACCAGGCTGCCGCGGTAGAGCGCGGCTCCCAGGGCCAGGGCCAGGGCCAGACCAAGCACCGCCCCGGTCAGCACGGGGAGGCCGTTGTCCTGCTGCATCATGGCCGTCAGGAAAAAGGCTGATTCCAGCCCCTCGCGCACCACGGCGAGGAACACCAGCGCCACCAGCGGCCAGAGAGCCGCATGATCGCGCACGCGCGCCTCCACCTGCTGGGCAAGGTCGGTCTTGAGTTGGCGTGCCGCGCGCCGCATCCAGAACACCATGCTGATGAGCAGGCCCG
Source organism: uncultured Alphaproteobacteria bacterium (assembly GCA_937873445.1). Classification (GTDB taxonomy): domain Bacteria; phylum Pseudomonadota; class Alphaproteobacteria; order Rhizobiales; family Aestuariivirgaceae; genus Aestuariivirga. The sequence continues at coordinate 166,324 of CALMWF010000008.1, forward strand.
CCGCCACCAGACTGACCACGCCTTCAAACAGGGCATAGCGTTCTTCCGGGAATTCAGCGGCAACCAGCCGCAGGCCTGTACCCGCCAGCAGCGACACCGCCACCGCAAGGCCGGCCCCCACCCAGACGGCGGGAAGCCAGTTATGCCGCCCGGTACGGGTGAGATATCCCGCAATAATGCCGGTGATGAGAGCGGCTTCCAGCCCTTCACGGACCATGATGAGAAAGGCTGCCAGCACGCGGACCTCCTGTGGCAATGACGGGCGCAGCCTCCTATAGCCGACAAAATTAGTCAATTAATGAGCGGTCACAATTGCGGCATCACCAACTGGAAAGCTTCTTGCCTGTTCAGGCAAGTGAAAAGCTGGTGACCAGGGATGGTTTGGCGTCTTATCCGCTAAGCTGTTGTATGTGAACGGTAATAATTTCCCATCTGTCTGGCATCAGGCTTGCAAATGCCCCTTTAACAATAATTAACAACGGCAGAACCGGAAAGCGGACTGCCAGGAGGAGGAACGGCCGAGATGCGCGAGACCTTTTATGATGTCATGCGGCGACAGGGAATCTCCCGGCGCAGCTTCCTGAAATTCTGCAGCCTCACCGCGGCCTCCCTGGGCCTGGGGCCGGAATTTGCCCCAACCATTGCCCACGCCATGGAGACGAAGCCCCGCCTGCCGGTGTTGTGGCTGCACGGGCTTGAATGCACCTGCTGTTCGGAAAGCTTCATCCGCTCGGCCCATCCGCTGGTCAAGGATGTGGTGCTGTCCATGCTGTCGCTCGACTATGACGACACCATCATGGCCTCGGCGGGCGGCGCGGCGGAAGCCATCGTCACCGAGATCGTCGAGAAATACAAAGGCAACTACATCCTCGCGGTGGAGGGCAATCCGCCGCTCAATGAAGATGGCATGTTCTGCATCATCGGCGGCAAGCCCTTTGTGGAGCAACTGCGCTATGCCGCTTCCAACGCCAAGGCCATCGTCTCCTGGGGGTCCTGCGCCTCCTGGGGCTGTGTGCAGGCGGCCCGCCCCAACCCCACCCGCGCCACGCCGGTGCATCAGGTCATCACCGACAAGCCCATCATCAAGGTGCCGGGCTGCCCGCCCATCGCCGAGGTGATGACGGCGGTCATCACCTATATCCTCACCTTCGAGAAATTCCCGGAGCTTGACCGTCAGGGTCGGCCCAAGATGTTCTACAGCCAGCGCATTCACGACAAGTGCTACCGCCGCCCCCACTTTGACGCCGGCCAGTTTGTCGAAAGCTGGGACGACGAAGGCGCGCGCAAGGGTTATTGCCTCTACAAGATGGGCTGCAAGGGCCCCACCACCTACAATGCCTGTTCCACCGTGCGCTGGAACGGCGGCATCTCCTTCCCCATCCAGTCGGGCCATGGCTGCATCGGCTGTTCCGAGGACGGCTTCTGGGACAAGGGCGGCTTCTATGACCGCCTCACCGACATTCATCAGTTTGGCATTGAGGCCAACGCCGACCAGGTTGGCAAGGCCGCCGTCGGTGTTGTGGGTGCGGCGGTTGCCGCCCATGCCGCCGTGACCGCGCTGAAGCGCGCCCGTGATGCAGGAGACAAGTCATGACCGTCCAGACGCCCAACGGCTTCACCCTCGACACCGCCGGCAAGCGTGTCGTCGTCGATCCCGTCACCCGCATCGAAGGCCATATGCGCTGCGAGGTGAACGTCAACGATCAGAACGTCATCACCAATGCCGTTTCCACCGGCACCATGTGGCGCGGGCTTGAGGTGATCCTCAAGGGCCGCGACCCGCGCGACGCCTGGGCTTTCGTGCAGCGCATCTGCGGCGTCTGCACCGGCACCCATGCGCTCACCTCGGTGCGCGCGGTTGAAGATGCCCTTGGTATCACCATCCCGGAGAACGCCAACTCCATCCGCAACATCATGCAGCTCTGCCTGCAGGTGCATGACCATCTGGTGCATTTCTACCACCTGCACGCCCTCGATTGGGTCAACCCGGTCAACGCGCTGAAGGCCGATCCCAATGCCACCAGCCAGTTGCAGCAGCAAGTCTCGCCCAGCCATCCGAAGTCATCGCCCGGTTATTTCCGCGATGTGCAGAACCGGCTGAAGGCCTTTGTGGAATCGGGCCAGCTTGGCCCCTTCAAGAACGGCTACTGGACCAACCCGGCCTATCTGTTGCCGCCGGAGGCCGATCTCATGGCCGTCACCCATTATCTGGAGGCTCTCGACTTCCAGAAGGACATCATGAAGATCCGCACCGTCTTCGGCGGCAAGGATCCGCACCCCAACTGGATTGTCGGCGGTGTGCCCTGCGCCATCAACATTGATGGCGTGGGTTCGGTGGGCGCCATCAACATGGAGCGCCTCAACCTGGTGTCCTCCATCATCAATGACAGCATAACCTTCGTGAACAATGTCTATATTCCCGACATTGTCGCCATCGGCTCGCTCTACAAGGGCTGGCTCTATGGCGGCGGCCTGTCGTCGCAGGCGGTGCTGGCCTATGGCGACATTCCCGACAAGGCCAATGACTACACTGCCGCCAATCTGATGATGCCGCACGGCGCCATCATCAACGGCAATCTCAAGGAAGTGCACGAGGTGGACCTGCGCGACCCCGAGCAGATCCAGGAATTCGTGCCCCACTCCTGGTATGCCTATGCCGATGAGAAGAAGGGCCTGCATCCCTGGGATGGCGTCACCCAGCCCAATTATCAGCTCGGTCCCAATCTGGTGGGCAGCCGCACCAACATTCAGCAGATTGACGAGGGCGGCAAATATTCCTGGATCAAGGCGCCGCGCTGGAAGGGCCATGCCATGGAGGTGGGGCCGCTTTCCCGCTACATCATCGGCTATGCCAAAGGCCACACCGAGATCACCGACCAGATCAAGGGCTTGCTCGGCCAGCTCAACGCCCCGGTGGAGGCGCTGTTCTCCACCCTGGGCCGCACCGCGGCGCGCGCGCTGGAAGCCCAGTGGGCCGCCTACAAGATGCGCTATTTCATGGACAAGATGATCGCCAACCTCAAGGCGGGCGATTCATCCACCGCCAACACCACCAATTGGCGGCCCGAAACCTGGCCCAAGGAGGCCAAGGGCGTGGGCTTCACCGAAGCCCCGCGCGGCGCACTGGCCCACTGGATCAAGATCAAGGACATGAAGATCGACAATTACCAGTGCGTGGTGCCCACCACCTGGAACGGTTCACCCCGCGACAATGAAGGCAACATCGGTGCCTTTGAAGCCGCACTGATGAACACCCGGATGGAGCGGCCGGAGGAACCGGTGGAAATCCTCCGTACCCTGCACAGTTTCGATCCCTGTCTGGCCTGCTCCACCCATGTGATGAGCGAGGATGGCCAGGAATTGACAGACGTCCGCGTGCGCTGAGGGCCATGCCATGACCGACACGCCATTGACCGACACGCCATTGACCGATACCACCGCCCACCCCAACCGGGGCCAGGCCATCAAGGGTGCGACCAATCTGGGTCCGGCCTATCATGGCCGGCTCGGCTCGCGCTTTGACGCCGTCTATGTCTATGAGGCACCGGTGCGCATTTGGCACTGGATCAATGCCTTCGCCATTCTGGTGCTGGGGGTGAGCGGCTATTTCATCGCCTCGCCTCTGCCGTCACTCTCCGGCGAGGCGTCCGATCATTATCTCATGGGTTACATCCGCTTTGCCCATTTTGCGGCGGCCTATGTCATGATCCTGGGCTTCCTATTCCGCATCTATTGGGCCGTGGTGGGCAACCGCCACGCCCGGCAGATCTTCACCCCGCCGCTGCTCAGCATGAAATGGTGGGGAGGCATTCTCTATTCCATCCGCTGGTATTTCTTCATGGAGCCGGAGGCGCGCAAATATGTCGGCCATAATCCGCTCGCCACCTTCGGCATGCACTTCGGCTTTGTCTGGGTGACGATCTTCATGATCGTGACCGGCCTTGCCCTCTACGGCGAGGGCGCGGGCATGGCCTCCTGGCAATACCGCTTCTTCTCTTCCTGGGTGATCCCGCTGTTCGGCCAGAGTCAGGATGTGCACACCTGGCACCATGTCGGCCTGTGGGCGATGGTCGTTTTCATCATCATCCATATCTACGCCGCCATCCGCGAGGATATCATGTCGCGCCAGAGCATGATTTCCTCCGTCACCAGCGGCTGGCGCACCTTCAAGGATGATCGGCCGCTCGACGAAGATCACTGAGCGAGAGACCGGCAGAAAACGTCGGGCGTGGGGACCACACCCCACGCTCTTTTGATGTGAAAATGTGATTTTCAGTTCAGGTTTTTCTGGAAAGTTATCTGTCATTTGGCTAGGGTTAACGCAGGGACCAGCCGTTTTTTCAGGCAATTGCCTTTCCATCATGCGGCACGAAAGAGAGTCCGAATGGGAGATAAACAACACATCCTCGTTCTGGGGATCGGCAATCTGCTCTGGGCCGATGAGGGCTGGGGTGTTCGCGTGGTGGAAGACATGCACCGCCGCTATGAGTTTCCTGACAATGTCCGCCTGCTGGATGGCGGCACCCAGGGTCTTTATCTGGTGCAGGACATCTGCGACGCCGACGCACTGCTGGTGTTTGACGCCATTGATTATGGTCTTGAGCCAGGCACCCTGAAACTGGTGGAGGGGGCCGAGGTGCCGCGCTTCATGGGTGCCAAGAAGATGAGCCTGCATCAGACCGGCTTTCAGGAAGTCATCATGTCGGCGGAACTTCTCGGCCGCTGCCCCAGGCACATGCTGCTGGTGGGCCTGCAGCCGGTGGAACTGGAAGACTTTGGCGGTTCGCTGCGGGACATCTCCAAGGCGAAAATGCCGGACGCCATTGCCGCGGGCCTTGCCTGGCTTGGCCGCTTCGGCATCACCGCCCGCGAGCGCGCCGAACCGCTTGCCGCTGCCGCCACCATTGCCAGCGCCGAAATGGCGCTTGACCTCTATGAGCAGGGCAGGCCCAGCGAAACGGAAGCCTGCCGCACCGCCGATATCCGATTTGTGGGAAAGCCACCCAGGGAGCCGTGAATCATGTGCATTGGAACCCCCATGCAGATCGTTGAGAGCAGCGATTTTTCCGCCCGCTGTGCCGCCGACGGCACCGAGGCGCAGGTCGACCTGAGCCTGGTGGGGCCGCAGGAAAAGGGCACCTGGGTTCTGGTCTTCCTCGGTTCGGCGCGCGAGGTGCTGACAGCGGAGGATGCCCAGCGCATCCGCGATGCCCACACCGCGCTGCGCGCCGCCATGACCGGCAGCAACCCCAACATCGATCATCTCTTTGCCGACCTCGTGAACCGCGAGCCGGAACTGCCGCCTTCCCTCATGACGCCGGAGAAGACCTGATCCATGTCCAGGCCAGCCCCCGATTTTTCCCCGCTGCTCAAGAACGTCATTGCGCGCCACGGTTTGGACGTGGTGAGTGAGGCAACGCTGGCCACTGTGCTGGGCCATCATCAGCATACGGCATTATTTTTTCTGGGTGACTGGGAGAGGCTGGCCGAGAGCAATGACGTGGCCGCCGTTCTGCCCGAACTGATGAAGATAGCCCCCGGCCTGAAGATTGCCGTGGTGGAGCGCGGCGCCGAACGCGCCCTGCAACTGCGCTACCGCTTCAACAAGTTTCCCGCCCTGGTGTTCACGCGGGGTGAGGGCTATCTCGGTGCGCTCCTGGGCATGCAGGACTGGGGCGACTATGCCCGCGAAATTCCGGCCCTGCTCAAGGGCGATGTATCCGAGCCGCCGCCCTTCAAATTTCCCGAAGGCTGCGCCCCAGCCCCCGCCACCGGCGACACCCCGTTTCATTGAGGTTCAGGCATGACCAGCACACCCTTTCCCCTTGGTCCCGGCTCGCAGCCGGAGGAAGATGATGCCGTTCTCGAATACATGGCGCTGCCCGAGGGCATGGCCACCTGGCAGCGCCCGGTTCTGCCCGAGCCTGGAGACGTGAAGGGGCTGGAATCCGGCATGGCCGCCCTTGACCAGGTTCTTGAGGCGCTGCGTCACTTCAAGCTCGGCCAGCCGACCTATGAGATTGATGTCACCCCTCTCGATGACAAGAACCGCGCCTTTGTTGATGATGTGCTGGGCGAGGGCGAAGTGTCCATCATCGCGGGCACCGAATTGCAGGCGCAGGAATCGGTGCTCGCCGGGGTGTGGCGGGTGCGCACGGGCGCCGAACAGGGCAAGCCCGCCGCCGATGTGATCGAGGTGGGTCATGTGCCGGCGCGCGTTCATGAGATTGCCTTCCGCGCGGCGCGGCGGGGCGTTGCCGCACCAGAGGGGCAATTGGCGGATGGCCTGCTGGCCGCGCCGTCATTGTTGGCGGAACTGCACAATGCCGTCACCTCGGACAAGGGCGACGATGCCGAACACGCCATCAACCTGTCGCTGCTGCCCCACACGCCGGAGGATCTGGTTCTGCTCGATCAGCAGCTGGGTCAGGGTGATGTCCACATTCTGTCGCGGGGCTATGGCAATTGCCGCATCTCCTCCACCGCCACGCGCAACATCTGGTGGGTGCGCTATTTCAATTCGCAGGACGCGCTGATCCTCAATTCGCTGGAGGTGGCGCGCATTCCGGAAGTGGCCTTCGCCGCCATTGAAGACATTCACGACAGCGAAAAGCGTCTGGCTGAAATTCTCGGTGTCTACCGGTGAGCGATCATTTCTTCTCCGGTTCCTATGGCGGCGACGCCAGCAAGGTGACGTCCGCCACGCGCTTTGAATGCAAGATCTGCTGGTGGGTCTATGATCCGGCACTGGGCGATGACGCCCGCCAGATTCCGCCGGGCACCGCCTTCACCGACCTGCCCTGGGACTGGTCCTGCCCCAATTGCTCCGGCGAAAAAAAGGACTTTCTGGTTCTGGAGGGATGATGGACGAGGCGGGCACCATCGCTGCACGGCTGACGGCGGCCTTCCGCGCCATCGCCGACACGCGCATGAAGGATGTGCCCATCCTCAATTCCGCGCTTGCGGTGGACTGCGTGGGGCCGGTGGCCTGGCAGGGTGACTGGTTGGCGGTTGTCGTCACCCCGTGGTTCATGAATCTCATGCTGCTGCCGCAGACCCCCGGCGCCTGGCACCATGCGCAAGGCAGCACGGTGGAGCGCATGCTGCCCAGCGGCAGCTATGCCTTTGTGGCGGGCGAGGATGAGCAGCTGGGGCCGTCGCTGTCATGCTCGCTGTTCTCGCCCATGTTTGATTTCACCAGCCAGGATGAGGCCATGGCTCTGGCCCGCGACATTCTCGCCGCGGCCATGGCCGGTGATGAAACTGAAGCACCGCCGCCGCCCGCCGCCGCGCCGGAAAAGCCATCGCGCCGCGCCCTGTTTGGCCTGGGGCGTAAGGCCGCCGGGGAGACGGCGTGATGGATGCGGGCCACATCACCATCTGTCTGGGGCAGGGGCTTTCCATCCGCTCCACCCGGCCCGCCAATATCGGTGTGGTTTTCGCGGGCAGGAGAGTGGCCGATGTGGCGCGCCTCATGCCGCTGCTCTTTGCCGTATGCGGCCGGGCCCAGACCCAGGCCAGCCAGTGGGCGCTGGCAATGGCGGCAGGAGAAACGCCCGATTCCACCGTGCCTGCGGCAGTCACCGCCGAGGCCATCCGCGAACACATGATGCGCATTGCCGTGGACTGGGCCAAGGCGCTGGACCTGACGCCCGACACCACAATTCTGCGCCGCATCCACGCCCTGCCGAAACAGGCGAGCGAAGGAACGCGCCGGGACGTGGCGCATCTGGCAGATGAATTGCTCACCGAACTCGTGTCCAGCCGCGCCCGGCTTGCCGCCGGGGATTGGTCAGGTCTTTTCACGGAGACCAGCCTGGCGGGCCGCCTTCTGCATCATGTGGTGGCGCGCGGCTGGAGTGACTGGGGCCGCAGCGCCAGCAGCGATCCCGCTGAAACCAGCGCCTTCACCCTGGTGCGTGATGACCCTGCCATGGCCGCTCTGGTGGCGCAGCACGGCGACGGTCTGCTGCCCCGCCTCAGCGCCAGGCTGGTGCATCTGGCGCGGCTCATCGAAACGCTGGCGGATGGCGGGGCCAAGGCTCGCCTGCACCGTCATGAAGGCTGGGGCGAGGCCACGCTGCCCACCTCGCGCGGGCTTCTCACCCACCGCGTGAAGCGCGCGGACGATCTGGTCATCGCCTATGACATCATTGCCCCCACCGACATTAATTTCCGACCCCACGGCATTGCCGCGGCCAGCCTCAAGTCCTTTTATCCGTCAACGGACGAACAAGCCATGCGCCTCATGGTCGAGGCCATTGACCCCTGCGTGTCCTACTCCTTCACGGAGACCGTTTCACCATGACCGCCAGCCTGCCAACAGTTCTTGTCATTGATGATGAGGCCCGCAGCCTCGAAACCCTGCACCGTGTCCTGTGTGAGGACTTTGATGTCAAGACCGCGCAGAATGTCACGGAGGCCACCGCCATTCTCGAACGCGACTGGATTCAGATCATTCTGTGTGACCAGCGCATGCCCGACAAAAGTGGCGTCGATTTCCTGACCGAGGTGCGTGACCGCTGGCCGGAGATCATCCGCATCATCATTTCCGGCTATACTGATACTGAGGATGTGATCCGCGGCATCAATCAGGCCGGCATCTTCCAGTACATCACCAAGCCCTGGCAGCCGGACAGCCTCATCCTGACCTTGAAGAACGCGGCCCACATCTTTGACCTCAACCGCCAGAACGAAATGCTCTCGGCGGAACTGAAGATGGCCCCGCGCCATGTCGAGTCGGTGTTGAAGGACCGCCGCCAGGTGGTGCGCGAGCGTTTCCGCATGGATGATGGCATCATCCGCGCCGCATCGAGCCCCATGAATGCCGTCTGCGATCGCCTGCTGCAGATCGCGCCCTTTGATGTGTCCGTGCTGTTGCAGGGCGAGTCCGGCACCGGCAAGGAGCTCGCTGCCCGCGCCCTGCATTACAACAGCCTGCGCTGGAACAAGCCCTTCGTGGCCGAAAACTGCGGCGCCGTGCCCGATGAATTGCTGGAAAGCGAACTTTTTGGCCACAAGCGCGGCGCCTTCACCGGGGCGGTCAATGACCATACCGGTCTGTTTGAGCGCGCCAATGGCGGCACCGTGTTTCTGGATGAAGTGGGAGAGATTTCTCCCGCCTTTCAGGTGAAATTGCTCCGTGTACTGCAGAACGGTGAAATTCGCCCCGTCGGCTCACCCAAGGCGCTCAAGGTTGATGTGCGCGTTGTTGCCGCCACCAACAAGACGCTTGAAGATGAAGTGCGGGCCGGACGCTTCCGCGAGGATCTCTATTACCGTCTGGCGGCGGTGACCATCCATCTGCCGGCGCTGCGCGAGCGGGTCATGGATATTCCGGTCATCGCAAATACCTACCTCGACAATGCCATGGCCAGTTTCGGCAAGAAAAGCCACGGCCTGAGCGACGAGACTCTGGCCGCACTGGCCCGCTATTCATGGCCCGGAAACATCCGCGAATTGCAGAATGAGTTGCAGCGTCTGCTCATCATGTCGCCCGAGGACGGTAAAATTCCGGCGAGCATGCTGTCGCCGCGCATTTCCGGGGCTGCCTCCGCCTCGGCCCTTCCGGAGGAAGCGGCGTCGCTTGGCGGCATCGTTGGCATGGGCGGGTCGCTCAGAGACCGCATTGACCTTCTGGAGGAGAATATCCTGCGCGAAACGCTGATCCGTCACCGCTGGAACAAGAGCAGGGCAGCACGGGAATTGGGTTTGTCGCGGGTGGGTTTGCGCCTTAAGCTTCAGCGCTACGGCCTTGAGAAAACCGATTTTGTTGGCAGGCCGCGCGCACTCGCCAATTGAGGAGGACGTCCATGTGGCCCTCTGACGGCAAGACCCAGAGCAAGGCCGAAAGCGGCCTGATCGAACGTGCCGGCGTGGGCGCGGCACTGGGCGAGGGCCGCGTGTCGGAAGAAGCGTGGATCGAGGTCATCCACCGCATGGACGAGGTCTATGCCGACCTGGTGCGGAACCAGCTGGAACTGGAGGAGAAGAACGGCGCGCTGGAGGATGCGCAACACTTCATCGACAGCGTTCTCTCCTCCATGACCGACATTCTCATTGTCTGCGATCTGGATGGGCGCATCGTGCGCGTGAACGCGGGTGCAGAGCGCATCATCGGTGGTGCCGCCACGGCACTCCGTCAGGTGTTTGCGCCAGAGTCAAAAATTCTCACTGATATATTTGCCAGCCGCATTCTCACCGGCGCCACCATCAACGACGTGGAGGCCGCCATTCAGTCGCAGGACGGCAGCACTGTTCCCATGTCGGTCAACTGCGCGCCCCAGCACGACCATCAGGGGCGGCTTGTCGGTTTTGTGCTCATTGGCCGGCCTATGGGCGAACTGCGCCGCGCCTTCGCCGAACTGGATCAGGCCCACCGCAAATTGACGCGCACCCAGCAGCAGCTGGTGGCCGCCGAAAAAATGGCAGCCCTTGGCCAGCTGGTGGCGGGTGTTGCCCACGAACTCAACAACCCCATCAGCTTCGTCTTCGGCAACCTGCATGCGCTGAACCGCTATGGCGAGACGTTGACGCGCTATCTCGATCAGGTGGCAGCCTGTGAAACCCCGGAAGATGTGACCCGCCTGAAGGACAATGCTGCCATACGGCGCATCACCGGCGATATCAGGCCCCTTATTGAAGGCACATTGGAGGGCGCCCAGCGCGTCAGCGAAATCGTTCAGGACCTGCGCCGCTTCTCCTCCAGCCAGAAGGAGGAAGCGGATCATTTCAATCTCGTGCGCCTGGCTCAGACCGCTTCCGACTGGGTGGTGAAGTCGGCGCGCACCAAGCCAGCCATCACCATAGAGCCGGAAGGTCCGCTGGAAGTCAAAACCCTGCAGCGCTCGGTCCATCAGATCATCGTCAATTTCGTGCAGAATTCCGTGGATGTTCTGAAGGCGCGGGCCGATGGCCGGATCGACATCACCTGCCGGGTGGAGGCAGGCTGGGGCCGTGTGACGGTGTGCGATAACGGACCGGGGGTGAAGCCTGATCACCTGAACCGTATCTTCGAGCCCTTCTTCACCACCAAGGCCGTGGGCGAGGGCACCGGGCTTGGCCTCTATGTGAGTTACAACCTGGCCCAGGAACTGGGTGGCCGCATCGAAGTGGAAAACCGTGGTGAGGGTGGCGCCTGTTTTACCCTCTATTTCCCCTGTCAGGGCTGCGCCGATGGCTGAGCCGCGCCGTCCCACGCTGCTCTGGCTGCAATCCGGCGGTTGCGGCGGCTGTTCCATGTCCATGCTGTGCGCCGAGGGGCCGGATTTCCTGACCGCGCTGGAAGCGGCTGGCATTGACCTGCTCTGGCACCCATCGCTGTCCGAGGCTTCGGGGACGCAACTCATCAGCCTGCTTGATGACATCGCCGCGGGCCGCACCGTGCTTGACATTCTCTGTCTCGAAGGATCGGTGATGACCGGCCCCGCCGGCACGGGCCGCTTTCACATGCTGGGCGGCACCGAAAAACCCATGATGCACTGGTTGACCGAACTGGCGGCGCGCGCTGCCCATGTGGTGGCGGTGGGATCATGCGCGGCCTATGGCGGCATCACGGCGGCAGGCGGCAATGAGGCCGGCGCCACCGGCCTGGCCCATGACGGCGAGAAACCCGGCGGGCTGCTGGGTGAAACCTTCCGGGCACGGAGTGGTTTGCCGGTCATCAACATTGCCGGCTGCCCCACCCACCCCAACTGGATCATCGAAACCCTGATGCAGCTGAGCCTCGGAAGCTTCACTGCCGATGACATGGACGCACTGGGCCGCCCGCGCAGCTATGCGGATCATCTGGTGCACCATGGCTGCCCGCGCAATGAGTTCTATGAATTCAAGGCCTCTGCCGAACAGCCTTCCGATCTGGGCTGCATGATGGAGAACCTGGGCTGCAAGGGCACCCAGGCCCATGGCGACTGCAACACAAGGCTGTGGAACGGCGAAGGCTCGTGCCTGCGCGGCGGCTATGCCTGCATCAACTGCACCGCCCCGCGTTTTGAAGAGCCGGGCCATCCCTTCACGGCCACGCCGAAATTTGCCGGCATTCCCATCGGCATCCCCACCGACATGCCCAAGGCCTGGTTTGTCGCCATTGCCTCGCTGGCCAAGGCGGCAACCCCCCATCGGTTGCGCCATAATGCAGTGGCCGATCACATTGTGGTGCCGCCCAGCACACCCAAGGGGCCGAAGAAATGACCAGGCGCGTGTTGGGTCCCTTCAACCGGGTGGAGGGTGATCTTGAGGTGAAGATCGAGGTCGAGAATGGCGCGGTGGCCCAGGCCTGGGTCAACGCACCACTGTATCGCGGCTTCGAGCACATCTTGCGCGGCAAGAACCCGCGTGATGCCCTGGTCTATGCGCCGCGCATCTGCGGCATCTGTTCGGTGTCGCAATCGGTGGCGGCTGCGCGGGCGCTTGCCACAGCGCAGGGACTGACGCCCGTGCCCAACGGCCTGTTGGCCACGGACCTCTCACTGGCGGTGGAAAATATTTCCGACCATCTCAGCCATTTCTATCTGTTCTTCATGCCGGACTTTGCCCGGCCGGTCTATTCGGGCGAGGCGTGGCATGCGGATATTGCCGCCCGCTTCCGCGCCATGACGGGCACTGCCGCCTCGCCCTATCTTGCTGCCCATGCCGATTTCAAACACATGCTCGGCATTCTTGCGGGCAAGTGGCCGCACACTCTTGCGGTGCAGCCCGGCGGCTCTACCCGGCCAGTGGAAGCACAGGAAGTGATCCGCCTGCTGATGATACTCTCCGGCTTCCGGCGCTTTCTCGAGACCGTGGTTTATGATGCGCCGCTTGAGGCTTTCGCCGAAATGACTTCGCGCACAGCGCTGGACCACTGGGCGCAAGCATCCAGGGGCGATCTTGCCCGCTTCTGGCGTCTGTCACAGATGTTGAATCTCCACCACCTCGGGCGTGCCGAAGACCGGTTCATGAGCTATGGCAGCTATGGCAGCCATGCCGCGCCGCTGTTCCGCTCCGGCACCTATCACCATGGCCGCCGCGCCGACCTTCAGGCCGCCGCCATCAGCGAAGATGCAAGCCATGCCTGGCTGCGGCAGCAGGAAGGGCCGCGCCATCCCTTCGCCGGTGTCACGTTGCCGGATCTGGATCGTCCTGATGGCTATAGCTGGTGCAAGGCGCCGCGCCTCAATGGTGAGGTCATGGAGGTGGGCGCACTGGCCCGCCAGGTGGTGGATGGCCAGCCGCTGGCGCTGGATCTGGTTGAGCATGAAGGTGGCAATGTGCGCAGCCGTGTTCTCGGACGCTTCATTGAAATTGCCCGTCTGGTGCCCGCCATGGAGGGTTGGGTCAAGGCGCTGAGGCCGCGCCAGCCCTTCTGCGAGACAGTGAACCTGCCGGATGAGGCGGAGGGCGCAGGCCTGGTCGAGGCGGCGCGCGGCGCCCTTGGCCACTGGCTCAGGATCAGCAAGGGCCACATCCTCAACTATCAGATCATCGCCCCAACCACCTGGAATTTTTCACCGCGTGACGAAGGCGGCAGGCCCGGTGCGCTGGAGCAGGCGCTGGTGGGCGCGCCCGTGCGCCCTGGTGAAGACGACCCCATCGCCGTCCAGCATATTGTGCGCTCCTTCGATCCCTGCATGGTTTGCACCGTGCATTGACGGCGCGAGCGTCAGGCGCTCATCTTCTCAGCCAGCGCCAGCAGGCCCCGGAGAATGTCGAGGGGCGGCGGCGGACAGCCGCGAATGGTGAGATCCACCGGAATGATGTCGGCCACGGCTCCGGCGATGGCATAGGAGCCCTTGAACACATGGCAGTCAAAGGCGCAGTCCCCCAGCGCCACAACGAATTTCGGTGCTGGCGTTGCGGCATAGGTGCGTTCCAGGGCCTGCCGCATGTTCCACGCCACGGGACCGGTGACCAGTAGCACATCGGCATGGCGCGGGGAGGCCACGAATTTCAAGCCGAAGCGCTCGCAGTCATAAACCGGATTGTTGAGCGCATGAATTTCCAGCTCACAGCCATTGCACGATCCGGCATCAACCTCGCGGATGGCCAGCGACCGGCCCAGCCTCTCGCGAATGCGCTGCTCGAGGGCCGCCCCCACTTCCGCCAGTGCGGCCTCGGAACTGCCCGGTGATGCAATCACCGCCGGACCCTGAACCAGTGACTTGAACAGCAGCGAGCGCATCAGAGATCATGCCCGGCATAGGAACAGTTGAAGGATTTGTTGCACAGCGGAAAGTCGGCCACGATGTTGCCCTCAATGGCCGCCTCCAGCAGCGGCCACTGAAACACCGACGGGTCACGGAGGTGAATCTCGACCACCCCATGGGCTTCAGCCAGCGTCACGCTTACGAAGACATCGCCCCGGAAACTTTCCACCATGGCACAGGCCTGTGCCTGCCGGGCGCGAGGTGCGGCGGCAACAAGCGGCCCCGGCTCCAGCCGGGCCAGCAGCTGGCGGATCAGGTCAACCGAGGAATGAACCTCATCCACCCGGATCCAGAGCCTCGCATTCACGTCGCCCTCGTGGCGCAGGGCAGGCGTCAGCACCAGCTCGTCATAGGGCGCATAGGGATAGACCACGCGGGTGTCGCAGGCCCGGCCCGAAGCCCGGCCGACAGGACCTCCGGCGGCAAAGCGTGCCACCAGTTCCGGTTTCACAATGCCGGTGGTGGCGGTGCGGTCCTGAAGCGACGGCGCTTCATCATAAACAGCGACGATGCGGTCAAAATCGCCAATCACCCGCGACAGCAGGGCAGCCAGGCTGCCCGCCGCTTCCGCCGTCAAATCCACGGCCACACCGCCGGGAATGACACGGTCCATCATCAGCCGGTGGCCGAAACACTGCGCCGCCTGTTGCAGTATGGTTTCACGCAGCAACATGCATTGCGCCTGAATGACGATGACGCTGGCGTCATTGCACACCGCGCCGAAATCACCGATGTGATTGGCAAGGCGCTCAACCTCGGCCATGATGGCCCGCAGCAGAACGGCCCGGCGCGGCACCTTCCAGCCCAAAGCCACCTCCACCGCGCGGGCAAAGGCCCAGGACCAGGCTACCGTGTTGTCGCCCGAAATGCGTGCGGCAAGGGCCGCCGCATCGGCAATCGTCCGGCCACGGATCAAATCTTCAGCGCCCCGGTGCACATAACCCAGTCGCTCTTCCAGCCGCGCCACCGCCTCGCCGTTGGCGGTGAAGCGGAAGTGGCCCGGCTCGATGATCCCGGCATGAACCGGACCCACCGGAATCTGGTGCAGTCCTTCACCCTCAACCGGCAGGAATGTATAGGTGGACGCGGCGCGCGGCCGCTTCTGGTCGATCTTGCGCGCGGGCCATGTGCCATGGTCGATCCAGCCGCGCGGGTCGGTATGGCCCGCAGCCTCTGGCCCCTTGAGGTCGCGGATGGTACGCTCCAGCCTGAGCGCCGGGGGATGGTTGAGGCCGACGGAAGGGTATTGCCCCTTCTTGATGGGATGGGAGACGATGGCCCGCAGACCGTCAGGAATGACGCAGAGCCCCATGCACACCACATTGCCCTCGGTCCACAGCGCCAGCAGGTCTTGCAGACCCTGCGCGCAGCCCAGGGCCAGACAAATCCAGTCGCGCTCATTGACATCAAAACGGAAGAAACCGTCTGCGCCGGGCTTCCTTCCGGCGGTGAGCGCTTTGAGGGCAAGGGGGGCAGGGCGCTTCATCGCAGCAGCTCCGCCGCCTTCTGGAACCAGTGCTGCAGGGGCGTGGGCAGGTAAATGCCCGCCAGCAGCACCAGCGCCAGATGAATGAAAATCGGCAGTGATGATGCCTTGACCCGGTGATTGGGCGCGCTCGGCGCACCGAACAGAAAGCCCTGCAACCGCAACAGCAGCGCCCCGAAGGCGAGCAGCAGCCCGAACACCGCCAGAACCGCCAGCCAGGGCGCGCGGGCAAAGGTTGAGGTGATGATGAGAAACTCACTCATGAACACGCCGAAGGGCGGCAGACCGGCAATGGCGAAAACCCCCGCCGCCAGCGCCAGCGCCAGGCCGGGATGCGACACCGAAAGCCCGCGGATATCGGCAATGCGCTGCGTGGCCTTGGCCTGGGCCACATGGCCCACGGCATAGAAGATGGCCGATTTGGTCAGGCTGTGCATGGCCATGTGCAGAAGGCCGGCGAAATTGGCAATGGGTCCGCCCATGCCGAAGGCAAAGGTGATGAGGCCCATATGTTCGATGGAGGAATAGGCAAACAGCCGTTTGATGTCGCGGCGCTGATACAGCATGAAGGCGGCAAAAATCAGCGACACCAGCCCCATGACGATGAAGATGGGCCCCGGCTGAATGGCGGTGGGATGGGCCGACACAATCATCTTGAAACGCAGCAGCGCATAAAGCGCGACGTTGAGCAGCAGTCCCGAGAGAACGGCGGAAATGGGGGTGGGGCCTTCCGAATGGGCGTCCGGCAGCCAGGCATGCAGCGGCGCCAGCCCCACCTTGGTGCCATAGCCGATGAGCAGGAAAATGAAGGCGAGATTGAGCAGCGAGGCATCAAGCTGTGGAGCAGCACCCAGCAGCAGGTTCCAGGTCATGGCCGGGCTGCCTTCGCCCAGAACCTTCTGGCCCGCAAGATAGATCAGGATGGTGCCGAAGAAGGCGAGCGAAATGCCGACCGAGCCGAGGATGAAATATTTCCACGATGCCTCCAGCGCCGAAGGCGTGCGGTAAATGCCCACCATGACCACGGTGATGAGCGTGGCCAGCTCCAGCCCCACCCACATCAGCCCGATGTTGTTGGCGGTAAGCGCAATGTTCATCGCCCCCATCATTGACAGGAACATGGCGTGATAGAAGCGCACGAACAGCGGGGTCAGCTTGCCGGTTTCGATTTCATGGCCGATATAGCTGGCGCTGAACAGCGAGGCGGTGAAGCCCACCAGTGTGTTGAGCACAATGAACACGATGTTCATGTCGTCGATGATGAAATAGGCCCCGGTGGTGCGCTCTGTGGCGAGCAGCGAAAGCCCGGCCACCAGCGTGGCCGCCATGGCCGCCACATTGCCATAGGCGGAGATGCGGTAATTCGGCACAAAGGCCAGCACCGCCGCTGCCGCAAAGGGCATCCCGTCGATGATGGCAATGGGCGAAATCATGACTGGTCGCCCCGCGCATTGTCCAGTGCCTCGATGTCCACGCTGTCAAAGCGCTCGCGGATGCGGAACACGAAGACGGCGAACACAAACAGCGCAATCAGCACCGAAAAGGCCACGCTGATTTCCACCACCAACGGCATGCCGCGCGCCCCCGTGGCAGCCAGGATCAAGCCGTTTTCCAGCGACATGAAGCCGACAATCTGGGTTATGGCGTTCTGGCGGGTAATCATCATCAGGAAGCCGAGCAGGATGATGGCCAGCGCCAGCGCCAGGCCTTCGCGGGTGAAGGATTCCGCCGCGGTGGTGATCTTGAGCACCAAGAGCAGCGACAGCGAGGTGAGCGCCAGACCGATGAGCAGCGTCTTGCCCACGCCCACCACCTGATCAATGTCACGGTGCACGCCGAGCTTCACGATCATGCGGTGCAGCGCCACCGGAATGATGATGCCCTTGAGGCCCAGCGCCAGCGCGGCGGTGATGAACAGATGCGGGCGCTGCTGTGTATAGGCCTCCCAGCCCACGGCAATGGCAAGAAGAATGGCCTGGGCGGCGAAGATGTTGAGCACCGAGAACAGCCGGTCCTGATAGAGCAGGGCAAAGCTTGCCACCAGCATCAGCCCGGCAAAGAAATGCGACACGTCATAGGCGTGGGTCACTGCATCACCTCCCGCGTCACGAAGGCCAGCAGAATGGCCAGGAAGGCAAAGACAAAGGCCCCACCGAGGAATTCACCGACCCGGAACACCCGCATCTTGGCAATGCTCGCCTCCCAGATGCCCAGCAGTGCCGCGCCAAGAACCAGCTTGGCGACAAAAACCAGAAGCCCCACCGCCCAGGCGCCCGGCCCGGCCTGCGCCGGAGCCATGCCGAAGGGCACAAACAGGCAGACAATGAGGGCGATATAGAGCACCAGCTTCAGTTGCGCCGCCAGTTCAATCATGGCGAGGTGGCGGCCCGAATATTCCAGAACCATGGCCTCATGCACCATGGTGAGTTCAAGGTGGGTGGCAGGATTGTCAATGGGAATGCGCGCGTTCTCGGCCAGCGCCACGATGATCAGCGCCACCAGCGCCAGCGCCAGCGACACCCGCACCGTCATCGGCTGCGAGACAAGGAAGTTGGCGATTTCGGGAAGCCGCGTGGTGCCCGCGGTCAGCGCGATGGTGAGCGCCACCAGCAGCATGGCGGGTTCGGCCAGTGTGGCGATCATCAGCTCGCGCGAGGTGCCGATGCCGCCGAAGGCCGTGCCCACATCCATGCCGGCCAGCGCCAGAATGGCCCGTGCCGCGCCGAGCAGCGCCACCAGCGCCACCACATCCGCCGCCCAGTTGAACATCAGGCCGGAGGCAAAGGTGGGCACCAGCGCCGTGGCCACCCAGGTAAAGGCGAGAATGGCATAGGGCGCCACCCGGAATAACCACGATGCCGTTTCCGCCACCACGGTCTCCTTCTTCACCAGCTTGTAGAGATCGCGGTAGGGCTGGATGATGGGGGCGCCCTGCCGCCGGGTTGCCCTGGCCTTGACCTGCCGGACAATGCCGGTGATGGCGGGGGCCAGCAGGATCACCAGAAACATCTGGATGGACTGGCCAAAGAGCAGGATGAGTCCGGTGCCGGTCATAGCCACACCGCCGCCAGCAGAAGCAGAATGATCAGCGCACTGAACATCATCATCAGATTGGCGCGGATCGACAGGAACTGGATGGCGTTGAGCCGCGCCGAAACCGCCACCAGCCATTGCGCCGGCGCGGCATAAAGCCAGTTCCACACATAGTCGGTGAACCACACGGTGAGGCGGGCAGGGCGCAGATCGCCCGGTGGCGGCATGTCCACCTCCTCGCGCACCCCGAACACCGACGTTGCATAGACGCGGCGGATGGGCTGCGACAGGCTGGAGGCCGTGTATTGGGTCAGCGGTGACGGGTCGGGGAAGCCGCAATCCCAGGCGGGCGCGAGCCGCGTTTTCCGCCCCGACAGCCAGTGCACCAGCATGGAAGTGAGCGTGCCGGAAATGAGCAGGAACACGGCAATGGTGGGCGCGTCATAGATCGACCGGTCAGCCGAAAAGGCGACCAGTGAAAAGGCAGTCGGTCCGGTGCCGGTGCCGGGCAGGGCCGCCCCTGCCAGCCGCTGCAGAATGGGCTGCAGCATGGCCACCGTCACATCGCCGAACAGGCCGCCATAGGCGCAGAGCAGCGCCAGCAGCGCCATGGCCATAAGCTGCGGCCGGCTGGTTTCGTGGGCCACGGCGGCCTGGCCGCTGCGGGGCCGGCCGAGGAAGGTGATGCCATAGACGCGCACGAAGGTGGCCGCCGCCAGCGCCGCCGCCAGTGCCAGCATGGCGCCCACGGCGGGCGACATGAAGCGCAGCACCGCCTCCGGCAGCACCGGCCCCGCCAGCACCGCCTGGAACAGCAGCCACTCCGACACGAAGCCGTTGAACGGCGGCAGCGCCGAGATCGACAGCGTGCCGACGAGGAACAATGCCGCCGTCACCGGCATGCGGTGAATGAGGCCGCCGAGATGGTCAAAGCTGCGCCGGCCGGTGGCGTGCAGCACCGCCCCCGCGCCGAGGAACAGCAGCGACTTGAACCACGAGTGGTTGAGGGCATGCAGCAGGCCCGCCGCCAGCGCCACGGCGGCAGCGGCAGTATAACCGCCTGACTTGAAGGCCAGCGCCAGGCCAAGGGCAACGAAGATGATGCCGATATTCTCCACCGTGGAATAGGCCAGAACCCGCTTCAGGTCGCAGTCCAGCACCGCATAGAGCAGGCCCAGCACCGCCGTGGCGGCGCCCAGAATGAGGAAGGGCAGCGCCCACCACCAGGCGGGCGTGCCAAGCAGGTCAAACACCACGCGGATGATGGCATATATCGCCACCTTGGTCATGACGCCGCTCATCAGCGCCGAGACATGGCTGGGCGCGGCAGGGTGGGCCAGCGGCAGCCAGGCATGGAGCGGTGCAATGCCGGCCTTGGACCCCGCCCCCGCCAGTGTGGCGGCCAGAATGACGGCACTGGCCAGCGGGCCATAGCTGGTGGAGCGCATGGCCGCGAAGTCATAGGTGCCCGAGGCACCCGCCAGCGTGCCGAAGGCAAAGAGCAGGGCGGCCGTGCCCATGGCCGCCATCACCAGATAGACATGACCGGCATGGCGCGCCGCGGCGTCGTCATGGCGCGCCACCACCAGCGCCCATGAGGTGAGCGACATGAGTTCCCAGAAGAACAGGAAGGAGAACGCATCGCCCGCCAGCACCACCAGATTCATGGCGGCCGCGAAGATGGCAAAGAACGGCTCGATTCGGGGTGAGAGGTCGCGGGCCCGGTCCAGCCCGATGCCATAGAGCGCGGTGGCCGCCACGCCGCCATTGATAATGAGCCCGAAGAAGGCCGACAGCGTGTCGAGACTGATGTGCAGGCCGATCACCGGCAGCCCGATGGGCAGCACCAGTCCCTGGTGATGATTGGCCAGAACCCCCCACAGATTTGCCGCCGCCCCGATCAGGGCGGCCACCAGCGCCAGGGGATAGACGGAAGCCAGGGCGGCGCGGCTGCGGTGCAGGGTGGCGGCCAGCCCCGCCGCCAGCACGTAGAGCGCAATGGCGACGGCCAGACCGCCCAGCGGCCACTCCAGCCCCGCCGGGATCACGTCCGCACCTCTTCATGTCTCATGACAGTCAAAACAGTCAAACTGCCGCCCGTTCTGGCTGAGCGCCCCAGCCCTGTCCCGGCCA
The DNA here is from genome assembly GCA_937873445.1 of uncultured Alphaproteobacteria bacterium. Lineage (GTDB taxonomy): Bacteria > Pseudomonadota > Alphaproteobacteria > Rhizobiales > Aestuariivirgaceae > Aestuariivirga. Next base: position 187,159 of record CALMWF010000008.1, read on the forward strand.
CCGGACAGGCCCGATGATTCCGCACACATCATAGTGCTAAACCGTCAGTTCCGGGCTGTAAATTCAAAACCCCGGCAGGCGGCTGCGCAGCCGACATTTTGTCACTTGCACCACCATTTTGGCAATGGAACAGTCAGGGCGAGCGTGCCGGGCTGCTCCGAAAGGACTGGCCCCTGTGGGGTGAGACAGAACCGAGTTCAAGAGGATGCTATGAGGATACTGACCCCCATGGCGGTTATGGCGATTTCCGCCCTCGCGCTGACCGTCGGCAAACCGCCGCTGGCTGCCGAGGCAGGCGTCGTCATTCCCCCGCCCCCCTTCATGATGCAGCACAACGGATTTCTGGGTCCGGTGCCGCCGCCGCCCTTCATGACCGCGCCCGACCGGCAGATCAAACAGAACCTGATTCCGCCGCCCCCGGCAGCGGTGGGCAAGGCTTTGCCCTTCACTCTGGCTGGCCATTATGTGGTTCAGAAGGGCGACAATTTCTGGAAGCTGGCCAAGCGCTTCTATGGCAAGGGCGACCTTTGGGAAAAAATCGCCGCCGCCAACCCCGGCAAGAAGGCCAGGGATCTGCAGATCGGCGACACGCTCTTCATTCCCTGAGGCGTGATCCGGATCGGAACCCCGATGCGGCGGCGAATGCACACTTCGCCGCCGCCGTCCTGTCACGTCATCCCCGTGGATCACGACACTCCCAAGGCTTCCCGGGGCAAGTGGAAAGTGACTATCCAAATATGATCTTAAGTCATTACTTTTGTTAGAAGATCCTGCGCTTTCAAATTGTCGCGGCTGGCCTTTTATTGATTTATGTCAACCCCGATAGGGTGTGTTTCACATAAGCCGAGTCTACCGATGCATAAACCGCGCATGAGCGGAAGGGAGACCACCTTGAGCGATCATCCCAGCAAGGGCGGCAATGCCCTCCAGGCCATTCTGGAAAAAAATCACTTCAATCCGACCCGGCTGGTGCAGATCCTGCGCGAGGTCCAGGACCGCGAAGGCTGGCTGTCCGAAATCACCCTGACCGACATTGCCCAGGGGCTCAGTCTTCCCATCTCCAGGGTCCGGTCCACCGCCAATTTCTATTCCTTCTTCTATACCCGGCCGGTGGGCCAATACCGGGTGCTGTTCTCGGACAACATCACCGACCGCATGCAGGGTTCCACCCAGTTGTTTGAGCACATGCTCGCCCGCCTCAAGCTGACGGAAAACCAGACCTCGGCCGATGGCGCGGTCAGCGTGGCCCGCACCTCCTGCACCGGCATGTGTGATCAGGGCCCGGCCATGCTGGTCAACAACCGGGCCGTCACCCGGCTGACGCCGCGCCGGGTTGATGAAATCTGTGACCTCATCAAGGCGGGCCTGCCGCTGTCCTCCTGGCCCAACTACTACTTCAAGATTGAAAACAACATCCGCCGCCGCGATGTGCTGCTGTCGGCCAACTGGGATCCCGGCGAGGCGTTGCGCGCGGCCATTGCCCGCGGCCCCCAGGGCATGCTCAATGAACTGAAGCTGTCCAACCTGCGCGGCCGCGGCGGCGCTGGCTTCACCACCGCCATCAAATGGGAGGCCGCCCGCACCGCCCCCGGCACGGCGCGCTATGTGGTCTGCAACGCCGACGAGGGCGAGCCCGGCACCTTCAAGGACCGGGTGCTGCTGCAGCGCTATCCCGGCCATGTCTTCGAAGGCATGACCATTGCCGGTTATGTCATCGGCGCGGCCAAGGGCTTCCTCTATCTGCGCGGCGAATACAGCTATCTGCTGGAGGCGCTGGAAGCCCACCTTGACGGCCTGCGCCGCTCCAACCTTCTCGGCCAGAACATCTGCGGTGTTGAAGGCTTCAACTTCGACATCGAAATTCACATGGGCGCGGGCGCCTATATCTGCGGCGAGGAAACCGCCCTCATCGAATCGCTGGAGGGCAAGCCGGGCAAGCCGCGCATCCGCCCGCCCTTCCCGGTCACCTATGGCTATCTTGGCCAGCCGACCACGGTGAACAACGTCGAAACCCTGTGCAAGACGCTGGAAATCGCCATCAACGGCGGTGCCGAATATGCCGGCCAGGGCACCAAGCAGTCCACCGGCACCAAGATCCTCTCGGTGTCCGGCGATGTGGAACTGCCTGGCATTTATGAATATCCCTTCGGCGTCAAGGTGTCCCAGATCCTGGAAGATTGCGGCGCCAGGGATGTGCAGGCGGTTCAGGTTTCGGGCGCTGCGGGCATCTGCCTGTCGCCGCGTGAATTCGGCCGCCGCATCGCCTTCGAGGATGTGCCCACCGCCGGTTCCTTCATGGTGTTCGGGCCGAAGCGCGACATGTTTGAGATGGCCCGCAACTTCGCCCACTTCTTCGCCCATGAGTCCTGCGGTTTCTGCACCCCCTGCCGGGTTGGCACCAGCATCATCAGCAACATCATGGACAAGATCGCCGCCGGCCACGGCACCCAGTATGAGATGAACGAACTGGGCCGCCTCACCAATGTCATCCGCGGCAGCGCCCATTGCGGCCTCGGCACGGCCTCGTGCAATGCCATTGCCGATACGGTGCAGAAATTCCGCGCCACCTATGAGGCAAAGATCAGGCCGGTTGACTTTGAGCCGTCCTTCGACCTCGACAAGGCGCTGGCCAAGACGCGCGCCGTGGCGGGCCGCGATGATGCCGACGCGCATCTGGAAACCAGCGTGGGAGCCCACTGAGATGACCGACATCGCCAACACGCTCACCATTGACGGCCGGACCATCAGCTTCGAGCCGGGCCAGACCATCATGCAGGCAGCACTGGCTGCCGGCGTCTTCATGCCGCATCTCTGCTACAACCCGGAATTCAAGCCGCATGGTTCATGCAAGCTGTGCACCGTGACGGTGAATGGCAGGCCGCAGTCGGCCTGCACCATCGCCGCCATGCCGGGCCAGGAAATCCAGTCCGACACACCGGAGCTGAACGGCCGCAGGCGCGTGCTGCTGCAGATGCTGTTTGTCGAGGGTCATCACTTCTGCCCCGGCTGCGAAAAGAGCGGCAATTGCCAGCTTCAGGCGCTGGGCTATGAAATGGAAATGCTGTCGCCGCATTTCTCCCACTTCTTCCCCGACCGCGGTGTTGATGCCACCCACCCCGATGTGATGATTGATTTCGGCCGCTGCATCATGTGCGAGCTGTGCGTGCAGGCCAGCCGCGACGTTGACGGCAAGAACGTCTTCGCCCTGGCGGGCCGGGGGCTTGCATCCCATGTGGTGGTGAATTCGCCGTCCGGCAAACTGGGGGATTCAGCCCTTGAGGTCACCGACAAGGCGGTGGAGGTGTGCCCGGTGGGCGCCATCCTCAGGAAGCGGGTCGGCTTTGCCGTGCCCATCGGCGAACGCATCTATGACCATGATCCCATCAGCGTCAAAGCCCTGGAACCGGATGAGGCCTGAACCATGAGCAAAGCAGCAACCCTTGAAAAACCGGCGGCCGACAAGGCCAAAAAGCCAAAGCTTCGCATTGCCACCACGTCGCTGTCCGGCTGCTTCGGCTGCCATACCTCCTTCCTCGACATTGATGAGCGCATTCTTCAGCTCGTCGAGATTGCCGAGTTTGACCGCTCGCCCATCACCGATATCAAGCATTGCGGCCCCTGTGACATTGGCATCATCGAGGGGGGCGTGTGCAACGCCGAGAATGTCCATGTGCTTCGCGAATTCCGCGCCAATTGCAAAACCCTCATTGCCATCGGTGCCTGCGCCATCAACGGCGGCCTGCCGGCGCTGCGCAATCACCTTGATGTCACCGACTGCCTCACCCGCGTCTATTGCGACCGCGCCGGCGGCAAGAATCACACCGTGCCTAATGACCCGGAATTGCCACTATTGCTTGAGAAGGTTCACCCCATCAACGAGGTGGTGCGGATCGACTATTTCGTTCCCGGTTGCCCGCCCTCGGGCGATGCCATCTGGAAGTTTTTGACTGATTTGATCACCGGGCGCATGCCGCGCCTTGACCATGAACTCTTGCGTTTCGACTGACGGAGACTGCCTCATGTCATACCTTGAGACCGCCGCCAATCCCCAGGCCCTGCGCCGGGTTGCCATTGATCCCGTGAGCCGTGTGGAAGGCCACGGCAAGGTCACCATCCTGCTTGATGACGACAACAAGGTTCATCAGGTCCGGCTCCACATCGTCGAGTTCCGCGGCTTTGAAATCTTCATTGAGGGCAGGCCCTATTGGGAAGTGCCGGTGGCGGTGCAGCGCCTGTGCGGCATCTGCCCGGTCAGCCACCATCTGGCCGCTGTCAAGGCCATGGACATCATCGCCGGGGCGCGCGCCCTGCCGCCGACGGCCGAAAAGCTGCGCCGCCTCATGCATTACGGCCAGACGGTGCAGAGCCATGCGCTCCACTTCTTCCATCTCTGCTCGCCCGATCTGCTTCTCGGCTTCGACTGTGATGTGACCCGGCGCAATGTCATTGGCGTGGCCGCTGAATTTCCGGAAATCGCCACCCGCGGCGTGCTCATGCGCAAATGGGGCCAGGAGGTCATCAAGGCCACGGCGGGCAAGAAGATTCACGGCACCGGCGCCATTCCCGGCGGCATGAACAAGCGCCTCACCATTGAGGAGCGTGACCACCTGCGCAAGGACGCCGACACCATGGTGGGCTGGGCGGTGGACGCCATCAACATGGTGAAGAAGCTCCACCTCACCAAGCCCGAATTCTACAACCGCTTCGGCGAGTTTGAAGCCAGCATGATGGGCTTCGTTGATGCCCGCGGCGCCATGGACCTTTATCACGGTGGCCTGCGCGCCAAGGACAAGGACGGCAACATCATCTTCGACCATGTTGACTATGCCACCTACCAGCAGGTGCTGGACGAAGAGGTGAAGAGCTGGTCCTACATGAAGTTCCCCTACATCCGCAAACTGGGGCCGCAGAAGGGCTGGTATCGCGTCGGGCCGCTGGCTCGCGTGGCCGCCTGCGACTTCATCCCCACCCCGCTGGCCGAGGCCGAGCGCAAGGAGATGATGGCCATTGAAGGCGGCAAGGTGCCCCACGGCACGCTGCTCTATCACTGGGCCCGCCTCATCGAAGTGCTGTTCGGCGCCGAGATGATCCGTGAGCTTCTGGATGATCCGGACATCACCGGCAGCGACCTGATGGCCGACCTTGGTCCGCGCCAGCACGAGGCGGTGGGCGTCATCGAAGCACCGCGCGGCACGCTGTTCCATCACTACCGTGTGGGCGATGATGATCTGGTGAAATATTGCAATCTCATCGTTTCCACCACCAACAACAACCAGGCCATGAACGAGGCGGTGCGCAAGGTGGCAACCCAGTTCCTCGATGGCAAGGAAGTGACCGAGCCGCTGCTGAACCACATTGAAGTGGCCATCCGCGCCTATGACCCGTGCCTGTCCTGCGCCACCCATGCGCTGGGCAAGATGCCGCTGGAGGTTGATCTGGTGGACGCCGAAGGCACGCTCATCTCGCAGGGCCGCCGCAATATGGATGGTCTCGCCGAAACCTCGTGTCTCACGGGCTGATGAAGCTCGTTGTATTCGGCTACGGCAATGAAAGCCGGGGAGATGACGCCATCGGTCCCCGGCTTTTGCATGCCCTGGAGGCGTTGAACATACCCGGCGTGGACTGTGTCGAGGATTTCCAGTTGCAGATTGAGCATGCCCTCGATCTCGACGGGGCCGACCTCGCCCTGTTCCTTGACGCCGGTGAGGGAACGCCAGCACCCTTTGCCTTTTACGAGGCCAGGGAGATGCGCAACATCACCTCCTCCAGCCACGCCATCCTGCCGGGTTCGGTGCTCGGCGTTTACCGGCAGGTGAAGAACGCCGCCCCGCCGCCCGCCTTTGTGCTCTGTGTGCGTGGCGAACAATGGGAACTGGGCACCGACATGGGGGCAGCAGCTCAGCGCCACCTTGCAGCCGCGCTGGCCTTCGCCACGGATCTGCTGGCCGCGCCGGATGTTGCCGTCTGGCGCGCCCGCACTACGGGTGAGAGTCTCTGAACACTGCCGCCGCCACGGCCGCCTGACCGAGCGACACCCCGCCATCGCCCGGCGGCATCACGCGGTGATAGAGGGCTTCAAGCCCCTGGGCTTCCAGCCCGTCGCACACAGCGTCCAGCAGCAGGGCATTGTTGAAGCAGCCGCCCGACAGCGCCACCTGGGACACGCCATGCTGCCCCGCCAGCCGCGCTGCCTCCGCCACCACCATGGCGGCCAGCGTGCTGTGAAAGCGGGCGGCAATGTCAGACGTAGCGGCCCCGCGCTGCACGTCGTCAAGGATGTGGCGCATCAGCCCCGCCCAATCCGCGGGCGACACGACATCATCATAACACATCCGGTCAGAAGATCGCGCCGCACTGGCCTCCAGCAGCATCGCCGCCTCGCCTTCATAATTCTGCTCGTCCACACAGAGGCCAAGCAGGGCTGCCACCGCATCAAACAGCCGCCCCGCCGAGGTGGTGCGCGCCGACAGGGTGCTGCGGCACAATTTCACCAGCGCGTCTGCCCCACGGGCTTTCAGCGCGGCCAGCGCGGCATGGCCACCCACGGCATTCTCCCAGCCCAGCAGCGCTTCCACATAGGCCACGGCCATGCGCCAGGGTTCCCGTGCTGCCCGGTCACCGCCCGGCTGCGCCACCAGCGGAAAATGCGCCAGCCGTTCAAATCCCCGGAAACTGGCCAGCAGAAATTCCCCGCCCCAGATGGTGCCGTCGCTGCCAAGGCCCAGGCCATCCAGCGCCACGCCGATGACGGGCGCATGATCCAGCGCCAGTCCCCGCTCCGCCATCACCGCGGCAATATGGGCATGGTGATGCTGCACCGGCGTCAGCGGCACGGTAAACTGTGCCGCCAGTTCCTCGGCCCGGCGCGTGGAATGAAAATCGGGATGCAGGTCACAGGCCAGCGCCGCCGGGGCGGCCCGGTGCAGGGTGAGGAACAGTTCCACCGTGCGCGCATAATCAACGCGCGCCAGCGGCGTGGACAGATCCCCAATATGGGGCGAAGACACGGCGCGGTTGCCGCGCAGCAGGGTAACGGTGTTCTTCAGATCCGGCCCCAGCGCCAGAAGCGTGGGCGTTGCCCCGAAGCTGTCATGCAGGGTGACGGGGGCGGGGGCCAGGCCCCGCGCCCGGCGGATGGTGATGGCGCCACGCCGGGCGGGCCGCACCACCGAGTCATCGGCGCGGTGCACAATGGGCCGATTGTGCAGCAGGTGATGATCGGCAATGCCACCCAGCCGCGCCGTCGCATCATCATTATCCGTACACTGAGGTTCATCGGAAAGATTGCCGGAGGTCATCACCAGCGGCCGGTCCACGGCGCGCAGCAGAAGATGGTGCAGCGGCGTATAGGGCAGCATGATGCCCAGCCGGTCCTGTCCCGGTGCCAGGCCCGCCGCCAGGCCGGTGTTCGCCCTCTGCCGCAACAGCACAATGGGTGCGGCAGGCGATGTCAGCAGGCGTTCCGCTGCCTCGTCCACCACGGCCAGTGTACGCGCCACGGCAACATCGCGCACCATCAGCGCCATGGGCTTGCGGTCGCGCCGCTTGCGCTGGCGCAGGGCCGCCACCGCCTGTTCATTGCCGGCATCGCAGCACAGATGAAAGCCGCCCAGCCCCTTGATGGCGATGATCTTGCCCGCGCCGATGAGCCGCGCCGTTTCCGTTATGGCATCGCCTGCCCCCCCCTCCAGCCACAGTTTCGGCCCGCAGGCAGGGCAGGCAATGGGCTGGGCGTGAAAGCGCCGGTCGGCGGGATTGGCATATTCGCGCGCACAGTCGGGGCACAGCGGAAAGCCCGCCATGGAGGTGTTGGCGCGGTCATAGGGCACGGCGCGGATGATGGTCCAGCGCGGCCCGCAATGGGTGCAATTGGTGAAGGCATAATGCGCGCGCCGTTCCTGCGCCGCGAGAATTTCAGCGAGACATTCGGGGCAGGTGGCGGCATCGGCGGCAATACCAGTTTCGGGCTGGCTTGTCCGGCTGGGCAGAATGTCGAAATCATCCGGCAGGTCGGCGGCACTCGGTTCAATGCGGATGCTGTCGATGCGCGCCAGCGGTGGGGCGTTGCGGCGCAGGGTTGAAATGAATGCGTCCACATCGCCATCAATGAGAATGGTCACACCCTCGCCGTCATTCAGCACATGGCCGCGCCGGCCCATCTCGCGCGCCAGCCGCCACACGGTGGGCCGGAAGCCCACACCCTGCACCGTGCCCGAGACTTTGATGACATGAGCCGTCATCCCCGCGCCCTCAGCAGATGCGGGGCAGTTGTTCCCCCGCCAGCCAGTCGATGACGCGCTCGCCGCCCAACTGCGTCTTCATGCGCACCAGGGCGCGCGTGTCGGCCACCACCGCACCGATGATGGCGGCCTCAGCCCCCAGGGGGTGCGCCCGCATGACCGCCAGCAGGGCGTCGGCCTTCTCCTTCGGGCAGAAGGCCACCAGCTTGCCCTCATTGGCGATGTTAAGCTCGTCAAGGCCGAGAAATTCACAGGCCGCCTGCACATCGGGTTTCACCGGAATGGCGCGTTCATCCACCACCATGCCGGTGCGGCTTGCCACCGCCAGTTCATTGAGCACCGCGGACAGCCCGCCGCGCGTCGGGTCGCGCAGACAGTGCAGATCCGGCACGGCCGCAATCATCGCGGCCACCAGCCCATTCAGCGCCGCGCAGTCGGACACGATTTCCGACTCGAACTCCAGGCTCTCGCGCTTCGATAGAATGGCCACGCCATGGTCACCGATGGAACCATTGATGAGAATGGCATCGCCCGGTGCAATGCGGGCCGGCAGCAGTTCCACGCCATCGGGAATGACGCCAACCCCGGTGGTGGAAATGAACACGCCGTCGCCCTTGCCGCGCTCCACCACCTTGGTGTCGCCGGTGACAATGGCCACGCCCGCCTCCTTCGCCGCCGCCGCCATGCTGGCGGCAATGCGGTCAAGATCGGCCAGCGGATAGCCTTCTTCAAGAATGAAGCCGACGGTGAGATAGAGCGGTTTTGCCCCCGCCATGGCCACGTCATTCACCGTGCCGTTGACCGCGAGCTTGCCAATGTCGCCACCGGGAAAAAACAGCGGCGACACCACATGGCTGTCGGTGGAAATGGCAATGCGGCCTTGGGGCCTGGCCAGTTGCGCCTGATCAGAATCCTGCCGCAGCCCCTCGCTGTCGAAGTGGCGGCGAAACAATTCGTCGATCAGTTGCGCGCCGGCCCGGCCGCCGCCGCCATGGGTCATTTCCACCGCGCCGTTCTTGATGTCGAGCCGCGTGGTGAAACGCGTCCGGGGTTTTTGCACCGTCATGAAAGCCTCAGGCGTCTTCCTCGCCGAATTCATCTTCTTCTTCAGGCACAGGCAGGCCCTCGCGGTGGCGGGCATAGGACCAATAGGCCGCGCATGCCCCCTCGGAGGATACCATGCAACTGCCCATGGGGTTTTCCGGGGTGCAGATGGTGCCGAACAATTTGCAGTCGAGCGGCTGCTTCACGCCGCGCAGAATAGCCGGGCACTCGCAGCCCTTCACATCCTTGGCCGAGGAAGGCGTGATGTCAAAGCGCTTCTCGGCATCAAAGGCTGCATATTTTTCGCGGATCTTCAGCGCCGAGTGGGGCACAAAGCCAAGGCCGCGCCATTCAAAAGTGTCGCGCAGTTCCAGCACATCGGCCACCAGCGCCTGCGCCTTGGCATTGCCGTCGCGCGTCACCACGCGGGTATACTGGTTTTCCACCTCGGCCCGGCCCTCATTCAACTGGCGGATCACCATCAGCGCCGACTGCATCACATCCAGCGGCTCAAAGCCCGCAATCACCACCGGCTTTTTGAAGTGGCGCGCCGGTTCCTCATAGGGCCTGGACCCGATGATGGAACTGACATGCGAGGGGCCGAGAAAGCCGTCGATGCGCGCTTCGCCCGCATCGTCATGTTCGGGGCTTGCGAGAATGTGGCCGATGGCCGCCGGGGTCAGCACATGGTTGCAGAACACCGAGAAATTGCTCAGGCCTTCGCGCGCCGCCTGCTGGATCGCCACCGCCGTGGGCGGGGTGGTGGTTTCAAAGCCGATGCCGAAGAACACCACCTGTTTGGACGGATTATCGCGGGCGATTTTCAGCGCGTCCTGGGTGGAATAGATCATGCGGATGTCGGCACCCTCGGCCTTGGCCTTGAGCAGCGAGCGCCGCTTGCTGCCGGGCACGCGCATCATGTCGCCATAGGACAGAAGAATGGCGCCGTGCCGCTCGGCCAGTTCCATGGCGTTATCGAGCCGCGCAATGGGCAGAACGCACACCGGACAGCCGGGGCCATGCACGAAATGCACATTTCCCGGCATCAGATCCTGCACGCCATAGCGGAAGATGGCGTGGGTGTGGCCGCCGCAAAACTCCATGATGCGATAGCTGCGGGCGGGCCTGGCTTCCGCCGCAATGGCCCGCGCCAGCGACTGCGCCAGATCGGCGGCGCGAAACTCGTCGACATATTTCATGACGGGGCGGCCTCGCTGGTGATGCCCGCCTCGCGCATCATGGCCAGCGTTTCCTGCGCCTCCTCCTCGGACAGGGCGCTCAGCGCATAGCCGACATGGACCAGCACATAGTCGCCCGCCTTCACATCATCCACCAGCGCCATGGAAATCTTCTTGCGGATGCCGCCCAGCATGACAACGCCGTTCTGTCCATCGGCCTCAAGGCTCAGAACCTGCGCGGGAATGGCAAGACACATGGTAATTTCTCCTATGCTGCCGCCCGCGCCGCGGGGTCGCTGAGCCACTGATACCATTCCGCCAGACCTTCACCGCTGGTGGCGGAAACCGTCATGATGCGGGCGCGCGGGTTGACCCGGCGCACATTGGCCTCGGCCTTGGCCATGTCATAGGAAAGATGCGGCAGCAGGTCGATCTTGTTGATCAGGACGAGATCGGCCGAGGCAAAGATGTCGGGATATTTGAGCGGCTTGTCCTCGCCCTCGGTGACCGAGAAAAGCGCCACGCGGGCCGCCTCGCCCAGATCGAAGGCGGCCGGGCACACGAGATTGCCGACATTCTCGATGAACAGCACGCTGGCGGGTGCAGGCTTCAACTGTTCCAGCGCCCCCATCACCATATGGGCATCAAGGTGACAGCCGCGCCCCGTGTTGATCTGCACCGCTGCCGCCCCCGTGGCGCGGATGCGCTCGGCGTCGTTGGAGGTTTCCTGATCGCCCTCGATGACCGCCACCGGCAGCTTGCCCTTGAGGTCGGTGATGGTGCGCACCAGAAGCGTCGTCTTGCCCGAGCCGGGGCTGGACACCATGTTGAGCGCGAAGATGCCGCGCATTGAAAAGTACTTGCGGTTGGCCCCCGCCAGATCATTGTTCTTGGACAGAATGTCCTGTTCGATCTGCACCATGCGGGCAGGGGACACATCCGGCGCGTGGGCCGCCGGCCGGAAGGATTTGAAATGGTCGGTATCGTGGGTCACCCCCTCGATCCGCACTTCGCCATGGCCGCAGCCGCAGGTGGCGCACATCAGACGACCTCCAGTTCCTTGATTCGCAATTGCTCGCCGCCGGTGATCTGCAGCAGCACCGCGCCACACACCGGGCAGGGGTCATAGCGCTCGGCAATTGTCACCGTCTTCATGCAGGTGCCACAGAAGCCCTGGCCCGTGGGTGTGACAATTTCCAGCCGGGCGTTTTCCGCCAGCGTGCCGCGCGTCACCGCGTCGAAGCAGAATTTCATCGCCTCCGGCTCGGCACCGGAGAAGGGCCCCACCTCCAGCCACACGGTCTTCACCCGGGCGAAGTTCTGTTTCTTCGCCTCGGCCTCCAACACGCTGATGATGCCCTCGCACAGCGACATTTCGTGCATCAAATCCTCGCAAGGCGCGGGGGGCGGAAAAGCCCCCTCTCGCTGACCTGATTTTTACCAGCCGCAGGGCTGAAACTGCAAGGATTGTAAGCACGGAAGCCAGGGGCACCATGATAATAGGGCCTCGACCCCCCGGTTTCGTTGCCATAAACTCACAGGGCGGAAAGCCGCTTTTCAGTTTTTGCGGCTGCGAGGGGTCATGGAGCGGGTCAGCATCACCATTGACAGCGATTTGCTGGAACGGCTGGAAAAATACATGGCCGGGCGCGGTTATGCCAGCCGGTCAGAGGCCCTGCGCGACATGGTGCGCGGCGCGCTGATGGCGGAGGAGGCCCCGGCGGAGGGCGCTTGCCTGGCCGCCCTCACCTATGTTTACGACCATCACAAGCGCCAGCTCTCCAACAAGCTGACCGAGGCCCACCACGACCATCACGGCCTGTCCATTGCCACCATGCATGTGCACCTCGACCATGACTCCTGTCTGGAAGTGTCCATTCTGCGCGGCCCGGTGAAGGAGGTTAAGGCATTGGCCGATCGCGTGGTGACGCAAAGCGGTGTGCGTCACGGCCATGTTCACATGGTGCCCGCCGAAATCTCTCTGGAGGCCCACAGCCACCCCCACGGCCATGACCACCCCCACGGCCATGACCACCCCCACAGCCACGGCTCCAACCCCCGTCACAGCCACCCGGATTTTCACCTGCACGAGCACATCAAGGCGCGCTGAATCGACCGCTTGACAGTCGCGACAGTATGATAAATCATCAAGAATATCATACTGTCGGAGGAATACCATGCGCCTTGGCCTTGTGTTCATTGCAACCTTGCTGGGCTGCGCCACACCGGCGCTTGCCCATTTTCAGGAGCTGCTGCCCTCGACCGATCTGGTCGGCCCCGCCGCCCCTGAGGTGACGCTGGACCTGACCTTCACCCACCCCATGGCGCGCGGCCCGGTCATGGAGATGAAACGGCCCCAGCGCTTCGGCGTGGTGACGGAGGCAGGGGATACGGACCTGCTCACCACCCTCACCGAAGCCCCACGCGACGGCAAAACCGCATGGACGGCGCCCTATCGCCCTGCCGGTCCCGGTGACTACATTTTCTACGTGGAACCCCAGCTCTATTGGGAGGAGGCCGAACAGAAGTCCATCATCCACTATGCCAAGGTGGTGGTGGACGCCTATGACGCGGGCGAGGGCTGGGATCGCCTCATCGGCCTGCCGGTGGAAATCGAACCACTCACCCGGCCCTATGGCCTGTGGACCGGCAACGTTTTTTCCGGACTGGTGCGCAAGGACGGCAAGCCTGTGCCCTTCGCCACGGTGGAGGTGGAATGGGTGAACGACGGGTCGCTCACCCCCCCGGCCGATGCCTTTGTGACGCAGGTGGTGAAGGCCGATGGCAATGGTGTCTTCACCTATGCCCTGCCGCGTTCCGGCTGGTGGGGTTTTGCCGCACTGGTGGATGGCGATACACCCCTCAACGGCCCCGATGGCAAACCCCATGATGTGGAACTGGGCGGCCTTCTCTGGGTCAAGGCCACGGACATGAAGTAATGGCCCATATACCGGATGGTCTGCTCTCCCTTCCCGTCACTCTGGCGGGTGGCGTGCTGGCGGCGGCGGCCCTTGCCGCCACGGCGCGCCGTCTCCATGAGGATGAGCTGCCGCGTGTGGCGGTCATGGCGGCCGTGTTCTTTGTGGCCAGTCTTGTGTCGGTGCCCATGGGGCCGACGTCCATTCATCTCATTCTCTCCGGTCTCATGGGCGTCATCATCGGCTGGGCCACCGTGCCCGCAGTCTTTGTCGGCCTGGTGCTGCAGGCCGCCTTCTTCGGCTTCGGCGGTTTTGTCGCATTGGGCGTCAACACCGTGAATATCGCCATGCCAGGCGCGGTGCTTGCCGCCCTTGCCGCACCGCTGCTGCGGCGGGGCACGCCCTTGCGCGCCGGGCTTGTGGCTGCTGCCGTGGGTGCGCTCAGTGTTGCCGCCACCGGGCTTCTGGTCATGGCTGCCCTGTGGGCGTCCGATCAGGCCTATGCGCTTTCGGCCAGTGTCATGCTCCTCTCCTATGTCCCGCTGGCTCTGGCCGAGGCGGTGCTGTCCGGTGTCGCCGTGACATTTCTGGCGCGCGTCAAACCCGAACTGCTGGGAAGGAAACCATGAAACGCCTGCTCACCCTTGTCTTTCTGGCGGTGCTGCTGTCATCGCCAGCCCTTGCCCATAATCTGAAAATCTTTGCTGCCGCTGCGGCGGGCGGGGTCAGCGGCAAGGTCTATTTTGTCGGCGGGGGTGCGGCCCAAAACGTCCCCGTGGCGCTGAAGGGTGCCGACGGCCAGACGCTTGCCACGGTGACCACCGCTGCCGATGGCAGCTTCACCTTTGCCACTCTTCCCGCCGGAACCGTTGCCGTCACAGCTGCCGGCGGGGACGGGCATATGGCCACCTTTCCCCTGAGCGCTGCAGCAGGGGGCGCGGAAGCAAAGCCCGCCGCCACAACACCAGCAGGCTGCGATGGTGCGCTGAGCCAGCAGCTTCTGCCGCTGGCGGAGCGTCTGGATGCGCTGGAAAGCAGCCTGCGCCTGCGCGATGTTCTCGGCGGTCTTGGTTACATCTTCGGCCTGTTCGGTCTGTGGGCCTGGATGAAGGCGCGAGGCCGCACCCCATGAGCACCGGACATGCCAGCGCCCTGTTCTGGCACGGCCATGACCATGGCTTTGCCGCCCGGCTTGATGCGCGGCTGCGGCTGCTGGCGGTCATAGCCTTCGTTGTGCTGCTGCCCGCTTTGTCGTCCCTCGTCAGCGTGCTCATGGCGCTGGCGCTTGCCGCCGCTCTGGCCGTTGTGGCGCGCCTTCCCGCTGGCCCCACGCTGAAGCGTCTGGCGGTCATGGAAGGGTTTCTGCTGGTGCTGGTGATAACCTTGCCCTTCACCATGCCGGGCGAGGCCGCCTTTCAACTCGGCCCCGTCACCGCCTCATGGCCGGGCATCATCCGTTCACTGACCATCATGCTGCGTGTTGCGGCGGCAGCACTGGTCATCGCCGCCCTTCTCTCCGGCCTCGGCAGTCTGGGCCTGGCCACCGCCATGGCCGGTCTTGGTCTGCCGCACAGGCTGGTGGGCCTGTTCCTGCTTACCTTCCGCCACATCGGCCTGTTGCAGCAGGAATATGAGCGCCTCATCCGCGCCATGAAGGCCCGCGCCTTCCGCTTTTCCACCTCGCCCCATGGCTGGGCCGCGCTGGGTCAGTTGCTGGGCATGCTGCTCATCCGCGCCGAAGCCCGCAGCACGCGCCTTGCCCGCGCCATGAAGGCGCGCGGTTTTTCCGGCCAGTTCATTGAGCGTGCCCAAACCCCCCTGACCACAGCGGACTGGCTTTTCCTCAGCCTTTGGAGCTTGGCCCTTGCCGCCCTGCTGCTGGGGAGCCGCGCAGCATGACCACCCCCCTTTTCCAGCTTGAGGGCGTTGCCGCCGGCTATCCGGGCCAGCCGGTGCTGCGCGGGGTGGACCTTTCCCTCGCCCCCGGTGAGCGGCTGGCCTTGCTCGGTGACAATGGCGCCGGCAAAAGCACGCTGCTTCTGGCCATGACCGGTTTTGTGCCCATAACAGCAGGCCGCCTCACCGCCTTTGGCGCCCTGCGCCACAGCGAGGCGGATTTCCGCGCTGTGCGCGCCCGCGCCGGTCTGGTGTTTCAGGAATCTGAAGACCAGTTGTTCTGTCCCACCGTGCTGGAGGACGTGGCCTTCGGGCCGCGCAATCTCGGCCACTCGCGCACCGAGGCCCTCGCCATCGCCCAGGCCACGCTGCAGCGTCTCGGGCTGGACGAACTGGCCCCGCGCATTTCGCAAAACCTGTCCGGCGGCCAGAAGCGCCTGGTGGCGCTGGCCACCGTACTCGCCATGGCACCCGAGGTGCTGCTGCTCGACGAGCCCACCACAGGCCTTGATGCCGCCGCCCATGCGCGCCTGTGCAGCCTGCTGGAAACCCTGCCGCAGGCCATGGTCATCGCCAGCCATGACATGGACTTTGTTGCCCGTTTTGCCACCAGCGCGGTGCTGCTCAAGGACGGCCGCAGCCATGCGGCCACGCTCCATGTCCATGAGTTCAAACGGCGCCAGGCCCATCTTCACCTGCATGGGGAAACCGCCAATGCCGCAGGCCACAGCCACCGCTATGACATGGTTTCACCAAAGCCCCGGAATTGAAGTTCTCAAATGGACGGGTCGTGGGCGGCCAGTTCCATCAGCCGCACCTGCTCGCGCAGCCAGTCGCGGAAGAATGACACCTTGGGCAGATTGAGCTTGGCCCGCGGTGACACCATGAAATAGGCGAAGTCCAGCGGCACCGCATCGGTAAAGGGCAGGATGAGCCGCCCGCGCCGGATGTCCTCCGCCGCCAGCCGGTGCTTGGCCAGCGCCACCCCGCGCCCCAGCACCGCCGCCTCGATGACCAGGCTCGACTGGTTGAAGCGGGGGCCCCGCGTACCGTCCACCTCGGCCGCATCCGCCGCGCGCAGCCACATGTCCCAGCTGGGGCAGGAGGGATCATTGTCCGGACTGTCATCATGCAGCAGGGTGAAGTGCTTCAGGTCGGCTGCGCTGGCCAGCGGCCGGTCGCGGCTCGCCAGACTAGGCGCACACACCGGCACCACTTCCTCCGACAGCAGCCGCTCCACCACCAGTTCAGGATAATTGCCCGCGCCATAGCGGATGGCCATGTCGGTGCCGTCGCGGGCAAAATCCACCAGCTGCATGGATGACGACACATGCACATCAATGTCCGGGTGCTGCTGCTCAAAATCCTGCAGGCGCGGCAAAAGCCACTTGGCGGCAAAGGACGGCGCCACCGAAACCCGCAGCACGCCGCGCTCGCCCAGCGCATCAATGGCGTCCATGGCGGCGGCCAGATGGGAAAAACCCTGCTTCAGATCGGCAAAGGCCGCCGCGCCTGCATCCGTCAGCACCAGCCCGCGGCCCGAGCGCTGCAGCACCGGCATGCCGATGTGGTCCTCCAGCAGGCGAATCTGATGGCTGATGGCCGCCGGTGTTACCGACAGTTCCTGTGCCGCCTGGGTGAGGCTCAAATGGCGTGCCGCCGCCTCGAAGGCGCGCAGGGCATTGAGCGGGGGAAGGGCGCGGCGCACGGTCAGAAGCCATGCACCGGGCGCGGCGGCTCGCCCGCATTGACCCCGCCGATGCCGCTGGTGCGGGCAATGCGCACGCCGCGCTGCTTCATGTCCTTGAGAATGACATACATCTTGGCCGCCAGCAGCGCATCCTCGAAGGCGTCATGCTGGTTGATGGGCGGCAGCTTCAAGTCCCCGCGTATGGCTTCAAAACGCAGATCAAGCTGGGTGCCCTGGGGCGCATCGCCATATTTGCGCTCGTAATAGAGCTTGGACACTTCAATCCGCTCGTTGGGCAGGCGCACGCCGAGATGATGCAGCACATATTTGTCGAGCATGCTCATGTCGAAATCGATCCAGTAGCCCAGAATGGGCCGCGATCCGATGAAGCGCAGCAAATCCGGCAGCACCTCAGCCATGGGTTTGGCGCTTTCCACATCGCGGTGCAAGAGGCGGTGAACCTTCATGGCCTCGGGCCGCATCTCAGCCTCCGGCTTCACCAGCGCGGTGAAGGCTGCATGCGTGACAATCCGGTTGTCCTTGATCCGGATGGCGGCCACCGAAATCACGTCATCAATCCACGGATCAAAACCCGTCGTTTCGCAATCAAGCGACACCACCTCGCCGCTGTCGTCTCGGTCATAGAGAAACTTGAAGCTCGTGTCCTGGATCACGAAGCGGTCAATGGTATGGCGGAGAAAGCGCAGCATGACGCCTCAGAACATCCGCAGATTATAATGGGCGCGCACCAGTTCGCGGAATTCCTTCACCACGCGCAGAGCATCGCGCAGCAGGTCGCGTTCCAGTGTGGTCAGCGTCGACGGTTTGATATCGGCCTCGGCTTCGGGGTTGCCGTGTTTCACCGCCGCCAGCTGCGAGCGCAGCCTGAGTTCCATGAGATAGCGGAAAGCACCGGCCAGTTCCTTGGCCATGTCGCCGTCCAGCGCGCCCTGGGCGGCCAGCGCCTCAATGCGCGTCAGCGTGCCGGTATCGGCAATGCCCTTTTCAATGGCATAGCTGCGAATGCCGTGAACAATCGGAAACACACCGGCCTTTTTCAGATTGATGGCATCCTCGCGCCCCACCGATGACATCAGCGCATTCAGCATGCCGCCGGACCCGGCAAACATGTCGATGGCCTTGGCAAAATGCGCCATGTGGATTTTCTCGCCGCGCAGCACATCAAACAGAGCCGACTTGGCGCGGGCCAGCAGGTCGGGGTTACGCCCCACCGGAATGGCATCCGCCAGAATGGCGAGATACATGGGGGTGTTTTCCTCCGGCGTCATCACCCAGCCCTTCACCTGGCGGATGAAGTCCTCCACCGGCATGGACCAGATGGGGTTGCGCACCATGATGTTGCCGGGGCAGGGCGGAAAGCCCAGCCGCTCCAGCGCCGAGGTGAAGAGTTTGCGGAAGGCGGTAAGGTCCTCCTCCGCCACCGGGCCGGCCAGCAGCAGCCCGTTGTCCTGGTCGGTGCGCACCGTCTGTTCGCCGCGCCCCTCCGAGCCCATGATCATCAGGCAGCCCTTGCTGAGAATGCTCTTGGGCGCGGTGAGTTCAAACAGCTTGGCAAACAGCCGCCGGTTCAGGTCAGAGGTGATCTCGGCAATGAGATCGGCCTTCACCCCCTGCCGGTGCAGGCGTTCCACCTGGGCCTGAATGTCCGACGCCGTGGTTTCAAGATCGGCGATGGACTTGGCCCGGTCGATGCGGCCCGGAATAAGCTGTGAATTGCCGGCAAACAGGCCGAGAATGCCAATGTCTTCCAGCATGCCCGCCAGTTCGCCATTATCGCGCACCGCCAGCCGGCGCTTGTTGTGGCGCGTCATCAGCAGCAGGGCGTCGATGATAAAGTCATCCTTGTCCACTGCCACCACATCGAAGTGGCAGACATCCCTGACCGGTGTGGTGGCGGCCTTCGCCTTGTTCAGCACGGCCTTGGCCAGGTTCATGCCGGTCACCACGCCGACGCGCTGACCATCGCGCACGAACAGCGCATTGGTGTGGCTGTCCTGCATGGCCATGGCGGCTTCCTTGATGGTGGCATCAGCCGCAATGAACACCGCCGGCTGCAGCCGCGCTTCGGAAATCCGGGCCCGCAGCACCGACTCCACACCCTGGCCCTCGCGGCTCTGGGCCAGCGCATCAAGCTTGCGGGAAATTTCGGAATAGAAGAAGGCGCCGAAGGCGGGATTGTTCTGGGTAAGGCCCAGCACAATATCCTTGGGAATGAGATAGCACAGCGTCTCTTCAGCGGCCACGAAGGCGCTGCCGGGCTTGCCGTGGATCAGCGCCCGGGCATCGAAACTGTCCTTCGCCTCCAGCACATGGTCCACTTCGCCGTCGCGCCGTTCTTCCACCAGCCCCTTGATGATGACGTGAAAGAACTGGGCCGGCTGGTCGGCGGCGATGATCACCTGGCCGGGGGCGAAATAGCCCACATCCAGCGCCTGGCGGAGCTGGTCGATTTCGGCGGCGTCCAGACGGTCAAAGGGCGGGTTCCGGCTGTCAAAGGATTGCGGCATGTCAGGCTCGAGAAACGGGTTCAGCGGTAACTATAAAGAAAAAGGCCGGGGATTCTATCCCCGGCCCCTGTCTTGTTGGCGGAATTTTCAGTGCGAAACCGCACCCGCCGCACCAATGCCGGTTTCCGACCGGACATACTGGTCATCGAAGCCCGCCTTGTCGATCTGGCCCCGCTTGGAGCTGTCGATCATCGAGCCGATCCAGATGCCGAGGAAGGCCAGCGCCATGGAGAACAGCGCCGGGTTGGCATAGGGGAAGGGCGCTGAGCCCTTCTCGTGGAGAAGCACCGCCTCCCACACGCCGGGGCTGAGAATGGTCAGACCGACGGAGGAGATGAGGCCCAGGATGCCGCCGATGACCGCACCCTTCGTGGTCATGCCCTTCCAGAAGGTGGACATGACCAGGATCGGGAAGTTGGTGGACGCCGCGACCGCGAAGGCCAGACCCACCATGAAGGCCACGTTGATGTTCTCGAACACATAGCCGAGACCGATGGCAATGATGCCAATGACCACGGCGGCGATCTTCGAGATCCGGATTTCCTTGGCTTCGTTGACCGAGCCCTTGGCAAACACCGAGGCGTAGAGGTCATGGCTGACGGCGGAGGCGCCGGCCAGCGTCAGACCCGCCACCACCGCCAGAATGGTGGCGAAGGCAACGGCCGAGATGAAGCCCAGGAACATGTCGCCGAGAACGGCGCGCGACAGATGGATGGCCGGCATGTTGGTGCCGCCCAGCAGGTCCTTGATCTTGTCGTAGGTCACCGCCCCCGTCGTGGCGTCGGTGGCCGTCTTGTAGAAGGACGCATCATTCATCAGGAGGGCGATGGCGCCGAAACCGATGATGAAGGTCAGGATGTAGAAGTAGCCGATGAAGCCGGTGGCATAGAACACCGACTTGCGCGCCTGCTTGGCATCCGACACGGTGAAGAAGCGCATCAGAATGTGGGGCAGGCCGGCGGTGCCGAACATCAGCGCCAGGCCAAGTGAAATGGCCGACACCGGGTCCGTCACCAGCGAGCCGGGGCCCATGATGGCGCCGGCCTTGGGATGAACGTTGACCGCAGCCTGGAACAGAGCCTCCGGGCTGAAGTTGAACTTGACCAGCACCATCAGCGCCATCAGCGTAGCGCCGCCGAGCAGCATGATGGCCTTGATGATCTGCACCCAGGTGGTGGCAACCATGCCGCCGAAGGTGACGTAGATGATCATCAGCAGGCCAACGATGATGACGGCGTAGCCATAGGGCAGGCCGAACAGCAGCTGGATGAGCTTGCCGGCGCCGACCATCTGGGCAATGAGATAGAAGGCCACCACCGCGAGGGTGGAAATGGCCGCCATCTTGCGGATGGGCGATTGTTCAAGGCGGAAGGACGCCACGTCGGCGAAGGTGTATTTGCCGAGGTTGCGCAGCCGCTCCGCGATCAGGAACAGAATGATCGGCCAGCCGACCAGCCAGCCCACCGAATAGATGAGGCCGTCATAGCCGGAGCCGAACACGATGCCGGAAATGCCGAGGAAGGATGCCGCCGACATGTAGTCGCCGGCGATGGCCAGGCCGTTCTGGGTGCCGGTGATGCCGCCACCCGCCGAATAGAACTGGGCCGCTGACTTGGTCTGCGAGGCCGCCCACTTGGTGATGCCAAGGGTGAGTGCCACGAAGATCACGAACATGATGATGGCATGCCAGTTCGTGGCCTGCTGCTGCACCGCGCCGCCGACCGCATCGGCCAGGGCAGGCGTGGCCAACAGGGCCGCCGCCAGAGAGGAAAGAGCGATCTTCTTCATTTCACCGCATCCTTCTTGATCTTGTCGGTCAGTTCATCGAACTCGGAGTTGGCGCGCTTCACATAGATGCCGGTGAGCACGAAGGCCGAGATGATGACGGCGACGCCGATGGGAATGCCCACTGTGGTCACCCCGGCGCCGAGCGGCGTGGCGAGGAAGGGCTTGTTGAAGGCCACCAGCAGAATGAAGCCGAAGTAGATGAGAAGCATGAGGGCGCTGAGAAGCCAGGCAAAGCTGGTCCTTTTCCGCACCAGCTCCTGGAAGGCGGGATTCTGGCGAATCCGCGAGCTGAGGTTTGAGTCCATATAAGTCTCCCTAGTGCGGCGGTTGCCCGGATGCCGGAGCGGTTTTCTGGAGCGCAGGCCTTAAGGCGCGCACCCCTCCCGCTTTCCGGCGAGTCTAGTGCCGCAAGCCTCTAGGGTTACACATCCGTTAACCCCCTGACACTGGCCATTGGTTGTGCGACTTTAGATAAATAAATCTATGAAAATCCGGCATTTTATGCTGCGCCGCAATAACTGGCCCCCGTCATTCTGCTGCGCCGCCGCATGGGGGATCGCAACCGGACCGCACTGTCATGCCTGCGGCCAATTTACGCTCGAATCCGGTCTCCCCATGCTTTATTGCGGATGCGAGAGAATTTTCCCCATGACCGAACAAGCCACCAGCCTACCCCTGTTTCCAGCCCTCGCCTCCCGGCTGATGCAGCCTCTGCCGCTGTTTCCGCTGCGGCTGGCGGCCCAGAAGGTGGTGGACAGCCTGGCCGCCCGCCACCCCGGCCTGTTTGCCCGGCTGGGCGATCAGGCCAGCAAGACCTTCCTGCTCGATCCCACCGATCTGCCCTTCGCCTTCATTCTCCGTCCCCGGCCCGACAAGCCGGCCATTGACGTGGTGAAGCGCGGCGAGGCCGTGGCCTGGGAGGCCCATATCGCCGGTCCCTTTGCGGCGCTGCTCGGCATGCTGCACGGAACCATGGATGGCGATGCCCTGTTCTTCTCGCGTGATATCATCATCGAAGGCGACACCGAGGCGGTGCTGGCGCTGCGCAATGCCCTTGATGACGCCGAGATCGACCTTCTGGGTGAGATCACCGCCAGCCTCGGTCCGCTTGGGCCCTGGCTGGAAAAGCCCCTGCGCAGCCTGACCCCCGTGGCCGAACGCCTGACCGGCGTGGCGCTGACCCGCGCCAGGGCGGAGCCGTCAGATGCTTGAACTGGTTTGTCCGGCGGGCACTCCGGCGGCACTGCGCACGGCGGTTGATGCCGGGGCCCATGCCATCTATTGCGGCTTTGCCGATGAGACCAATGCCCGCAACTTTCCCGGCCTCAATTTCTCGCGCGACGAGCTGAAGTCCGGCATTGCCCATGCGCAGGCCAGGGGCGCCAGGGTTCTCGTCGCCATCAACACCTTTCCGCGCGCCGGTGAACCCGGCCTGTGGCACCGCGCCATTGATGATGCC
The DNA here is from genome assembly GCA_937873445.1 of uncultured Alphaproteobacteria bacterium. GTDB lineage: Bacteria > Pseudomonadota > Alphaproteobacteria > Rhizobiales > Aestuariivirgaceae > Aestuariivirga. The sequence continues at coordinate 209,900 of CALMWF010000008.1, forward strand.
GCGCGCCTTGGCGCGCATGCCGTCATTCTGGCCGACATCGGCCTTCTGGCCTATGCGGCGGAGAAACATCCGGCCCTGCGCCGTCACCTTTCGGTGCAGGCGGCGGCGTCCAATGCCGATGCCATCAATTTCTACGTCCATGAATTCGGGGTGAAGCGCGTGGTGCTGCCGCGCGTGCTGAGTGTCGAGGAAATCGCCACCATCAACCGCGACATCTCTTGCGAAACCGAAGTGTTCGTCTTCGGTGGCCTGTGCGTCATGGCGGAGGGGCGCTGTTCACTGTCCTCCTACGCCACCGGCAAGTCACCCAACATGAACGGCGCCTGCTCGCCCGCCAGCCATGTGGTGTACAAGCAGGAGGGCGATGGTCTGGCCGCGCGTCTTGGCGACTTCACCATCCAGCGCGTCGGCAAGGGTGAGGCCGCTCCCTATCCCACCCTGTGCAAGGGCTGCTTCAGCGCCGGTGACTATGAAGGTCATGTTTTTGAAGACCCGGTGAGCCTCGATGCCGCGCAACTGATCCCCCGGCTTGCCGAAGCGGGGGTGACAGCACTGAAGATCGAAGGCCGCCAGCGCAGCCGCGCCTATACCGAGGCGGTGGTCAGGGCCTTCCGCGCGGCGGTGGATGCCCATGCCAGAGGCCTGCCCATTCCCGCCGGGGTGTTGCAAAATCTCACCGAGGGCCAGCGCAGCACGGCAGGCGCCTATAAAAAGAGCTGGCGCTGATGAAACTCACCCTGGGTCCCCTTCTCGGCCACTGGCAGCCGCAGGCCTGGGCCGATTTCTATGCCCGCGTGGCCGATGAGGCCGATGTTGACCGCGTTGTGCTGGGCGAAGTCGTCTGTTCCAAGCGCCTGCCCTTCATCGCGGATCTCATGGCCCCCGCCATGGAGCGCCTTTCCCGCGCCGGTAAGCAGGTGGTGCTGGCCTCGCTGGCGCTGGTCACCCTGCCGCGTGAGCGCGCTCTCTGCGCTGATGTGGCAGCCGCCACCGAAGGATTGGTGGAGGTCAATGACCCCACCCTGTTGCATTATCTGGAAAGGGGCCGGGCCTTCACCGTGGGGCCGCTGGTCAATGTCTATAATGAGGGCACGCTGGCCTATTTGGCCGCCCGCGGTGCCGAAACGGTCTGCCTGCCGCCGGAACTGCCGCTGGCCGCCATCACCGCTCTTGCCGCTGCGAAGGTGACGGATATTGAAGTCTGGGGCTTTGGCCGGGTGCCGCTGGCCATTTCCGGGCGCTGCTATCACGCCAGGGTGCATGGCCTGCACAAGGATTCCTGCCAGTTCGTCTGCGGGGAAGATCCGGATGGCTTGCCGGTGGAGACACTGGACCATGAGAGTTTTCTGGCCGTCAACGGTGTGCAGACCCTGTCGTTCACCGCCGCCTGCGTGCTGCAGGAAGTGGACGCCCTGAAACAGGCAGGGGTGGCGCGGCTGCGCCTGTCGCCACAGCAGACCGACATGGTGGCGGTGGCGAAAATATTCCGTGAACGGATCAAGGGGTCGCTGGCCGCGGCTGCGGCGGTACGCCAGCTTCAGGCGCTGGTACCGGACATGCCGCTGGCCAACGGTTTCATGGTGGGCCGGTTCGGGGCGGAGCGGATCACTGTTTAGCTGGACGGCGTGACGTGCCGCCGCTCAACGTGCCCAGGTCGTCCGGCAAGCGACAACTTCGCCGGATTTTTTGCCCGCCGTGAGATCACCTTGCCCTTTGCCACCACGGCCAGCCGCTCGGCCCTGAGGCGCAGCGCTTCAATGGGGTGGCCCGCATCCAGCACCACCAGATCGGCGGACTTGCCCACCGCCAGACCATAATCCTGAAGCCCCATGATGGCGGCATTCTCCGTCGTCACCATGTCAAAGCAGTGCCGCATCTGCTTTGGTGAGGTCATCTGCGCCACATGCAGCCCCATGAAGGCCACATCCAGCATGTCCGCCGTGCCAAGCGGATACCACGGATCGAGCACGCAATCCTGCCCGAAGCCCACGCGAATGCCGTGTGCAATCATTTCCGGCACGCGCGTCTGGCCGCGCCGCTTGGGATAGCTGTCGTGCCGCCCCTGAATGACGATATTGATGAGCGGATTGGGAATGGCCGCCACTTCGGCCTCGGCCATCAGCGGCAGCAGTTTCGACACATAATAATTGTCCATGGAATGCATGGAGGTGAGGTGCGATCCCGCCACCCGCCGCTGAAGACCAAGCCGCTGGGTTTCAAAGGCCAGCTGCTCGATGTGGCGCGAGTTCGGATCATCCGTCTCGTCACAATGCATGTCCACCATCAGGCCGCGCTTTGCCGCAATTTCACACAATTCCGTCACCGAGCGGCGGCCATCCGCCATGGTGCGTTCGAAATGCGGAATGCCGCCCACAATATCAACGCCCATGTCCAGCGCGCGCAGCAGGTTCTGCTTCGCTGTGGCGCTGCGGTAGAAACCGTCCTGCGGAAAGGCCACCAGTTGCAGGGTGATATAGGGCGCCACCTTCGTCTTCACCGACAGCAGCGCCTCCACCGCCAGCAGCCGGTCATCGCACACATCCACATGGCTGCGGATGGCGAGAAGCCCCATGCTTGCCGCCCAGTCGCAATAGGCCAGCGCCCGCTCCTCCACCGCCGCATGGGTCAAAAGCGGTTTCAGCTCACCCCACAGCGCAATGCCCTCCAGCAGCGTGCCCGAGGCATTGATGCGCGGAAGGCCATAGGACAGCGTCGCATCCATATGGAAATGCGGGTCCACGAAGGGCGGCGACACAAGACAGCCGGTGGCGTCCACCGTTTCCCGTGCCTCGCCGGCAATGGTTGGGGCGATCTCCGCAATCCGGCCCGCCTTCACGGCAATGTCGGCTACGCGGCCATCACTCAGCGTGCCGCCCGTGAGAATGAGATCGAACATCAGCGTTCTCCCTTGTGATAGGGCACCATGAGGGCGCGCGGATAGGCGGCGCGCCGCGACACCAGAATAAGCGCGATGATGGAGAGCACATAAGGCAGCATGAGGAACAGCTGATAGGGCACCACCGCGCCCGCCCATTGCTGCAGGCGCAGCTGATAGGCATCAAACAGGCCAAACAGCAGGGCGCCCACCAGCGCCTTGCCCGGCCGCCACGAGCCGAACACCACCAGCGCCACCGAAATCCAGCCGCGCCCGTTGATCATGTCGAAGAAAAAGGAATTGAAGGCTGAAAGCGTCAGGAAGGCCCCGCCCACCCCCATCAGCGCCGATCCCGCCACCACCGCCCCTATGCGCACGGCAATGACATTGATGCCCTGGGCCTCGGCGGCAGCCGGGTTTTCGCCCACCGCCTTGATGGCCAGCCCCAGCGGCGTGCGGGCCAAAAGCCAGGCCACCAGCGCCACCATGACGAAGGCGAGATAGGTAAGCGGCGTCTGGCGGAACAGCGCCTCGCCGACAAAGGGCAGGTCCGACAGCCCCGGCACAGCCCAGGGCTGGAAGGGTTCAATCTTGGGCGGGCTGGTCACCTCCGGCAGGGCCAGCCGGTAGAAATAATAGGCAAGCGACGAGGCCAGCAGCGTGATGCCGATGCCGGTCACATGCTGCGACAGGCCAAGCGGCACCACCAGCACCGCATGGAGCAGGCCGAACAATGCCCCCGCCAGCGCCGCCACCACCACGCCCGCCCACAGGCCGAAGCCGGCATAGACGGTGATCCAGCCCGCAAAGGCCCCCACCGTCATGATGCCCTCGATGCCGAGATTGATGACGCCCGCGCGTTCGCACAGCAATTCACCCAGCGTGGCGAAGATCAGGGGCGAGGCAATGCGGATGGCCGCCGCCCACAGCGCCGTCGTGAACAGAATGGTGATCACATCCACGGGGTCACCTCCAGCGCAGCCGGTAGCGCGTGAACATCACCGCCGTCACCATGGTCAGAAGCGCGCTGGCCACCATGACATGGGCAATGTAACTGGGCACGCCTGCACTGCGGCTCATGGCGTCGGCGCCGACGAACACGGCCGCCACGAAAATGGCGGCGGCAATGACGCCAAGGGGGTGCAGCAGCGCCAGCATGGCCACCACAATGCCGGTGTAGCCAAAGCCCGGCGACAGATCGAGGGTGAGATTGCCCTTGAGGCCCGCCACCTCCGAAAACCCGCCCAGTGCCGCCAGACCGCCGGAAATGAGCGCCGTTCGGGCGATGACGCGGGCCACCGGAATACCGGCAAATTGCGCCGCCCTGGCATTATGGCCCACGGCGCGCATCTCATAGCCCAGCACCGTCTTGCGGTCGATGAACCACACTACCGCCGCCGCTGCCAGCGCCAGCACAAAGCCCCAGTGCAGGCGCAGGCCCTTCACCAGCCGGGGTAGTTGCGCGGCCTCCACCACCTTCTTGGACTGCGGCCAGCCCAGCCCCATGGGGTCCTTCAGCGGCCCCTCCAGCAGCAGGCTGACCAGCAGCAGGAAGATGAAGTTGAACAGCAGCGTGGTCACCACTTCGTCCACGCCGAAACGGGTCTTCATCAGGGCGGGCGCATAGAGAAGGACCGCTCCCCCCAGCATGGCCGCCAGCATCAGCACCGGCAGAAGTACCGGCGCGGGCAGCGGCAGAAGCCCCGTTCCCAGCACCACCGTCATCACCGCCCCGGCATAGAACTGGGCCTCGCCGCCGATGTTCCACAGTTTGGCGCGGAAGGCCACCGCCGCCGCCAGCCCGGTGAAGATCAGCGGGGTGGCCCGCGTCAGCGTTTCCATCACCGCAAAGCGCGACCCCAGCGACCCCTTCAGGATCAACGCAAACACCGTGAAGGGATTGGCCCCCGCTAGCATGACCAGAAGGGCGGCAAACAGGGCCGCCACCAGCAGCGCCAGCAACGGAAAGCCGAGCGTCAGCAGCAGCGACCGCTCGCTGCGCGGTTCAAGCCGCATGACTGTCGCCTCCGCCCGTATGGCCCGCCATCAGCAGGCCCAGTTCGCCGATGGACAGGCCGGCCCGCGGCCGGGCTTCGCTCAAATGGCCACGGTGCATGACGGCAATGCGGTCCGACAGGCTCAGCATCTCCTCCAGATCTTCCGAGATGAGGAGAATGCCCGCCCCGCGCGCCCGCGCCGCCAGCAACTGTTCATGCACATAGGCCACCGCCCCCACATCAAGCCCGCGCGTTGGCTGATTGGCCAGCACCACGCGGGGCGCCCGCGCCATCACCCGGCCCAGAATGAGCTTCTGCATGTTGCCGCCGGACAATAGCCTGACCGGCCCGTCCAGCCCCTGGCACTTGACCTGATAGGCCGCCACCGCCCGTTCCGCTGCGGCCCGCGCCGCCTGCCAGTCGATCAGGCCATGGCGCGAGAAGGGAGCCGCATCATAGCCCTCCGAGATGACATTCTCGGTAATGCTCATGTCACCGATCAGACCCTCGCTGTGGCGGTCCTCGGGAATGCGGCCAATGCCCTCCGCCACCATGCGGCGCGGCCCAGCTGCGGCCACTTCGCGTCCGGCCATCGCCAGCGTGCCGGAATCGGGCGCAAGGGTTCCGGCAATCACATCGGCCAGCAGTGTCTGGCCATTGCCCGAAACACCGGCAATGCCGATGATTTCTCCGGCGCGCAGTTCCACCCCGACATTGCGCAGCCACAGCGCCCCGCGATGGGCCGACACATCACGCAGTTCCAGCACCACGGCACCGGGCTCCTGCGGCTCCACCCTGGGCTGGGGCAGGGGGCGGCCCACCATCAGTTCAGCCAGTTCACTGCGGCTGGTGCCGGTGATCTGGCGCTCCGCCACCAGACGGCCCGAGCGCAGCACATAGACGCGCTCACAGGCGGCCAGAATTTCGTTGAGCTTGTGGGAAATGAAAATGACCGACAGGCCATGGGCCACGAAGCGCTTCAGCGTGGCAAAGAGCGAGGCCGACTCCTGCGGCGTCAGCACCGCCGTCGGCTCGTCGAGAATGAGAATGCGCGCCTCGCGGTAGAGCGCCTTGAGAATTTCCACGCGCTGGCGCTCACCTACCGTCAGCCCCGCCACCACCGCATCGGGGTCCACCTCCAGGCCGAAATCGCGCGCCAGGGCGGAAACCCGCGCCCGCGCCGCCCCCCGCGCCGAGGTGAGCCGCCACAGAGGCTCCGCCCCCAGCATGATGTTGTCGAGCACGGTCAGATTGTCGGCCAGGGTGAAATGCTGGTGCACCATGCCGATGCCCGCCGCGATGGCGGCATGCGGCGAGCCGGGCGGCAGCACCTCGCCCCGCACCGTGATCTCGCCCTCATCGGCCACATAATGGCCGAACAGAATGCTCATCAGCGTGGTCTTGCCGGCGCCGTTCTCGCCCAGCAGGCCGACGATTTCACCCACCTTCACAGCAAGCGATATCGCGTCATTGGCGGTCAGCGCGCCAAAGCGCTTGGTGATGTGCGACAGCCGGAGAACGCTCTCCGGCTGTGCTGTCGTGGGGTGCGGCATGACGGCTTACGAGGACTTGGGCTCGCTGTCGTCAATGGCCACGGTGAAGGCGCCCGACTTGATGGCCGCTTCCTTCTCGGCCACCTTCGCCTTCACCTCGGCGGGAATGACGCCGTCAAAGCTGCCGAAGGGGGCCAGCGAACAGCCGCCCGCCTTCATGAAGCTGTATTGGCCATAGTCATCGGCCTTGAAGCTCTTGGCCTTGATGGCGGCAATGGCTGCGTCGAGTGTGGGTTCAAAGTGCCACAGCGCCGAGGCCACCACGGTTTCGGGATAATCCTTCTGGGTGTCGATGACATTGCCCACCGCCAGAACCTTCTTTTCCTTGGCGGCATCCGACACGCCGAAACGTTCGGCATAGAGCAGGTCGGCCCCGGCATCGATCTGGGCCAGCGCCGTTTCCTTGGCCTTGGGCGGATCAAACCACGAGCCGATGAAGGCCACCTGGAACTTGGTATCGGGCTTCACTTCCTTCACCCCGGCCATGAAGGCGTTCATCAGCCGGTTCACTTCGGGAATGGGATAGCCGCCCACCATGCCGATGTTGCCGCTCTTGGTCATGGCCCCGGCCACCAGGCCGGTGAGATAGGAGGCGTCCTGAATGTAATTGTCGAACACCGCGAAATTGGCCAGTGCTGCATCCGGTTTGAAAGAAGAACCGATGAGGAAGGCGCGGTCGGGATAATCCTTGGCGACGGCCCGGGCGGCGTCTTCCACGGCAAAGGCCTCGCCCACTATGAGCTGGTGGCCCGCCTCGCAATATTCGCGCATCACCCGCTCATAGTCGGTGTTGGCCACCTTCTCCGAGAACACATATTCAATGTCGCCGCGCGCCTTGGCGGTGTTGGCGGCCTGGTGAATGCGGCTCACCCACTGCTGCTCCACCGGCACGGTGTAGACGGCGGCCATCTTGATGGGGCCTTCGGCGCGGGCCGCCCGCGATGTCAGACCGGCAAAGGGCATAAGCGCGCCAGCCGCAGAAGCCTTGATCAGGCCGCGGCGGGAAATGCGGAAGCTGGGAAGGGTCATGGTGTCCTCATGGCAGTGAAATTCAAGCGGTCCCGAGTTTTGCGGCAAATGCCCGCCGCCGTCGCCCGCCATGGGGTAATAGTCCACTGTTTTCTGTGCCCATGGCCTTCGCATATGCCGCAATTTGCGGCGGAAACCGGGGGGCGGGCCAGTCGTTTGCCGTGACGTGCGGCGGCGGCTCAGGGCGCGGGCGGCTGGTCCAGGGGTTTCACCAGCAGCAGGCGCAAGTCCCCCTCGGGCTGAAAATCCCGGGCTTCAAACACGAAGTGCCGGTCATCGAGCCGCTTGAGACCGTTCCAGCAGGTGCTGAGAATATGCCCGTCACTGCCCTTGTCCACCACCAGCCGAAACTGGCCGATCGGACCCAGCCAGTTGTTGGCAGTGGTGAGGATATATTGCACATCCGCCCCCTGCAGCGTGTCGCTGCCGCTGGCGGCCAGGCGCTTGCCGACACCGCTGCGAAAACCATTGTCGGGGCAGAAGGCCTTCAGCTCATCACCCTTCAGGCTCTCCTTGGTCACGAAAAAATAGCCGGGCACCGGGCGATAGTCGTGTTCCACATGCACGGTTTTGCCGGCGGGAAAGGTCTGGAACCAGTAGAAGGCAACAGAGGTGTCCCAATGCAGGCTGGGCAAGGGTTCATTATTGGCGCCGAAGGCCGATGACCAGTCAATGAGGCCATGCTGCTCCAGTTCGGCACGCGCTGCGGGCGGCAGCGCCTTCAGTTTTGCATCCAGGGCCTGATTGGCCGCCTCGTCACCCCCGCCCGGCACCGGCGGAATGCCGTATTTGGCCAGCACTGCCGTGAGGTCAATGCCGAAGCGGGCGACCCGGACGCTGGCCTGCGGCGTCACCGGCCTGCCATCCACCTGAACGCGGAAATCCATGAAGTTGACCGGGTCGGTGCCGGAGATGGCGTAATTGCTGTCCTGATCGAAGCTGAGCAGCGGCAGCGGAAAGGCCACCAGCGTGGTGATGTCGGCAGTGCCGGTGTTGGTGAAATCATAGGCGACATGAACCGCCGCTTCACCGATCAGAAGGTCCTCCCGGTCGATGCGGATGCTGGCACTGCTGGTATAGACCAGCCCCCCCGCCGCCAGCGTGGCGGTTGAATCATTGCCATGGGCCGGCGGCACCAGCACCGCCAGCATCACTGCCAGTTGCCACAACCGCCTCATGCCGCACCTCGTCCCCTTTGCTTTTAGCGCATTCTGAACCCGGTTGACAGGGCGGGCGCCGCGCGGTCTGCTGGCGCCAGCCAAGGCGGAAACGCCCAGGGAGGATACGGCATGGTGCCGGAAGACGTGGTTCGCAGCCTGCCGTGCTGGCAGGGTGAGATCGGCCTGACGCCTCTGGCGGGCGGCATGAGCAACGCCGCCTTCATCGTCACCGATGCCACCGGGCGCTATGTGGCCCGCGTCGGCGATGACCACCACGTCCACCATATTTCCAGGGGCCGCGAGGCCAATGCCAGCCGGGCTGCGGCCCGGCTTGGCCTGTCGCCGGAACTGATCCATGAGCAGCCGGGGGTTCTGGTGCTGCGCTATCTCGATGCCCGCCCCCTGACGCCGGAGGGGGTGCGGGCAAGGCTCGCCGACTGTGCTGATCTCATTCACCGCTGCCACAGCGGCATGGCCCACGAAGTGTCCGGCCCGCCCGGCTTTTTCTGGGTGTTTCATGTGCTGCGCGACTATGCCCAGACGCTGCGGGCAGCGGATCATCCGGTGGTGGCCGATCTGCCGGGGCTTCTGGCGGTGGCGCGTGAACTGGAGGCGGCCCAAATCCCCCTGCCCATCGTCTTCACCCACAATGACCTGCTGGCCGCCAATTTCCTTGATGACGGCAGCCGCCTGTGGCTCATCGACTGGGAGTTTTCCGGCTTCGGCACGGCCCTGTTCGACCTGGCCTCGCTTTCCGCCAACAACAGTTTTTCCGCCGACGAGGAACAGCGCCTCCTCACCCTGTATTTCGGCCATGCGCCGGACCGGGCGCTGGCCCGCGCCTATTCCGCCACCAAAACGGCGGCCGCCCTGCGCGAGGCGCTGTGGGGCCATGTCTCTGGCATTCACCTGCGCGTGCCGGGTGTTGATTATGATGCCTATGCCGCCGACAATCTCGCCCGCTTTGAAACCTATTACACCGAACACAGAAAGAGTTTTGGATCGTGAATCATGATTGAGCTTCCCTCTCATGCCGACGTGGTGGTCATTGGCGGCGGCATCATCGGCTGTTCCACCGCCTATCATCTGGCGCGCGATCACAAGCTCAAGGTGGTGCTGCTGGAGCAGAACCGGCTCACCTCCGGTTCCACCTGGCATGCGGCCGGGCTGGTGGGCCAGTTGCGCTCCTCGGCCTCCATCACCCAGGTGCTGAAATATTCGGTGGAGCTGTATCGCACCCTCGATCAGGAAACGGGGCTGGAAACCGGCTGGAAAATGACCGGCTGCCTTCGCCTCGCCACCAATGACGACCGCTGGACCGAGTTCAAGCGCCTGGCCACCACGGCCAAGAGCTTCGGCATGGAGATGCACCTCATCTCGCCTGCCGAGGTGAAGGCCATGTGGCCGCTCATGACGGTCGATGATCTGGTGGGCGCCTCCTGGCTGCCCACCGATGGTCAGGCCTCGCCCTCCGACATCACCCAGTCGCTGGCCAAGGGTGCGCGCCTGCATGGCGCCCGGCTCATCGAGGGGGCACGGGTTGAAGGCTTCGAGATGAAGAACGGGCGCATCACCGCCGTCAACACCAATCGGGGCGTGATCAAAACCGAAAAGGTGGTGAACTGCGCCGGTCAGTGGGCCAGGCAGCTGGGCGCCATGGTGGGGGTTTCTGTGCCGCTTCAGGCAGTGCGCCACCAGTATGTGATCACCGAAAAGGTGCCGGGCCTGTCGCCCAATGCCGCGACCTTGCGTGACCCCGACCGCCGCACCTATTTCAAGGAGGAGGTGGGTGGCCTCGTCTTCGGCGGCTATGAGCCGGACCCCGTCAACTGGACCACGGGCGACATTCCCGCTGATTTTGAATTCCAGTTGTTCGAGGATGACTTCGACCACTTCGAACAGCACATGACCGAGGCCCTGGCCCGCGTGCCGGCGCTGGAAACCGTGGGCATCAAGAAGATGATCAACGGACCGGAGAGCTTCACGCCGGACGGCAATTTCATCCTCGGCCTGGCCCCCGAATGCCCGAACTTCTTCGTCGGCGCGGGCTTCAACGCCTTCGGCATTGCCTCAGGCGGCGGGGCGGGCTGGGTGCTGGCCGATTGGGTAGCCAGGGGCGAAGCGCCCATGGATCTGTGGACGGTGGACATTCGCCGCTTCTCCAAACTGCATGCCGACCGCGACTGGACAGCGGCGCGCACGGCCGAAGCCTATGGCAAGCACTACACCGTGGCCTTCCCGCATGAGGAATATGAAAGCGGCAGGCCCGCCATTGTGTCGCCCCTCTATGACCGCCTGAAGGATCTCAACGCCTGCTTCGGCTCCAAGCTCGGCTGGGAACGCGCCAACTGGTTTGCGCCCGCGGGCGTGGCCCCGCGTGACATCTATTCCATGGGGCGGCAGAACTGGTTTTCTCATGTGGGCGCCGAACACCGCGCGGTGCGCGAGGCGGCAGGCCTGTTTGACCAGTCCTCCTTTGCCAAGTTTGAACTGAAGGGCAGGGATGCAGGCCCGGCGCTTTCACTCATCTGCGCCAATGAGGTGGAGCGCCCGCCGGGCCGCCTCACCTATACCCAGATGCTGAACAGCCGCGGTGGCATCGAATGTGATCTCACCGTGGCGCGCCTCGCCGAGGATCATTATTACATCGTCACCGGCACCGGCTTCCGCACCCATGACTTCGCCTGGATTGCCGATCACATTCCCACCGGTGCCAGGGCCCGCCTCACCGATGTGACCGAAGACTATGCCACGCTGGTGCTGATGGGGCCGAAGGCCCGCACCATTCTTCAGCAGGTCACCACGGCGGATGTGTCCAATGAAGCCTTCCCCTTCGGGACGGCCCGGATCATCCCCGTCGCCGGTTATCCGGTCCGGGCGCTGCGCGTCACCTATGTGGGTGAACTGGGCTGGGAACTACACATGGAAAAGGCCGGCGCAGGCGCAGTGTTTGATGCCCTCATGGCGGCGGGCGGGCGCTTCGGCCTCGCTCCTGCGGGCTATCGCGCCATCGAGTCGCTCAGGCTGGAAAAATTCTATCGCGCCTGGGCCGCCGACATCACCCCCAATGACACGCCCTTCCAGGCGGGCCTTGGCTGGGCGGTGAAGCTGAAGGGGGGCAAGCCGTTCATTGGCCGCGCCGCCCTGGCTGCCGCAGCGGACAAGCCCCTCACCAAGCTGCTGGCCGGCTTCACCACGGCGCGTGAGGATGTGGTGCTGGCCGGACGCGAGACCATTTTGCGCAACGGCAAATTCGCGGGCTATCTCACCAGCGGCGGCTACGGCTATTCCCTGGGCCGCCCCATCGGCATGGGCTATATCCGCAATGCCGAGGGTGTTGATGCCGCCTATGTGGAGGCGGGCAGCTATGAACTGGTGGTGGCCAATGAGGTGGTGCAGGCCAACGTCCACCTCAAACCCCTGTGGGATCCGGAAAACCTGCGCGTGAAGGCCTGATCGCCCCGCCCGCCGACGGAGAGAGAAGGCATTTCCGTCGGTGGAATGCCGTTTCCAAGCATTGACCCCCCGGTGGCCGACGTCTAGTCTCTGCGCTGCTGAAGGTTCTCCGTCGCCATCCGGCCCGGAGCTAAGAGGGAACATGGAAGATGGGCTCATCCCATCCCGCCATGGCTGCCCCCGCAACTGTCAGCGGCGAGTCCGTTTCTCATGCCACTGCGCCCTGCGCGGGAAGGCGAAACGGGCACTGACCCGCGAGCCAGGAGACCTGCCTTGAGCGTCACCTCAACCGGGATGCGGGGAGCGTCCAGGGCTTGGGTTTTCCCCAGCGGTGACAACACCGCTGGCGGGCGTTTGCAAAACTCCCATCGGCACAGATCAGAACCGGCACCCGAAAAGGGGCCAACGGGAGTGCAGCATGAAGTCCGTCTCCATGATTTTTTATCTCAGCAGCGCCGCCATCGCCCTGGCGGGCGTGGCCCTGGCCGAACCTGTTGATCTCGGCACCATCAATGTTCTGGCCAACCGCAGCGCCACCGAAGACGCCAAGGTCGGCTCCACCGTCAACACGGTGAGCGAAAAGCACATCAGAATGACGGCCCAGCCGACGGTGGCCGACTATCTGGCGGCCCTGCCGGGCGTGTCGGTGTCCTCGCCCGGCGGCGTAGGCCAGGAAACCACCCTGATCGTGCGCGGCGCCGACAAGAAATATGTGAAGACCCTGTTCAACGGCATCGACATTTCCGACACCACCTCGCCGCAGGTGCAGCCCTCCATCGAACATTTCCTCGCCGATGGCCTGAGCGAGATCCAAGTCCTCAAGGGTTCGCAGGGCACCCTCTATGGCTCCGATGCCGTGGCGGGGGTCATCGGCATGTCCACCCTGGGCCAGCCGGAAGACGGCATCCATGCCGAACTGGGCGCCGAGGGCGGTTCCTTCGCCACCTTCCGCTCGCACGCCAAGGTGACGGCGGCGGGCAATGGCGGCAAGATGGCGCTGGGTGTTTCCGGCATGAACACCAAGGGCATTTCCGCCGCCGAGGAACACGCCGGCAACCACGAACGCGATGCCTACAAGAACATCGGCCTCACCTTTGCCGGCGAGCAGCAGATGAACGATGTGCTGACCCTGTTTGGCTCGGCCCTCAGCATCACCTCCACCGCCGCTTATGATGACAGTGGCAACCCGCCCCTGGACAATCCTGACAATGAAACCCGTGGCACCCGCCAGGGCGCGCGCGCCGGCGCAAAGCTCAATCTGTTCGGCGGGCGGGTGGAAAACATCACCTCGGCCCAGGTCTTCAACACCGACCGCGACATCCACTCCGTCTCGCTGTTCGGCCCCTATGACGGCAATTTCAACGGCACCCGGAGCAGGATTGACGATCAGCTGAGCTTCACCGTCAACGATGCCCTGAAGCTTGTGGCCGGCGCCGACTATGAGTGGCAGAAGGCCACCATCACCGACTTTGCCGTTGCCAGCCATGATGCCAGCAACGGCGGCCTGTGGGGCGAGGCCATCATAACCCCGCTCGCGGGCCTCACCCTCACCGCTTCGCTCCGCCGTGATGACCACGGCCAGTTCGGCAGCCACACCACCTGGCGCACCACCGCTGCCCATCAGTTTGGCAGCGGCACAAGGCTGCACGGATCCATCGGCACCGGCTTCCGCGCCCCCAGCCTCTATGAGCTTTACGATGCCTGGTCAGGCAGCCCCGATCTGAAACCCGAAAAAAGCTTCTCCTGGGATGTGGGGCTTGGCCACACGCTGCTGGACGGCAGGCTGACGCTGGACGCCACCCTGTTCGGCCTCGATACCGACAACCTCATCGATTATTCCTTCGTCACCTTCCGTTATCAGCAGGTGCCCGGCACCACCAGGCGGCACGGGCTTGAACTGTCGGCAGCCTGGGAGGCCAGCGACTGGCTCACCCTGACTGCGGCCTACACCTGGACCCATGCCAAAGATGCCTCGGCTGTGCGCCGCCCGCGGGTGCCGAAGCATGATCTGGCCCTGTCGGCCCTCATCACCCCGGCCGAGAAATGGACCCTTGCCGCCACCGCCCGTTATGTCCACGACACGGTGGATGTGGTTGCGGGCAACAGTGTCAGCCTCGATGACTATGTCCTGCTCAATGCCCGGCTCGCCTATCAGCTCACCGATGCCATGGAAGTCCATGTACGCGGCGAGAACCTGCTCAATCAGGACTATCAGGTCATCAAGGGCTACGGCACGCCCGACATTGCCGCCTATGGTGGTCTGACGGTGAGGTTCTGATGGCTCTGCGGCAGGCAGCGGCGGGAATGCTGGCGCTCTGGGCGCTCACCCTGCCGCTGTCGGCTGCGCCGGGCCGGGTGGCCTCGCTTAATGTCTGCACCGATCAATTGGTGCTGGCCCTGGCCGCCCCCGGCCAGATCGCCGCATTGTCGCGCTTTGCCGGTGATCCGCGACTTTCCGCCAGCGCCGCCAGGGCCCGGGGCCAGCCCACCACGCGCGGCACCGCCGAGGAAGTGTTCTCCCTCAGACCCGATCTGGTGGTGACCGGCGCCTTCAGCCTGCACAACACCACAGCACTGCTCCGCCAGCTGGGCTTTACGGTGGAGGAATTCGGCTTCGACAGTGATGTCAGCGCCATTCCCGCGGGCCTGCGCCGCATGGGCAGGCTTCTCGGCCGCGAGGCCGAGGCCGAAGCGCAGGCCATGGCCTTTGCGGATGAGCTGCACCGCCTTGCCACGCCGGCCTGTGGGCAGCGGCCGCTCGCCATCATTTACGAACAGAACGGCGTCAGCCTGGGGGCAGGCACGCTGGCCGATTCCGCCCTCACCCTGGCCGGTTTCCGCAACCTTGCCGCCGAAGCAGGCATCACGGGCATGGGGCCACTGCCGCTGGAGGCGCTGGTGAAGGCCCGGCCCGATCTGGTGATCTTCGCCGGTTACCGGGAGGATGCCCCGGCCCTTGCCGACCAGATCACCAGCCATCCCGCCTTTGCCGCCCTTCATGCCCGTGTGGAACGCGATGTGCTGCCGCCCGCCGCCCTGTCCTGCGCGGCCCCGGCGGCCCTTGCCGCGCTGGCTGCCCTGCGCCGGCTTCGTGACCAGTTCAGCCCCTGTGGGGCCGCGCCATGAGCCGCGCCCTGAACCCCCTGCTGGCGGTGCTGGTGCTGGTGCTGTTTGTGGTGTCGCTGCTGGTCGGGCCTGCCCATCTCGGCATCATGGAAAGTTTGCGGGGCTTCATGGCGGGTGGCAGCGAGGCAACGGCCATCATCCTGCGCGACATCCGCCTGCCGCGCGCGCTGCTCGGCCTCCTCACTGGCGCCAGCCTTGGCCTGTCGGGCGCGGTGCTGCAGGGCCTGCTGCGCAACCCGTTGGCCGACCCCGGCCTCATCGGCGTGTCAGCCACCGCCTCGCTGGGCGCGGTGGTGGTCTTCTATTCCGGTCTGGCCGGGCTTTCCACGCTGCTGCTGCCACTCGGCGCCCTGCTGGGTGGCGCGGTGGCGGTGGTGATCCTTCTGGCGGTGGCGGGCCGGGGCAATTCCACCCTCACCCTCATTCTTGCCGGTGTTGCCCTGTCGTCGCTGGCGGGGGCGCTCATTTCGCTGGCCCTCAACCTGTCGCGCAATCCCTTTGCCGCCTATGAAATCTCCTTCTGGCTGCTGGGGTCGCTCAAGGACCGCAGCATGGCCCATGTCTACATGGTAGCCCCCCTCATGCTGGCCGGCTTTGGCCTGATGGCGCTGGCCGCCCGCGCGCTTGATGCCCTGTCGCTTGGCGAGGAAGCCGCCCACAGCCTGGGGGTGGACCTGAAGCGTCTGCGCCTTCTGGTCATTGGCGGCGTGGCGCTGGCCACGGGTGCCGCCACGGCGGTCACCGGCATGATCGGCTTCATCGGTCTGGTTGTGCCCCATCTGGTGCGGCCCTTCACGCGCGGTCTGCCGTCGGCCGTGCTGTTGCCGTCAGCCCTGGGCGGGGCGGCGCTGCTGCTCGCCGCCGACAGCTTCACCCGGCTCGTCACCACCAATGTGGAACTGAATGTCGGTGTGGTGACCGCCCTCATCGGGGCGCCGTTCTTTTTCTGGCTGGTGTTCCGCACCGAAGGGGAGGCGGCCTGATGCCCCTTGCCGCCCATGCCATCACCGTCAGTCTGGGGCAGCGCACCGTGCTTCAGGACATCTCCTTTGCCCTGGCAGCCGGCACGGTGGTGGGTCTGCTTGGCCCCAATGGCGCCGGCAAGTCCACCCTGCTGCGCGCCCTTGCCGGTCTTCTGCCCCATGCCGGCACGGTCATGCTGGCGGGGGCAGCAAGTGCGGGCCTCACCGCCGCCGAGCGTGCCCGGCGGCTTGCCTATCTGCCGCAGCAGCGCATCATTTCCTGGCCCCTGCCGGTGGCCGATGTGGTCATGCTGGGGCGCCTGCCGGGCCGCCGGCTGGGGGCGCGCCCCAGCGCCCAGGACCATGCCCAGGTCGATCAGGCCATGGCCATGCTTGACCTTGAAGGTCTGCGTCAGCGTCCGGCCACGGCGCTGTCCGGTGGGGAGCAGGCCCGCGTGCTCATGGCCCGCGCCGTGGCCCAGGCCACTCCGGTTCTGCTCGCCGATGAACCGGCGGCAGGTCTGGATCCTGCCCATCAGATCCACCTCATGATGGTGCTGCGCCAGCTGGCGGGGCAGGGTAGGTGTGTTCTGGTGTCGCTGCATGACCTGGCGCTGGCAGGGCGCTGGTGTGACCGGCTGCTGGTGCTGAAGGACGGCGCGCTGGTGGCCGACGGTGCGCCCGCCGCCGTGCTGACCGCCGCAACCATCCGGGCCGCCTTCGGCGTCGAGGCCGCCTTCACGGCCGATGGCGCGGTGCTGGCTCCGGTGGCGCTGGCGGGGAGGTCCGCATGACCGCCCGGCTCAATGGGGTTGAGCATCATCCGCTGCATCCGCCACAGGTGCAGGCGGCGGCGGCTTCGGCGCTGCTGTTGCGCCGGATCGGGGGCCTCGCGGCCATCACCGGCTCGCTGCTTCTGCATGTGTCGCTGGCCATGGCCTTCGCCCTTGGTCTGGCCCGCGCCGGCAGCGAGGCAGTCCGTCTGTCGCGTGCCGATGCCATTGCCGTGGAACTGGTGACGCTGGCGGCACCGCCCGCCGCCGTGGCCCAACCCCTGCCGGAAGCGCCGCCGCCGCAGATAGCCGAAGCGCCGTTCACGCCTTTGCCTGAACCCGCCAAGGCCGCAGCCGTGCCGCTGACCGAAGCCGTGGCCGCCGCGCCGCTGGCCGAACCCGTGGCCGCTGCCCCGGCCCCTGCCGCCGCCCCGGTCCCCCCGGTGATGAAAGCCAGGCCGCCCCAGGCCGCCCCCGCGGCATCGGCGAAGCGCCAGCCCAGGGCAAGCCGCCCCCAGCCGGAGACCGCCACGGCTGCCGAACGGGTGGTGCGCCGCGTCAGTCCGCACCGGGGCGTGGGGGTTCAGGCCGCCCGCCCGCCCCAGGCCGCCTCATCGGCCGGGTCAGGCAGCTACAGAAATGCGCTCATCCGCCATGCGGGCCGCATCCGGCCCGACTGGAACGGCAAGGCCGGTTCGGTCCGTCTTTCCTTCACGGTGAACCGGGCCGGAAGGCTTGTGGCCATTTCCGTGCTGAACGGCTCGGGCCTGCCGGGCCTTGATGCCGCCACCCTGGCTGCCGCCCGCCGCATTCAGCCCTATCCGCGCCCGCCCGACACGGTGCCCGGCGGCAGTTTTGCCTTCGTCATGAATGTCAGCACGCGTTAGCCCGGCCTGACGTGGGATCGCATCTGAGCGTCCGCGCAACGGGGCGCGGGCGGTCAGCCTGCGGACCCGTGTCCTGACCGGCAGCAGTGAGGCGGCTTCAGGGCCGTCGCTATTGCGCCGCTTGATTTTCGAGAGGGGCAAGCCCCAGTAGCGCCTTCAGCGGGTCGCGCTTATGCACCAGATCGGCCAGCGTGTATTGATCCAGCACCGCCATGAAGGCCGAGAGGGCCTTGTTCAGAATCTGGCGGAACTCGCATTCCGGTGCCAGCACGCAGGTGTTGGTCATCATGGCAAAGCATTCGGTCAGGTCGAGATTTTCCTCGGTGGTGCGCACCACCTGGCCGACATTGATGTCCTCCGGGCGTTTGGCCAGAATGACACCGCCGGTGCGCCCCCGCACGGTGGTGACAAAGCCGCCCTGGGCCAGCGACTGGGCAATCTTGGTCAGATGGTTTTCGGAGATGTTATAGGCAGCGGCCACCCGCGCGATGGACACCGGTTCATCGGGCCGCAACGCGCAATACATCAGCAGGCGCATGGCGTGGTTGGTGTGGAGCGTGACGCGCATGAGACGAAGTCCTCCTGATCTGCCGGCGGGCAGTCTGCTGACCTTCACCATACAACACAAGGACGCCCTCGTCCTATGCACTTTATCGGCACGGCCATGGTGCGCAAGCATGTGTCATAATGACAGTCTAAGTTGCCGCAAGCGCAAGATTTTGCGGCGCAGCATGAACGTCGAAAGCTGTGGTTTCCTGAATTGCCACGCCATTTGAAATAGGCTTATATCGATCTCCTGCGCCTGCGGGAGGTTGAGGAAGCCGTAGTCGTCATCATAACGAAATAAACCGTGGCTACCCGCCTAGGTGTCGGAAGCGTCTTACAAATGGAGAAGGACATGCTGAAATTCGCGGGAAAGATTCTTTCCCTTACCGCCGTCACGCTGATGGCGTCCACCTCGCTGGTGCGCGCCCAGTCGGCGGAACTGATCGACGCCGCCAAGAAGGAAGGTGAACTCACCGTCATCGCGCTGCCCCATGACTGGTGCGGCTATGGCGCGGTCATCGAAGGCTTCAAGGCCAAGTACGGCCTCAAGGTCAACGAACTGAACCCCGATGCCGGCTCTTCGGATGAAGTCGAAGCCATCAAGGCCAACAAGGACAACAAGGGCCCGCAGGCGCCGGACGTGATCGACGTCGGCCTGTCCTATGGTCCGACCGCCAAGGCCGAAGGCCTGATCCAGCCCTACAAGGTCTCGACCTGGGATTCGATCCCCGACACCGCCAAGGATGCCGAAGGCTACTGGTATGGTGACTATTACGGCGTGCTCGCCTTCCTGGTGAACAAGGATCTGGTGAAGACGGCGCCGGCCGACTGGGCCGACCTCCTGAAGGACGACTACAAGAACGCCGTCGCGCTCGCCGGTGACCCGCGCGCCTCCAACCAGGCCATTCAGGGCGTCTATGCCGCCGGCCTGTCCAAGGGTGCCGCTGCCGGTGAAGCCGCTGGCAAGGCCGGTCTCGACTATTTCAAGGAGCTGAACGGCAAGGGCAACTTCGTGCCGGTCATCGGCAAGGCTGCCACCCTGGCCCAGGGTCAGACCCCGATCCTCGTGACCTGGGACTACAACGCGCTGTCGGGCCGCGACACGCTGAAGGGCAACCCGCCGGTGGACGTGGTGGTGCCGAAGACCGGCGTTGTGGCCGGTGTCTACGTGCAGGCCATCTCGGCCTTCGCGCCGCACCCGAACGCCGCCAAGCTGTGGATGGAATATCTCTATTCGGATGAAGGCCAGATCGGCTGGCTCAAGGGCTACTGCCACCCCATCCGCTTCGGCGATCTGTCGAAGAACGGCAAGCTCCCGGCTGACCTGATGGCCAACATGCCGCCGGCGTCTGCCTATGAAGCGGCGGTGTTCCCCACCCTCGATGAGCAGAAGGCTGCCAAGGAAGCCATCACCAAGGGTTGGGACTCCGTGGTGGGTGCCAACGTCCAGTAACATCTGAACACTGGGCCGGGCTGCCTCTCCGGGGGTGGCCCGGCCTGGGTTACGGGGCACACGGGGCACAATATGACCAACATGGCCGCAGCAAGTGGACCGGCGCCGCAGCGCCTGCGCCTGCCTTTGGCCTGGGTCGGCATTGTGCCGTTCCTGCTTTTTGCCCTGCTGTTTCTCATTCTGCCGACCCTCAATCTTGTCATCGGCGCCTTTCAGGACAACAGCGGCGCCTTCTCCCTCGCCAGCATCTATGAGCTGTGGAACAATCCCAAGATTGTTGCTGCCTACTGGATTTCCATCAAGATCAGCGCCATTTCCGCTCTTCTGGGTGCTCTGGCCGGGTTTTTCATTGCCCTTGCCATTGTGCGCGGCGGGCTTGCGCCATGGGTGCGCTCGGCCACGCTGACCTTTTCCGGGGTCGCTTCCAATTTTGCCGGCGTGCCGCTGGCCTTCTCCTTCCTGGCCACCATGGGCAGGCTCGGCCTCGTCACCGTGTTCCTGCGCGATGTCCTGGGCATCGACATCTACCGCTCCGGCTTCAATCCGCTCAATTCCTGGGGGCTCATAATCGTCTATCTGTTTTTCCAGATCCCGCTGATGGTGGTCATCATCACCCCCGCCATCGACGGGCTGAAGCGCGAATGGAGCGAGGCGGCGGCAACCCTTGGTGCCTCCAACGCCCAGTTCTGGCGCATGGTGGCGCTGCCGGTGCTGTGGCCATCGCTGCTCGGCACCTTCATTCTGCTGTTTGCCAACGCCTTCGGCGCCATTGCCACCGCCTATGCCTTCACCGGCTCGTCGCTCAACATCGTGCCCATCCTGCTCTATGCGCAAATCCGCGGCGACGTGCTCTATAACCCGCATCTTGGCTATGCCCTGGCCTTCGGCATGATCGTCATCACCGGCCTGGCCAATGTCTTCTACATCTGGCTGCGCATGCGTTCCGAACGGTGGCTCAAATGAAGAACAGCCGCATCTGGGCCTGGCTCACCATGCTGGCGGGGGCCACCTATTTCTTCCTGCCGCTCATCGCCACGCTGGAATTTTCCCTGCGCATGCGGCGCGGCGAATACTCGCTCGATGCCTATCGCGTGGTGCTGGCCGACCCGCGCTTCCGCGATACCTTCTCCTATTCGGTCGTCGTCGCCGTCTTCACCATCCTGCTGGGGGTTCTGCTGGTGGTGCCCACCGCCTACTGGATCCGGCTGAAACTGCCGAAGATGCGGCCCGTGGTGGAGTTCATCACGCTCCTTCCGCTCATCATCCCGGCCATTGTCATCGTCTTCGGCTATATCCGCATGTATGGTTCCAATTCGGTGCTGCCTTTCCTCTCCAACCAGCGCGGCACCGACCTCCTGCTCATCATCGGCTATGCCACACTGGCGCTGCCCTACATGTATCGCGCAGTGGACACGGGGCTGCGCACCATCGATGTCCGCACCCTCACCGAGGCGGCGCAGATTCTGGGCGCCGGCTGGGCCACCATCATCGGGCGCATCATCCTGCCCAATGTGCTGATTGCGGTTCTGTCCGGGGCCTTTCTCACCTTTGCCATCGTCATCGGCGAATTCACCATGGCGGCCCTGCTGAACGCCCCGGCCTTCGGCCCCTATCTGCAATTGATGGGCGCCAACCGCGCCTATGAACCAGCCGCACTGGCCGTCATTTCCTTTGCCATCACCTGGGGCTGCATGTCGCTGATCCAGTATCTGTCGCGTTACGCCCCCAAGTCCGCCACCACCCCGCAGCATTGAGACACCCCATGGCCGATACCTTTCTTTCCATCAAGGATGTGTCCAAGAGCTTCGGCCCCGTGCAGGTGGTGAAGAATTTCAACCTCGACATCGACAAGGGCGAGTTCGTGTCCTTCCTCGGCCCGTCGGGCTGCGGCAAGACCACCATGCTGCGCATGGTAGCGGGATTCGAGGAACCCACCTCCGGCACCATCATGATCGGCGATCAGGATGTGACCCATCTGAAGCCGAACCAGCGCAACATCGGCATGGTGTTTCAGGCCTATGCCCTGTTCCCCAACCTCACGGTGAAGCAGAACATCGGCTTCGGCCTGAAGGTGGCGGGCGCGCCCAAGGCAGAGATTGATGAGCGCGTGCAGGAAATGCTGGAAATCATCAAGCTGCCACAGTTCGGCGACCGCTATCCCTTCCAGCTTTCCGGCGGCCAGCAGCAGCGCATCGCCCTGGCCCGCGCCATTGCGGTGAAGCCGCAGGTGCTGTTGCTTGATGAGCCGCTGTCAGCCCTCGACGCCAAGATCCGCGTGTCGCTGCGCGATGAAATCCGTTCGATCCAGCGCAAGCTTGGCATCACCACCATATTCGTGACCCATGACCAGGAAGAGGCGCTGTCCATGTCCGACCGCATCGTGGTCATGCATGACGGCAAGGCCGAACAGATCGGCACCCCCTTCGATATCTACAATCACCCCGCCACGCGCTTTGCCGCCAACTTTGTCGGCACCCTCAATGTGCTGGACGCCAGGGTGGCCGATCCGAAGAAGGGTCTGGTGCTGATCGGCGATGACAAGGTCGAAGTGGGCAGCGAGATCAACCTCTCAGCCCACGCCAAGGACAGCGTGGTGGCGCTGGCGCTGCGGCCCGAGGCCGTATCGGTGGGCAAGCGCAAGGGCCGCGACAGCAGCGTCACCGGCACCATTGCCGATGTTCATTTCCTGGGCTCGGTCATCCGCATCCGGGCCAAGGTGGCCGGCGCCAATCTGCTGGTGGACACCTTCAACGATCCCGACCAGGCACCGCCGCGGCGCGGCGACAAGGTGGCCCTCAGCTTCGCCGCCAAGGACCTGCTGCTGCTGAATGACTAGAGCAGCCTGACTTTTGA
>CALMWF010000009.1 GCA_937873445.1 uncultured Alphaproteobacteria bacterium
CAGTTCCAACCCGTCTCAGAAAATGCAGATGCCCACCCCCGGCGGCAATCACTGAACAGGCCCTTGCCGACACCGGTTGAATTCAGACCGGCCGCCGCTCCACCCTGAAGATGTTTTTGCCGGAGGCCGTGGCGGCCAGCGGCGGCATGGTCGGAAACAGGCGGCGGAAGCGCTCGAGCTTCTCATCCACCTCGGCGCTGGCGAGGGAGGGAAACCGTTTTTCCTCATAACTGCGGCTGTTCTTGTGGCTTTCCTGCCCGGCCACCCACTGCCGATGCAGGGCGCGCAGCCGGGAGTGAAGCTGGCCCCGGGCGCGCGCCGCCAGCCGCGTCGCCGCCCGCGCCAGGCGCGCGTCATGGCTGGCCAGCATGTGCGCGGCAATCTGGTCGCTGGCCAGTGCGCCTGTCAGGCTGGCAAAATTCTTTGCCACCGCCTGCCACTGCACCTCAGCTGCGGCTGCGGGTGCAGGCATGGCACCGGCCCGCAGGCAGGCCACCAGTTCGGCCTGCGAATAGGTGGGGCAACTCACCACATTTGCCAGTTCGTGGTCATGCTGGTCCGACACATGCGGCCTGAAACTGATCACCTTGGTGCCCGCCAGAAAACCTTCGATAGCGGTGGTGCAGTTGCTGTGCACCAGCACCCGGCAGGCCATCAGCCATGGCGCCACCGCGCCCTCATGGAGCACGTGGACGTTGGCGAAACCGGACAGCAACTGGCGCCAGTTTTCCAGGTTTTCCGAAGGGTGGGGCCGCAACACAATGGTCTGGTTGGGCAGCGCCCGCGCCAGTTCCGGCAGCAGGGCGCGGAAGGCATCATAGAGCTTGAACCGGTGCTCCCAGGATTGGCGCACCTCTGGCGTCAGGGTAACGCCGCCGCTGGCCTTCTCTGCCCGGGGATCGACGACATATTGCCGAAGGTGATGGTTGAGGGTGCCGAAATTGGTGTTCACCAATATGAAACCGCCGAAGCGCTGGCGCAGCGTGGCCACTTCCGGATCATGAAAGGGCCGCAGCTCGGCACGCAGCATGTCGATGCGCGGGTTGCCGGTCACATGCAGCGGCTGGCCGTGATAACCCGGTGATGCCACCGTCATTGCCGCGTTCTCATCTCCCCAGGCGAAGATCTCATCCAATCTGGCCAGTGTCGGGGCATCCACCCGGCGCTCGATATAGGACTGGAGATTGAAATTCAGGATGCCTTCCTCGTCCCAGCCGACAATGCTGTGTCCCAGATCCTTCAGAATATTGAACACGCGCCGCGATGCGCGCCGGAAGTCCTTGGCGATATAGGTGGACGGCGGCAGGCGGTGGAGTGCGGCGTGAATGGCGCTGCGTGCCCCCACATAGACGGCAGCGCCTTTCGCCGCCAGCAGTGCCGCCAGCAGAAGTTTGGCGTCAAACTCCCGGCTTCTCGTCTCGGACGGCAAGATGATGACTGGCTGTCTGGCGCTCATGGCCCCGGGGATACCTCATTTTAGGGCTGGCCGGTCTGGTCAGGCCGGCTTCACCAGCACATGCTTCTTCTTGCCCATGGACAGCTTGATGACGCCGTCCTGATCAAGATGGCTGAGGTCGAGGCTCATGCGCTCGTCCGTCACCGCCACGTCATTGACGCGCA
>CALMWF010000010.1 GCA_937873445.1 uncultured Alphaproteobacteria bacterium
GCGCGTCACCGGCGTATGGTCGGCGGAAAGAATGGCGGCAGGCAGCGCCCTCGGGTCGTTGTTGATGGCAAAGCCGAACAGCACCAGCTGCATGATGGGCAGGGCAAACATCATGGCGAAGGTCAGCCGGTCGCGGCGCAGCTGGCGCGCTTCCTTGACGATCATGGCATAGAGGCGGGAAAAAAAGCCCATGACGCTCCCCCTCAATCCGGAACGGCATTGTCACGGGACTGGCCCATGAGGTGAATGAAGACATCTTCCAGCGTGGGTTCGGCCCTGGACCATTTCAGGCCGGGCCGGTTGTGGAAGGGGGCAATGGCGCGGGTGAGGGCAGCCTCATCCGGCCCGCAAACGTGAAGTGTGGTGCCGAAGGCCGCCGCCGCCGTCACGCCCTCGGCGTGGCGCAGTTCCGGCGCCAGCCGGTCAGCCCCCGGCCCTTCAGCGATCATGGCCTTCAGGCCCGAGTCCTCGATGATGCTGGTGGCGGTGCCGCGGGCCATGAGCCTGCCATAGGCGATATAGGCGATCTCGTGGCAGCGCTCGGCCTCGTCCATGTAGTGGGTGGAGACCAGCACGGTGATGCCGCTGGCGGCCAGCGCGTGGATTTCATCCCAGAAGGTGCGGCGCGCCTTGGGGTCCACGCCTGCCGTGGGTTCATCGAGCAGCAGCAGCTTGGGTTCGTGCAGCACGCAGGCGGCCAGCGCCAGACGCTGTTTCCAGCCGCCGGAAAGCGAGCCGGTGAGCTGGTTCTGGCGGCTGTCCAGCCCCAGACGTTCGAGCGACTGGTCGACCCGGCGGGCGACATGATCGAGGCCATAGATGGTGGCGACGAACTCCAGATTCTCGCGGATGGTGAGGTCTTCATAGAGGCCGAATTTCTGGGTCATGTAGCCGGCGCGGCGCTTGATGGCGTCGCGCTCGGTGATGATGTCATAGCCCAGGCAGGTGCCGGTGCCGTCGTCGGGGGTGAGGAGGCCGCAGATCATCCGCAGCGTGGTGGTTTTGCCCGAGCCATTGGGGCCGAGAAAGCCGCAGATGCGGCCCGGCATGAGGGTGAGATCAACATGGTCCACCACCACGCGCGAACCGAATTTCTTGACCAGGCCGGAGACGTTAATGGCGGGTTGCAGCGTGGTCATGGCAGGGGGGACACCTCAACCGGCAGGCCGGGGCGCAGATGGCTGTCCGGCTGGTCGGGCCGGGCTTCGGCGCGATAGACCAGCTTGGCGCGGGCGGTTTCGGAATAGATGACGGGCGGGGAATATTCCGGGCGCTGGGCCACATGGGTGAGGGTGGCGGACAGTCCCGTGGGGCAGGCATCACAGGTGAAGGACAGTCTGGTTCCCGACGTGGCCCTGGCAAGGGCCGCTTCGGGAATGAACAGGACGAGCTTCAGGCCGTCATCCGGCTGCAGCGCCAGCACCGGCTGGCCCGCGCCCACCCATTCACCCGGCTCGAAATAGGTATCGTCAACCAGGGCATCCCGCGGCACGGTGAGGGTGAGGTCGGCAAGGCGGCTTTCGGCCTGGGCGAGGGCCGCTGCGGCGGCCTCCATCTGGGCCCTGGCGGCGGCCTGCTCCTGATCGCGGCCGCCTAGTTGGGCCACCGCAAGCTGGGCATTGTAGCCGTCAATCTGGGCCTGCAACTGCTTCACCGTGGCGCTGGCGGAATCAAGCTGGGCCCTGGCGGCAGTGCCGCTGGCAGCAAGGTTTCTGGCGCGGGCCAGATTGGTTTGCGCCAGAGCAAGGGAGGCCTCCGCCGTTTGCTTCTGGGCCGCGATCACCTCGATTTCCTGCGGGCGCTTGCCCTGCAGGAGATTATCATACTGGGCCTGGGCGGCGGCCAGGCTGGCCCGCGCCTGGGCCGCTGCGGCCTGGCGTTCGGCATCGGCGAGGCGGAAGGCGATGGCCCCGGCTTTCACCGCATCACCCCTGGCCAGGGGGCGCTCGGCCAGACGGCCGGCCACCGGCGGAGCCAGCAAGATCTGGTCGCTCTCGACATAGCCCAGATAATTGCCGCTCCCCGGCGGCTGCGGCAGCCAGCGTTCGCGGAAGGTGATGGCGGTGATGGCAATGGCAGCAATGAGGATAAGGGGCAGGAAGCGTTTCATGGCGCGAGGCCCTTGAGGATGAGGGTGATGTGGTGCTCGGCGAAGGCCGGAATGTCGAGGGCGGGCTTGCCGATGGGCTCAAAGACGCTGCGCCACAGGGCGGAGAAGATGAAGCCGCCGGCCAGGCTGCGGGCTGTATAGGCAGGTTCGACGGGGCGGAATTCGCCCGTTGCCACGCCGCGCCGGATGAGGCCTTCAAACAGCGGCAGGGCCACGCTGATGGCATGGTCGAAATAGAGGCTGGCCAGTTCGGGGTGGGCGCCGCTTTCGGCGATGATGAGTTTGAGAATTTCCGGCAGGCGGGTTTCGGTGAGGCGGCGGGAAATGTGCCGGGCGGCTTCGGTGATGACCGGGGCGACGGGGCCGGGCGCCAGGCTGGCGCGCGCCCCCACTTCCTTCAGTTCATTGGCAATGGTGGTTTCGACAATGGCGGTGAGCAGGGCGGTCTTGTCGGTGAAGTAGAGATAGACGGCCCCCTTGGACAGGCCTGCGCGCCTTGCCACATCCTCCATGCGGGTGGCGGAAAAGCCCTTTTCGGCAAAGAGATCCAGCGCCGCCGTGAGAATCTCGGCGGGACGGGCGGCGGGGCGGCGGTTGCGCTTAATAACTGACTGGTCAGTCATAAAGGGTCTTTAAACCCGTGGGCCGGCGGGGTCAAGCGCCGCGGATGGGGTTAGAGCGGACTCCCATATCTGGATCATGAGGTGCGCTCTCACGGGTTGGTGGCGCGCAGCGGTCTGACCTTGGCCGCAACCGGCAAAGGTCAGGCTGTCTTGGAAGCCGCTGCCATGACCGGACTTGATCGGCAGACCGGGGGTCAGTCCAGTGCTGTCTGGCGGGTTTCGGCGTCGATGAAGAAGGACAGAAACCCGGCCAGCGCCAGCAGGGCGGAAAAAAGGGCAACCGCCATGGCAAAATTCTGGCTGGCCAGACCCGCCAGCGCCGAAGGAGCCAGCAATCCGCCAAGGCGGGCCATGGAGCCTGCCGTGCCCATGCCGGTGGCACGCAGATGGGTGGGGTATAGCTCTGGCGTGAAGGCATAGAGCGCACCCCAGCAGCCGAGCAGGGCAAAGCTCATGATGAGCAGCGAACCGCCCACCAGCAGGGCGCTGTTGGCCACGGTGAACAGCAGGCAGCCCAGGGCGCTGAGGATGAGGAAGGCGGTGAGGGTGGGTTTGCGGCCCCAGGCCTCAACACCGAAGGCGGCCAGCGCATAGCCGGGGATCTGGGCCAGCGCCACCACCACCAGAAAGCCGAAGCCCTTGACGAAGCCGAAGTCACCCGCCGCCAGCTTGCCCGGCATCCAGGTGAAGACGCCGTAATAGGACAGCGACACCAGAAACCAGATGGCGAGCATGAGCAGGGTGCGGCGCGCCAGCGGGCCGGTGAAGATGCTGCCGCCCTGCGGGCGGGCGGGCAGGGACAGGGTTTCGCCGGGTGCAAGCGGCGCCTTGCCATTGCCGGTGAGCACCCGGTTCATGACGGCGGCGGCTTCGGCGCTGCGCCCCGTCTTCAGCAAATAAAGCGGTGATTCGGGCACCCAGAAGCGCAGGCCCAGGCCGATGATGGCGGGTAGGGCGGTGAGGGCAAAGATGTAGCGCCACGGATCGGCAATGGCGTTGGCGGCGGCCCACCAGGCGGCCAGCGCCACCGCCACCGTGCCCACGGCCCAGAAACCTTCGAGAATGACCAGCCAGCGGCCGCGCCGCTCCGGCGGCAGGAATTCGGCCATCATGGCATAGTCCACCGGCAGGGTGCCGCCCACCGCCAGACCGGTCATGAAGCGGAAGGCCACCAGCGCCCAGAAGCTCGGGGCAAAGGCCGAGAGCAGACCGAACAGCGCATCCACCGCCACGGTGAACAGCAGCACAGTGCGCCGCCCGAAACGGTCAGCCAGACGGCCGAACAGCGAGGCGCCGATGAACATGCCGAGGAAAAAGCCGGTGCCGGTTTGCAGGGCCTGCGGCACGGTGAGGCCGAAGGTCTTGGCGATGGCCCCGGCGGTGAAGCCCACCGCCAGCACCTGCATGGCATCTGCCGCCCAGACCAGGCCGAACACCGCCAGCAGCTTCTTCTGAAAGGGGCCAAGCCCCGCGCGCGTCAAAACGCTGTCCGCTGTCAGTGCCATGTCAAAACCCTCCCCCAAAGTTTTACCAGCGCTGTGCATCACGGGGGCGCAAACACCCCGTGAAGGAGGCGCGCTATAGCAGTCATGGCGCGGCTGAGAAATGATATTCGGCGCTGCCGCGCTGCGCCAAATCGCCATGCGCCAAAAGTGGAAGCACCGAAAGTGGAAGGGAAGTGGTGCCGCCTGCGTGACTCGAACACGCGACCCCCGCATTACGAATGCGGTGCTCTACCGGCTGAGCTAAGGCGGCCCGGAATGGCGAGAGCGATAGACGGTTTCGCCGTGATTTTCAACCCGCCGTCGCGACCGGCGGATGGAAACTTATACCGGCGGGAGGCCGGTGGCGGCGTGGCGGCGGCGCCAGAGAAAATGAAAGAGCCAGGCGCCCGGGATGGCC
Source organism: uncultured Alphaproteobacteria bacterium (assembly GCA_937873445.1). GTDB lineage: Bacteria > Pseudomonadota > Alphaproteobacteria > Rhizobiales > Aestuariivirgaceae > Aestuariivirga. The sequence continues at coordinate 4,636 of CALMWF010000010.1, forward strand.
AGCAGGCCGCCCAGATAGGTGGCGTTGTGCATGTATCCCACCGTCAGATAATTGCGCAGCTGGACGAGGCCCGGCGGTACGAACCAGCCTTGATAATCCGCCGGATTGATGGTGGCGGTGTGGAACCAGCCATAGAACAGGCCGGTGAGCGAGGCGGCCGCCGTGATGGCCATGATAACTGGCATGGACCACAGCAGGGCGTGGCGCATGGCGCGGGCGGTGGGATGGATGAAACCGGCAGCACCGGCCAGAACGCCCACGGGAATGCCCATCCACCAGCTTGCCTTGAAGCCGACAATGGCAGCCCCGAGCCGCGGTGCGGCGGCCCCGCCGGGCAGGTGGAACTGCAGAAATTTGTAGCGCAGGAAATATTCGGGCGACACCGTGATGCTGAGCTGATCATGCAGCATGCCGAAGACACCCGCCGCCACGATGGCCAAAGGAATGAACAGCAGGAAGACAACCAGTTTGCGCGGGGTTTCCTCAGACATGGTCATGTCTTTTGGCTTCTTTAGATACCTGCCACCGTGCCATCGCTGCGGCCCGTCTCATCATCAAGGCCGGGGTCATCCGGCGGGCGCTGGGGCTCCACCGTTATCGGTTTGCCAAGGCGCACCGGCGGTTCGGGCCGCGCTTCGGCCTTGTCCTCGGCGATGGGCCGGGGCGCCATGGTTTCATAGGGCGGCTTCCATTCGGCAGGCGCGATGTCACCGGTGACCGGCGACACGGCGGTCCAGCGGTGGCTGGCCACGCCGTCCGATACCCACATGGGGTCGCGCGGGGCATTGAGGGCACGCGCCAGCCATTCGCGGGCCTTGCCCTTGTCGCCCTCGGCCTCCTCGATTTCGGCCATAAGGCTGCACAGGCGTGATTGCGGCTGGAAGACGAGATGCGGTTCCAGTGTCTTGCGCGCCGCGTCCCAGCGCTGGGCGGCCACACCGGCGCGGGCCAGGGCAAAGGCGGCCTCGACATTGTCGCTGGTGTTGCCCACGAAATCGCGCACCCGCTCAAAGCGCGGTTCGGCGCCACCGGGTTTTACATGGCCTGCCACCTCGGCAAGGTCAGGATGGGGGGTGAGGGCCCAGGTGTCGCGCAGCATGGCCATGGCCTTGCGCGGGCGGCCATCGTTGATATAGGCGCGGGCCGCCACCAGTGCGGCGGGCACCAGCGCAGGGTCAAGCCGGTGAGCCTTGAGGGCGGCGTTGAGGGCGCCCTGCGGATTCTGGTCTTCAAGGCTCAGGGCTTCGGCAGCGAGCAGGGCGGCCTGCTGGCGGGCAGCGTCCTTGCCGCCGTGCTTCAGCGTGCGGGCATGGGTGATGGCGGCGGCGGTCCAGTCCTTCCTTGCCGTCTGCAATTGCAGCACCGCCGAGGACGCCCAGGCAAGGTTGGGATTGATCTTCAGCGCCGCCTCGGCGTGGCGCTGGGCGGCTGCCTGATCGCCGGTGGCCCGCGCCTCGGTGAACAGGCCGCGCAGGCCGAGCACGCGGGTGTCGTCATGATCGGCCATGTCCTGGAAGATGCGGGTCAGGGCCGGACGGTCGCCGCGCAATTGCGCCGCCTGGGCGGCCAGCACCTTGGCCAGCGGCTCATCAATCAACGTCTTTTCCGCGATGGCGGCATGTTTTGAGGCGGCCTGGGCATCGCCCGCGCCGGCCGCGATGATGCCGCGCGACAGCGACTCATAGGCCTTGCGGTTGCGGCGGAAGAACCAGTAGTTCTTCACATCCCGGGGACTGTGCCACAGGCGCTTGGCGAGCGACCACACAAACACCATGGCCATGGTGGCAAGGCCGAGGATGACGGCAGCCACCAGAAGCGAGGTTTCGATGACCCGGCCGGCCACATGGACCGACAGGGTGGAGGGATGGTCAGCCAGCCAGGCGAACAGGAAGGCCACCAGCACCAGCAGGGCAAAGCGCCAGACAAGTTTGATCATGGCCCTATCCCTTGGCAGCAATGGTGCGCATGACCGCTTCCGAGACGGCAGCCAATGCGGCTTCAAGATCGATGCGGGCCTGGGCGCGGTCGCGCCACTGCAGCAGCGCATTGGGTTTGGCATCGCCCCCCTGATTGAGGGTGGCAATGGCCTGCGACAGCTCACCGGCTGCGGCCTGGCTTGCGGCCTTCTCCGCGAGTTCGGGCCAGTTGCTGTCACCCTCGTTGCGGATGGTGACAAGGCTTGTCATGCGGTTCCACAGCCGGTCCATGAAGCCGGGTTCGGCGGCGGGGGTCTGGCTGGCCGCCTGCGGCGCGGGCAGGCCGGGAATGGCGGCCTTCAGCTCCGCTGCCAGGCCCGCCGCATCGGGCAGGCCCAGTCTGGCCTGCGGCCCCAGCACATCAAGGCCGGGGGCTGCGGGCACCAAGTGCTGAATGCGGGCGAATTCCGCTTCATAGGGCTGGCCAGAGGCGATCCTGGCCTTGAGGTCAGCCAGGGCTGCGGTCATGGTGGCAATGGCGGAACCACTGTCGGCGCTGGGCGCCTTGAGGCTTGCCACATCCTTTTCCAGCGCCTCGACGCGCTGGGCAAGGGCGGCAAGGGCAGCCGGCGGAACACCCGCGCCACCCGTGACGGCAGCGGGCGGGCTGGCCAGCGCCACCAGGTTCTTCACCTCCGCCAGATTGTTTTCCAGCGCGGTGAGGCGCTGGGCCAGTTGCGCCGTGGTCTGGCCGGTGGCGTCGGACAGGGCCACGGTTCGGGCCGTGACATCATTGGCCACACCCTCAATACGCGAAATGTCGCCGCTCAGACTGCTGATCTGGCCGGAGAGGCCGGCAATCTGGTCGAGGGCCGACTTGTCCTGCACCTCAAGGGCCGCGACCTTGTTGGTCAGCGCCGCCATTTCATTGCTGGGCAGCCATTGCGACAGCACATCGCGATAGAGCCAGCCGCCCAGAAGGCCACCGCCGATGAGGGCCGCCACCAGCCATTTGCCGGAATAGGCAAGGGCAGGGGCCTTGCGCCGGGGCGGCGGGGCGTCACCGGCTGGGGCCGCAGCCGTCTCTTGGGCGGCCGCGGACACATCCTCGGGGGCCGGGGTCACATCCTCGGCGGCAAGGTCAATGACGGCGGGCTTGATGGCGGGATCGGGCTGGTCGGCGGGGGAATGCTTCTTGCTCATGATTCAAGACCTAACCCTTCGCTTCCGGCGGTTCAAGCAGCTCCAGCATGGCCCCTTCGTTGGGGGCCTCTGCCACGGCGCGCGGCCAGCCCGCTGGCAGACCTGCCGCCACATTGGCAGAAATGCAGAAATGGCTGAGGGTGGCGGCATGGGCCGTGAGGCCCTGAGCCTCAACCTCGTTCACCCAGACGCGGGCGGTGCGCGGTGAATAGAGCAACACGCCCTCGGCCCAGCGCACCCGGTCTTCGGCCCCGGCGAGGCCGAGGGGTTCGGCATCATAGGTGATGACGCGGGTCAGGCTGAAGCCCTGCTTCTTCAGAACCCCGGCCAGGTCACCGGCCGTTTCCGCGCCGGAGAGATAAAGCAGCGGCCCGGAAGCCGGTGAAAGCGTTTTCAATATATGGCGGGACAGGCCCTGCACGTCACCGCCCTGGGCGGTGGCAAAGACAAAGCCCTGGCTGCGGGCAAAGGCGGCGGTCTGGGGGCCGACGCAGAGCAGGGGCAGAAATTTCAGCAGGTCAAGGCGGTCGCCCAGTTTCAGCGCATTGGCGCTGGTGGCGATGACGGCCTGCCAGTTGCCGTCGGGGATTTCGGCATCGGGTTTGGGGACAATGTGGAGCAGGGGCATGGCTTCGGCCTCATGGCCCAAAACCTCCAGCCTGGCGATCAGCGGGCGCGCATCCTCTTCCGGTCTGGTGACGAGAAGTCTCATGCCTCAGGCGATTGCCGCTCCTCCCTCGCGCTTGATCTGCTCACCGGCATCGCGGCCCATGGCGGCGGCATCCGAAGGGGCGCCGACACGGGTGGTTTCAAAGCACTTTACCCCATCCAGCGTTAGCGCGTGACCCCGGAAATGCAGGCGGCCCGCCCGCAGTTCCGCATGGCCGGCAATGGGGGTGCGGCACGAGCCGTCGAGGGCGGCCAGAAAGGCGCGCTCGCAAGCCACCGCCACGGCGGATTCGTCATGGTTGATGGCAGCGAGCAGGCGGCGCACGGCGCTGGCGTCGGTTCGGGTTTCAATGCCGATGGCGCCCTGGGCCACGGCGGGCAGCATGACCTCGGTGGGCACCCGCCAGGTGATGTGCCGGGTATAGCCCAGACGGTTCAGACCGGCGCAGGCCAGGAAGGTGGCATCGGCAACGCCATCGGCCAGTTTCTTCAACCGGGTTTCAACATTGCCGCGAAATTGCACGGGCTTCAGGTCGGGCCGCAGCCTGAGCACCTGGGCGGTGCGGCGGACGGAGGAGGAGCCGAGCACCGCGCCCTGGGGCAGATCGTCAATGGTTTTGGCAGTGGGCGACAGGAAGGCATCACGCACATCCTCGCGCGGCAGAATGGCCACCATCTCCAGCCCGTCCGGCAATTGCGCCGGCACGTCCTTCATGGAGTGGACGGCAAGATCGATGGAGCGGTCGAGCAGCGCCTCCTCGATCTCCTTGGTGAACAGGCCCTTGCCGCCGATATCGGCCAGCGGCCGGTCACGCACGCGGTCGCCGGTGGTGGAGATCACCACGATTTCAAGATCAGCCTCGGCCAGGCCATGGGCCGCCATGAGACGGCGGCGGGTTTCATGGGCCTGGGCCAGGGCCAGGGGGGAACCACGGGTTCCAATGCGCAAGCGGGTCATTTGCAAAGTCTAGGGTCTCGATGCTAGAGCGGCAACCTCTATTCATTTCACCGGATTTGGCAAGCCATCCATGGCCGCAGGCCCGCTCACCGTTCTTGGCATCGAAACCTCCTGCGACGAAACCGCCGCCGCGGTGGTGCGCCGCCATGGCGATGGCCGCGGCGAAATCCTGGGCCAGCGCGTGCTGTCGCAGCTGCAGGACCATGCGCCCTATGGCGGGGTGGTGCCGGAACTTGCCGCCCGCGCCCATATACAGCATCTCGACCGGCTGGTGGTCGAAGCCATGGCCGAAGCGGGCGTGGGCTTTGCCGATCTCTCCGGCGTGGCGGCCACGGCGGGGCCGGGGCTTCTGGGCGGGCTGCTGGTGGGCCTCACCTTTGCCAAGGGGGTGGCCATGGCCCAGGGCCTGCCCTTCCTTGCGGTTAATCACCTGGAAGGCCATGCGCTGACCATGCGGCTGCTCGGCCATTATCCCTTTCCCTATCTGCTGCTGCTGGTGTCCGGCGGGCACACGCAGTTCCAGATGGTGGAGGGGGTGGGGCGCTACACCCGCATCGGCACCACCATTGATGATGCGGCGGGCGAGGCCTTTGACAAGGTGGCCAAGCTTCTGGGCCTTGGCTATCCGGGCGGGCCGCAGGTGGAGGCACAGGCCCGGCGCGGCAACCCGGCACGCTTTGCCTTTCCCCGGCCGCTCAAGGGCCGCAAGGACTGCAATTTCTCCTTCTCCGGCCTGAAGACGGCGGTGCGCGAGCAGATCGAGGATCTGGGCACCCTCAGCGATCAGGATGTGGCCGATGTCTGCGCCGCCTTCGAGGCGGCGGTGGCCGAGGTGATGGCCGACCGGCTGCGCCATGCGCTGGATCAGTTCATGGCGGCGCATCCCGGCCTGTGCCGCCCGCATCTGGTGGTGGCGGGCGGGGTGGCGGCCAACCGGGCGCTGCGCCGGGTGATCGAGGATGAGGCGGCCCGGGCGGGAGCCAGTCTGGCGGCACCGCCCAATCATCTGTGCACGGATAATGCCGCCATGATTGCCTGGGCCGGGGCCGAGCGTCTGGCGCTGGGCGAGCAGGACGGGCTCGACTTTTCAGCGCGAGCGCGCTGGCCCTTGGATCAGGTGTCGGCCCCCGTCTATGGTCATGGCAAGCTGGGAGCCAAGGCATGACACGACTGGCAGTGGCAGGAGACGGCGCCTGGGGCACGGCGCTGGCCCATGTGGCGCGCAGGGCGGGCCACGAAGTGGCGCTGTGGAGCCGGGAGAAGCCCGATCCACAGGTCATAGCCGGGGCCGAAGCCATCATCATGGCGGTGCCGGCGCAGGCGCTGCGTCCGGTGTTGCAGCGGTTCGATCTCAGCCATGGTCCCCGGCTCATCATTGCCGCCAAGGGCATTGAGCAGGCCACGGGCCGCTTCATGAATGAGGTGGCCGAGGAGGTGGCGCCCGGCATTGCCACGCTCATTCTGTCCGGCCCGTCCTTTGCCGCCGATGTGGTGAAGGGCCTGCCCACGGCGGTGACCATGGCGGGGCCGACCTTTGCCCTGGCCAAGCAGTGGGGGGATGCGCTGTCGCTGCCGCAGTTCCGCGTCTATGCCAGTGATGATGTGCGCGGCGTTGAAATCGGCGGCGCGCTGAAGAATGTGCTGGCCATTGCCTGCGGCATTGCCGATGGCCGCAGGCTGGGTGACAGCGCCAGAGCCGCCCTGACCACGCGCGGCTTTGCCGAACTGACGCGTTTCGGGCGGGCCCTGGGGGCGAGGGCCGAAACACTCATGGGCCTGTCGGGCCTGGGCGACCTGCTGCTCACCTGTTCCAGCCGCCAGTCACGCAATTATTCCTTCGGCTTTGCCATTGGCGAGGGGCAGACGGCGGCGCAGGCCATGGCCGCGGCGCGCGGCGTGGTGGAGGGGGCCTTCACGGCGGCCATTGCCGTCAAGATCGCCCATGACAAGGGCGTTGACATGCCCATTGCCGAGGCGGTTGATGCCATCATCAACCGGGGTTCCGACCCGGAGACAGAAATCGCCCGCCTGCTGGCCAGGCCGTCGGGTGCCGAACATCGCTGAGGAGATCATGGCCTATTTCGTTCTGCTGTGCACCGACAAGCCCCACCATCAGGAAATGCGCCTGGCGGTGCGGCCCGACCATCTCGCCTATCTCATGGATTTTTCCGAAAGCGTGAAGGCGGCGGGGCCGTTTCTCGATGACAAGGGCGGCATGGTGGGGTCGATGCTGATCATCAATGTGGATGACCGCGCCCAGGCCGAACAGTTTGCCGCCGGCGACCCCTATGCCAAGGCGGGGCTGTTTTCCAGGGTGGACATCCGGCCGTGGAAATGGGTGATCGGCGAGCCGGGAGTGGCGTGATGGCCTATTGGCTGTTCAAATCGGAACCGGCCACCTGGAGCTGGAGCCAGCAGAAGGACAGGGGCCGGGCCGGGGAAGCCTGGACGGGGGTGCGCAACTATCAGGCGCGCAACCACATGCGGGCCATGAAGCTGGGCGACAAGGGCTTCTTCTATCACTCCAATGACGGCAGGGAGATTGTCGGCATTGTCGAGGTGTGTGCGCTGGCCCACCCCGACCCCACGGTGAAGAAGACCGACAAGGGCGAATGGGACTGTGTGGACCTGCGCGCCCTTCAGGATGTGGCCAGGCCCGTGACGCTGGAGGCGATCAAGGCCGAAGCCCGGCTCAAGGACATGGTGCTGGTCACCAATTCGCGCCTGTCGGTGCAGCCGGTGACGGCGGCGGAATGGGCGGTCATCTGTGACATGGGCGGGGTCAGGCGCCCGCCGCGCCTCAGCGATGGCTGAGATCGTCGACCGCGTCCGCTTCATCCGCACGCATACGGAAATCCTGTGCCCGCCGCTGGTGCCGGAGGTGAGGCTGCATCTGGCCCATGAGGCGGTGCCGCTGTGGCAGAAGACCGAGGAAGAACTGGGCGAAATGGGCCTGCCGCCGCCCTTCTGGGCCTTTGCCTGGGCGGGCGGGCAGGCGCTGGCCCGGCATGTGCTGGATCACAAGGATCTGGTGCGGGGCAGGCGCGTCATTGATCTGGCCTCGGGGTCGGGTCTGGTGGGCATCGCCGCCAGGAAGGCCGGGGCGGCCGCGGTGGTGGCGGCGGATATTGACGGCTTTGCCCTGACGGCGATGGCGCTCAACGCGGCGCTGAATGACGTGGCGCTGGTGGTCACCGGCGACAACCTGCTTGCGGCGCCGCCGCCTGCGGCCGATGTCATTCTGGTGGGCGACCTGTTTTATGAGAAGGCGCTGGCCGAGCAGGTGTGGGAGTGGCTGATGGCGGCGCGCAAGGACGGGGCCGCCATTCTGATCGGCGATCCGGGCCGGAGCTATCTGCCGCGGGCGCGCCTTGACCGGCTGGCCGACTATGCCGTGCCGGTGAGCCGCGACCTTGAGGACGCCGAGATCAAGCACACGGCGGTGTGGACCCCCTTGGCCTGATCGCGGCCGGTCATTAGACAGGAGTCGGATAATCCTCCCCCTTGCGTCAAGGCACCCAAAGGCGCTTCAATCGGGCCAAGCAAGAGCAAACCCAGTGGGAGGACGACGCATGTCCGAGAAAGTCTATCCGGTTTCGGCGAAATGGAAGAAGACGGCCTATGTCGATGACGCGGCCTACCAGCGCATGTATGCCGAATCGGTCAACAAGCCCGAGGTGTTCTGGGCCAAGCAGGCCAAGCGTCTCGACTGGTTCAAGACGCCGAAGAAGATCAAGAACGTCACCTACGGCTACCCCAAGGTGTCCATCAAGTGGTATGAGGACGGCGTTCTCAACGTCGCCTACAACTGCATCGACCGCCACCTGAAGAAGCGCGGCAACCAGACCGCCATCATCTGGGAAGGCGACAATCCCTACGACGACAAGAAGATCACCTACAACGAACTGCACGAACAGGTGTGCAGGTTCGCCAATGTGCTGAAGAAGAACGGCGTCAAGAAGGGTGACTGCGTCACCATCTATCTGCCGATGATTCCGGAAGCGGCCTATGCCATGCTGGCCTGCGCCCGCATCGGTGCCGTCCATTCCATCGTGTTCGGCGGCTTCTCGCCCGATTCACTGGCGGGCCGCATCAACGACGCCAATTCCAAGCTCATCATCACCGCCGACGAGGGCCTGCGCGGCGGCCGCAAGGTGCCGCTGAAGCATAACTGCGACGAGGCGCTGAAGCGCTGCGCCGGCAATGAAAAGGTGCTGGTGGTGCGCCGCACCGGTGCGCCCATCACCATGTATCCCAACCGCGACATCTGGTATCACGAGGAATTCGCCAAGGTGGATGCGGTGTGCAAGCCGGAGAAGATGAAGGCGGAAGACCCGCTGTTCATTCTCTACACCTCCGGTTCCACCGGCAAGCCCAAGGGCGTTCTTCACACCACCGGCGGCTATCTGGTCTATGCGTCGATGACGCATCAGTATGTCTTCGACTACAAGGACGGCGACATCTACTGGTGCACGGCGGATGTGGGCTGGGTCACCGGCCACAGCTACATCGTCTATGGGCCTCTGGCCAATGGCGCCACCACGCTGATGTTTGAAGGCGTGCCCAACTACCCCACGGCGTCGCGCTTCTGGGAAGTGATCGACAAGCACAAGGTCAACATCTTCTACACCGCGCCCACGGCCATCCGCGCCCTCATGAGCTCGGGCGAGGAACTGGTGCGCAAGTCGTCGCGCAAGTCGCTGAAGCTTCTGGGCTCGGTGGGTGAGCCCATCAATCCGGAGGCCTGGGAATGGTATCACCGGGTGGTGGGCGACGACCGCTGCCCCATCGTGGACACCTGGTGGCAGACGGAAACCGGCGGCATTCTGATCACGCCGCTGCCGGGCGCCACCAAGCTGAAGCCCGGTTCGGCCACCCGGCCCTTCTTCGGGGTGAAGCCCGCGCTGGTGGATGACAAGGGCACCATCATCGAGGGTGCGGCCAACGGCAATCTAGTCATTCTCGACTCGTGGCCGGGCCAGATGCGCACCGTGTTCGGCGATCATGACCGCTTCGTGCAGACCTATTTCTCCACCTACAAGGGCATGTATTTCACCGGTGACGGCTGCCGCCGCGACGCTGACGGCTATTACTGGATCACCGGCCGTGTTGACGACGTGATCAACGTGTCCGGCCACCGTCTGGGCACGGCGGAAATCGAATCCGCGCTGGTGGCCCACCCCAAGGTATCGGAAGCCGCCGTGGTGGGCTATCCGCACGACCTCAAGGGCCAGGGCATCTATTGCTATGTGTCGCTGATGGATGGCGAGGAAGGCACGGAAGAGCTGAAGAAGGATCTGGTGGCCCATGTCCGCAAGGAGATCGGCCCCCTGGCCACGCCGGACAAGATCCACTTTGCCCCCGGCCTGCCCAAGACCCGTTCCGGCAAGATCATGCGCCGCATTCTGCGCAAGATCGCCGAGGACGATTTTGCCGCGCTGGGCGACACCTCGACGCTGGCCGATCCGTCGGTGGTGGACGACCTCATCGAGCACCGCCAGAACAAGCGGCTCTAGTTTATTCACTTCGGCATGGGCGGCCCGGACAGTCTCCGGGCCGCCTTTTTTTTGCCAAGAGCGGGCGGTTAATGCGGCGTCATGAACACGCTGTCCCGCCGCCGTCTTCTGGTTACCGCTGCCGCCACCCTGGCGACGGCGACCCCGGCGCTGGCGGTGAGCAAGGGCAAAAAGCACCAGCCCTATTACGGGGCGGAGATGGTTCACTTTGCCTCGCCCGAGCGGCCCGGCACCATCATTGTCAACACCGGCGAGAAGGCGCTCTATCACCTCATCGCCGAGGGCGTGGCCATGCGCTATGGCGTGGCCGTGGGCAAGGCAGGCTTCGACTGGGCGGGCATTGCCAAGATCGGGCGCAAGGTGGAATGGCCGGTGTGGACGCCGCCGCGCAGCATGATTGCCCGCAAGCCGGAACTGGCGCGCTGGGCCGGGGGCATGCCGGGCGGGCCGGAAAATCCGCTGGGGGCCAGGGCCATCTATCTGTTTGCCGGCGGGCGCGACACGCTGTTCCGCATTCATGGCACCAATGAGCCGTGGTCCATCGGCCAGGCGGCCTCGTCGGGCTGCATCCGCATGCTGAACAACGAGGTGACGGCGCTGTATGACGAGGTCCGCCTCGGCGATAAGGTGATTGTGATTTAACCGATCCGGCGCCTCCCCCTTGCGCGCGCCTGCAGCCCCGGCTAGCAAACCGCCTGGCACATTGGGGTGGCGGAATGAACAGACGGCGGGTTTTCGGTTTTCTGGCGGGATTGCTGGGCAGTGTTGCGGCCACAGAGCCGGCGTCGGCAGCGGGCGGCTGGCTGTTTGGCTCAGACTATCCGCCGGTGCGGCCGCACCGGCCGCTGAAGCCGCGCCGACGCTATGTGGCGGCCCCTAAGAAGGCCAAGACCACCAAGGCCAAGACGGCGCGCACGCGCCGTGCACCCGCCTATGCCGGGCGCCGGGTGGTGCCCTTCACCAGTGGCGAAAAGCCCGGCACCATCATCATCCGCACCGCCGAGCGGGCGCTCTATCAGGTCATGCCGGGCGGCAAGGCCATGCGCTATCTGGTGGCGGTGGGACGCGACGGTTTTTCCTGGTCGGGCACGGCCCGGGTGGGCATGAAGCGCGAATGGCCGGTGTGGACGCCGCCGCCGGAGATGATCGACCGCGAGCCGAAATACGCCAAATGGGCCGAAGGCATGCCGGGCGGCCCGAAAAATCCGCTGGGGGCGCGGGCCATGTATCTCTACAACAAGCGTGGCGACACGGGCTTTCGCATTCACGGCACCAACAGTCCCTCATCCATCGGCCATGCCGCCTCGTCGGGCTGCATCCGCATGCTCAACAATGAGGTGATTGCGCTTTATGCGGCGACACCGCGCGGCACCAAGGTGATCGTGCAGTAACGGCTCCTTGTTCACCGGCAGGTGTGGAACAGGCCCATGTCGAGATGGAAATGGTCGGCGTGGTCGGCGTTGTAGTCCGGTGACAGGGTGGTGTTGAACAGGCGGCAGGCACCCTCGCGCACCTCGCGCAGAAAGCCCCGCGCATCGGCCGCACCGTTCCAGTCCTTCTTCAGGCTTATCAGCCGGCCGTTGCCCAGACGGAAGCCAGCCAGATCAATGGCATTGGCGGTGGCGTGTTCCGACATCCGCCATGACCCGGCAATGGTGCGGCAGGAATAGCTGCCGAAGTGGGCGATGGTGGCAACCCCGCTGTTGAAGTGGAGGCGGGCGGCCGGCTGGATGACATGGCGCTCCAGCAGAAAAAGCCTGAGGGCAATGGTGCAGTTCATCTCTTCGGGGCGAAGCTTGGCCTCGGACAGGCCGGAGATGGTGACGGTGTGATCGCGGCTGCAACCGGGCGGGTCGGCGCGGCCCGGCATGAGCCGAAAGGCCGTGGCGCGGGCCAGGGCCGCGCGGCACAGCGGCCCATCCCTGTCGGCCAGCCACAGCTTGGCATCGGTGACGGGGTTCAGAGCTTCGCTGGGGTCAAGCGGCTCGAAGGGATTGTATCGGTCGGGCAGAACCCTGGTTTTTGCCGCCCAGACCAGCGCCAGCCCCGCCGCCAGCGCCAGAATCAGCGCACCCCCTGCCAGCCGCCCCCGCGCCATGGCCTAGTCGCGCAGGGTTTCGCGCACCCACTGGATGATATGGCCCGCGGGCAGCGCACCAGACTGGCGGGCCACCTCCTTGCCCTGGTGAAACAGCACGAGGGTGGGGATGGACATGATGTTGTAACGGGTGGCTACCTGCTGGGCGGCCTCGGTGTCGAGCTTTGCCATGCGCACCTCAGGCTCGAGCTGGGCGGTGGCCTTGGCGAACTCCGGCGCCATCATGCGGCACGGGCCGCACCAGGCTGCCCAGAAGTCCACCAGCACCGGAATGTCATTGCGGCTGATGTGCTTGTCAAAGGTCTGATCGGTCAGGGCCAGCGGTTCAGCAGAAAAGAGCGGCGCATGGCATTTGCCGCATTTTGCCTCCCCCGCCGGGCGGCCTTCCGGCACCCGGTTGGTGGCATCACAGGCGGGGCAGACAATTTGCGTGGCGGTATCGGTCATGGTGTTTCCAGAGGCGTTTCCAGGGGCGATTTCCCTCATATGGGCGTTTCCCGGGCTGTTCACAATGGGGCGAGCACTGATGATTTTCCATGCATCCACAGTATGATGGATGAGGCTTGCCATGCTTTCGGCCTATTTGCATAGTGCGGCGCAACAGATAAAACGGACCCTCTCAACCGGGAAACCACCATGTCAGACATGAAACCCGTGGCGCGGCCGCTGTCGCCGCATCTCCAGATCTACAAGCCCATGCTGTCCATGATGATGTCGATCCTGCATCGCATCACCGGGGTGGCCATTTCGGGCGGCCTGCTGCTGTTGGTGTGGTGGCTGACGGCAGCGGCGGTGTCGGATGATTATTTCAATCTGGTGCAGGCCTTCTTCGGCCACTGGTTCGGGCGGCTGGTGCTGTTCGGCTTCACCTGGGCACTCATTCACCACGCGCTGGGCGGGCTTCGCCACTTCGTCTGGGACACGGGGCGCGGCTTTGCTCTGCCCACGGTGGAGAAGATGGTGTGGCTTCACCTCATCGCCGGCATCGGCCTGACGCTTGCGGTGTGGATCATCGGCTATTGGGTGATGGCATGAACAACGGTTCGAGCATGAAAACCCCCCTGAAGCAGGTGACGGGTCTGGGATCCGCTCACAGCGGCACCGCGCATTTCTGGCAACAGCGGCTGACCGCGCTGTTCAATCTTCCGCTGGTCGTCTTCATGATCGGCTTTATCATCAGCCATCTGGGCTCCAGCCGGGCCGAGGTTCAGGCCTCGCTCCATCATCCGGTGGTGGCGGTGCTGATGGGCCTTGGGCTTCTGTCGGTCATCTGGCACATGAAGCTTGGCCTGCAGATGGTGATTGAAGATTACGTGCACGGGCCGGTGACCAAGATTGCCGCCCTGCTATTGAACCTGGTCTATGCCGCGCTGCTGGCGGGGCTGGCCCTCTATGCCCTCCTCAAAATGAGCTTTGGTGTGTGATGGCTGTCAAGGAACCGAAAAAGGCGCCCAAATCCGTTTCACTGAATGGCCGGGCCTATCCGATCACCGATCACAGCTTCGACGTGGTGGTGGTGGGGGCTGGCGGGGCGGGCCTGCGCGCCACGCTGGGTGCTTCCCAGGCGGGCCTCAAGACGGCCTGCATCTCCAAGGTGTTTCCCACCCGCTCGCACACGGTGGCGGCCCAGGGCGGCATTGCCGCCTCGCTCGGCAATATGGGGCCGGACGACTGGCGCTGGCACATGTATGACACGGTCAAGGGGGCCGACTGGCTGGGCGATCAGGACGCCATTGAATATCTGTGCCGCCAGGCGCCCACCGCGGTCTATGAGCTGGAACATTTCGGCCTGCCCTTTTCGCGCACCGAGGAGGGCAAGATCTATCAGCGGCCCTTCGGCGGCATGATGCAGAACTTCGGCGATGGCCCGCCGGCCCAGCGCACCTGCGCGGCCGCCGACCGCACCGGACACGCCATGCTGCACACGCTCTATGGCCAGTCGCTGCGCCATGCGGCGGAATTCTTCATCGAGTACTTCGCCCTCGACCTCATCATGGAAAACGGTGCCTGCCGCGGCGTCATTGCCATGAACATGGAGGACGGCTCCATTCACCGCTTCCGGGCGCACAACACCATCATGGCCACCGGCGGCTATGGCCGGGCCTTCTTCTCGGCCACCTCGGCCCACACCTGCACCGGTGACGGCAACGCCATGGTGCTGCGGGCGGGGCTGCCGCTGCAGGACATGGAGTTCGTGCAGTTCCACCCCACCGGCATCTATGGCGCGGGCTGCCTCATCACCGAGGGGGCGCGCGGCGAGGGAGGCTATCTGACCAATTCGGAGGGCGAGCGCTTCATGGAGCGTTATGCGCCTTCGGCCAAGGATCTGGCGTCACGCGATGTGGTTTCGCGCTCCTCCACGGTGGAAATCCGCGAGGGCCGGGGGGTGGGCGAACACAAGGACCATGTGTTCCTGCATCTTGAGCATCTCGATCCGAAAATTCTGGAAGAGCGCCTGCCGGGCATCACCGAGTCGGCGCGCATCTTTGCCGGCGTGGACATTACCCGCGAGCCCATCCCCGTGCTGCCCACGGTGCATTACAACATGGGCGGCATTCCCACCAATTATCACGGCGAGGTTCTGGCGGGCGACAAGAAGAACCCGGAGAAGACCGTGCCCGGCCTGTTTGCGGTGGGCGAGGCGGCCTGCGTGTCGGTGCATGGTGCCAATCGTCTCGGCTCCAACTCGCTCATCGATCTCGTGGTGTTTGGCCGGGCGGCGGGCCTGCGCTGTGCTGAACTGACCAAGGCGGGAGCGCCGCACGCCGAGCTTCCGGCGGATGCGGGCGAGGCGGCGGTGGCGCGGCTTGATGCGCTGCGCTTTGCCAATGGGGCGGCCCCCACGGCGGCCCTTCGCCTGAAGATGCAGCGCGCCATGCAGGACAATTGCGCCGTGTTCCGCACCGGCGACGTGCTGGCGGAGGGGGCGAAGAAGATTGCCGCCGTGTGGCAGGAGGCGGCCGACATTCGCGTCACCGACCGGTCGCTGGTGTGGAATTCCGACCTCATTGAAACGCTGGAGTTTGAAAACCTCATTGCCCAGGCGGCGGTGACGGTGGAAGGGGCGCTGGCCCGCAAGGAAAGCCGCGGCGCGCACGCCCGCGAGGACTTCCCCAACCGCGACGACAAGAACTGGATGAAGCACACGCTGGCCTGGACCGATGCGGCGAAGAAGAAGGTGACGCTGGGCTATCGCCCGGTGCACGACTTCACCCTGTCCAGGGACATTGACTACATCAAGCCCAAGGCGCGGGTGTACTGATGCGATCAATTGACCCAATGGATATGGCTCCGACGATTGGCAATTATGCCCATGCCGTAAGTGTGCCGGGGAATTCACGGATGCTTTTTATCAGTGGTCAGATTCCTGCAACAGCGTCTGGGATAGTCCCGGAAGGTTTCGCCGCCCAGGCCGAAGCTGTCTGGAGTAATATTGGGAAGATTTTGCAGGACACCGGGTTGAGCTTCGGCAATCTCGCCAAGGTGACGACCTTTCTGAGCTCCAAAGAGTATGCCACCGAAAACGGAGAGATTCGGCGGAAGTTTCTGGGAGCGCATCGCCCGGCGTTGACGGTGGTTGTCGTCGACACTCTTGATCCCGCTTGGTTGCTCGAAATAGAAGCAGTTGCGGTAGGTTGAAATCAAATGGTTGAATTTGCACTTCCCAAGAATTCCAGGGTCCAGCAGGGCAAGGTGTGGCCCATGCCCAAGGGCACCAACATCCGCGAGTTCAAGATCTATCGCTGGACGCCGGATGATGGTCAGAACCCCAGGCTCGACACCTATTATGTCGACATGGATGCCTGCGGCCCCATGGTTCTTGATGCGCTGATCAAGATCAAGAACGAGCAGGATCCGACGCTGACCTTCCGGCGTTCGTGCCGCGAGGGCATCTGCGGTTCCTGCGCCATGAACATTGACGGCACCAACACGCTGGCCTGTCTCAAATCCTGCGGGGATGTGAAGGGGGCGGTGAAGATCTATCCCCTGCCGCACATGCCGGTGGTGAAGGATCTGGTGCCCGACCTCACCCGCTTCTATGCCCAGCACAAGTCCATTGAACCCTGGCTGAAGACCACAACGCCCGAACCGCAGGCGGAGTGGCGGCAGTCGCATGAGGACCGGGCGCTGCTGGACGGGCTCTATGAGTGCATCCTGTGTGCCTGCTGCTCCACCTCGTGTCCGTCCTACTGGTGGAACGGCGACCGCTATCTCGGTCCGGCCATTCTGCTGCAGGCCTATCGCTGGCTCATTGACAGCCGCGACGAGGCCACCGGCGAACGCCTGGACAATCTGGAGGATCCCTTCCGGCTTTACCGCTGCCACACCATCATGAACTGCGCCAAGGCCTGCCCCAAGGGGCTGTCGCCGGCCAGGGCCATTGCCGAAATCAAGAAGATGATGGTGGAACGCAAGGTCTGATTGCTGCCGTTGACGTGGTTTTTACCCTTGCAGTCGCTTGGGATGGACATGTCAGGGCTTTGGGACGATGGGGCGTCATTGACCGTGGCAGCGGTGAAACGGGTCACGGGGTTGGAGGGTGGCATGACTGGTGCGCCGAAAACCATAGTGCATATCGACAATGAGCGGGTGACGGTGACGGAACTGCGCTTTCAGCAGGATGATGCCACAGGCTGGCACCGCCACGAGCACGACTATGTGATCGTGCCGCTGCTCGACGGCAAGCTGCGCATTGAAACCAAAAACGGCTCGGCCTTCTCCGAGATGAAAAAGGGCCTCCCCTATTTTCGTCACGCCGGAGTGGAGCACGATGTGATTTCCATTAATGAAGGCGAATATGCCTTCATTGAAATCGAGATCAAGAAATAGGGTCCTATCCCGCCTTTTGTCGATTTGTCTTGGCGCGGTTTTGTGTCTATAGCGGCGGTGATCCACCTCACCACAGCAAGGGACATGACCCATGTCGCGCGACAGCTTCAAGTGCCGGAAAACCCTCAAGGTCGGTGCCAAATCCTACGTCTATTACAGCCTGAAGGCCGCCGAAAAGAACGGCCTCAAGGGGATTTCGGCGCTGCCCTATTCGATGAAGGTGCTGCTGGAGAACCTGTTGCGCCACGAGGATGGCCGCTCGGTCACCAAGGCCGACATTGAAGGCTTTGTGGCCTGGCTGAAAAATCGCGGCAAGGAAGACAAGGAAGTGGGCTTCCGCCCGGCCCGCGTGCTGATGCAGGACTTCACCGGCGTGCCCGCGGTGGTGGACCTGGCCGCCATGCGCGACGGCATGAAGACGCTGAAGGGCGATGCCCAGAAGATCAATCCGCTGGTGCCGGTCGATCTGGTCATCGACCATTCGGTGGTGGTGGATTATTTCGGCAACAAGCAGGCCTTCGCCGCCAATGTGAAGCGCGAATATGAGCAGAACGAGGAACGCTACAAGTTCCTGAAGTGGGGGCAGGGGGCGTTTGAGAATTTCCGCGTGGTGCCGCCCGGCACCGGCATCTGCCATCAGGTCAATCTGGAATATCTCTCGCAGGTGGTGTGGACCCGCCGCGAGACGGTGATGAAGGGCAAGACCAAGGCGAAATATGAGGTGGCCTATCCCGACACGCTGGTGGGCACCGACAGCCACACCACCATGGTGAACGGTCTTGGCGTTCTGGGCTGGGGCGTGGGCGGCATTGAGGCCGAGGCCGCCATGCTGGGCCAGCCGCAGTCCATGCTGCTGCCGGAGGTCATCGGCTTCAGGCTCACCGGCAAGCTGAAGGAAGGGGTTACCGCCACCGATCTGGTGCTGCTGGTCACACAGATGCTGCGCAAGAAGGGCGTGGTCGGCAAGTTCGTGGAGTTCTTCGGGCCGGGCCTTGCCGCGCTGACGCTGGCCGACCGCGCCACCATTGCCAATATGGCGCCGGAATATGGCGCCACCTGCGGCTTCTTCCCGGTGGATGCTGTGACGCTGCGCTATCTCAAGCTGTCGGGCCGTCCGGCGGCGCGCCTGGCGCTGGTGGAAAAATACTGTCAGGCCCAGGGCCTGTTCCTGACGCCGAAGGCGGCGGAGCCGGTGTTCACCGATACACTGGAACTGGACATCGGCAGCGTGGTTTCGGCCATGGCCGGTCCCAACCGGCCGGAAAAATTCGTGCCGCTGGCCGATATCAAGCAGGGCTTCCTTTCGGCGCTGGACAGCCCCAAGGACAAGGCGGGCTTTGCCAAGCCGGGCGAGAAGGACAAGCGCGTGGCGGTTGAAGGCAAGGCTTTCGACATCGGCCATGGCGATGTGGTGATCACCGCCATCACCTCCTGCACCAACACCTCCAACCCCTCGGTGCTGATCGGGGCCGGGCTTCTGGCCAAGAAGGCGGCGGCACTGGGCCTCAAGGCCAAGCCCTGGGTCAAGACCTCCATCGCGCCGGGTTCGCAGGTGGTGAGCGAATATCTGGCCAAGTCCGGTCTGCAGAAGGAATTGGACAAGGTGGGTTTCTATCTGGTGGGTTATGGCTGCACCACCTGCATCGGCAACTCCGGCCCGCTGGACCCGGCCATTTCCAAGGCCATCAACGACAATGGCATCGTGGCCTCGGCGGTCATCTCCGGCAACCGCAACTTTGAGGGCCGCGTGTCACCCGATGTGCAGGCGGCCTATCTCGCCTCGCCGCCGCTGGTGGTGGCCTATGCGCTGGCGGGGTCAACCCAGATCGACATCACCACCGAGCCCCTGGGCACGGGCAAGAACGGCAAGCCCGTTTACCTGCGCGACATCTGGCCCTCCAACCAGGAGATCGAAGCCTTTGTGCGCAAGAACATCACGGCGAGCATGTTCAAGAAGCGCTATGCCGATGTGTTCAAGGGCGACAAATACTGGCGCGGTGTGAAGTCGATGAAGGGCGAGACCTATGCCTGGGATTCTGCCTCCACCTATGTGCAGAACCCGCCCTATTTCCGCGGCATGACCATGACGCCCGCACCCGTCACCGACATCAGCAAGGCGCGCATTCTGGCGCTGTTCGGCGACAAGATCACTACCGACCACATCTCGCCCGCCGGTTCCATCAAGGCGGCCTCGCCCGCCGGGCGCTATCTCACGGCCCATGGGGTGAAGCCCATCGACTTCAACCAGTATGGCACGCGGCGCGGCAATCATGAGGTGATGATGCGCGGCACCTTTGCCAACATCCGCATCAAGAACTTCATGGTGAAGGATGGCGACGGCAATGTGAAGGAGGGCGGCCTCACGCTGCATCAGCCCGATGGCACGGAAATGCCCATCTATGATGCGGCCATGATGTATGCCAATGAGAAGACGCCGCTCGTGGTCTTTGCCGGGGTGGAATATGGCAATGGCTCATCGCGCGACTGGGCGGCCAAGGGCACCAATCTGTTGGGGGTGCGCGCCGTCATTGCCCAGTCCTATGAGCGCATCCACCGGTCCAATCTGGTGGGCATGGGAGTTGTTCCCTTGCAGTTCCAGGAGGGGCAGAGCTGGCAGAGCCTGGGTCTTCGCGGCGATGAGCAGATCACCATCAAGGGTCTGGTCGAGGGCCTGAAGCCGCGCGACACGCTGACCGTGGAGGTGACGCGGGCCGATGGCAGCACCATGACCTTCCCGGTGTTGTGCCGCATCGATACGCTGGATGAGATCGACTATTTCAAGAACGGTGGCATTCTGCATTTCGTGCTCAGGAATATCGCCAGGGCTGGCTGACCGGCAGCGTTGCGCGAGCGGCCCCACCGGTTTGCCGCCGGCGGATCCGCGCCGCGAATGCGGCTTGTAAGGGGCGGATTTATCGCGGAAAACTCACCCAGTCTTGACTGGCGTTTGAGGCGGGCTTCCGCCATAGCTCAACCATGATGCAGGCAATGGCCATGACACGGCGGGGCATTTTGGGTCTGGGGCTTGGCGCCCTGGCGGCACCCCGCATGGCGCAGGCACAGGTGGCATCGGCCACGGTGGTGGAACTGTTCACCAGTCAGGGCTGTTCATCATGCCCGCCGGCCGATCAGCTTCTGGCGCGGCTTTGTGCAGAGAAAAACCTGATCGCGCTCACCTATAATGTCGATTACTGGGACTATCTCGGCTGGCAGGACTCGCTGGCGCGGCCGGAATTTTCCGAGCGCCAGAAGGCCTATGCCAGGGCCCGCGGCGATGCCGATGTCTATACGCCACAACTGGTGATCAACGGCCTGGTGCACGTGCCGGGCAATGATGAGACCATGGTCAGGGCCGCCATTGCCACGGCACAGACACAGTCATTGCCGGTGTCGCTGTCGCTGGCGCGCGAGCAGGATGCGCTGGTGATTGAGGCTGGGCCTGGGGCACAGGTGAAGGGCGCAAGCCTGGTGCTGGTGCCGTTTGCGGAGGAGGTGTCAGTCACCATCAGCCGTGGCGAAAACAACGGTCAGGCCATTACCTATCATCATGTGGCCAAGCGGCTCATTCCGGCCGGGCTGTGGCAGGGAAAGCCGGTGCGGCTGGCGCTGCCCGCCGGTGACGTGATGGGCGAAAAACCCTGTGACTGCGTGGCCCTGTTGCAGGCTGAAACCGGCGGGGCCATTCTGGGGGCGGCGCGCCTTAACGCCGCGCTTTGAGGCAAGGCGGGTGCCGCAAAGGCGCAGGCGCGCTGGTGAGCACGCCCGCGCATTCGGCACAGTGGTTCAGGTGATGCTCAGGCTGCCCGGGTGAGCAGGCCGCGGTTGACGATGGCCTCGGCAATCTGCACCGTGTTGAGGGCGGCACCCTTCCTCAGATTGTCCGACACCACCCACAGGTTCAGCCCGTTGTCGATGGTGGCGTCCTCGCGGATGCGGCTGATATAGGTGGCATATTCGCCAGCGGCTTCGACCGGGGTCACGTAACCGCCGGGTTCACGCTTGTCCACCACCATGCAGCCCGGCGCCTCGCGCAGGATTTCACGCGCCTCTTCGGCTGACAGCGGCTTTTCAAACTCGATGTTCACCGCCTCGGAATGGCCGACGAACACCGGCACGCGCACGCAGGTGGCGGTGAGCCTGATCTTGGGGTCGAGAATCTTCTTGGTCTCGGCCACCATCTTCCATTCTTCCTTGGTATCGCCCGAGTCCATGAACACGTCGATGTGGGGAATGACGTTGAAGGCGATCTGCTTGGTGAACTTCTTCGGCGTCGGCGGATCGGTGACGAAAATGCCCTTGGTCTGGTCCCACAGCTCGTCCATGGCTTCCTTGCCGGCGCCCGAGACGGACTGATAGGTGGCCACCACCACGCGCTTGATGCGGGCGGCATCATGCAGGGGCTTCAGCGCCACCACCAGCTGGGCGGTGGAGCAGTTGGGATTGGCGATGATGTTGCGGCGCTTGTTCTGCTTCATGTAGGCCTCAAGGGCGGGGGCGTTCACCTCCGGCACAATGAGCGGCACTTCCGGGTCGTAGCGCCAGCACGAGGAATTATCGATGACGATGGCGCCCGCCGCGCCGATCCTGGGCGACCAGGCCTTGGACACTTCCGAGCCCGCCGACATGAGCACGAAGTCCACGGTGGAAAAGTCAAACTGCTCAATATCCTTGCACTTCAGGGTCTTGTCGCCAAAGGACACCTCCACCCCCAGCGACCGGCGCGAGGCAATGGCGTGAACCTCGTCCACCGGGAATTCACGCTCTTCGAGAATGTTGAGCATTTCGCGGCCCACATTGCCCGTGGCGCCGACAACTGCAACCTTGTAACCCATAACGGTCTCCTTCCGTTGTTCCCGCCCCCCGTGGACCCTGCGGTCCCGCCCTTCGGGCATCATTCGTCAGGCCATCATCCCCCGCGGGGTGATGGCCGGGGGACGAGGCTCAACGCTTTTTGGTAGTCTTCAGAGTGGACGCGAAACGGCCACCGCAGCCGGTTGTGGCGGCCGGCCGGGGCAGGGATTTGGCTTTCGGCGCAGGGCGCATGGGCAATCCGGGGTTTCACGCGAAAAGGCGGTTGAACGGCGGGCTTTCTAGCAGGTGAGGGCAGGCTGTCAATGCGGCCCTTGGGCGGGCCCTGCTGCCAATTTGCCAGCAGGTCACACGGGGGCTTGGCAGGTGCTTCAGGCTTCGCTAAGAGCGGGGCCGGACCACGGGGTGCCTTTCCGGGCATGTCCCTACTGTTGCGGAGAGGTGGCAGAGTGGTCGATCGCGCCGCACTCGAAATGCGGAGTACGGGTGACCGTACCGGGGGTTCGAATCCCTCCCTCTCCGCCACTATCAAATTGCAAACTCCCAACAGCCCGATTTCAGCGCCGAAATTCTTTTTTATTTCAAAGAGTCTTAGCCGAGGCGACCGAACCTCCGAGACTGCCGAAGGGCTGGATTTCAGTCTCTGAACGGCTTTTGTCTCAAACCATGCGAACCTCGCTCGATTTGGTTCTGTCGAAAAATATCGGTAATTTCAATGCGTTGGCATTTTAAACCTCGCCCGAGTTGTAACGGATGCCACCACCATCCACCCTGAACTGAGACACCCGCGGTGGACGTTGCTGGGCGGAAATCAGCGCAGTGCGCCGCACACTTTCGTTGCAGCCCTCTGTCGGATTGAGAGGAGCAGCGTCATTCCCGTGGTTGATCTGAATCCTGCCGGGCGCGCATAGAGCGTGAGGAGGTCAACGACGCGACTGGGGTCAATCAGGCCTATAACCGATCATCAAGAAACTTGGGCTGCAATGGTGACGGAGAGTGCTAGAATCTGGTATCAGTGCAAAGCGGGGGGAGATCATGAAGACTATCGGCATTCGCGCTGCTCCGAGAGCAGTAACCTTTGCTGTCTTCGATACAGAGACACGAGAAATTCTTAATGTCGAGGAATTGCAGGTTCCGGCTGCCTTTGCGATGCCGGATGCACTGAAGTACATACGCTCGAATCTTCTTGATGTCCTCCGGGAGTACGGGATCGAACGTGCCGGAGTACGCGTGACGGAGTCCCTCGCACAGACGGCAAGCATCGAACGCATCCAGATCGAAGGGGTCATCCAGGAGGCGTTCGCCAGTTCCAGCTTACTATCTTACTACGTGGGTCAGATTTCATCGATCTCGCGCCGCCTCGGCATCGATCGGGCGCAGTTCAAGCCACTGGTGGCGGGAGACGAAAATCCGGGCGTCGAGAACTGGAACGACATGGCCAAGGTCGAAAGAGAGGCGATCCTCTGCGCGATGGGGGCCGAGAATGCTTAAGCCCTATCACAAGGCCGAACTCACATTCGATATCATCAATGAGATCGGACAGGACGGTCAGAACTCCCGCACCTTCGTGACGCGCGACCATCAGCTGGATGCGGAAATCGTCACCAAACAGATTCTGAAGGCCAAGCTGAACTCGCCCACGGAATTCTTCGCGGAATCACAGGCGCTATACGCTAGCGCTCACCCGAACGTCGTCCAAGTCCTTTACGCGTGTTTCGACAACGACCATGTCTATGTAGCCATGCCTTACTACCGCGAGGGTTCGGTGAAGAACCTGATGGCTGCAAGGCATCTTACAGTCCGTGAGATAATCACCCTGGGAGCTCAGACTCTCGCTGGGCTTCACAACATACACTCAAAGAACCTGATCCATTTCGACGTCAAGCCGGATAACATCCTGCTCTCTCCGCGCGGGGAGGCACTCGTTTCGGATTTCGGTCAAGCAAAGCAGATGAATTTCTCAGGGGTGGCCGCGCAGGATCGGCTCTACGGCAAAATGATTCCCCCAGAAGCGACGGTCACGGATCACTTCGACCGGAGATTCGATATTTACCAGGTCGGCCTAACGCTCTACCGGATGGCCAACGGCAACGACCATTTCAACGCGCAGTTCGAAGCCTACGGCCCCCCGGAAAACTTTGATCGTGCCGCTTTCCGGTTCGATGTCCGCAACGGCAAATTTCCGGACAGATCGTCATTCTTGCCACATATTCCGTCTACGCTGCGAAATGTCATAAAGCGGTGTCTGGAGATAGATCCGGCCAATCGCTACCAGTCTGCCATTGACGTCGTGAACGCGATGGCTGGCATCGACGGAGAATGCCTAGACTGGCAGTTCCAGCCACAAGCCGAAAAGATGATCTGGACGAAAAGAAGGGAAGGAGCGGAATTCGAGATAGTCGTTAACGACGATGGCAGTTCCGTCGGCTACAAGAGCGTTAACGGTGCCGCCAAGCGTCGTATAGGCGACGCCTGCAAGGCCAAGATCAAGGACAGGGACCTCAGGAAGCTCTTCTCGGAGTATTAACTATGAAGGTAAAGAATCGCCCCGATTTATACGTGAAGCGCTCCTCCCTTCCGGGGCGATGCAAGGGTGTTGAGAAGGTTACCGCCACGAGCAATCGGCAGCCGAAAGAGCGCGACTTCATGACTGTTGAGATCGACGAGAGCTTCTATTTCACTTTCCGATCGAAGCCGTCGAGAAAGACCGCTTAACAACTGCCATTTCTGAGTAATACTCCGCCCATGCTATCGGCAGCGCCAACGTAGAGAATGTGGGCCGACAGAATAGCTGCTGAACTTTCAGCTACAGCGATAGCTTCGCCCGGCGTTCCTCTTCCTCGACGATGCTTTTGACGACTTCGTAATCCATCGGTGCGGTGCTGACCCGCGCCACTTCTGCCGCCACTTTCGCCCAATGAAGGAAAGCCTGGCCATCACCCGCAAAGCGGGCACGTGCTGCAGCCCGTTGCGCATCGTAATAGGCTGTGGCGGGATTTCGCTCGATCAACTCGCGGGCGCCATCCTGGAAAAGGCGCCGGAGCTGCCGCCGCCTTTCAATCCACGCCGTGATGGCTGAAAATGCCCCCATGGTTATTCGCCCCGCCCTGATTCCCCTACTTTCCATTTTACTGCTTGCAGGTCCGACTATTGCTGCCGCGGCCACGACAATAACAGGTGTCGCGAGAATTTCCGACGGGGATACCATTTCAATAGAGGAGACGAGGATCCGGTTGAACGGCATTGATGCGCCGGAGACTGACCAGGTCTGCCTCGATGAGGCTGAGAACACCTACCCATGCGGGATCGCCGCACGTGACGAGTTGGCCCGGCTGGTTCATGACCGCACGGTTACCTGCACGGGTAATGAGATCGACCGCTATGACCGGCGCATCATGACCTGCTTTGTCGACGAGACGGACATCAACGCAGCGATGGTGGCCGGCGGCTGGGCGCTCGCTTTCCGGCGCTATGCTGATATCTATGTTGGAGAGGAACAGGCTGCGCGAGCCCGTCAGGCGGGCTTGTGGTCGGGAGCGTTCATTGCGCCGTGGGACTGGCGTCATCGCGGCCCGCAGACCGAGATCCTCGGTTCTGTGTCGGTGCCGATTAATGCGCAGCAGCACCTCCTGCCGCAACCGGTGGCGTCTACGAGTCCGACCACCGGCTGTCAGATCAAGGGCAACATCAGCCGCAACGGCAACCGAATCTATCATGTGCCTGGCCAGCAGGACTACGACAAGACCAGGATATCGGAGAGCAAGGGGGAGCGCTGGTTCTGCACCGAGGACGAGGCGCAGGCGGCTGGGTGGCGCCGGGCGAGGAACTGATTGGCGACCAACCCGACGTCAATGCAGGGTCGGCGGCGGGAAACCGATGCCACTTTTCATCATCTGCCGACGTGCACGGGTGCAATCAAGCACGACGATGTTGATCTCCTTTTCAATGATCAACGTCAGCTCACGAACATGATTGAACGTTTGATCAAGATCGTCGGCCTTAGCTGATTTGCCGTCGTCCTTGGCCAGTTCACTGATGCCGGCCATCATCGCGCGGATTTCGCCGAGGGTATCGAGCGCAGAACTGGCTTTCCCCGGAAGGTCGATCCTGTCCTGGCCATTGAACAGCCCTTCGACGAAGCCATCCAGTTCCTGCCGGCGAAGCAGGGCGAGGTCACCAAGCTCCTGGCGGGTCGAACCAGTTATGGTCCGCGTCAGACGGAACGGGTCGGCGCGCTTCTGATGGCGGGTCAGGGAATTCCACAGACCGTTGATCAGGGCACCGATCAGCTCGTTGACGGCATCCATGCTCTCGAACTCTGGCAACTCGCCGCCCCAGAGATCCTTGACGATCTGCAATGGCTGTACAGGCACGGGCGTCGCGATGCTGCCAAGAAACCGGGTGCGAACCTCATGATAGGGCACCGGGCAGGAGTACTTCTCGAGCAGCCGTCGGATATGCTTTTCGTCCGCTGCTGGCGGTTTCGGCTTTTGTGTCATCCATGACCTCACCAATACTCTGGCATCCGCGCCAACGCACCGCAGCCAATCATTCTGTTTCAGTGAAGGCTGGCGGGGACGTGGTCAATCCCTCAGGGCTATCGGTCGTGAAATAGCGAACACGGGCCCCATCTGCTCCGCCCATGGTCGGTCGGCGACAGCGACAAGGTCGTTCAGCGAAAGCGCCGGCGGTACGCGCCTGATGACGAGGTGTTCGAGCACCTCCGGCGACAGATAGGCGAGCCGCATCATGCGGCTCACGAACCGGTCGGAGACCTTTTCGGCCGCGGCGATATCCTGAATGGTGGAAGCGGCACCGGATTCCAGCTGCCGCCGCCAGTTCCAAGCGCGGGCGATGGCGCGCAGCACATGCGGATCCTGCGCCCGCCCATCCCGTAAGGTTACCTCGTCGGGCGGCAAGATCTTCGGCCGCCCATTGCGTTTGCGGATCGTCAGGGGGATGACGACGCGGATGGTGTTCGTCGAGTCGGTCATGCGTGGGCCTCCGTCTGGCGGGTGGCCATCATGTCCCGCAGGACCGAGCCCAGCCCCTCATGGCGCAAATCGACGGCGATGCCGTCTTCGCCGACGGTCACCCGTTCGACCAGAAGCTGGACGATGCGGGTCTGCTCCGCCGGGTAGAGCGCCGCCCAGAGCTGGTCGAACTCGCCGAGCGCCTGGACGACCGCCTTCTCATCGACGGTCGAGTTCTCGTCGCGAAGAGCCTTTATGGTCCGCGCCGCGACTTCGGGTGCGCGGATCATGCGGCGGATTTCGCCGACGACGGCATCCTCGACCATGCCGGCGGGCAAGCGCAGCGGACCCGAGGCGTCGCCGGTCGGGCGGTTTCGGATCAGGTCCATCGACGCGTAGTAGCGGTAGAGGCGCGTGCCCTTCTTCGTCGCCGTCGGCGTCATCGCTGTGCCCGTCTCGGTGAAGATGATCCCTTTCAGCAGGGCCGGCGTCTGGCGGCGGGTGTTCTTCGCCCGCAGGCGCGGGCTCTCCTGCAGGATGCTGTGAACCTTGTCCCAGAGGGCCTGATCGATGATGGCCTCGTGCTCGCCGGGATAGGCCGTGCCCTTGTGCACGGCCTCCCCGAGGTAGACCCGGTTGTTGATCAGTTTGTAGAGGAAGCCCTTGTCGATCGGCTTGCCGCGCTTGTTCAGCACGCCTTCGGCCGCGAGCGCTTTCGCCAGCGTCGTGGCGGAGCCGATGGCGACGAAGCGCTCGAAGATCATCCGGACCGTCGCGGCTTCCGCTTCGTTGACGACCAGCTTGCGGTCGCGCACGTCGTAGCCCAGCGGGACGTGACCGCCCATCCACATGCCGCGCTTGCGGGATGCCGCGACCTTGTCCCGGATGCGCTCGCCGATCACCTCCCGCTCGAACTGTGCGAAGCTGAGAAGGATGTTCAGGGTCAGGCGGCCCATCGAGGTCGTGGTGTTGAACGACTGCGTGACCGAAACGAAGGTCACCTGATTGCGGTCGAAGATCTCGACCAGCTTGGCGAAATCCATCAGCGAGCGCGACAGCCGGTCGATCTTGTAGACCACGATCACATCGATCAGACCGGCCTCGACGTCCTGAATCAGGCGCTTCAGGCCGGGGCGCTCCAGCGTGCCACCGGAGAAGCCGCCGTCATCGTAGCGTTCGCGAATGGTGGCCCAGCCTTCCGCCTTCTGGCTCGTCACGAAGGCCTCGCAAGCCTCGCGCTGCGCGTCGAGGCTGTTGAACTCCATGTCGAGCCCTTCCTCGCTCGACTTGCGGGTATAAATGGCGCAGCGCTGGCGGCGCGGCATGATAGCGACGGCTTCCTGATGACGGCTCATCGGTCGTCCCTCCGCGCCTCGCGGAGGCCGAAGAAGCGGTAGCCGTTCCACTGCGTGCCGGTGATCGCCCGCGCTACCGCCGAGAGCGACTTGAACTTGCGCCCCTGCCAGTCGAAGCCGTCCTTCATCACCGTGACGGTGTGCTCTACCCCGTCCCATTCACGCACGAGGCGGGTTCCGACCACCGGGTTGCGGGAATCCGCGATGATCGTCTTGCGCCCGGCCCAACCCTCGATTTCGTCGGCCAGCAAGTCAAGCGTCCGCCGCGTCTCGCGGGACAGGCCGCCGAGGGTCAGTTCCTGAATCCGGTAGCTGAGCCTCAGCTCGAGGTAACTGCGGCTGTTGTTCGGAGCAGGCGTGCCGAAGAGGCTTTCCCACTTCGTCTTCAGTTCGACCACCGTCATTCGCTTCAACGCTGCAAGCTGTGTGACCACGCTCGCGTCCGCCGCGTCGCGTTCGCCCGCCCGCCATGGCGCAGCGTCAGTCTTTCTCTTTGTTCCTGGCATCATTGCCCTCCAACTCGGTTGCTCGGTTTGCGACGACCAACACGGCGTTTGAGGGCGAGAATGTCGAATGAACTGTCTTCGCCAGGTGCAGATAAAGGACTGGACTGTTCCGGCAGGATACGCCTCAGCCCTGCGGCAAGAATCTGCGCGAGTTCATCGAGGCGTTCGCCCGCCGACAGACGGACGGGCAACAGAGGGTTCGGACCGGATCGGGCGTCTTGCATGAGACCGTTCGCAATAGAAGATGACTGGCGAAACGGTAGTCGCAAAACGAAGATACGCAATAAGAATCAATTGGTTATCGCGCCACAGCGGAATCATTAGAAGTAGAGCGAAGCCGCTCGTCGGGCCTTTCCAGCGTGAACATCTGTGCAAGTCGCCCGGAGCGGCGCTGCCCGCAGCATTGTCGGGTCGTTACCTCGAATCATCGCGGGTGAACTGGTCGTAGCTATCCCAAGGTTCTTCGTCCTCGACCTCAGCTCCATCGACGGCGGGATCGAACTGCAGGAGCGACACGGCCAAGCCGAGGCGGTCAGAGAAGAAGGTCAGTTCTCGGACGGGTTCGGAGCCCCGACTAAATGTCCAGATGCCGGCGGGCAAAGCCACCGGGCGCTGGGAACTGGTGTGCTGCGACGCCGACCCCATGGCCATGATGGAGCCGTCGGGAATCGGCATGCCCGATTGAATGAACACACCGCTTCTGTAGGCGCGCGTGCTCGCTCTGCCCCACAACGCAAATCCGTCTCGCGCAACCACCATGGCCGCTCGGGTGTCGGTGAATTCGATCCACTTGCGCGCGGCCGCAAGAAGCGAAACTCCGTACCGGTTGGTCACATGGCCGAGGAGGTCGCGAGTTACCTCCTGACTGCCGACCTGGTTCCGATAGTCGTCGATCGGCATCAACAGGAAGGAGGCGAAGGTGTCGGCCTCTTCTTCACGCTGCTTCTCCGCATCCTTCCAGCCGTTGGCTTGCAGCGGAAGGCACTCGAAGTCGAATTCGTCTGAGAGCTCGCCGTTACAGTAGTGCGCTGCGGTCAGCGGGCGCCGGTGCAGCAAGTAATGCCCGAACTCATGAGCGAGCGTGAAGCGCTCGCGTCCGCGGTAGCGGGGCTGAGTGTTGTAGAGGATCTGCCAACCGGGCTTCTTGCGCCGTGCCCGGAGCATGCCCTCGAAGCCGTCGATGTCGACGCCCTTCACTGCCGTAATCGGGTCCTCGTAGTTTCGGGAGACTTCGAGCGCCAGCGCCTCCACGTCCACGGGGAACCGGTCTTCTCCCAGCACGGTGCGGAGAAGCACAGTCAGATCGTTTGCGGCCCTTCTGGGCGATTTTCTGCCGCTATTGCTCATTCATCCTCATCGTCCAGGATCTTGAGCATCTCGCGAAGCTTCTCTTTGCTCTTCGGCTTCATCTTCTGATACTTGCGAAAGAAGGCAGTGTCTGTCGCGTCCGCTTCGGTGACTTCGTCGGCGGAAATCAGATAGTCAGTCGTCGTCTCCAGGGCGGCCGCGATCTGGTGAAGCTTCTCAGCCGAAGGGCGCGCGACGTCCTTGTTCTCGATCTCCCACATGTAGCTCTTGCTGGATCCGACCCTTTCGGCCAGCGCCTCCAGGGTCAATCCTCGCTTCAGTCTGAGCTCGCGAACGCGCTCTCCCAAGGGTGTTGGCACCGGGTGTTCTCCTGTTTGTCTGTCGGGTTCGTTATCGCGATACATCTAGTCCTTGACACGCTGCACCTGCAATACCTATCTTGCGCACGAGTTCGTAGTAACGAACCCATTTTCGCGCTTTCACGAGACAGGAGGCCGTCATGGCTAAAGCAGGTAACGGTTCGGGCACCCATCACGTGGTCCCCAATCCCAATGGCGGATGGGATGTCCGCCGCGGCGGCGCCGAGCGCGCCAGCGGGCACTTCGACACGAAGCGGGAGGCGATCGACCGTGGGCGGGAGATCAGCCGCAACGCTGGGACGGAGTTCAAGATCCACAACCAGGGTGGTCGGATCGGCCAGTCCGATTCCCACGGGAACGACCCCCGCAACATCAAGGGCTAAGGAGATCGGCCATGGCCTCAGTGACGAGTTTCATCCGCAACATGCCTGCCTCGTCGCTGCAGGCCTATTTCCACCACACCGGCATCGAGCTTCCGACCGAGGTCGATTGGGAGGCGCCCGAGCCGGAAGTCGCCCGCGTCACTTTGCGGGCCGTCGACGAATTGGACGACGAAGCCCGCGCCCGCATCGTCAATGACGCCGAGCGGGTGAGCGCCCTGGCCGATGATGCGGGGCAGACCGCACTCTACAGCGTGATCGACGACCGCACGGTGCTCGATGATCTGGCAAATGGCCATGCGCGTTCGCTCTGGATGTTCCTGAACGAACCGGTTCGGTTCCGCCATGCCGAGGAGGTCCGTTACACCGATGAGCGGCGCCGTGGTCGGAGCTGGGACGGGTTCATCGGCGAGCCGAACCTCGATCTGCGGCGGGACGAGGCATCCATCGATGCCTTCAAGGCGGCGCTGCGCGAACGGTTCGCTTCCAACAACATCCACATCGATATTTTCGGGCGCTACCGACCGACCTTCGACGGCGAGGATTGCGAGCTTGTCCAGATCGCGATCTACCGCGAAGGCCTTCTCGACGATTTCCTGGCGTTCGATGACGCGGGGACGCTCGTCCGCCGCGCTCGCCGTCCCGTGTTTGAAGCGGCCATGACCTACGAGCCGGCGACCGGCGTCATCGAGGTCGTCGCCAACGACCGCGAGAGCCGCGAGGAGATGGTTCGCTTCATGGCGCGCGACCTGCTGGGGATCGAGTTCCAGAGCGAAAAGGTGCCCTTCCGCACCTACGACCTCGCGGTTCTGGTTCATCCTTTCGACTTTCCGACCGATCCGGAGGACGGGATCGAGTCCGTCGAGGTCAAGCAGCTGCGCCTGATGCCCATCGACAATGTCGGCGAGCGCGTCACGCTGGAATGTCTCCGGAAGGCCGACCGCACCATCTGGAGCATGTCGGCGGAACGGTTCGGCGCCAATGATCCGCTGGCCGGCGGTTGGGTGGCGACGCAGGCCAAACTCTCCATCAAGTTCCATCCCAAGGGCGATGCCAAGCGCGGTCGGACGCTGCCGTTGACGATCACGATGCCGCATGGCTGCAATCTCAAGGACCAGACAGAAGAGGAGCAGCTGATCGGCGAGAAGTACCTCCGGCGCTGGGGCATCCTTTCCGGAGACGGCGGTGTCGTCGTTGGTTGATCGGAGGGCGGTTGATCTGCTCCTCTCAATTGTGGAGAGCGCGGATGCCAAAGTCGCGGGCGCCGTGCTCTCCGACTATCACGCCAACAGCGCGGAGAAATTGCTGGCGGCGAATGTGCTGCGTCCCGATGGCCATAACGCGGCGGCCGCCTCACTGGCTGATTTCGAAGACGAGCCGGTTTCCCTGTCCTGGTCCTCGGAACGGAACGGCTACGGATACTTCAGCCCGTCTGCTGGCTGGGTCGATGTCTCGAAAGAGCGGATGGGAGTCTACGGAGTGGACTTCCCGGTCCTTTTCGTCCGCTTGCTGGTCGGGCTGGACATTGCGTCCCGTGGCGGTGCCAGAGCGCTCGTTCCACGAGCTTTGTGGGAGCTTGGCGACGCGCGCATCGGCCGTCGCCCGCAGCGGGTCCCGATCTGGTTCGCGCGCCGCCTTTCGGACCGGAGGATTTGGGCAGATGTGGCTGATGCGGCCCGAAGGCGACCAACACCCCATATCCGCATTCTCTTGACCAGCACGCCCAGTGGTCGGCTCCATGAACCGGGGCTGCCGGGGCACCTCGTCGTGTCCATCGGCGATGCCATCGGTTTCGATGACGGAATGGCGGTCAGCCCTGAAATCCTATCGGCACTTCTCGATGGCACACCCGCCGTCAGCCCTCATACACCCCTGTCCCTCTCACCGAGCGGGCAGCGACTCACCATCCATGGCAACGTCACGATCGATCTCAAGTCGGACATCCATATCGCCATCATTCGCAAGCTGGTTGAGGGACACCAGGACGGCCGACGCTTCAGCGCTCGGGAACTCCTTGATCATGCCCACTCCAGCGCGAAGACGCTGCGTCAAGCATTTGGTGCGCAGCGATGGGCAGACCTCGAACCTTATCTGAAGTCCGAGAACGGTCTCTGGGGCTTCGCGCTCTGACGAAATTCTCTCTGTTCTTCTCCCTCTGACCGGGTCGGTTTTCTCCCTCCCGGCCAGCCATCGTCTCCGCAGGTTTTCGACCAAAACCGAAGGAGAGACAGATGGCTACGAAACACCTCAACCAGATCGACCTGGCTGCGCGCTGGAACATCAGCCACCGCACGCTTGAGCGCTGGCGCTGGACGGGCGAAGGGCCGCGCTTCGTCAAGCTCGGCGGTCGCGTCGTGTATCGCCTCGAAGACGTCGAGGAGTACGAGCGCGAGCAGATCCGGGCGAGCACCGCCGACCACCCCAGCAAGCCTGCGGCATGAGGGGGTGGTGATGACGATCTCCAACCGCATCTCCCTCGATGAGCTCCGGCGCATGGCCGTCGGCGACATCGCCGCTCTGCCCGCCGAGCAGCTCGCCCTCCTGCAGGACGAGGCCGCCGACGCTCTGCGCCGCGCCAAGACCGTCTGCGACTGGCTCGATGGGGCCGTCGCGCTCAAGTACGGCGATCGTGCCCACGCCGCACGCCAGGCCGCCGGCAAAGACACCGGGACCATCCGCTTCGACGATGGCGCGGTCACCGTGATCGCCGATCTGCCGAAGCGCGTCGACTGGGACCAGGACAAGCTCGCCGCTCTCGTCGAACGCATCCGGGCCGAGGGCGACGATCCCACCGAATACGTCGATGTCGCGATCAAGGTGCCCGAGCGCAAGTTCGCGGCCTGGCCGAGCCACATCCGCTCCGCCTTCGAGGACGCGCGCACCGTCCGCACCGGCAAGCCCAGCTTCCGTCTTTCCCTGAACACCGAGGTGACGACATGAGCATCACGAAGAAGCTCGCGGTGCTCCGCGAGCACCATTACGGGCTGGACAAGCTGCCCGAGACCATCCGGGTGCCGGCCCTTGGCGAGCGTCGCGACGAGACCGTCAGGCCGGTCGGGGCGGCCTCGATCGACGACCTGGCCTTCGCCCTCATCGGGCTGAATGAGCAGGCATCGGCGCTCTACCGCGAGATCGATGCGGTGCGCACGCTCCACGACGAAGCCCGCAAGGCCGGCGCGCTGGGAGCGGACGTCGCGATCGACGCCCTGATCGCGGCGAAGGGAGGCAAGTGATGGCCCTCCCGATCATCTCCGCCGATCAGCGGCTCGCCGAGCCGCGCGGCATCAAGGGCACGATCTTCGGCAAGTCCGGGATCGGCAAGACCTCGCTTCTCTGGACGCTCGACTCCGCCACCACGCTGTTCATCGATCTGGAGGCGGGCGACCTCGCCATCGAGGGATGGTCCGGCGACAGCGTGCGGCCGCGCACATGGGCCGAGTGCCGCGACTTCGCGGTCTTCATCGGCGGCCCCAATCCGGCGCTGCGGGACGACCAGGTCTACAGCGAGGCCCACTTCGCGGCGGTGTGCGAGCGCTTCGGCGATCCGGCTTCGCTCGACCGCTACCACACGGTCTTCATCGACTCGATCACGGTCGCCGGGCGGCTCTGCTTCCAATGGTGCAAGGGGCAGCCCGATGCGTTCTCGGAGAAGACCGGCAAGCCCGATGTCCGCGGCGCCTACGGCCTGCACGGCCGCGAGATGATCGCGTGGCTCACGCATCTCCAGCACACGCGGGCGAAGAACGTCTGGTTCGTCGGGATCCTCGACGAGAAGCTCGACGACTTCAATCGGCGCATCTTCCAGCCGCAGATCGACGGCTCGAAGACCGGCCTCGAGCTGCCGGGCATCGTCGATGAAGTCCTGACGATGGCGGAGATCAAGGACGAGTCCGGCGCGCCGTACCGTGCCTTCGTCTGCCAGACGATCAACCCCTGGAACTTCCCGGCGAAGGATCGATCCGGCCGTCTCGACCTGATCGAGGAGCCGCATCTCGGCCGCCTGATGGCCAAGATCCGCGGCCCCGTGAAGCCCGCCTCCGAGCGGCTGGCCTATCGAAGCCCGCCCCCGGCCGCGACGGCGCCGACCTCGGACGCCCCCACCCATTCCGAAAACGCCTGAACGAGGAGACCCCAGCCATGACTGGATCCTGGAACGATTTCAACGATGCCAAGCAGAACAGCAACATCATCCCCAAGGGCACGCTGGCCAAGGTGCGCCTGACAATCCGTCCGGGCGGATTCGACGATCCGGCGCAGGGCTGGACCGGCGGATACGCCACGCGGGGGACCACCGGCTCGGTCTATCTCTCCGGCGAGTTCACGGTTCTCGAAGGTCCCTACGCCCGGCGCAAGATCTTCACCCTGATCGGGCTCTACAGCCCCAAAGGGCAGGACTGGGCGAACATGGGCCGCAGCCTGATCCGCGGCATGCTCAACTCCGCGCGCGGCATTTCGGACAAGGACACGTCCGCTCAGGCCCAGGCCGCGCGTCGCATCAGCGGCTTTGCCGATCTCGACGGGCTCGAGTTCGTGGCGCGGATCGACATCGGCACCGACACCAACGGCGAGGAGAAAAACGAGATCCGCGCGGCCGTGACGCCGGATCACAAGGACTATGCCGCTCTCATGGGCGGCGTGCCCGGTGTGGCAGCGCAGCCGCAGGCTCAGCCTTCCCCGCCCTCCATGCCGCAGCCGGGCACGCGCCCGTCCTGGGCGCAGTGAGGCGGCCATGCTGCTGCGTCCCCGCCAGAAGCAGTTCGTCGAGCGCAGCGTCCGCGCGCTCGGCGAACACGGAAACACCCTCGGCGTCGCCCCGACCGGAGCCGGCAAGACGATCATGCTCTCGGGGGTCGTCGGTCGCATGGTCGGCGAAACCCCGAAGAGCACGGGCGCCAAGGCCTGCGTGCTCGCCCACCGCGACGAGTTGACCGCTCAGAACCGCAGCAAGTTCGGCCGGGTGAACCCGAAGATCACGACCTCGGTCGTCGACGCGAAGGAGAAGTCGTGGGCTGGACAGGTCACCTTCGCGATGGTGCCGACGCTGGCGCGCGCCGGTAATCTCGACCAGCTGCCCGCGCTCGACCTCCTGGTGATCGACGAGGCGCACCACGCGGCCGCCGACAGCTATCGCCGCATCATCGACGCCGCGCTGCAGCGCAATCCCGAGTGCCGGGTCTACGGCGTCACGGCGACGCCCAACCGAGGCGACAAGCGCGGTCTGCGCCCGGTGTTCTCGAACGTCGCCGATCAGATCCGGATCGGGGAGCTCATCGCGTCCGGTCATCTCGTGCCGCCGCGCACCTTCGTGATCGATGTCGGCGTCCAGGATCAGCTCACCAAGGTGCGCCGCACGGCCGACGATTTCGACATGGCCGAGGTCGACGCGATCATGAACCGGTCGCCGGTCACGGACGCCGTCATCCGCCACTGGCGGGAAAAGGCAGGCGAGCGCCAGACGGTGGTGTTCTGCTCGACCGTGG
Source organism: uncultured Alphaproteobacteria bacterium (assembly GCA_937873445.1). GTDB lineage: Bacteria > Pseudomonadota > Alphaproteobacteria > Rhizobiales > Aestuariivirgaceae > Aestuariivirga. Next base: position 40,996 of record CALMWF010000010.1, read on the forward strand.
ACCACGCGCGCAACGTGACAGCCGCCTTCAACGCGGCCGGTGTCGCCGCTGGGCTGATCCACGGCGACATGGCCGATACCGACCGCAAGACGACCCTCGACGCCTACGCCGCTGGAGAGCTGCGGGTCGTCGTCAATGTCGCGGTGCTGACCGAGGGCTGGGATCATCCGCCGACGGGCTGCGTCGTGCTGCTGCGGCCGAGCTCCTACAAGTCGACCATGATCCAGATGGTCGGTCGCGGCCTGCGCACGGTCTCGCCCGAGGAGCATCCAGGCGTCATCAAGACCGACTGCATTGTGCTGGATTTCGGCACTTCGACCCTGCTGCACGGTTCGCTGGAGCAGGACGTCGACCTGGACGGTCGCGAGCCCTCCGGCGAAGCGCCGACCAAGGATTGCCCGGACTGCGGCGCCATCGTGCCGCTCGCCACCACCGAATGCCCGCTGTGCGGTCATGTCTGGGAGCGGGAGGACGCGGGCGGAGCCACGCCACTCGGCGACTTCGTGATGTCCGAGATCGACCTCCTGAAGCGGTCGAGTTTCCGCTGGTGCGATCTCTTCGGCGACGATGCCGCGCTCATCGCCAACGGCTTCAATGCCTGGGGAGGTGTCTTCTTCCTGAACGGCCGGTGGTACGGCATCGGAGGCCTCCAGAAGCAGCGCCCTCATCTGTTGGCCGTGGGCGAGCGCACCGTTTGCCTCGCGGCGGCCGACGATTGGCTCAACGAGCATGAGAGCGACGAGAGCGCCCACAAGTCGCGCCGCTGGTTGAACCAGCCGCCCACCGACCGGCAGCTTGCCTTCCTGCCGCCGGAGTACCGGCAGGATTTCGGGCTCACCCGCTATCAGGCATCAGCGCTGCTGGCCTTTCGCTTCAACCGCGACGCTATCCGCTCCCTCGTCTTCGGCGCGGCCGATGCCGCGCCCGAAGCAGCCATCGGGAGGGCGGCATGAGCCATGGCCTGTCCTATCTCCATCACGGCCGAGGACCGGCGGCGGCTCTGGCATCCGCGTGGAACGCTCTGTGCTGTCTGCCGGCGACCCACCCGTGGCTTTGGCTGGTTCGACCCGGTGCGGTCGAAGCAACCGCGCCCCTCGGTCTGGTTCTGCTCGATGGCCTGCCAAGGCTTCTGGACGCGCTTGGCGCGGGAGCGCTGGGCCATGGTTGATCTCACCGAACAGGAGAAGGCGGCGATCCGCGCTGCCATGAAGCCGGTCGCCGAGATCATGGAGGAGATCGGCTGGCAGGCGCGCTTCTCCGACCTCACGGAGGCGCAGGTGCTCACGCTCATCGAGGTCGCCGTCGGCGGCTTCCAGGACGCCATGCACGCCATGGCAGCCGACGCCGACGCGGAGGTGCCGTTCTGATGAAAACGTGCAGCAAATGCAGTGAAGAGAAGCCGGCGGTAGAGTTTGGCGTGCGGCGCCGGAGCCCCGATGGTCTACAGGCTTGGTGCCGGGATTGCCGCCGGGAATATCAGCGTACCTACGCGCAGAACTTCCGAGATCCCGAAAGGCATCGGGAGGCGCAGCGCCGGTATCGGCTGCGCCACGCTGAAAAGAACAAGGCGCACGGCATCGTCAGGAGCGCAGTCAAGGCGTGCCGGATCATCGTGCCGGTCTGGTGTCAGCGCTGCGGCTGCGTGACCGAACTCGAAGCCCATCATCACGACTATTCCGAGCCGCTCGCGGTCGAATGGCTCTGCTCGACCTGCCACGGGCTCGCCCACCGCAGCTACGAGGGAGGTCAGCATGCTGGACTATAACCGCCGTCCCAGCTTTGCCGACCGGGTCAACGCCACCGTCGATCGGGCACTCACTGCCGATCAAGCGACACGGGCGGCCCGCGACTACCTCGGCGGCTCCCGCCTTGGACACGGCTGTGAGCGCGCTCTGCAATTCGAGTTCGCGGGTGCGCCGAAGGATGAGGGCCAGGAGTTCTCCGGCCAGACGCTGCGGATCTTCGAGATCGGACACGCGCTCGAAGATCTTGCCATCCGCTGGCTGCGCGGTGCCGGGTTCGATCTCTATACCCGCAAGGGCAACCGTCCGGACGGCGAGCAATTCGGTTTCTCGGTCGCTGGTGGCCGCATCCGCGGTCATGTCGATGGGATCATCGCCGCCGCACCCCAGCTGCTGGGCATCGGCGTTCCCGCGCTCTGGGAATGCAAGACGATGAACGCCAGGAACTGGCGCGAGACCGTGGCCAAGGGCGTGGTTGTCGCGAAGCCCGTCTACGCGTCCCAGATCGCCCTCTACCAGGCCTACATGGAGGCGCAAGTCCCCGGCATCTCCGACAATCCCGCGCTCTTCACCGCCATCAACAAGGACAACGCCGAACTGCACCACGAACTGGTGCCGTTCGACGCGGGGCTCGCCCAACGCATGAGCGATCGCGCCGTGCGGATCCTTCAGGCGACGGATGCAGGAGATCTGCTGCCGCGCATCGCCACGACGCGTGACTTCCACGAGTGCCGGATGTGCCCGTGGGCAGAACGCTGCTGGGGGCTGCCGGCATGAGCGGGAACAAGGTCATCTCCCTCGATGCCTGGCGCGACTTCAACGACGCCGCGCCGCAGGCCGATCCGTTCGACATCGAGCCGGATCCCGAGCAGATCGCCGTCTTTCTCGATGTGGTCTTCGGTTACTGCGATGGCTGGGTGCCCTTGCGCGGGTTCGTGGACAAGGGCCAAGGCATCGACGGCCGACCCCACAACGCCTGGATCGAGATCGACGACAGTTTGCTGGAGAAGGCGGTTTCCTTCGCCGGTTGGGCAGCACGCGAAGGGGCGGCCTTCTATGTGGTGCCGGGAACGGTCGCCGAGACCGGCAAGGCCAAGGCCGCCGATGTCCAGCAGATGCAGACGGTCCTGGTCGACCTCGACGCCGGAGACATTGCGGCCAAGCTTGACCACCTCGTTCGTCATCTCGGCGAGCCGACACTGCTCGTCGAAAGTGGCGGCCGGACACCGGACGGTCTCGACAAGCTGCATGTCTGGTGGCGCTTGAGCGAACCGGCCGAGGGCGAGGACATCGCGCTTCTCTGTCGGCTGCGCGGTGACATTGCGGTCAAGGTCGGCGGCGACACGCATTTCCGATCGGCCCACCAGCCGATCCGCCTGGCTGGTTCGGTCTATCACAAGGGCGGGTTCAAGCGCCTGGTCAACATCCGCCGCCACAGCCCGCGGGTCGAGGTCCATCTGCGCGACTTCGCCGAGCTCGTCGCCGACATGCCGCCGCTTGCCGGGGTCGGATCCGAGCCAGGCCCCTCTACGGACAAACCGTCGATCACCGATGTCCTGACGACGCCGGTCCGCGAAGGCGGATCAGACGATTGGACCCGCTTCCAGGGGGCGAGCGCCGCCATCGGCCACTACGTCCGCATGGCCCATGAAGGGCGGATGGGCCGCGACGAGGCCTGGGAGGCGATCTGCCAGTACAACGCCGCGATGCTGCGCCCGAGCTGGGCGCTGGAGCGGCTGGCATCGGAGGCGCAGCGCCTGTGGCGGCTGCACGAAGAGCGGCATGGGCCGCCGCTGGAGCGGTTGGCGGTTTCGCCGATGTCGCCATTGCCGACTTTCACGCTCGGCAAGCTCCTTGACGACAGGAGCCCGATGCCGGCCGACATCATCGGGCCGCGCGTGCTGACGCCAGGTGGAATGCTGGTCCTTGGCGGCGCGCCCAAGGTCGGCAAGAGCGACTTCCTGATCAGCCTGCTGGTGCACATGGCGGCCGGCATCCCGTTCCTCGGCTTCGCGCCGTGCCGCCCGTTGCGGATCTTCTATCTGCAGGCCGAGATCCAGTACCACTATCTGCGCGAGCGGCTTCAGGGCATCCGGCTCGACCCGGCGCTGCTCTCCGCCGCCCGCGACAATCTGGTCGCGACGCCGAAGGTCCGAATGCTGCTCGATGCGGGCGGTGTTTCGCGCGCCGTTGCCGCCGCCCGGGCGCATTACGGCCATGGCGCGCCCGACATCCTCTGCATCGATCCAATCCGCAACCTTTTCGATGGTGGCCCGGATGGCGGCGGCGAGAACGACAACACGGCGATGCTGTTCTTCCTGCAGGAACGTGTCGAGGTGTTCAGGGATTCGGTGGCGCCGGACGCCGGGCTGATCCTCTGCCACCACACCCGCAAGATCACCAAGAAGCAGCTGGCCGAGGATCCGTTCATGGCGCTCTCGGGCGCTGGAAGCCTGCGCAGCTTCTATACCTCCGGCATCATCATGCACCGGCCGGACGAAGAACGTCCGGAGCGGATGCTGCATTTCGAGCTGCGCAACGGCCCGGGCATCGAGCCGAAGATCATCGACAAGACCGACGGACGCTGGGTGGAAGTCGACCGTTCGGGCGAGCGGCTGGTGCGCAAATCGCTGGGCGAACGGCTCGATGCCGAGCGCGTGCGCAAGCACGATGTCATCCTCGGCATTCTTCTCGACGAAGCGCTCGCAGGCCGCCTCTACACCATCAACCAGTTCGCGGAGGCGTTCGAGAACCGCGGCGGGCTTGGCGGCAAGGACACGATCCGGGACCGCCTGAA
>CALMWF010000011.1 GCA_937873445.1 uncultured Alphaproteobacteria bacterium
CAATCGTGCCAATGTTGCAATGCGGCTTGTCGCGGTTGAATTTCTCTTTGGCCATCGGAGGTCTCCGTTCTCAAATCTGCAATTACGCGTATTTCTTCTTGACTTCTTCGGCCACCGCGCCCGGAACCTGCGCATAGTGATCGAACTGCATGGTGTAGCTGGCGCGGCCCTGGCTCATGGAGCGCAGGTTGTTGATGTAGCCAAACATGTTGGCCAGCGGCACCAGGGCGTTGATGATGTTGGCGTTGCCGCGCATCGAGGTGCCGACAATCTGGCCACGGCGCGAGTTGAGGTCGCCGATGACCGAGCCCACGAATTCCTCCGGCGAGGTGACTTCCACCTTCATCATCGGCTCAAGCAGGATGGCGCCGGCAGTCTCAAAGGCTTCCTTCATGGCCGCGCGGGTGGCGATTTCGAAGGCGATGGCCGACGAGTCGACCTCGTGATAGGCGCCGTCGACCAGCGCCACCTTGATATCCACCACCGGGAAGCCGATGAGCGGACCCGAGGTCAGAACCGAATTCAGGCCCTTTTCCACGCCGGGCACATATTCCTTCGGCACCGAGCCGCCGACAATCTTCGACTCGAAGCTGTTGCCGGTGCCCTTTTCGGCCGGCTCGATCTCGAGGATCACGCGGGCGAACTGGCCCGTGCCGCCGGTCTGCTTCTTGTGGGTGTAGTCCTTGGTCACCTTGCGGGTGATGGTCTCGCGATAGGCCACCTGCGGGGCGCCCACGGCCACTTCCACCTTGTGGGTGCGGCGCAGGATGTCCACCTTGATGTCGAGGTGAAGCTCGCCCATGCCCTTGATGATGGTCTCGCCCGACTCGGAGTCGGTGGTGACGCGGAAGGACGGATCCTCGGCCGCCAGCTTGTGCAGCGCCACGGCCATCTTTTCCTGGTCGCCCTTGGTCTTGGGCTCAACCTTCATTTCAATGACCGGATCGGGGAATTCCATCCGTTCCAGAATCACCGGCTTGTTGGGATCGCACAGCGTATCGCCGGTGCGGGTATCCTTGAGGCCGACGAGGGCCACAATGTCGCCCGCATGGGCTTCGGCAATTTCCTCGCGGTTGTTGGCGTGCATGAGAACCATGCGGCCCACACGCTCGTTCTTGCCGCGGGTGGAGTTCAGGAGCGACACGCCCTTGGCCAGCACGCCGGAATAGATGCGGCAGAAGGTCAGCACGCCATACTGGTCGTCCATCAGCTTGAAGGCCAAGAGCGACAGCGGCTCGGAGTCGGACGACTTGCGCACCACTTCTTCGTCATTCTTGGGATCGATGCCCTTGATCGACGGACGGTCGAGCGGCGACGGCAGATAGTCCACAACCGCGTCGAGCAGCGGCTGCACGCCCTTGTTCTTGAAGGCCGAGCCGCACAGCACCGGGAAGAAGGCGCCGGTGACAACGGCCTTGCGCAGCAGCGTCTTGATGGTGTCGTTGGAGATTTCCTTGCCTTCAAGATAATCTTCCATGGCCTTCTCGTCGAGTTCGACGCAGGCTTCGATCATCTCGGCGCGGGCCGCTTCGGCGGCCGCCTTGAGGTCGGCGGGAATTTCCTCATCGTGATACTTGGCGCCCAGCTCCTCGTCTTCCCAGACGACAGCGGTCATGCGCACGAGGTCGATGAGACCCTTGAACGAGGCTTCCGCACCGATGGGCAGCTGGATCGGCACCGGCTTGGCGCCCAGGCGTTCCTTGATGTCCTTGATGCACTGCTCGAACGAGGCGCCGGTCTTGTCCATCTTGTTGCAGAACACGATGCGCGGCACATTGTACTTGTCGCCCTGGCGCCACACGGTTTCCGTCTGCGGTTCCACACCCTGATTCGAGTCGAGCACGCACACCGCACCGTCCAGCACGCGCAGGCTGCGCTCCACCTCGATGGTGAAGTCAACGTGGCCGGGCGTGTCGATGATGTTGAGACGCTTGCCGCGCCAGATGGCGGTGGTGGCAGCCGAGGTGATGGTGATGCCGCGCTCCTGCTCCTGCTCCATGAAGTCCATGGTGGCAGCGCCGTCGTGCACTTCGCCAATCTTGTGGCTCTTGCCGGTGTAATAGAGAATGCGCTCGGTGGTGGTCGTCTTCCCGGCATCGATGTGGGCCATGATGCCGAAATTGCGATAGTCCTCGAGGGCGTGGGTGCGGGCCATGATACGGGTCCTGAATTACCAGCGGTAATGGCTGAAGGCGCGGTTCGCCTCGGCCATCTTGTGGGTGTCTTCGCGCTTCTTCACGGCGGAGCCACGGTTGTTGGCAGCGTCCATCAGCTCGCCGGACAGACGGTCAACCATCGTCGTCTCGTTGCGGCCGCGGGCGGCGGTGATGATCCAGCGGATGGCCAGAGCCTGGCGGCGGTCGGGCCGCACTTCAACCGGCACCTGGTAGGTGGCGCCACCGACGCGGCGCGAGCGCACTTCAATGGCCGGGGCCACATTGTCCAGCGCCTGATGGAACAGCTGCACCGGATCGGCCTTGGCCTTGGCCTGCACCTTGTCGAGAGCGCCATAGACGATGGATTCGGCCACCGACTTCTTGCCCTCATACATGAGGTTGTTCATGAACTTGGAGATGACGAGATCGCCAAACTTCGGATCGGGATTGATGACGCGCTTGTCGGCGCGATGACGGCGGGACATTCGTTACTCCTCCGCTCTTACTTCGGACGCTTCGCGCCGTATTTCGACCGGCGCTGACGGCGCTTCGCGATACCCTGGGTATCGAGAATGCCGCGGATGATGTGATAGCGCACGCCCGGCAGATCCTGCACGCGGCCGCCGCGGATCATCACCACGGAGTGTTCCTGAAGGTTGTGGCCCTCGCCCGGAATGTAGCTCACCACTTCAAAACCGTTGGTGAGGCGCACCTTGGCCACCTTGCGCAGCGCCGAGTTCGGCTTCTTGGGCGTGTTGGTGTAAACGCGGGTGCAAACGCCGCGCTTCTGCGGGCAAGACTGCATCGCCGGCACCTTGTTGCGATAGGTGGGGGCTTGGCGGGGCTTGCGAATGAGCTGGTTGATCGTCGGCATGTGGGCCTTGCTCTACCTTGGCTAAATCTCTCGGACCGGTTTCACACATGACCACAAGCACTGACGCGCCTCCGGTCCGGGAGGGGCCCAGTGCACAAAACCAGAGGCTTAAGGCACCGGCAGCGGTGCATAAGCATGACCTTGAGTGTCGTTTGCGACCCCCTGGCCAGCGTTTCGGAACGCGAAGCTCCGACTGCCTGCCGCCTGAAGGTCGAGGCGGGTTCTACTCAGGTCGAAGGGGGGCGTCAACCCCTATCCGCTGGCCGCGACTCGCTTTTTTGCAGCGCAAGAAGCGGCGCACGACAGGCTCACCAATCACTGGTTGTGCCCCAGGTCGCAATCCCCGCTTACGAGAAGATGAAATCGTCGGCCACCAGGCTGGCAGCGCTCACCCCGGCGAAGGTGATGGTATCGCCGGAGGCGAAGGCCAGAACCGCGCCCTGGGCCGTGTCGGTGAGGTGCGACTGCACGCCGGCAAAATCACTGACGCCAAGGCCTGTGAGCCAGACCCGGTCGGTGCGTCCGGCACCGGCCCAGAAATCGGTGAGGGTGTCCTGACCCAGTCCGGCGGTGAAGACAAAGACATCAGCCCCCGCGCCGCCGGTGAGCAGGTCATTGCCCGCCTCGCCGAGGAGGTAGTCGTTGCCGCCCGCGCCATCGAGCACGTCATTGCCCGCCCCGCCGGTCAGGCGGTTGATGGCGGCATCGCCGGTGATGATGTCGTTGAAGGCAGAACCCCAGACATATTCGACGCCGGAATAGGTGTCGCCCGCCGCTTCGCCGCCGGTGCCGCCGGTGGCGAGATTGACGATGACGCCCGCCGTGGCCGCCTGATAATCAGCCGCATCGGCATCGCCGTCGCCGCCGATCAGCGTGTCGGCGCCGGTGCCGCCCACCAGCACGTCGTTGCCGGCGCCGCCCGAAAGCGTGTCGTTGCCGTCGAGGCCGACGAGGCGGTTGTTGCCCGCATCACCGATGAGCGTGTCGTCAAAGTTGGAGCCGGTCAGGTTCTCGATGCCGGTGAGCGTATCGCCCAGGGCTTCGCCCGCCGTGCCGGTACCGGTGGAAAGGCTCACCTCCACGCCATCGCGCGAGTAGCGGTAGTCGGCGGTATCAACACCGGCGCTATCCACCCCCAATTACTTATAACTTATAAAATCATGAATTCTATAAGATGAAAATTTTGTATCAAAAGAGAGGTCAACGCCATATCGCGTCAGTGAAGTTCCGGGCCTGCAGAGAAAGTTGAATAGTGAAGGCCATCCCCCACCTAAACAATCCTTTCTATGCTTCCAGTTTCGAACCTGCCGAATCCCAATATCAAACATTTCTGTGTCGGGATGCCCGGTATATAAATAGATCCTGATCTTTCCGACGCGTCCACTCGAGGATTCGTGTGGTCTTGCATAAACAGGAAACCCCTGACACAGCAGCCAGTCGACAACCGGCCTGACGCCCTGCGCCAGCATCATCTTCTCAAGAATGATGGGGGGGTCTTTCGCGTCGGTAATGGTGTCCCATACCGGATCGAGGGGAATGGGATGTGTGCTACAGGCCAGGTTATTCAAACCCATGGGCGGAAAGCTGACGACCTGACAATCCCAGTCTTTTGCGCCAGTAGCGCTGGGCAACAGGCACGATCCTCTCAACTCTGCGGGACGGTAATAGGTCTTGGCTGCCAGTTGCTGCGGCATCAGCAGCAAACCGGCTGAAGCCATAACAACCGCCATCACAACGGAAAAGCGCCAGCGCATCGGTCATATCTCCCGGATCACACCGGAGAGCCTAGGCCTCTGCTGCATTGGGTCAATGGTGGAAATGTCCCTGTTCGCCGGGCGCCCTGCCCTTCAATGCCCCGCCGGCATGCCCCGGCCATGGGTGGGCTTGTGCATGAACAGCAACAGCGGAATCACCGCCAGCGGAATGGCGGTCAGCACTGCGAACACCTGCACATAGGCCAGGTGGGCCGCCTGCATCTGCACCTGCTGGGCGATGAGGGCCGCCCCCCTGGGGTTTTCCGGCGACAGGCCGAGCGGCACCAGAAAGGCCCGCGCCGCCTCGGCATAGGGCGTCACATGCTCCACCAGATGGCTGTGATTGACGGCAATGGAGCGTGACAGCGCCGCCGCCACCGCCGCAATGCCGATGGAAGAGCCAAGCTGGCGCGTCACCGCATAGAGGCCCGACGCCTCGTCCTGCCGGGCGCGCGGAATGCTGTCAAAAGCCAGGGTGGACAGCGGCACGAAGATGAGCCCCATGCCGAAGCCCGCCACCACGCCGGGCCAGGCCAGATCCCAGAAGGTCACCTCCACGGGCAGAACCGCGATCATCCAGTTGGACCAGGCCGTCAGCGCCAAACCCACCCCGGCCAGAAGGCGCGCATCAAACCGCGACACCAGCACCGCCCCGGTGAACACCATGGAAAAGCCCGCCGCCAGGCCGCGCGGAATGAACAGATGACCGGCCAGCATGACGGGATAGCCCAGAAGACCCTGCACAAACAGCGGCAGCAGCGCGATGCCGCCGAACATGGCCACCGCAAAACAGGCAATGACAAGACTGGCCAGCATGTAGTTGCGGTCGGCAAACAGGCCAAGGTCGATGATGTTGTCAGCCTTGCCGATGCCGCGCGTGAGAAAGGCCAGGAACGACATGCCCGACACGAAGGCCGCCGACTGGATGATCCGAGATGAGAACCAGTCCAGCGTCTGGCCCTGATCGAGCATGAACTGCAGCGCCCCGATGGCCAGCATCAGCAGCACCAGCCCTGTCCAGTCGATCTTCACCCGCTTCGGCTGGTCATCGGGCAGTTCCCCCGTCATCATGATGAGCGCCAGCGCCGCAATGGGAATGTTCACATAGAACACCATGCGCCAGGAAAACGTGTCGGTCAGATAGGCGCCGATGGTGGGGCCAAGCACCGGCGCCACAATCACCCCAAGCCCGAACATGGCCATGGCCTGGCCGCGCTTTTCCCGCGGGAAGGCGTCAAACAGGATGGATTGCGACAGCGGAATGAGAAAGGCGCCGAACATGCCCTGCCCCAGCCGGAACAGCACCATCATGTCCAGGCTCTGGGCCAGGCCGCACAGCGCCGAAAACACCGCAAAGCCGATGATCGACATGAGAATGAGGCGCTTGCGGCCAATGAGTTGCGCCATCAGCCCGGTCAAGGGCATGACCACCACGGCGGACACGATGTAGCTGGTGAGAACCCAGGTGATCTGGTCGTTGGTGGCCCCGAAGCTGGATTCGATGTGGGGCAGCGCCACATTGACGATGGTGGAATCCAGAACCTCCAGCACGGCGCACAACACCACCGCCACCACGATCATCAGATTGACGGGGGGATGATGCGCCTCACCCGCTGCGGGGGCTGCGGCCGGGCCCGCGGCCTCTCTGTTCACGGCGTGGTTCCGGCGGCAGAGGCCCCGGACACGGTGTCCACCGTCACCATGGCGCTGCCGCCCACCCGCAGCTCAGGTGCAGGCGTGTCCAGCCGGATGCGCACGGCAAAGCGCTGTGTCACCTTCACCCAGTTGCCGGACGCATTCTGGGCCGGCAGCAGCGCGAAGGTTGCCCCCGATCCGGGGCTGATGGTTGCCACCGTGCCGGTCATGCTGGTGCCCGGCATCATGTCCACCGCGATGGTGGCGGGCTGGCCGGGCCTGATGCGCGGCAGGTCGGTTTCCTTGAAATTGGCATCGACCCACCAGTCAGCCGTTTCCACCAGCGCGAACAGCGGCTGATAGGCCGCCACCGCCGCCCCCTGGCGCAGGTCCAGATTGGCGATGATGCCGTCCGCCGGGGCCGTCACCGTGGCATAGGACAGGTTGAGGTCGGCGGTGGCGAGTTGCGCCTGCGCCGAGGCTATCTGGTTCTGACGGTCATTGAACTGGGCCTGCGCCGCCACCAGAGCGGCCTGGGCCTGATCCACCCCGGCCTGCGCCTGGGCCATGGCGGCGCGCGAGTTCTGCACCGTGGCGGTGGAGGCCGACCCGCGCGCCAGAAGCGCCGTGTCGCGGTCAAACTGGGCCTTGGCGGCGTTCAGCGCGGCGCGCGCGCTGGTCACCGCGGCGGCGGCCGCCGCCACCTGCTGCCGGGCCGGTTCCTCGCCATTGTTCAACACCGCCAGGCTGGCCTCGGCCTGTACCTTGGCATTGCGGAAGGGCGCGGCATTGAGGGCAAACAGCACCTCGCCCGCCTTCACGTGCTGGCCTTCCTTCACCTTCACCAGCTCCACCAGGCCCGACACCTGCGGCGCGATGGAGATGATGTTGGCGCCCACATAGGCATCATCCGTGGACGGATATTTTTCCGCATGCTGCCACCACAGCCACATGGCCACGGCGCCACCGACGACAATCGCCAGCACCAGCATCATCCGCACACTTTTCATCACATCATCCCTGCGCCGTGGGCGCGACGGCAAAGCCATCACATCATTGCAGACCCTATATAAACCATGCCACGGGCAAGACAATTCACCTCCACGCGGATCACGGGTGCTGCCCTGTCCAAAATCGCCCCATTCCTGCCCTTTCCCTGCCTCACGCCCTCGTGACACTGCCCCCACGGCGACATCAGCGACAACCTTGCACGGAGACTCCGCGATGATGACCACGCCTGCCCGCATCTGGTGGCACGAACTGAACACCTGGGAACCGGAATCCGCCCTCACCTTCTATGCCCGCGCCCTGGGCTGGCAGTTTGAGGCTCAGCCCCTGCCCGATGGGGCCTCCTACTGGATTGCCCGCAAGGATGGCCGTGCCGTGGGCGGCGTCTTCGCCCTGTCCGACCCCGATCATGCCGGTGTGCCATCCCACTGGATGACCTACATGAGCGTTTCCGACATGGATGGCGCGGTGCTGGAGGCACTGGCGGCAGGCGGCGAGGTGACGCGCGCCCCCGTGGCGGTGCCGGGCGTCGGGCGGCTGGCCATGGTGACCGACACCACCGGCGCCCTCATCGGCCTCATGGAACCGGACGACGGCCACGCCACCGCCATGGTGAAACACTGAGCCGACATCCCCCTTGCAGCACCAGACTGCCCGGCCCCGGCCGGGCTTTTTTGCTTCAGCCGTAGCCGCGCTGAAGCATCTGCTGGCAGGCGAGGCACGGAACCTCGTTCCCCAGCCGGATGCGGCTGGCCGCCAGACGCAGCCGGTCGCGGCGCTGAATGACCCCGCCGCAGCTGGGGCAGTAGCTGTCGCCCGCCGGCAGCATCACCACTTCGGCCGGTTCCTGAACCACCTCATCGGCCGCTTCCATGCGATGAAGCGCCAGCAGCGGCTGCCATGGCGGCAGGTTCGGCGCTCTCTCTTCCGGCGGTTCCGGGTCCGGCAGGCCGAACCGAACCGCCCAGTCCACCGCGGCCGGCTGATGCAGGGCCAGCAACTCCTCTCCCAGCCGCTGAAACAGCGGTGGCGACATGAGCCGCACCAGATTGGTGATGGTGAGCCTGGACTGATGCTCAAACACATGAGCCGGCAGATCCTCATCGGCAATGACCATGTCATCGCCCGGAAAATCGCGGCCCAGAACCTCCATCGGCGTGGGTGATGAAACCAGCACCAGGGCATGAACCCTGGGCGCAATGGCCCGGCCATACATGCATGGCACGGTCACCAGCCTGCGCCGGAACAGTTCCTTGACGGCCAGCACCTCATCGGCCAGCCCGTCAAACGGCATATCCATGGGCTGCACCCCGCTTCCACGCCGCACCATGAACTGCCCGGTGCTGCTGACAATCACCCCCTCGGGACAGCGCACCGCGCGGCACACCCAGATATCCAGCAGCCGGCTGATGAGCAGGTGATCAATCTCCACCACCCCCTCCTCCAGAGGCAGGGAAAGCTGGTGGGCCACCAGCCATTCCGGATCATCGCCCCAGGCCCGGCGCATCACCTGCTCCACGGCGGTTTCTCCCAGGGCCGCAAAGCGCAGCAGGGTAATCTGGCGGCGAATGGCTTTTTCCAGCGGCAGGGCGCAGTCACCCCGCCGGGCCAGCGCCTCAAGGCGCGCCACGTCTCCGTCTTTTCTGTCGCGTCCCTTCAGAATCACAAGGGGAGAGAATAACGCGTCTTTGCCATTCGCCCAATGTCGGCGGTGCCGGGAGCGCCTGTGCCGCATGGCAAAAGGCCCGGCAAAACGCCGGGCCTTTTCATGTTCGTGCAGCCGGTCCCTATTCCGCAGCCGGCGGCAGGGTTTCGGTCTTGGCCTTTTCCTCCAGGATGAGCTGGTCGCGCTTGTCGGCCACCTGCCGCAGACGCGACAGCATGCCGCCCGTGCCCGCCGGAATGAGGCGGCCCACGATGACATTCTCCTTGAGGCCTTCCAGCGTATCCACCTTGCCCTGCACCGCAGCTTCAGTGAGAACACGCGTGGTTTCCTGGAACGACGCGGCCGACACGAAGGAGCGCGTCTGCAGCGAGGCCTTGGTGATGCCCAGCAGCACCGGCTGGCCCACCGCAGGCTTGAGGCCCTCGGCTTCCAGCTTGGCGTTCTCGTGATCCAGTTCCACCTGGTCCACCTGTTCGCCCACCAGCAGGGTGGATTCGCCCGAGTCGGTGATCTCCACCTTCTGCAGCATCTGACGCACAATAACTTCGATGTGCTTGTCGTTGATCGACACGCCCTGCAACCGGTAGACTTCCTGAATCTCGTTCACCAGATAGGCGGCGAGTTCCTCGACGCCCTTGATGGCGAGAATGTCGTGCGGCGCCGGGTTGCCGTCCATCAGGAATTCGCCCTTCTCGATGAAGTCGCCCTCCTGCACCGGCAGGTGCTTGCCCTTCGGGATCAGATATTCCACTGGCTCGATGGACTCGTCCTGCGGCACAATGCGGATGCGCCGCTTGTTCTTGTAGTCGCGGCCGAACTCGATGCGCCCCGACACCTCGGCGATGATCGCCGCGTCCTTCGGACGGCGCGCTTCGAACAGTTCCGCCACACGCGGCAGACCGCCGGTGATGTCGCGCGTCTTGGCCGACTCCAGCGGGTTGCGCGCCAGCACGTCACCGGCCCGCACATGCGCACCCGGATCGACCGACAGAATGCTGTCCACCGACAGGAGGTAACGGGCCTCGCCGCCGCGCGCCAGCTTGGCCACCTTGCCGCTCTTGTCCTTGATGACAATGGCCGGCTTCAGGCTGGAGCCACGCTGGTTGGAACGCCAGTCGATGATGACGCGGTTGGTGATGCCGGTGGCTTCGTCGGCCACTTCGTTCACCGACACGCCCTCGACCACGTCCTCGAACTCCACCGTGCCTTCGGCCTCGGTGAGGATCGGGCGCGTATAGGGGTCCCATTCGGCAAGGCGCGTGCCGCGCTTCACCATGTCGCCCTCGTCCACAAACAGACGCGTGCCATAGGCGACCTTGTGCATGGCGCGCTCATTGCCCTGCGGGTCTTCAATGATGATGGCCACGTTGCGGCCCATCACCACCAGCTTGCCCGCCGAGTCCTTCACCACTGCCTTGTTCTTGAAGGCCACCTTGCCCTCGTGGTTGGATTCCACGAAGGACTGGTCGAGCACCTGAGCGGTGCCGCCGATGTGGAAGGTGCGCATGGTGAGCTGGGTGCCCGGCTCGCCGATGGACTGGGCGGCGATGACGCCCACCGCCTCACCCATGTTGACCGGCGTGCCGCGCGCCAGATCGCGGCCATAGCACTTGGCGCAAACGCCAAACTTGGTCTCGCAGGTCAGCACCGAGCGGATCTTGATCTCGGTGATGCCCGCCTTCTCGATCTTCTCCACATGCGGTTCGAGGATTTCCTCGCCCTTGGCAACGATCAGCGTGCCCGAGGCGGGCTCCTTCACGTCCTCAGCCGCGGTGCGGCCGAGAACGCGGCTGCCCAGCGAGGCGATGATCTCGCCCGCGTCGATGATCGGCCGCGTGGTGATGAAATGCTCGGTGCCGCAATCATCCTGGCTGATGATGGCGTCCTGGGCCACGTCAACAAGACGGCGGGTGAGATAGCCGGAGTTGGCGGTCTTCAGCGCCGTATCGGCCAGACCCTTGCGGGCGCCGTGAGTCGAGTTGAAGTATTCCAGAACCGACAGCCCCTCCTTGAAGTTGGAGATGATCGGCGTTTCGATGATTTCGCCCGACGGCTTGGCCATCAGGCCGCGCATGGCGGCCAGCTGGCGCATCTGGGTGGGCGAACCACGCGCACCCGAATGGCTCATCATGTAGATGGAGTTGATCGGCTTTTCGCGGAGGTTTGCGTCATCCATCTGCACCGATGAAATCCGCGCCATCATTTCCTCGGCCACCTTGTCGGTGGTCTTGGCCCAGGCATCCACAACCTTGTTGTATTTTTCGCCCTGGGTGATGAGGCCGTCGATATACTGCTGCTCGAACTCCTTCACCAGATCACGGGTCTGATTGACGATCTTCTCCTTCGTTTCAGGAATGACCATGTCATCCTTGCCGAAGGAAATGCCGGCGCGATAGGCGTTGTAGAAGCCGAGCGCCATGATCTTGTCGCAGAAAATGACCGACTCCTTCTGGCCGCAATAGCGATAGACGGCGTCGATCATCTTGGAGATCTCGCGCTTGGTCATCAGCTTGTTGCACAGGTCATAGGAAATGTTGACCGAGGTGGGCAGAAGCTCGCCGATCTTCATGCGGCCCGGCGTGGTTTCCACCATGCGGGTGCGCATCTTGCCGTCGGGCCCCATTTCCGAAACGCGGCCCTTGATCTTGCTGTGCAGGGTGATGACGCCATTGGCCAGCGCGTGGTCAATTTCGGCCACCGAGGCAAAAGCCTTGCCCTCGCCCGGCTCGTTCTTGCGCATCAGCGACACATAATAGAGGCCGAGCACAATGTCCTGCGACGGCACGATGATGGGCGCGCCGTTGGCGGGGTGGAGCACGTTGTTGGTGGACATCATCAGCACGCGCGCTTCCAGCTGTGCTTCCAGCGACAGCGGCACGTGCACGGCCATCTGGTCGCCGTCGAAGTCGGCGTTGAAGGC
>CALMWF010000012.1 GCA_937873445.1 uncultured Alphaproteobacteria bacterium
GGGCGATCCTGACTGCGGTTCGGGACCGAGAACAAAGAACTTGTCGTCTCCATCCTGTAGCGCGACTGAAGTTTGGCGCGGCGTTGACACAAACTTGGCACCAGATTTTTTGCCTCTATGCCCCTTTGGGCGGTTTTCTCTTCCCCTCCTTGTTGGGTTTACGGGTGATGATGATTTCCCGGGCGGCGACCGGCCTGCCACCCACCGAGTAGTTAAGACCTACCGGCGTCAGCTTGGCCCAGGCAAACAGCTGGCGCACCGGTTCCACATCATTGAGCGTGAGGATGAAGTCGCCCTTCAGGGCCTTGAGCCGGGCTGCAAGCTCCTCAAAATCCGCTCTCTCAAACTGCCCACGGCCGTAATAATGCTCACTCCCCCAATAGGGCGGGTCGCAGAAAAACAGCGCATGGGGCCGGTCCCACCGGGTCATGAATTCCTGCCACGGCAGGCACTCGATATAAACCCCCGACAGGCGCTCATGCGCCGCCTCCAGAACCGGCACCAGCTTACCCACATCAAATCGTGCCGGCTGGTTCATATTAGCGCCAAAGGAGGGTGAGATGACCTTCCCACCGAAACCAGCCTTCTGGAGGTAGAGGAATCGGGCCGCACGCTCCAGATCAGTCAGGGTGTCGGGGTCCGTGGCGGTCAGGCGCTCAAACTCTGCCCGGCTGGCGATCTGCCACTTGAGCATATCGAGGAACGCCTGGTGGTGGCGTTGCAAGACCCTGAACAAAGTCACAACATCCCGTGAGCGGTCATTGACGGCCTCCACCTTGGGGCGGGACGGTCGCCGGAAAAATACCCCGCCCATGCCAAGAAATGGCTCACAGTAGAGGCCGTGGGGCCTTTCGGTGATGAGTGGGATGAGATGCTTGGCCAGGGCGCGCTTGCCGCCGACATAGCCCGCAACAGTGGGAATGGGCCTGACAGCCGTCAGGCGGGTTGTCCGGGAAAATGAGTCCACGACTCGTATGACCTCTGCTTTGATCCCCCTGCCGTGGCGTCACGGTGGCGGGGTGGCCGCTGATCGGCCGGTCTGTGGTCATGGGCGTTGACGCGCCCGGTTCGGGGTGTTGATACCACCCCTGCCCCCGCCCCTATTCAGGCGGGGTATTCACCCCTTTACAGGGGTTTAGAAGGGGTTTTGACGGCCTTTTCATCTGGGTGAAGGCCTCGGTGGTGGCGTGGGCCAGCCGGGTCTGGGCACTGGCCAGAACCTCATCGCGCCAGCCCTCAAAAAGCGCCTCGATGGCATCGGCCGAGACCAGCACGGCACCGTCCTGGGTGATGGTGGCGGGGCCGGTCAGGCGCCCGGCCGCCTGGGCCGCCTCGATGAGGGCAACGGCCAGGCCATGCGGCAGCAGAAAGGTGACGCCGGTGCGCAAGGAAGCCCCCTGCCCGGCCAGCGCCTTGTGCAGTGCGCCTGGTGAATAGGACCATGGGTTGGGCAGGCCGAGGGCCGCCGCGCACAGTTCGGAACAAAACCAGCGCTGCTTGCCGTGGAGGCTTAACCAAGGCGAGCCGAAGGTCAGAACGCCCAGCACATCATAGGGCTTGGTGGCCTCGCGCTTCATGGCCGCCAGATGGCCGTCGATGACGGCGTTGCGGGGCACGGCCACCAGGTCCCAGTCCTCCGGCCGAAGCGTGATGGTCTTGACCCTGACCCCGTGGCGATAGGTGGCTGAAAAGCAGGTGGACGCCTGCCCCAGCCCTCCATCCAGCACCAGTTCGACGTGTGAATAAGGCGATCCGGTGCGGCGGCGGATGGCCCAGCCCAGCGGCGACTCCCAGCCCTTGTAGAAGGCCAGATGCAGGTCGCCGGTCATGGCCAGCTTTCCTTGACCAGGCGCCAGGTCTGAAGGGGGATGAACCCGTAATCGAGGCAGACCGGCCGACCCTGAAACAGTCCCCAATTGGATATCTTGAGATCGGTCAGGATGGAAGGCACCCGACCCGGCAGTTCGCTCACCCGCAATGGCTCGCAGCGGCGCTGAAACAACACGCTGCCCTGCGGTGAGATGGCCACGCACGGGGCGAGCCAGCGGCGCAGATTGTCGGTAGCCTCCTGCCAGACCGACCACTCGATGATATTTTGAAAACAGCGCGCGCCAGC
The DNA here is from genome assembly GCA_937873445.1 of uncultured Alphaproteobacteria bacterium. Taxonomy (GTDB): domain Bacteria; phylum Pseudomonadota; class Alphaproteobacteria; order Rhizobiales; family Aestuariivirgaceae; genus Aestuariivirga. The sequence continues at coordinate 2,117 of CALMWF010000012.1, forward strand.
CTCCACCTTGACCACCAGCTCCGGGTCCATGGCGTGGGCATAGACCCGGCGAAACGCGCCCTCGCCCAGCATGTCGCCCATGATGGCATTGGCAAGCTCTCGATCAGTGTGATTATTCACACGGGCCTCCAGAAAAATCCGAGGCCGGCATGAGCCGCCCAGGCCCCGCCCAGGGCGGTGGCGATCACCAGCGGCACCATCCATTCCAGTTGCTTGTGCAGCGGCCATCGTGGCAGATCGCGCAGGGCCGCCAGCAGGTTGCCACGGTTGGCCTGGGCGGCCTCGCGCAACAGCCAGCCAAGTCCAATAGCTATTCCGGCCCCGGCCGGATGAAGGATAGCCAATCCAATCTGCAGAGCGGCGGCGAGAGAATGAAGAAGAGCATCCATCGGCTTACACCGTGATCGACTGGTCTGCGCCAGTGTATGAGAACACCCGCTTGACACCATCGACATAGAGGACAATCAACCCATTTCCGCCCAGAACCATCTTGCCTCCGCCTTGGCCGACGCCGGCCACGTAGTCCGCATCCAAGGCGTTTGGCGCAGCTATATTGGATGATGAGCTGCCTGTCGCAGGACCATTGTTACCCTGGTTAGACGAGAACGACACCACAGTCATATTTGCATTTGTTGACGCAACGAATCCGCTGCCGCCGCCGCCACCACCGGCAACATTTCCGGTGTTTGACCAGCCTCCGCCACCACCATAGTAGCCGCCACCACCACCACCTGCGCCGGTAGAATTGGCAGTTCCACCTCGACCGCCCTGCAGGGCCGATCCAGCTGTTGGGGTGGTAGTCGCTCCAGCTGCCCCGGTTCCAGCAGCACCACCAGCGGACTGAGTGCCACCGCCACCAGCCATTGCATTAGATGACGATAGCGACCCACCGGTGTTTCCCCCGCCACCACCGCCACCTGTTCCTGTGCTGTAATAAGCAGCCCCGCCGCCGCCGCCAGCAACGCCTATGCCATTTGCTTGCGCTATTGATTCAAGGAACACGCCGGATAATCCGCCACCACCGCCGCCGCCGTGTGCAGAGTTAAAGCCGGATGCGCCGCCTCCGCCATATGCTGGGGTTCCTTGAGATCGACCACCTTGGCCGACGACAATTTTTAAAACAGACCCCTTTGCCACCTTGAATGTGACAGTCAGATAACCTCCAGAACCGCCACCAGGAGATGAAACAGCGTAGAATCCGCCAGCACCACCAGCAGCCCAAATCTTGGCGACTATAGTCACATCTTGCAGAGCAGACGATGCAAGCATCCCCATCGTAAGGCTCATGACTTGAGAGCTCCGATAAGCACCCAAACATTTGTTGCCTGCTTCCACAGCGTGGCTCCGGCGTATTGGCCCCCGAGCTTCAGCTTTGCACCAAGAGACTGGACAGTAACTCCGACGTCTCCAGCCACTGACACATCGCCTGCACCAAGCGACAGGATGTCGATGCGTGTGCCAATTGGGTATGAGACAGAGGCATTGGTAGGAACCGTCAACGTGACTGCTGTTGCACTCGCCATAGTCACCATCTTGCCAGCATCACCAATTTCAAGGGTGTATGCCGACGTCTTGGCATTCTCTGTGACCTCTGCAAAGTCTGTGATCGATGACTTGGTGTGGGTGTGAGTGTCGGGCGGATAGGTTGACGGCTTACCGATGATGCCGAACCATGGTGCAGTCTCTGCCGCATCCACAACTCCATCAGAGTCTGTGTCATAGATGGACATGGACATATCACCGCTGCCAGAGCCTCCACCAACAACCAGGTTTCCAGGCCCCATGATTGATAACCCGTTGACGGTTTTGATGTTGGTCCCAGAGACGAGAATTTCCTGCTTGGCGTTAAGGGCAGCTTGTGTTGCTGTGCTCACCGGCTTGTTTGCATCGGACGTGTTGTCCACGCTGCCAAGTCCAACCTGTGTCTTGGTCACAGCATGCGGGTTGTCGGTGCGGGCGGAGTGCGCCGATAGAGCTGCCGTCGTGGCATAGGTGGCTGCAACCTCTGATTCCAGCGCGTATTGTGCATGAGGGTCAGCAGTTTCCACGTGAGCCGTAATCCATCCAGCAGCCGTTCCAGCCACCTCCTTCCCATCGAGCGCAGCCTGCAGGCCGGTGATGGTGGAGATGGCTTGTTCACCGGTGTGGTTTACTCGCTGGACAGAATGAGCCTTGGCAGCCGCCTCGGCGTCATCCGCCTCCTTCTTGGCAAAGGATGTGGTTGCCAACTGCGTGGTGTTGGTGTCAGGAACTGCTGTTGGTGCAGTTGGGTGGTCAGTAAAAACAGGGCTTGCCAACGGTGCTTTAGCGGCCAGTGCGTTAGTCATTGTGGCTGCAAAATTAGGGTCATCACCAAGAGCTGTCGCTAGCTCGTTTAGAGTGTCGAGTGCTGCGGGTGATGAGGCAACAAGATCGGCAACCGCCGTCTTCACGAACCCTGTGGTGGCAATCTGGCTGGTGTTGGTGCCGGCGGCCGCCGTGGGTGCGGTGGGGGTGCCGACGAGCACCGGACTATCCAACGGGGCCTTGGTGGCCAGGGCCGCCGTGGCGGCCGTCAAATTGGACGTTATCTGCGCCTGCAGTCGGCCGAGTGCCGAGAGCACGGTGTCGGCAGCGGAAACAACGCCGTTTACTGCCGCTGAAAAGCCCGTGAGAACCGTGATCAAAACCCGGCCAGGGGTAAAATATTGATTGGAGCTTCCCTCGGCCACCATGTCGGTTGTCGCGTTCTGAAGGATATCGACCACCACCACAACCTGCTCCGCCCACACGGTGAATTTGCGGCCGAATTCTGCTGCATACGGTGTACCTGGAGAGACGATGCGCAGAGGAATGACCGCCACCGGCCTGTCGGCCGACAGGTCCACAATTTCTGCTGAACCATACCCAATGGGGGCCGGGCTGAGATCAGCGGCGGACAGAGTAACGGTGACGGACGCTGCCGGCGAACCATCTCCCTGAACGCCCGAAACCTTGCCGTTGGCCTGGTTGGCAACGGCAAAATCAGATGAGGCTTTGAACCCGCGAAACCTCACCTCAATGGCCGATGGCAAGGAAATCGGCCCGCCGTTCTTTGCGCGAAATTCAATGGGCAGAACCAGCGGCCTGCCTTGGAACACGGTTACTTCGGTGGCGGGCGCGCTCATGCGATGCTCCTGATGTCGAGAAAGCCATATTGTTCAGGAATGGCCGGGCTGGTGGCATTGAGCGGCGGCCCGAGGCTGGCCACGGCATTGGCGGCCACCCGCAACTCAATGATCTTGGTGGCGGCCAGGGTGATTTTTCCCGCGCACTGCAGGAACGTGTAGTTGTTGCTGACCACCCGCGCGATTCCGGCCAGCATCTGATTGTCCGACACATTCCACGGCACCAGAACACCAGTGTATTGCCCGAAGTAGGCCGAGGCCATGAGGTCATAGGTTCCCGCCGGCAGGGTCAGCTGTTGGGCCACGCCATCAAAGACCAGACCGGCGATCTCGTTCAGCACCTGGGTGTTGAGCGGGTAGCGCGACCAGCCGTTGATGGAGTTCTGGCCGGCCGTGCCGGCAGGCATCTGATAGGCGAAGATGGCGCGGCTCGCGCCACTGGTTGTGGGTGGCTTGTCCTGCAACAGCCGGAATGCGGCACCGTCATTCTCGACCGTCTCCATGCGGCCCGCGATGAGACGGCCTGCGCTCAGCACCGATCCATCGCGATTGATGATGGGCAGAGCGCCACGGTCGTTGACGTTCAGGGTGGCCGCGCCGGTGTTGGCAGCGGTGGGGGTCAGGGTGAATTTCTGGCCCTTGCGGTTCTGGTCCAGGGCCACATCACAATTGGCCGTGATGGCATTGGCGGTGCCAGCGACATCCGACAAGGGCACCTGCACATATTGCCAGAGGCCCGTCACCTCGGTGTTGATGGCCTCCATGACATCCGGCCCCGGAAAGGGCGCCTGGGCGTTGGAGGGTGCCGGGGTTTTGCGAAGGGGCATTGATCAGCTCTCCTGCCAGATTTCCGGTGCCTCGGGCACCACGGTGAGGGTGAAGGCGTAGTTCTCGGCCGGATCGACGCTCACCACCTCAAACCGCTGGCGCTCCTCGCCCTGGCGGCCCAGCAGCACCAGCTGGCCGGGGGCCACATCCGGGTTGGTGAAGGGCGCGGTGAAGGTGATGGTCTTGCTGGCCAGTGCCAGTCCCGCCACAGGCTGGGTCACCGGCCCATCCGCCGTCACAATGGCGGCGGCCAGAAGAATGCCCTGCGCCGCCACATCGGCAAGCGCCGAAAGGTCGGTTATCGCTTCCAGGCCATCCTCGGCATTGGCCGCCGCCACGCTGTCCAGCACCAGAGCCGTCACATCGCCGGTTTCGTTGCGCATCACCTCGGAAATGCGCGCGGCGGTCATGAGTTGCGCCAGCTCGATGTGGTTGATGCCCACCACGTCACCCACCTCCGACGCCAGGCCCTCAAACCACGTTTCAAAGGAAAGCGTCCAGTCGCGGTGGTGCGCGACGGCGAGATAGAGCGAGAAATATTCGTCGATCTGGTCAGGATCATCGATGGCCACGGCATCCAGGCTGATGATGCGGCTCACCTCGGCCAGGGTGAGGCCGGGCCGCACCACCAGGCGTTCATCCTGATCCCAGTTCAGAAATCGGTTGCGGAACGACACCCGCACCGCGTCAGGCACGGTGTTGCCGGCCTTGGTCCAGCGCAGGGCGCGGGCGTTGAGGTGGGTGAACACCTGACGCTCCACCGGCACCTCAAGGGCGGTATTGCGCTGCCGCGCCACCCCCCACAGGCGGCCCTCCTTGCGGGCGGCCAGACCGGCAGCACAGATGGCATCGAGGGTTTCACGCCAGTCCCGGCCGTCGAACACGCCCGCTATGGTGCGCCCCGCCTGGGCATTGCTGACATGCCAGGCCGACAGCGATGGCAGGTCAACCAGCTTGCTGTCCACCGCATCGAGGGTGAGCGGCCCGGTGAGCACATGGTGAAAATGATCAGCCGGATTGGATGACGGCGCCAGACCCGTAAAGCCGGTGCCGTCATAGCAAGGCACCAGGGCCGAGGCCTCGACCGAAAGCTGCGACACATTGAGGTTGCGGCCACGCACTTCGATGGTGGCATCACCCGGCAGCGGCAGCGGCGGCCGGTTCCACACCGTGGCGAAGCGCATGAGCAGGCAGGATTCCACGATGGTGGCCGTGTAGAAGCCGCCAGAGAGAACAAGCCGCGTCAAGCCAGTGTTATAGTAGTCAAAAGCACTTCCCACATTCATTAAAGAGACATTGCCATAGTAGTAGGTTGGGGGATTGAAGGAAGTTGGCGGCAGCAGGCAGCCGCGCATCTGCCAGACGCGCCACTGCCGACCGCGCGGGAATACGGCAGGGTCCAGATAGATGATGAAGCCATCGGCTCGCCGCTCCACCCGCGCCGTGGCATTACAGGCCGCGCCGCCAATGAATGAGGGGTGTGCATTCCACCCACCGACGACAGGCGGGATGTTCTGCGCGGGCACGGTGTGGAAGGAATGCCAGGGGCCGTTTTCCATTGGCACATCGGCAATGGCCGAGGGCGGATTGCCCCACACCAGCTTCACATACTTGCTGATACGGCCCAGCAGGTTGGAATGAAACATCAGCTCAGGCAGGTTGATGTAGCTGTCGCTGCCCACCGCCTGCAGCTTGATGCGCAGCGGCATGACGGCGGCGGGGGTGCCGTTCTGGTCGGTCATCCCTGCAGGCCACAGATACTGCAGCCAGATTTCGTCGGGGTCGGCCTTGCTGGTGAGAATATAGGGCTTGGGCAGGTCGGTTTCAGGAAAACCCGGAGTGCGCAGTTGAGCTGGACTGGTCCGCGAGCGCCGATGGGCCTTCAGTTCATACTGCGGGGTGATCTGGTGGCCATAGCGGGCCAGCAGGCTCTGGGGCCTGGCTTCGGTGCCCTGGTTCACCACCCAGGTCAGCCCGTCAATGTCACCCAGCGGCGTGTCCTCGGCGCAGGGGTTGTCGAGCTGGTGCGGCCCGGCCAGGGCATAGGCCGCCTCCACCAGTTCGTCCTCGCCCTGCAGATCAACCAGCGGCAGGCTGGCCAGGTGAGGGAAAACCTTTGACCGTCCGGCGCAGTAATAGAAGGTGCCGCCGGGGCTGGCCAGATTGCCGCTGGCCCCCGCCTGGCCCAGCGGCGGCGCCTGGTTTTCGTTGCCATTGGAGGTGGCGGCCGGTTTCAGCGCCATGGTGAGCGCCAGACGTCCCAGGAAGGTCACCGCCAGGGCAATGCCCTGGGCGCCCACAGACCCCGCCGCCGCAAAGGACCCCAGCAGCGGCGCCAGGCCGCCGCCGGTGATGAAGGTGCCCACCGCCACCAGGGCAATGGAGGCAATGATGGCCAGCACGGATTTGCCGCCCTTGCCCCGGCCGCCTGCCGGTGTGTGATGCAGGCGGATCACCACCGCCGGGGCCGTGGTGGCCTTGAGCCTGAGTGCTGCTGTGACGCGGCCGCGCGCCCAATGGCAGGGCGGCACCACCCACACTTTTCCCCCCTGCTCCAGCGTCACCTGGCCGTGGCGGTGAAAGGCGTCCGGCAGGTCAGGCACGGCGGCGATGATTTCCGCCAGCGTCAGATTGTCGGGGGCCTGATAGTGGGCCACCTCACCCATGACCGGGTGCTGGATCACCAGTCGGGCTGGAACGGTGAACGGGCGATCCATCATGCAGCCCTCGCCATCATGTCCTGGTGGCGGAACAGGCGCAGGTTGTCGGGCCGCAGCGTGACCAGCCCGCGCGCCTCGGCCGTGTCGCGGAACGGCTGCTCCACCACCCCCATGGCGGCATCCATGTGCAAGAGGTGGCCCGGCCGGGTCACCACACCCACATGCCACCAGCCCCGGCGCAACCGGCCCTCGACCGGATAGGGGCGGCGGATCACCACCGCGTCAAAGGCCTGTTCAAAGCCGTTTTGAACCGGGAAAAAGGCGGTTGTGAAGGGTGGGCAGGTGAGGTCGGCATGAGACGCCACGGCAGTCTCAAGCGTCAGGGCGGGCCAGGGGGTCAGGGTAATGCCCAGCTGATCGGCATAGACCTGGCACAGCAGGCCGAAGCAATCGACCAGGTTGGCCGCGCGGCCGCCATCAACAAAACGGCATTCGCGCATGTAGCGCGCCCACCATGGCGTGGCGATGGGGCGGCGGGTCCGGGTCATGACACAAACAGCCCCGGCGTGCGGGCCGGTGTGGCGCGGGTCACCGGCCAGCTCTGGCCATCCGGGGCGGTGCCCACCACTTCGGCGGTGACCGACAGGTCATCGCCCTCGAAGTTCCGCAGCCGCAGACCCTCATGCAGGTAGATCACCTCATCCAGATCATCGTGTGAGACATATTCAAAGGTGCAGGACACCGCGCCATCAAGGCCCCGGAGGGTGCGGCCAATGCGCGGGTCCACCGCCTGAATGGTGATGCTGCCGCGCTTGGGCTGGCTGCCCAGGCTGGGCAGGCGGGCCAGCACCGGCCAGGCCACAAATGCAGCGCCGCGCGAGGTGACTGAAACCGTCCCTGAAACAATCCTGATGGGTTCACGCAGGTCGGGGTGATCGAGGGTGATGAGCAGCAGGCCGAGGTCATCAGCCACCAGATCACCGGCCCGCCGCCACCAGACGGGAGACATGGTTTCGGTCATGCTGGAAGCCTCATCAGGGCCAGCGTGATGATCCAGCCCGCGCCGTCACGCTTCGGTGTGGCCAGGCCACCGTTTTCCTGCCGCATCCATTTCCACGGCAGGCGCAGACCGCGCGCATCGCGGTGAATGGGGTCTCGCAGCCAGAAGGGCAGCACGCCATTGGCACAGCCGCCGCTGGCGGCCGGCCCCAGCCACCAGGGCAGAAACAGCGCGTTGAACTGGTAATCGCTCATCGGGTAGTCGGCGGTCATGTTGACCGCCACACCCGTGTCGAAGGGGGCCGCCCGCACCCGGCCCGGCCCGGTGGAGAAATAGAGGCCGGTTTCAACTGGTGCCCAGATCAGCGTCTCGGCCAGAGGATCATCCGGCACGCCAGCCGGCCAGAACAGCTCAGCCATAGCGGTCCATCCTGCGGTTGATGCCGGTGAAGCGGCCCGCCAGCGCCTGGTCCGCGCCGCCGCGCCCGATGTGCCGGTTGACCGCCTGGCCGATCATGGTCTCGATGTCGACAGACCCATCGCTGCGCCGGGTGGCCTTCGATGTCACCGGCTCGCTGGAGCGGTTGGTGATGTTGTTGTTGATGACCAGACCGCCACTGCCGCCACCACCGGCCCGTGCGGCGGCAATGCCCGAGGCAAAGACATCACCATCGGCAAAGGCGCTGACCCCAAGCTTGCCAGAGGGCAGGCGCATGAGCGGCAGGGTTTCCTCGCCCCGGCTGCCGCGCGCCAGGATGGACAGGCCCTGCGGGCCGCGCACCAGCGGCATGATGGCCTCCGGCCCGGCCTCACCCATCACCCCGAGCCGCCCCTGGCCAAAGCGAAATAAGGTGGGCCGACTGACCACGCCCGACCCGAAGGTGCCGCCACCGGCAAAGGCCGCCACACCGGGTCCGAAGGCCCCGCCCGTGGCATAGAGGGTGGGGGCGGTGTGGGGGGGCGACAGCAGGCTGGTGAAGCCGCCCAGCAGCCCGCCCAGCAACCCGCCACCAGCCGTGCCCTGCTTGCCGAAAAGCAGGTTGTCGATCAGCGTGTCGAGCAGCGACATCACCTTGCCGCGCAGGTGATCGAGGACGGATGACAGCGAGCCTCCCCAGCTTTCCCCCTGCTCGCGGGCCTGGAAGAAGGAACTGGCCAGGCCGCCGAAGGTTTGCCGCATGTCGTCCATGCGCTTCACCTGGTCACGCTCGGCCTCGGCCGCATTGCGGCTCTGCTCGGCCGCCAGCTTTGCCATGGCCGCCTGCTCGCCATAGGCCTGGGCCGTGGCCTTGATGTCGGCAATCACCTGTTTTGACAGCACCTCGCCATAGATGGCATGGGCCTGGGCGGTGAGTTCCGCCTCCTTGCGGGCGCGCGCCATTTCCAGGGTGCTCCTGCCGGTGGCAGCCGTGATTTCGCTGATGGCGTTTTTGCTGTCGCGCATCACGTCTGACCACCGTTGGTCCTGGGCCGTCTGCCGGTTCATCACCTCCTGGTGGGCCTCGGTGGCGGCGGCATCCCTGATGATGCCCTGCGTCCTGGCCGACAGCATTTCGCCGAACTTGGCGTGGGCCTGGGCGGTCAGTTCCGCCTGGCGCCGTTCGCGGATTTGTGCCTCGGTCGCAAAGCCAAGCCCAGTTGTGGACTGTTTCAGAGCCGCCTGCCGGTCCTTCAGGGCGAGGGCAAAATCCCGTTCGGCCTCGGCCGCCTTGCGGCTTTCGTCGGCCATGCCCTGGGCAACCCCGGCGCGCGCGCCCTGGGATTTGTCCCAGGCGGTGGTGATGGCCGTGTCATCCTTGACATGCTTGAGGCCTTCCCAGCGGCCCCTGAGCTTGTCGACATTGCCGCCGGTCGAATTGGCGATGGCCAGCGCCAGCCTGTCCTGCACCTCCTTTGAAAAGAGAGTGTCGCCCGTCAGACCCAGCTTTGGCATGAAGTCAAGCAGGGTCTGGCGGGTGATCTGATAGCGACCCACCGCCGATGAGTGTGCCGTGTTGGCCGGATCGGCGAGCATGCGCTTCTGAAGGTCAAGCACCTCGCTCATCTTCATGGTCACAAGGTCCACCGGCCCACCGGTGAACTTGCCGTAGCCCAGCGTCTCGTTATAGCCCCGGCCCTTGTCGGTGCCTTCGGCATAGCCGATGAGGTCGAGAAGGCCGCGCCCGGCCGCCTTGGACAGTGCCTCGGTCGGTGCCCAGTTGTTGCCCGACAGGGTGAGGCTCATATCGCGGTCCTTCGCCCACGCCTGAAACAGCGGCAGCACATCCGTCATGCCGTCGCGGATGGCCTGGGCAATCTCCTTCACCTGGGCATCGGCAGAACGGTTCTGGATGTCCGCCAGCCGTTCTAGGAAGCCCTTGAGATCGAGATCGTTCTGGCCGCGCTTGAACCCCTCGATGCTGCCGCCGAAGGCGCGCACCAGGTTGATCAGCTCGCGGTTCTGGGTTTCCTCCACCTGGCTCATGGTGGCGCCGCCCCGGCCCCACAGCGTGCCGCCGAAGGCGGTGATGCTGTTGCCGCCCATGCGCATGCCGCCGGTGGCATCGCGCGACCAGAAGCGCCCCAGGGCCCCCTCCAGCAGTGTCCTGGTGTCGGCCTGCGACCTCCGGGCATCCCACAGCAGCAGCGCCCGGCTTTCCAGCCCATAGGTCTTGGCCTTGCCGGTGGCCTCGTCATAAGCGGCTGCCACCCGCTTCACCAGTTCCTCGTGGCGCGTCAGAACGCTCTCGGCATCATCGGCATGATCGGTGAGCGCCCGAAACAGGCCCACCGCCGCCGTGGCCGCCAGGCCGAAACCCACCGTGGCGAGATTGAGCGGGTTGAGCAGGAATGAACCGATGCCCTCGCCCACGCTCTTCAGGGCGCCGCCAATGCCGGTGCCGGGCTTGAACAGCTGGGCCACCTGTGATCCCTGCTGCATCATCACCACGAAGGGCGACTGGCCGGAGGTGAGGCCCACCGCCATGTCGGAAAGCTGATACTGCAGATTGGCGAGCTGCGAGGAAGCCAGCCGCACCGGGTCCCTGGCCTGGTGGGCCGCCTGGCCGATCTGGCCCAGGCCCTGGGCTGCCTTCTGGCCCGCCGCCTGAACCTGGCCGCCCGCCTTGATGACTTCCTGCTCAAGCCGTCGAACGGCGGCAATGGCCTCGGTGTTGTCGCCGTCAATGATGAAGGCAAGGCGCAGCGGCGTGGTCATGGCCGGAACCTCCGGTTCAGCGCCTCGGCGGCGGCGGCCTCCATGGTTCTGAGGCGGGTCCAGCCCGCCCCGTCAAGGCCCCTGCCCTCGGCCGTCAGCACCGCCTGGCAGGCGGCATAATCCAGACCAATGAACAGCGGCACCCCAAGCCCCGCCACGGCGGTGCGCCATTGCGTGGCGCAGGTCAGAAAGGCCTGCACGGCAGGCCAGTTTTCCGGCCAGACTGCAAACCCGTCAGCGCGCTCCGCCATAGCCGTCATCCTGCTCACCCACTCGACCGGCACACCCAGTGCAGCCGCTTCCTTCTCGATCTCCGCGCCGTCCGCCTGGCCGCTTTCCCCGGCCCAGATGCGGGCGGCCTCGGTCAGTTTTTTGCGGCGGCCCCGGCCATGGCCTGGCGGTAATGCTGCAACACCGCCAGGGTGACGAAGGGCAGCTTGAGCACACTCGTCTTGACCCGGTCGTTCATCGCCACCGTCTGGCCATCCCCGTCCACCACCCCGTCAATGCTCTCGACCAGCGCCATGGCGAGATCGGGGGCCGACATCTCCGTTTCCATGCGGGCCAGCTCACTGGTGTCGAGCACCCTGTAGGTGACGCCGAGGGTCTGTTCCTCGCTGCCGCCGTCAACCGGTGCCATGATTGGAACGAGGTGGCGGAAGGTGGGGTTTGAAACCAGTTTGAAGGGGGCTTTCATGGCGTGTTTCCGGATCAGGTGAGGGTGAGGGTGAAGGCGTCATTGCCGATGGTCGGCATGGCCACCATGGTGAGCGGCCACTCCACGATGTTGTCCTGCTCGGTGGGCGTGCCGGGGCGGCTCATGCGGCAGCTGGGGGCGGAAAGGGTGACCACCCGGCCGTTGCCGACACCATGCACCAGCGTCACGCCGAAGGGCGTCTGGTTCCTGGCCAGCGCAAAGGGGTTGAGGGTGGCCATGGGCACGGCCTCCACCTGGGCGGCGATTTCGGGTGCCGCATCGGTGATCAGCACCTGGCGGGAATTGACCAGTTCACGATAGACCACCTCATTGCCGAGATTGAGACTGAAGTTGCGCGCCACCGTGGCCACCCCATTGATGGTGAGGCTCGGCGTGTTGGTGTAATTGGCCACCAGCGGTTCCTGCCAGGCGGCGTAGCTCATGCCCGCCGGATTGGCGCTGTCCACCGGCTCCGAATAGATGCCGGTCAGGCGGCATGACAGCACCGGGATGCCATGCACATTGAGCTTCAGTTCCGCCGTGCCACGGCAGCCGGTCAGGGCCTGCTTCACACCATCGAGGAAGTAATAGAGGGTGACGGAAGAATGCCCGGTGGAAACCGGATTATAAGCCACCGATGTGCCGCCGGTGATCACCTCGGCAAGGCCGCAGGCCCTGGCAATGGCAGACCAGGCCGGCGCCGTGCCCTTGGCGGCGTTGCCCACGGCCTCGATGTCGAAGCTGATGACGCCATAGAGGCCGGTGGGGATTTTCTGCGCGGCCGAGAAATAACCCCGGTCAAAGTCGCGGCTCGCCTCCTGCCCTTCCATGGGCTGGGCCTTGAGGTTGGACACCAGCATGGCATTGACGGCGGTGGGCACGGGGTCGACGGCATAGGCGGCCTCGATCTTGGCCAGGAGAACGGAATTACGGGCGTTCAGAGCCATGGTCACTTGCCTTTCTTGGTGATGGGCCGCTCATCGGCGACCGTATCTTCAGCAGGAGCCGGAACGAGGGTGCCGTCCGGCTGGCGCACATAGGACCCGCCGGATTGCGGCAGGGGGTGTTTTTCGTCCGTCATGACATGATCCTCAGCTGGCGGGTGGTGGAGAAATCGGCCTTGTAGAAAACCGTGCCGTGCTCGATGCCGAGCAGCGCGGCGGCGGAAAATTCCAGGGGCGTGTAGTCGCCGAAGCTCTGCCCGGCCAGGGCGTCAATCACCTCAGGCCCCAGGGCAATGGCCGCCGGAGCCGCCCGCGCCCCGGCCGCATCGTCAGTCACCGTCACCACCAGCACCACCGTCACCTGCTCGGTGATGGTCTGACGGTGGGCACCGGTGATGGTCTGCGCCCGGTCGCCCCGCGCCCCCTGAAAATAGACATAGGCCGCCGGTGTCTCGCCAGGCAGGCGGTTGTCGCGCTGCAGCACCGACAGTTCGGCCACGCCGGAAACCCGGCCCTCGAGCGCGGGCAACCGTTCCTTGAGGCGTGCCATGATGGCGTCAATGAGCATCGCTGATCCTCGCCACATAGCGTTCGGCAATGGTCATGATCTCGGTCTCGTCGGCATCGGACAATCCGAGAAAGGCGCGGCGCGGAATCGTCACCTGTTGTGGCCGCCTGATCTCGCTCTTGTTGCTGCCCCGGTGCTTGAACTTGATGAACAGGCCCTTGGCGGTCTTTGCCTTGATGGTCGCGCCGAACTGGTGGGTGGCGGCGAATTCAACATTGGTGCCGACCGCCACACCGGAAGGCCAGGCATTATGCGTGACCGACTGATAGAGCCGGGCCGAGTCCACCAGGGTCTTGCCGCCCTGGTTGATGACCCGCAGCGACTTGGGCCACAGCGCCCCTTCGGGGTCGGTGCCGGTGTCAAACCGGTTATGGGTGGAAAGCTCCAGCTTGCCGCCGATCTCGTCCCACATCCGGGTTGCGTCCGTCAGGCCGCGCGCGATCTCGGCCAGCCGTGGAACGACCGTGCCGGTTTCCAGTTTGAAGCCCACCACCGCCATCAGATATATCCATCCATGGGGCCGCCCTTCAGCGGCCGGTGCGGGTTATTGGTGATGACCGACACGCCACTGGTGGTCTGGGCCGGGGCCGTGCCGGCCACCGGCAGCATCACCTGGCCCCGTGCGATATCGCGCAGCAGGCTGAGCGCCTGGTCATAATCGCGCACCACCTTCTCCACCGGGGTCTGGCGGTGCAGCTTGTAGAAGGCGATGGCGGCGGCGAGATCGGCGAGGAGCGGCGGCAGCGAGGTGAGCGGCAGGGCATAGCGCCCGGCCAGGTAGCCGTCGATCACAGCATCGGCATCGGCAATGGCCTGGGCCACCACGGCAGCGTCAATCGCCCCGGCGGGCGGGGTGCCCCGGTCCGTGAGATCACGCAGGGTCTTGGTCCCGAAGCGTGTTTCAAGGTGTTGTTGCGTGGTGTAGCTCATCTGCACAGTCCGGTGTGGTGGGGGCGGCGAGCCGGGCGCACCCGGTCAAGCTTGCGTGACGCCGCCCCTCTCTCTGGTATTGGGTTGGGGGTGGTAGAAAACCGACTAACCACCACCCCCTGCTTCCGGCAAGGCGACGACCGGAGCGTAATCATGGGGCCGGTGCAGCGGCCCCGATGGTTCAGGTATGGACTCCGCCAGTTTCCAGAACAGTCAGGACAGGATCGTCTTTGATCCGCTCCAACTGCTGCGGCGTGACCTGCACCGTGGCGCCGCCAACCGGGAAAAACATCCCGCAGCGCCAGCGGCCCTGACTTTGCCGCGACTTGACGGTCGCCGTCACAGTCTCGGTGGTTTCACCAGGCGGCGATTTGTTCTTCTTGGCCATGGCATCACTCCACGATCCACGGACACAGCATGAATTCTGCCGTGCCCTCCCATTCGTTGGTTGCCCCCTGGGCAGTGTTTTCACTGAGCACGATCTTGCGCCCGGCGCTCTCCAGAGCCGGAGGAACGATCAGCAGGTTGGGAGTGATGCCAAGAGGCGTCCCGGCATCGTTACGGAAACTGCCCATGGCGGCGCGCGCCGCCGCATAGCTTTCCGGGGTCAGCGGCTGACGAGACCCCCAGCACAGCTGAGGCAGGCCATAGCCACCGTTCCCGAAGGCATCGACGCCATACTGGAACTCATCCAGGCTGAAGACGTTGCTGTCCGTCACCTTGTCCTTGGCGACAAAGCGCGGCTTGATTGCCTCCTGGAACACCAGCGGCATGATCGGCTTGGAAACATCCATGAGGAACCAGGCCGGCCCGGCGCCACCATCCGTGTTGGCATAAGTGCTCATGCCGCCCTTGCCATCGCCCACCGGATGATCGGTATCGAAGAAATTCTGGCCATCATGGCAGGGCGAATTGAAGCCTGCCAGCAGGGCGCCAAACACCAGTTCGTTGGGCCAGCGGGCGGCGGCGTTACCCATCATGCTGAAGCGCGGCGCGTAGGTGCCGATCTTGTCGAACTGGATGGCCTTGGACGAAACGCCGATGGTGTATTCAAACGACCTGTTGGGCACCCAGTAGGCGTTCTCCGACAGGCTCTTGACCATGCGCGGCCCCAGCCATTCGCGCATCTTGGCGTCATCCTTGAGCCAGCCATAGGTTTCGCGCAGGTCGTTCGACGGCACATAGGTGGCAATACGCTCATACTGCGAGCGTGCGACCGCAGCATCAAAACCCTGCTGATAGAGAGTCTGGAAACCCGTGCGCAGGGAGACCAGTGTCTGATTGTCCAATTGCATGATATGGTCCTTCCTTCAGATCAGATGTGCGGGCCGATGGCGACGATCACGCCGTCATCGTCAGAGACAAAGAGGACGCGCCCAGCCCGCGATCTGGTGCCGCCACCATCGGTCTTGGCCACCGTCTGGTCATCCACAATGAAACAGTCCTTGCCGATATCAGCGAGGGTGATTTCATCAGCACCGGCGGAGTTTGCCCAACCGAAGGCGCCACAACGCACCGTGACGAAGACATCACCATCCGCCCCGAGACGGTTGTCGATACCCCGTTCACAGCGCCCGAAAGCCATGAGGGACAAAGCAGTGCGGCCGGGGGCGGCAAAACCGCCATCCATGGTCGCGATGGCACCAGCAAAAAGCTGCACGCCAGCCTTGACCGGCAGCACGAACTGCAAGTCCAGGGCCTGGGCCGTATTACGATGGGAAGAGAGGGAAGCCATCACATCACCTCCGCCGCTTCAGCGGTTTTGATTTTCTTCATGTCTTCAGTCTTGATGCCGAGCAGGCTCGCCACGCGGTTGTCGACACTGTTCAGCACCACCTCGCCCTCCTTCGGGGCGGCGGCGGGGGCGGTCATTTCGCCGGTCATCACGGGCATGCCCTCAATGATGGCCCTGGCATTGGCGGGATCGGCCATGTGCATTTGGACAAACCGGTCACGCGACGGCTTGAGGCCGACGCGGCCCCTCTTGATCTCGCCATCCACAAAGGCCTCGGCCTTTTCGCGCGCCCCGGCGGCCTTCACCGTGTTGAGTTCGACGGTGATTTTGGTCAGCTCGTCGCGCAGGCCCTCGATTTCCTTCTCGGCGGAACCCTTGTCACCAGCCCTGGCGGCACCGGCCTTCACGGCGTTCAGCACCACCTCATGACCGGCGTCATCGGCCTGACCGGCAGCCTTGGCCAGGGCAGCCAGCTGGCCCTTGCGGGTTGCGGCCTCGGTCTTCAAAGTCTCGATGCTGTTGAGGACAACATCCTCACCCGCATCGTTCTTCAGGCCGAGCGCGGCCCGAAGCTGTTCCAGCAATTTTTCCATGTTGTCCTGTTCCTGGGTGTTGAAGAGCGGGGTCAGCCCCCGCAGGTTCGGCGCGTTGGTGAGGGACGCCCCCTGGATGCCCAGGATGACGCCGTCACTGCGGCGCACGAAGACTTCCGGTGAGATGCCCCGGTATTCCCGATTTTCCAGTGCATCACGGCCGCGCCGGTTCCATTCGACCCGACCCCACAGGCCGGTGTCACGGCTCTGCAACTCGACGATCCAGCCAATGGCGGGGGTTTCATGCCCGGCCCCGCCGCGCTTGGCATTGGCGTGGTTGATATCGACCGGCACCCGCGCCGCCCTGTCGCCGCCCACCGCAAACATCTGGGGCACCACGTCCGGTGCCAGGTGGCCACTGGCGCGGCCGTCAACGGTTTCGGTCTTGCCGGCCGGGATGAGGTGCAGCCATTCGGGCACCGCCCCCTCCTGGGGCAGGGCCATGGCGTGGAGGATGACAAGGGGGCTTGCGCCGGGGCGGTTCATGGGTGCACTATTGCTGCCGCGAACTGCGTTTAATAGAGAGACACTTGTCTCCTCGATTCAGGGTGCCAGTCCCTGAAAACCGCCGTCAAATGCCGCCCCTCCGTCCGTCCCCGCCTCAAACCCGGCTTTGCAAGGGTTTAGAAGGGGTTTTGGCGGGGTTTTTGACCCTGGGAGCTACCACCATGGCCCCTAGGGGGGTAAAAACGGCCAGCGGCCAATTAAACGGCACTTGGTGTTTGGCGGTAATATTGCTAGACTGGATTTGGTATCAGGTGGCCGGACCGCATCTCCACAGGCCACCTGGTATACGCAGCTGGTTGCGGCAGTCTGTGGTCACTTCCGATAAAGCAGGTAGCCCTGCCGCAGGCCTTGGGCGCGGCCCTTGCGGCCAATGAAGAATGTCAGGCCGCTGCTGAAACCGCCATCCACGTCGCAGACCAGACCAATCACCCGCCCGTCCCCGATCTCCACAAGCTTCACATATCGACGGCGGAGTGTAACCCGCCCGGTCACATCAGACTGCGAAAATCCGATCCAGATTTCCTCCGGGTCTGTGATCAGCTCAGGAATAAGCGGTATATACCCCTGCCTGCCCTCAAGGCGGCTCTCATCCTCCAGCCAATGATCGACAATGGCCTGTGTGATCGCTGTTCTGGAGCCTGTTGGATCAATGAATATCTTTGCATCCGCACCACCCAGCGTGGTCCGTAACAAATTTCTGATCCAGGCTTCATCCTTGGGCGGTTCGGCAATGCGTTGCGCCACCGGCTGGCGGAGTGGCAGGTCAGGCAGATTATCCTGAGGCCGCCACCCGGTGAGTGCTTTCCATTTCCCGTGTTTCTCCAGTGCCACCTGTTCAGCCCCCTGCCCCCAGGCTGCAACGCCGGTGTTGTAGGCAAAGCCGGGGTCCACGCCCTTTGGCACGTCCACAAAAATGCGCCCCTGGGGCGTGGTCACCGCGCGGGTCACCATGGGCGTCATGGGCGGCTCGGGGGAAACCCTGAGCCCCATCTGCACCAGGTCACGGTCGGAAAGCTGTTGCACGGTGCAGCGGCAGTTCCAGCCGTTGGGTGGATAGAATGTCTGCCACCATGGGTGATCCCAGCGCAGCACGGTGTCATGCCATTGCCGGTGCAACGGCCGGGTGCGCTCATCCATCACCGCCACATAGCGCAGCCACGGCCGCCGATCCGCCAGGCGCATGATCTTCTGCCATCGTCCTGCCGCATAGGCCATGCGCAGGTTGGTGTTGAAGATGATGGCCGACCGCCAGCCTCGGCTGCCTTTGTAGGACCAGCCATGGGCGGCAACGATGCGGTCGAACTCCTGGCGGAACCAGCCCAGGCTCTTGCCCTCGCTCAGGGCGCGGTCCACCGCCTGGCGAAAATCCGCCACCAGGGCGTCACGGTTGGCCCCCGCCACCACGAAGGCGCGGGCATGTTGCCCCTCCCACAGATCGGTCCAGGCCTCGGTGGTGATGTTTTCCTTTTGCCGGAAATATTCAATCGCCTCGGTGGGATTGACCGCGAAGGCCTCAGGCGTCGGGGTTGTCATCGGCGCGTCCTGCCAGCTCGGCAAAGATCAGGGCCTTCTGCATGGCCTCGGCCAGCGCCGTGTCGGAGAGCTTGGGATAGAGCGCCAGCAACCCGTCGCGCACATCCTCCAGCGTCACGGCCGATTGCACGAGGCCCCGCACCGCGCCGATCAGTTCATCCATGGCCGGTTGCGCCAGGCTTTCTGCCGCCGCCGCCATCCGGTCAACCATATCGCGGGGCGGCGGCAAGGCCGTGTGAAGGGCGGTGGACCCGGTGGGCAATGCTGCCGGGGCTGGCAGCGTGCCGGTGATCTGATCAAGGTTCAGGGGCTGGCCACCGCCGGTGGCCAGCACCTCCTCATCGGGATCGGGATCGGAGAGGCCGAGCTTGTCGCGCACCTCGGCCATGGACACCTTGAGACCGAGTGGCACCAGCTTGGCCAGGGCATCGGCCATGATCGGAATGTCGGTTTCATCCGGCTCCTCGATGACCAGACGCGGATAGGCCTTCTGCGGGCCGAATTCCAGGTTGATCCATGGGCGGATCAGCTGATCGGTAAGGCAGGCCGCCAGGGCCTCGCGGTCGGCGGTGGCAATGTCCTGTTGAACCTGCCGATGCTCGCGCCCCACCGCATGGCCGCCGGCAATGGCGTCGGTGGTGGCGGTCTGGCCCAGCACCGCCTTGGAAATCTGCTGGTCGATATGATCGATCCGGGCCTTGTAGTTGGCCGCCGACTTGTCGGTGGTATTACTCTCAACAAAGGTGATGTCGGTGCCCTGCTCAATGATGGCCGCGCAGTCCGAGGCAATATTGGCCACCGCCTGAAACAGGCGGCGCTTGGCATCTTCAGAGGCACCCGAGGGATATTTTCCGAGCCGGATGGGCTGGCCATAGGTCTGCACAAAGATGGCCCAGTCCTTGTCCGCATAGGCCTTGAACATCCAGCCCCAGGCGGCCACGCGGGCAAGGCCCGAGCGCGTCGTCAGGCCCGACTTGGCCACAATGCGCGGCACGATGAACTTGCCCCACGGCAGGGGCGTTCCCGCCGCACCATCGCGCAACAGCGGCGTTTCAAGATTGATAGGGTCCGGCATGAACCAGCGCTGCGGGCGGTGAATGATTTTGGCAGGGGTCCACTGCCCCTCCGACACCTCCCAGACGATTTCGTTATAAGACGCCCCCTTGCCGATGGCGTCCAGCATGTCGAACAGGGCCAGCCGCAACACTCCGGTCTGAAGCCAGGCCCGCACCATGTCGGCATGGCGCACATGGGCGGGGTCATCGCTTGCCGCCTCCACCCGCACCGGCGTCTGGGCCACAATGCGCTTGCGGGTGCCGAGAACGCCCAGATAGTGGCCATCGCGCTCCTCGATCTGCTCCGCCAGATCGTAGTAGTCGAAGGGGTTGCCCTGATCGGCGGCACGCATGATGGCGGCCAGGCGCTCCGGTGTCAGGCCATCGCCCGGATAGGTTCCCAGGGGTTGGCGCACGCCGGTCAGCGTCGGCCCCGCCATTTCCGAGATCAGCACATCCTTGCTGATCGGCCTGCCGAATTGATCCGTGAGTGACCAGGTGGCCATGGCTCAGATACTCCCGTGCAATTGATGGCCGAGGGGGAAGCGCCAGCCCTCGCCCTCCGTTCCGAAGCCTTCCCGTTCCGAAGGCGGCCTGTTCCAGCTGTCTTGGCCCTGGTGGTCATGGCCCTGGCTCACCGGCGTGTAGGCGATGTTGCCCGCGTTCATGAGCGTGGCGAAATAGGCCAGCACCAGCGACACCGCCGAGTCACCGTGGCGCTTCAGGCCGCGCGTGCCGGTGCGCACATCGGGAATGATGGCAACCCCCTTCACCATCTTCACCAAGGCAAGGTCGCCGAGGTGTTCAAGGTCCTTGACCAGCCACAGCCGGCCGTCTTCCAGGGCGGCCTTCACCTTGGGCATGTGGGTGCGGTAGAAATCGAGGCTCAGGTGGATTTGGGCAATCATGCCGCCCTCCTCCTTCGCCACGTCATAGGCGCCGAACAGCCGCGCCATGCCCTCCGCCACGAAACCGCCAGCGCCGGTGGCGTCAAAGGCCCCGCCACAGGGGTTGGGAAGCGCCTTCCAGAGGTGTTTTACAATGGCCAGTTGTTCCTCGTAGGGAGCGGTGCGCATTTCCAGCGTCAAGGCCCTGTTCCGGCCCAGCATCTGGTCAACGGCCAGCACATCCACCACCGACAGGTCGGCCACCCGGCCAAAGTCGAAGCCGAGGCCGTGGCGTTCCTTGGTTGAAAGGGCGGCAAGGGCAACATCCAGCTCCCTCAGGCGTTCGCCGAGGTGCTTCTGCTGCCGCGCCGGGTCCCAGCTGAGATAATCGGCAGGCCAGGTCCAGCGGATGATCCGGCCATCCCGCGCCACCATCTGGCGCTCGATCAGCTCCGTGCCGAGCCAGCGCCCGCTGCCGCGCGCGGGGATGCAGAACAGTTCCTCGTCCGCGCCGTCGCCATAGAAGGCGACGATCTCGGCTCGCCATGCCGCCTCGGCTTCAGCCGACCAGCTCTTGCCGGTTACCCGGCAGATGCGCTGATACAGCCCGTCGCGCAGTGCCTGATCAAAGTCCACCCGCATGTGGTCATAGCGCGAGCGCCCGGCCAGAATATCCTGAACCAGCTGGTTGAACGGGTTTTCAGCCCCGTCATGGGTGGAACAGACCACCACCTGGCCGCCCCACATCAGGAAGGCCAGCGCCGCCTTCAGAAGTTCCGGCAGGCTTTCCACAAAGGCGGCCTCATCGATGATCACCAGACCCTGCTTGCCGCGCAGGGTGCGCGGGGCCGACGACAGACCGACAATCTCGAAGCCCGAGGCGAAGCGGATGCGGAAGGCCTGAATGGCTCGTGTATCCTCCCCTTCCTTTTCATCGGCAAAGACGAATTCGTCCATGTCGGAGGCGGCCAGCGAAAACACCTTGGCCCACATGGCGCAGGCGTCGATGAACTCCCGCGTCATGTCCTGCGAGTAGGAAATATACATGGCGTCCATGCCGCCATGGGCCTTTGCCTTGGCCGCCACCAGCACGGCATAGGCGGCAAGTGCCCAGGTCATGCCGATGCGGCGGCTTTTTTCGATGACCAGCACATTGCTGCCGCTGGACAGCTTCAGCACCGCCTTCTGCTGATAGGCGAGCAGCGCCCGTTCGGGGCTGGCCTTGCCTGCCATGTCGCGGGCAATGGCGATGATCTGATCGGTGGTTTCGTCGCTGCGCTTTTCCAGCCAATCCTTAGCCGTCAGAACCTGGGCCATTGCCCGTCTCCTTCGGCTTGCCGAGAATTTTCTCGATGATCTCGGCCTGGGTGTCGCTGGAAATGCCCTTGATCTTGCCCACTTCCTTCACCGCCTCGGTCACCTTGGCCTTGGCCCGGTCCTCGATCTCACGACGCCGCTTGGTGGAAATGGACCCCGCCTGTTCTAGTCGGAACACGGCCAGTGAAATGTCTTTGGCCATCTTGGCCGACACCTCGATGTTTTCGACCGACGCCCTCTCCGTCAGGTCATAAAGCAGGGTCTTCACCATCTCGTTGATGAGCATGCCCACATCTCCTTCAGGCATGTCATTGAGCTTTTCGGCGAAGACCGCCGCCATCTCGCGGGTGCGGGCAATGTCCGCCCCGATCTTCGCCAGGGCGAGTGACCGGCGATTGAACGAGGATTTGGAAACGGGAGTGAGGCCGAGCGCCAGAAGATGGGTGTTCAGCTCATCGCGGATTGCCTCCTGGGTGCGGCGGTTTTTGGCCAGCGCATCCAGTGCGGCGCGCACATGCGGCCAGGCCTCCTCCGGCAGAAGATCAATTGACGACAGATGGCCCCTGCCCTGTGCCATGTCAGGCCTCCGGCGACGGCTTGTTGATACCCTCGATCTCGGTCAGGCCCTGCACATGCTCCAGACCGCGACGGCTGAGCCGGGCGACCATGACAGACCCGGCATCGGTCAGCCTGACGGCCCCCACCTCATCGAGCCAGCGCAGCTCGGCCCGGATCACATCGCGGGAACGCTCCAACCCGAAGCGGTTAGCCTCGATCTGGAGAATGCGGTCGTTGGCGACATAGCCCGGCTGATCGGCAAGGCTGCGCAGCAGCACCAGCCGCAGGTCGCGCTTGAGATAGTCGGAATAACTCACCGCTGCCTCCCCTTGCTCGCCTGCTCCAGTAAAAAGTGATCGATCCGGGCCACCGTCGCGGCAATGGTTTTCATCTGCTGTTCCATGATCCCCATCGTCACCTGCATTTTGTGAAACTCGCTCGATGTCGGCATGGCCTTCAGCTGGGTTTCGATAACCGTCAGCCGGTCGCCGTGGCCTTGCACATCCTTGTCCCGCGCCAGCTTCGCCTGGCTGATCCAGGTGTAAAGGATGTTGGCCAGCGTCACCGCCATGATGATCCCCGAAAACACCCAGCCCCAATTCACGTCACCCATCAAATCCCCCGCTCGTGTTCCGCCTGGCACCGCACACACCGCCGCGCCGAAGGCAGGGCTTGCCGCCGCGCCGCCGGAATTTCCTCGCCACAGGCCTCACAGCTCATCAGGCCGTGGCCATGGAGGGGCCGCAGGGCCGCCGCCACGGCTCCGGCGCGGTCCCGCTCCTCCACATCCTGAGCCATATCCAGGGGGTCACTCATGCCGCGCCCTCACGGCCGCCGCCCGCGCGCCAGCCTTCGGCGCAGGTCGGCCCACAGTTCCATGCCCTGGGCCTTGTCAGTCTCGCACTGCGCCAGCGCCAGCCGGGTGCGGGCCAGGGCTTCCTTGGCGTTCTCGCCGGTGCGCAGACCGGGATCTGGCCTTGGCCGCAGGACGGCAGGCGGCTGAGGCAGGATGACGACCTCATTTTGCACCACCGGCCTGGGCTGGGGTGGTGATGTGGCGCAGCCGCTCAACATCGGCAGCGCTAAGGCGGCAACCACCATCACCCAGGGGTAACTGTGCCACATAGCTCTCGACCTCCCTGCTCAACTCATCAATTTTGATCTGCGCCGCTGCCTCTCGCCCCTGGGCGGCGGCCAGCGCCTCGTCGGCCATCGTCTGCCGCCACCGCAGGCCGTCCACTTCGGCCTGCAGCGCCGCCCTGTCCTGTTCCATCTGTGCAGTGGAGCATTTGATCTTCTCGGTCTCGACTCCGGTGGAATGGCCGCGCCAATAGAGCCCCGCCGCCAACGCGCAAAGGGCGGAGAAGGCGAGCGCATCAACCACCGCCGCCGCAAGACGCGGGCTGGCGGGCCGTCCCATCATGCCGAGAACGAGGCGGGTCAGCAGGCTAAACATCGTCATCCTCAGCATGTCGCTGCCGCTCACGGATGATCCAGAAGGCCGCCGTGCCAATGATGACGATAGCCGTCATGGCCACATAGGTGCGGGGCGGAATGGTGAACACCGAGGTAAAGTCCTGCAGCCGCCACAGGGCCGATTCCACCGCGCCATAGATGCCCGCCGCCGCCGAGGTGACGGAAGCCCAGGCCGTTGTTGAAAACCGCAACGGCGTTCCGGTGGGCGCGTCGATCATCCCGCGCGCCGCATCCATTTCCCGGCGCTCCGCCGAACTGAAGCGCGGCAGAATGGCTGAAATCAGAGTGGCAGCCTCCGGCGTCAGGTAAAGCAGCGCTTCGGCGTGCCGCCGCTTGACGAGGCCAGGAAGTGTTCTGCCCCCGGCCCGGCTCCACTGCGCCAGGCGGCGCGGCACCAGCTCGTCCTGCCCGGCATTGACGGCCCTCAGTACCGATGAACCACGAAAGGCCCCCAGCCCGACATTGTAGGCGAATGACACCAGCGCCGAGAATTGATTATCCGTCAAATCGCGTTTGAGGGCGCTTTTGACGCCGTGGGAAAAGGTCTCCAGATCACGGGCCAGAACTGCGCGCGCCTGGCTTTCGGTCATGGTCATGCCGGATTTGACCGGCGGTGGCCCCGCCATGCTGGTGTGGCCATGGCCGATGGTCCAGATACCGGCCGGGCAACGGTAGGCGCGGCCACGGAACCCTTCACTGTCCTCGACCAGCTTCAAACCGGCAGCATTGATCTTCATGATCATTCATCCTTGCTGGCGGCAAGGATGATGGCTAAAGGCGAGATTAAAAAGAGAGACACTTGTCTCCCTTCGCCTGGGTCAATCAAAGAGATCGCGCTGTCTGAGGGTTGCCTTGACAGTCGGTGCAGCACCTGTCCGGTGCCTCTGCACAGTGCGGATATGCACACCACAGGCGCTGGCAATTTGCGTCCTGGGCCGCTTTTCGTCAATCATCGCTTTAACCCGCCGCCAGCGCGTCACGCGGCTGGCATAGGGCCCCATGGGAATGAGCACACGGCAGCCGTTGCCGGTTTTGATGGCATTGGCCACGGCGCAGGCCTTCTCCCACCCCAGGGCACGCGCCAGCGGGTGGTCCTCTCGCAGTTTCTCCGGCAGATAGATTTCCCTGCCACCAAAATGTCCCGCCACCGCCGCGGCCGTCCGATAGTCCGTCGCCGCCGCGATCTCGCGCAGCAGCTCCGGCAGGTCATCAATCAGACTTTGAAGGTCGCGCATGTCAGGCACCAGGTCACGGCCCACGGTGCAGCGCGGGTAATGGGCGCTGAATAAGGCTTCAGAGACTCATCTGTCAATGGCCCCGCCCTGTGCCGGACGGGGCCACCCGTTCATATCGTGCCCAGTTGCATGTCGCGTCCGGCGGCGGCCTCGGCCTCAATGAGGCCGAGCAGTGCTGCCAGTTCAACCCCGCGCACGTCCATTTGCCCATCCGCATGGGCCGCCAGCGTGGTAACGGCCCTGAGGGCCAGCACCGCGTTGTCGATGGCGTCGCCGCCGTCTGTCACGCGCATTTCGGCGTTGGACAGTCTGGCCTCCAATTCCCGGATGCGCCGGCGCCGGCGTTTTTCCGCCCCGCTCATGCTTCACCGCCCAGCAGGTCGCCCTGCTTCATCAGGCTGGCATCCTCCAGCGAGCGGTCCAGGGCCTCGGTCCATTGATTCCGCAGCAGCAAGCCCGACTGGTGCATGGCATCGAACAGGTTGAAGGCCTCGTCCCAGCTTTTTCCGATCATGATCTTGACGGTGGCCCGCCGGTAGCCGCCCTCGGCCAGCGTGCGGATGCGGTTCAGGAGCGGGTTGGACGCCAGCGCCATGGCCTTCAGGGCCGCGTTGTGGCGGCGCAGGGTTGCCACTTCCTCCGTATGGCTGCCGGTCAGGTAGGCGTCGATCACCAGATCAAGCTCCTGCTGATAGCGGATCAGGCAGTCGCGGGCCTCAGGCTTCACCCTGTTGGGGTTGATCGAATAGAGCCAGCCGCCCAGCCGGACGCGCGGAATGCAGGTCATTTCCTGCATGCCGCCAGCAGAGGTGCCCACCATAAGGTGGATACCCCACCGTTCTTTTTGAGCCTGCAGACGACTGTGAACAGCCTTCCACACCATTCCAAATCGCTCACAAAGCGGCTTCAGCGGCACATATTCGCTGCCGTCATCACTGATGATCAGGCGAATTCCCTCCTCGTGGAAGGGAACGGTCAGTTCCTTGGTCATGGAAAATTCCTTACCGTTGACGTTTCTAGATTTCGCCAGTTTCCAGGCTGGCGCCGGGCGCTAGAAAACCTGCGGTAAGACAGGCCCCTGGGCTTTTCCCCTTGCGGGGTCTTGTATGGCCGAGGGACACCCGACATAGCGTCGAGGCATGGAAAAACCGCCATGCGGGGCGGGGCCGCTTACCGTCAGGTGTTTTCTAGGCACCGTGGCGAGGACCATACCCTGATTTGTGGCGGTTGAAAAGATCATGGTTAACGACACATAAAATTCGCGCTAGGCTTGCCGAAAAGGAGATCAAGATGGTTCGAAAATTGCTTCTGTTCGCTCTGCTCTTCTCGTCTCCTGCCCACGCCTATGATTGGAACAGGATTGAGCGCTACTGCGCTAAGACAAATCAAAACACCAAGGATCGTGAGTGGTGCCAAGTTCTGGAAATAAGTGCCGCCAAGACAATTGATGACGCCTTGAAGAGCAGTCCATCGCCAGAATTCACCCAACTCGCCAAGGGTTGTGTGAAGCGTATTCCCGCCTACACAGATGCACTTCCCTGTGTCACAAACGCTTATTCCGCCATCCGCCCTGCCGAACTGAGCACAGATCAGCCATCCGGTCCGCAGTTTGACAGCGAAGCATATTGCAACAAAGTTGCAGCTACGGTCGGGGGCAGTTACCAGATCTATGAAGCCTGTTTGCAGCAGGAAAACGAGGCAAGAAATCGGATCGGAAAGTGACATCTTAACGGTCTCCACCCCTAATCCTTTTCCCCAGCCCCTTTGAAACCCGTGCCCATTCCCCATGGGTCCACTCGTCAAAGTCATTGTTGCCCACCACCTTGGCGGCATAGGCATAAAGCCCCTCGTCCGGGTGACGGTCACCGCCGCTCCACGTCTTGCCAGTGCTCACCAGCCCCGCCGTCAGCAATCTGCGCCATTGCGCCTGGCACACCCTGAACCCTGGCATGTTGGTGTGGGCGGTAAAGCCCCGCCCCCTGGTGGACCAGTCCACCCCGCCGTCGCGCGCCAGCCAGGCGCGCAGTGCGCCGATCACGGCACTGGCCTTGTCAGCCTCCCGCAGCCAGCTTGCCCGCTCAATGCCCGTCTGGCGGCGGATAAAGGCCTCCATGGCGGCATCGCTGGGATCGTGGATGATGCCGAGATTGAAGCCCGACACCCACAGCGCCTGAACCTTCTTCACAACCGCCTTTGCAGGGCCTGAAACAGCCCTTTGCGGCATGGTGAAGCCACGGTGCTCCAGATGGCCGATCACCACCTTAAGCTGGTGCACCGAACATTCCTTTGCCGAGCGGAGGCCGGTCTTGGCCTCCAGCATGTCACGGTAGGTGTCATCATCCAGCCCGGCCTTGGACCGGGCCATATGAATGCGCGCCAGAAGGCCGCGCCGCTCGTCGAAGGCTGCCTGGGCCATGAACTACCTCCTGCAGGTCAGGATTTTGGCGCGGGCCACCCGCTTCTCGGTGACGCCATTGCGCTGATTGCCGCCGATCACCCACACCCAGCGCCCGTCAGTTCTGGTCACAATGGCCACATGGCCACGAAACACCGCCACGGCATTGCGGCTGCAGGTGGAGGGCCGCCGCCAGCTGCGCCAGGATCGCGCGGCAGGAAATGCCGCTGGCGGCACCACACCGGCGCGCCGTGCCACAACCCCGGCAAAGCCGCCGCACCAGGGTGTCCGCACCGGATCAAAACCCATGAGGCGGCGCAGATAGGCGCGGTTCCGTTGTTCCGACAGGCCCACATACTGCCGGGCGACATTGGCAAGTTCGGCCGAATGGCCACGCCCCATGATGCCAGGTGCCGACAGCCACGCCAGTGCCAGCAGCGCGAGGATGAGGGCGCGCCGCATCATTTCTTCAGTTCCACCAGGGTGAGCGTCAGGCCGACACAGTTGGCCAGGGCTTCAAAATTTTGCAGGCTCGGCGTGTTAAACCTCAGCGACACGACCGCCTTTGAGCAAAGTCCGGCTTCAGCACACAGATTTGGGATATTGCAGTTCAGCTCCGCAATGCGCTCCACAAGAGAGCACACCAGCGGGTGCATGTGATGGCGAGCCTGATAAGTCTTGCTCGACCGAAAATCCATCGCTGGTTGTGCTAGGCGGATGCCCATGCTCATGGCACGCTGTTTGACCGCATTTCTGCTCCGCCCCTTGATCTCAGTCATCGCGGCCGTAGAGCCGCCCGTGGGATAGAGTTTTCGCAGCGAGCGATCCTCCTCCTCGCTCCAGGCCCTGCCATCTCCGTTCCGGTTCATGACCGCCTCCGGTGCCGCGCCCGCCAGCGCCGCCAGGCACTGTCCATGACCGCCGCGCCAACCATCATGCCCACCAACGCGCCAATCCCCATCAGCGCCACCTGATCCCATAACCAGTTGTTCATGACGCCGCCTCCAGGCCCTGGGGGCTGAACGGCTTGACGCTGAAAGCCTCGTGGCCGCCACCGATCTTGATGCCGGGAATGCTGGCGGCCGTGTCCGGGTCATCCAGCAGCGCCGCCCGGTTGATTTCCTCGATCACGCGCACGAAACGGTCCAGACCATTGGCCTTCATCCAGCTGATCACCGCCTCTGGCGCGGTGATCCGTCCGATGGAGGGCCGCTGCGTCATCCATGAGATTTCGCCAGCGGGGAATGAGACCGTCTTGGTCCTGCCGCCTTGCGTCAGTTCGGCGCGATGGGCCTCCGCCCAGGCACACAGGCCCTCGGTGATCTGTGCCCGCTCCTGCACCAGCGGCGCGGCAAGGCGCTCGAACTCATCCTTGACCTTGGCCAGGGCATCCTTGAGGCCAATATCCATTTCGGAAATGCGGCGCTCCAGATCGCCGATCCTGAAGATGGCCTCATTGGCCTCCTCGCGGCTCTGCGGCACTGAAACAATGGCAGCGGTTTTAGCTCTGGGCGTCTTGGCCATGGATGATCTCCGAAAGCTGGGGCAGGTTGCCGTTGATGTAGTCGGCCATGGTTGCGGCGCTGAGGCACTGGCCCTGTTGCGCGGCGGCCATGGCGTGGTTGCGGATGTCGATCAGCAGGTCCGTTGCCACCAGCGACAGTTGCGCCATGGCATGGATATCGTCGGCGGAAAGAAAGGTGATGGCGGCGCGTTTGGATTGTGCCGCCAGCCGGGCGCGGCGGATGAATTCCTCCAGGCGCGCTGTGCGTGCGCCCGGCGTTCCCATGTGCCCCATGATCTGATGGGTGGAGAGTGTGGTCATGGCAGGTTGGCCTCCCGCCTCGCCGCCACCGGGAACAGGTGAACATTGCTGTTCATGTGTTCCACCGTCAGCCTCTGCCGCCGTGGCACCTGCGCGCCCTCCAGGGCCATTACCTCCTCGCGGATGCCCTGCATTGACACCGCCATGGCACTCAGAAACTTGCGCGGGATTGTGACCTCTCCGCTCGCCGCCAGTTCCAGCGACTTGATCATCGTTTTGATTTTGTCACTGGTCATGACGCCTTCTCCTCGGAGTTGATGTTCATGCGGCTGTGCGGGCACGTTCCACGGCACGCCCGATAAAGTTCAACTGCCAGCCGTGATGTGGCCATGAATTGGGCCGCCTTCTTCTGGTAGCGAAGGCACTGATCGCGCCGGATCGACCCGGTCACCGGGCAATCGACGTGTTCCCCCATCAGTGCGCCCCGCACCGCCTGTTCCACCACGGCAATGGTTCCCCGGTAGCGGCGGCGAAGAACGGCCGAGATGACCGAATTCGAGTATCCGATCCGTTCAGCTATGGCAGTCTGGCTGGAGCGGTCACAGGCTTCGCCGAGCACCATGATCCAGTCGGGCATTTCTTCCCCCCACGCCTCCCGCGCGTTCTTGAGGGATTGCTGGGGGGCATAGGTGCCCTTTGCTGGTCCACGTCTTTTCTCACGCGACATGGAATACCTCCCGAGCCAGTGCAACGCCGTAAAAGGTCCGGGTATTGAGATCATAGGCCAGGGTTGCCTCGCACAGGCGCGGCGGCAGTGGTCCGGTGTCCATCAGGCGGCGAAGCCGCAGCTGCTCCTCACCCCGTGGGGTGTCACCGAAAAGGCTTTCAAGATAGCCGGCGGCACGCAGAAACCCGACAATGCCACTGACTTCCCGCAGCCGCGCATCGGCAATGGTGGGCCGCACATCATCCCACAGGAGCCGCACTGTAAACTCCTTGCGGATGCGTATAGCCTTCCACACCGCTTGGCGCAGGGTAAACCAGCGGTCAGGCTGTGATCTGGTATTCAGCACCACCACCGATGACGGCAATCGGGTGATGGCGTATAGAATTTGACGGTCAGTGGTAGAGCCAGCAACCAGGGCTATCCCGGCACGGACTAGCCGAGCGAGATAGTAGTCGGCACTGGTGGTGCTGCCGCCACTCACTCTTGCCAGATCACCAGCGGTGAACCCGGTGCGG
Organism: uncultured Alphaproteobacteria bacterium; assembly: GCA_937873445.1. Lineage (GTDB taxonomy): Bacteria > Pseudomonadota > Alphaproteobacteria > Rhizobiales > Aestuariivirgaceae > Aestuariivirga. The sequence continues at coordinate 32,383 of CALMWF010000012.1, forward strand.
AGGTTGGCAATCTCGCGCAGGGCCAGAAACATTTCCTCCTGGCCTGGTTCGATGGTGATGCTGAAATGGTCATGCACGGGGCGCTTGAGAGGCACAACAACGCTCATTTGCCCGCCCTCCGCAGAGTGCGTGGCGGGTTGCCCGCGTAAGTGTCTTCAATGACCCATGATTGCAGGTCGATGGTGGTCAGCTGCTCGCGGATGGCCTTTACCCGCGCCCGGTCAATATTCGATACGATGTAGCGCGTGACGCCGTGGCATTGCTCAACGAAGTGTTTCAGAAGGTCGTCGGCCAGCTTGACCTCGGGGGCGTTTGCCTCCGCCAGTGCCCGCGCATCCTCAGGACGACAATATTCGGCGGCAACCCATTTTGAAACACGGCTGTGCGCCCGGTCGTAGGGGATCAGCTTGGCGTGGATATTTTCTTCGCCGATAAGGACTATGGGTGACAATGTTTTGAGGTGAATGTAGCGCACCACATCCACCAACCGCTTGTCGATCAGGAAGTTGGCCTCGTCGAAAATCAGCGGGCGCGGGCTTTCAGACAGAATGTTGATGATCCTGTCCAGCTTCTTGTTCACGGTGCCACGCAGGTCCCGCTCCATCAGCTCGTGCAGGATGTTGTCCATCAGCGTGCTCGAATTCCAGGTTGGACCGCATTCGATGTAGATGCAGTCGAGATTGATTGCGGTGCGCGTGGCTGCGACGGTCTTTCCCAGCCCGGCACGGCCATAGAAAACACCCCAGCCCGGCAAGAAGGATGAACGCTCCATCAGGCCTAGCACCAGTTCATAGAACGCTGTGACATTCGGCAGGCCAAGAATGCTCCCTGCCTTGCCTGCATTGACTCTCGGCTCGTTTTTCGCCATTTTAACCACCGTTCGATATTTGGGTTGCGCGCTTCCCCGTTACAGCGGGGAGCGCTTTTTTTACGCCTGGTTGAGCCACTCACTGCCAAAGCTCAGCACCATCTCGGCGCACGCTTTGAATTCTGCGTCCTTTTCGTAACCGCCAAGCCAGCGCGCGTCCTCGGCGCTGACGGCATCACCCGCGTCGATGCGCGCCCGTATATCCAGCGCCCGGCGATAGCGTTGTTGTTTTGTCTCGCGCATTGGCACGATGTTGGCCGTCGCGGCTCTGGGCATCGCAGGTCGCGATTCCTCTGCCCGCATTGCCATGGCCTCTGCCGCCTGCTCCAATGCTCTGCTGCTGTGACCCTCCACTGGCTTGGGAAAGGCGGTCACGCTGGCGCTCTTGCGCGCGCCGAGGTCAAGCACCGCGTCCACCATGTCGCGCGGTTTGATCCGCGCCTTCAGTCGGCGCATTTCGGCCCGGCCTTCCCTGGTGATGGCCTCATGCTCGGCCCGCACGGCGGCAATCGCCTTACGCGGATCAACCCCGGCCAGGCGCGGGCAGATGGCTTCGCCGATGAATTCGCCCAGCTCGTCGGCAAACACATAAAGCCTGCCCATGTCCGTGCCGTCGCGGCGGCAAAAGACCCGCTGCCCGGCAAAAATCCTGCCGGAAACAAAATAGTCGTGCTCAATGCGGATGCCGCGCTTGGTCACTTGGCGCCACCCGCCCGGAACCGGCGACAGCAGCATGTCCAGAGCGTGAACATTGGCCACCTGTTTCACGGTTCCGGGCGAAGCTGCAGCCTTGGCAAAGGGGGTTATGTTGCCAAGGCCGCCATGGGCACGGTGGGCATAGACATCGCGCGCCCACGCATCGAGTTTTTCTTGAAGCTCGTTGGCTGTCAGGTTGACGGCAAAGGCCTTTTCATCGCTCTCACCAAGCCGGTTGGCAAAGCTGCGCCGAGCCTCGATCTGTTTTCGATCTTCAACATTATGACCGATGAAGCCGGGCAGAAGCGGCATGAAACCCCGCTGCATGGTGCCGATCATCCGCTCCACGATGCCCTTTTGCTCCGGCGAAAAGGGGTCGCTCACCTCGTGGCGGATGCCAACCAATGCCATGGCCTGAACGAAGGCGCGGCTCTTGAAATCGGAGCCATTGTCGGTGCGGATCGTGTCCGGCACGCCCCAGGCCAGAATGGCCTTGCGCACCAGTGTCAGCGTGGCCTCGGTGCGCGCCACCTTGGACACGTGGAAAAGAGCGCGGCGTGAATAGACATCCACACAGGCATAGACCGATTGCCTCCCATCCAGGGTGAGCGCATCGGACGGCGATGCGTCGATCTCCCAACACTGGTTGACCTGCCCCACATGCGCATAGGCGTTATGGCCAGCCAGTCGCATGTGAGATTTGTAGCGGTCAGGGTCATGGAAGGCCGTCAGTGACCGCCGATTTTCGTTCTTCCAGGCCGTCATGAAGCGGTTGAACGAGGCCTCGTGTGGCAGTGCCACCTCGCGCGCACCATCGCTCAGCGTGGCACCGAATTTGGCTTCCACCAACTGCCGCACATGCGCGGCGGTGAGAAACGGCTGATGCACGATAAGGGCTTTGATGTGTTCTGCCACCGCCCCGTCATTCACCCGCTCGATGAGCGGCCGGACCTTTCGGCCATCTCCGCGAATGGCGTGAAAGCGGCCCTGGTCGCGGGCCTTGCGCCACCGCGCCAAAGAACGCGTGGAAACCCTGGGAAGCGCCAGTTTCAGCCAGTCAGGAACGTCGATTTCACGCCTGTTGAAACGCCGTGCAAAGTCGTCGTCTGCCCCCTTGCGGCCCAGCGCCCGATTGGCGCGGTAGTGCTCATCGGCCATGGTCAGCACGGCCAGCCCTGCATCACGGCGCAGCGTCTGCCCCTTGCTGAGGGCGATGGGCGGCGATGCAGTCAGGGCCGAAGGTGTAGCGGGCTTGATGGGAGTGGGTGAAACCTTGGCACGCTGCGCCGCCAGCGCAATGCGCGCATCGGAGGGCAGCAGCGAGGTGTGATACTCAATGCCGCCGCCGCCATCGCGGCCGGCGCGCCTCCGTGCCAGGGCTTCGCCGGTCGGCGCCTTGCGGTCGGCCCACCCCTCGGCCATGGCCACTCTGTTCACATTGCGCTTTGTGCCGGGCATGCCCGGCAAAGCCAGCTCGGCAATCTCGCGCGCGGTGAGCCAGTGGGTCATGTCTCGCCTCGCGCCAGAAGCATGGCATCAGCAACTTCGTATGATTGTGCCACCACCACCCGGAATATTTCTTCCTTGGGCAGCACCCCCACCTGGCCAACCATCACCCGCAATACCTCGGGCATGGCCACCGCCGCGAAATGATCCCTAAGGCTGATGCCCTCGCCATGGCTCCCCACCCTTTTTTCAGGTGTCCAGCCCATCACCGCCCCTCCTGCTTCTTGATCTCGGCGTCAATGGCGGCGCGTAGATCATCACCCCGGATGCCACACGAGCGCAGCTTGGCCGCGTATTTCTTGAGGTGCGGTGGCACATCAACAAACCCGCACGCCGCCCTGAACTCCGGGTCGGCATGGAGGGCCTTCATCCGCGCTGCCACCGCCGCCCTGAACTCCGGGTCGGCATGGCGGGCCTTCATCCGCGCCGCCGCTTCCGCCCGTTTTTCATGTGTCCAGCCCATCACATCCCATCCTCTTTGGTGATGTGGTTCTTGATCTGCCGCTTCACCTTCCGGCTGGCCCGCGCCCACAGTTTCAGAAAAGCCGCGAAGTCGCGCTCGTCGGGGGCCTTGATGTCCACCTTGTTGTCGATGATCGAAAGCGCCGCCGACACGGTGGTGGCCTGGGGGTTGTCGGCCATCAGCAGGTCCAGGGCGCGGGCTTGCCCATTCGCATCCAGCTTGGACAGGGCCACCAGCTGTGCCCGGTTGTCGGCCAGCGGATGCCCCGCCAGGCGTGACCGCGTGTCGGCGGTCAACTTGTTGTGCAGATCGGCATCGGCAAAGATAGTGCGCCGCGACAGGCCCATTTTTCCGGCCACATCGTCGCCCAGGGAAAAAAGTGCAATGTTTGCACTTTTTTCGTGCCTGCCCTTCCGGCCCCGCGTTTCACCATGAAGTTGCAGGTAAACTTCCTTCAGTTCCGCCACATGGGCGGCCCGGTCCAGCGCCGAAAGCTCGCGGCGGCCAACATTCTCGGCAATCTCGTGAAGGCGTAACTCCAGTTCCGGCTTGTCGGTGTCCGGGCTGATGATCCGGGCCGGAATATCCTTCCGCCCCAACAGCTGGAAGGCCGCCAGCCGGTGGGCACCCGAGGCCAGCCGATAACTATTACCGATCAGCATGATTTCGACGGGGTGCTGCAGCCCCGTGGCCTCGATCACCTTTGCCAGACCTTCAACCCACCCGGCGTCAACCTGGCGCAACCGGTCACCCACCTCAATGTCAGCGATGGGAAAGGCTCCGCTCTCGATCAGCGCCATGATTGTGCTCCATTTGGTAAAGGCGAGGGGATCAGCCGACCTGCACGCCGACTGATCCCCCCTTGCGTGGTTGGGGCACCACACACCCGCCGTGGCGTCACCAGCGGCGGAACAGAATGATTGAGCCAGCTCACCATGGCAGACCCCCGAAGCCGTTCAGGGCAACCGCAATGAGGGCCAGGGCCATATTGGCCGCATAGAGGGTCAAGACACGCTGGCGGAGCCGGGCGCGGGCAAGGTGGTCAATCATGATGCCCTCGCCATGGATTCAGGACTCGCGCACAGGTGCCGCTTCCTGCTAAGCTTCCGCCTGTATTTGGCCGGGATCAGTTCGCCGTCATCGTCGAACCAGTCCGGCCACAGTTCGTGAGCGGGTATATTGAGCACCTTGGCAATGTGCAGGTTCACCCGAGTTGAGGGTTTGACGAGCGCCGCGCGCAGCGACGAGGCGCTGAACCCGGATTCCTCCGCCATCACCCTGAAGGTCTGGCCCCGGCGCCGCAGCTCGGCCCGAATTCCCCACTCGTCAAGACGCGGTTTGCGCAGTTTCAGGTTCATTGTGGCCCATGGCAATCAGTTGGAGCGCTGCCTAGAAAATAAGTCAGTGCTGCCATTTATAACTAGAAATATAGCTGAAAGCAACAGCAATCGCTGCTTGTTTAGTCGCGGCGACAGCCTGAATGGACGGTCACGATGAAAAGTGGCTGGGGTCAAAGGCTTAGAGAGGTTCGGGGTAGGATCGCACAGGAATTGTGGGGGCCACTGGTGGGCGTCAGCCGGGCCGCCTGGGCCAATTATGAGGCTGAGAAGTCGTCCCCGTCGCTCGATCTGTTGATTCGTCTCCAGAAAGAATACGGTGCTGATCTCAACTACATTGCCAGCGGGGCATTACACCGTTCGTTCGATGTGACCGTCCTGGCTGATGTCATACGAGGCGTTGAGGAATCGAATATAGAGATTGACCCACTTTCGCGTGCAAAACTCATCGCTGCCCTTTACGCCGATAGGATAAAAACCCTAGAACAGGACGAGAACGCAAGGCCAGCCATTAAAGGCAAGGGTTCGCGTTTTTAACCGGGGGCCGTGCCATTATAGTCCTGCCCCCAATTTTGGGGGATCACATGAACAGAGATATCATCACCGAGGTGCGTGAGATCATCGCCATGGCCAGGCCGGCCAATCAAAACCAGCCTCAGCCTTTACGCCTGCTGCCTCAACGCGATGTTGACGAGCTCGTCCGCCGCCTCGAAGCGGTGGGAGTGAGGGGGGTAATTGGTCGGCCTCAGGTGGAGCCCATTGAGTTTGATCAGGATGTTTTCCCCGGCTTCGCCGAGGCCGCAACACCTTCCGTCAGCGTCCCACCTCGACTGGCCAGAAAACGGGCGCGGGTATAATCTAAACCATTGGTTTAGAACATACATTTCTGTTTACAACAAGGTGGGATAAGGTGGGACGCATTTGTCCCACCTTGACGCCTATGGTGGGACATGGAAGGCTCAGCGAATGAGCCTGAAAACCGCAAAAAACCCTGTATTGAAGCGGTTCTGCGCAGATTTTACGCTGCGACCTCCCAGAGCCACGAATTTGCAGCCTGCAGGCGTCATAGCGCCAAATTGTTGCTCTTTTTGCATGCCCGCGCAGCCGCCCATGCGTCCATCTTAAGCCCTTATAATCCCGAGGCTTCCCGTGAAATCCCGTCAATTCCCGCCACTCGCCACCGGTGCCACCGTAGATGTCGAATTACAGCAAAGTCAGGAAGACCTCCCCCCGCACCCACCCGGCGGCGGCCAAGGCTAAGGC
>CALMWF010000013.1 GCA_937873445.1 uncultured Alphaproteobacteria bacterium
GATGATGGCAAAGGACTCGTGCTTACTCGCCGTCGATCTGGCGGCCCATGATGGCACGCCATCATCCCGAAAAGTTGTGAGACTTTTCGGATTTGATGATGGCAAAGGACTCATGCTTACTCGCCGTCGATCTGGCGGCCCATGATGGCAATAGCCTGCTGATAGACCGAGGCTGCGTTCCAGCCCTGAATGGCGCCGAAATTGGCCTGCCCCGGCTGATAGCCCGCACCGCGCCGCCAGCCATGGCCCACCAGGAAGCGCGCCGTGGAGGTCAGCGCCGATTCCTTGGACGCCAGACTGCCGCCGCCGCCATAGAGCAGCACATTCTTGGGCATGAACTGGGTCTGGCCGATTTCGCCGTGCATGGCCCCGCGCGTGCCGGAGGAAATGACGCCGCGGTCCACCAGTTTCAACGCCGCATAGAGCTGATCGGTGAAGAAGGCGCTGCGCCGACAGTCATAGGCCAGCGTGGCAATGGCCGACACCGTGTTCTGGCTGCCGGTATAGCGGCCAAAGCCCGTCTCCATGCCCCAGATGGCAATGAGCGGCCCGGCGGGCACGCCATATTTCGCCTCGATGCGCTCAAACAGGGCGGCATTGGCGCGCTTGTGCGCCCGGCCCGCCGCCACGATGGAGGAAGCGCCGCGCTTGGCCATGAACTGGCCGAGGCTGAGCTTGAAGGAATGCTGGTTGCGGTCGGCGCGGATGGTGCCGGTGGCATAGCGGGTGCCGGCCAGGGCCGAGAGGCCGCGCTTGCCAATGCCGTTGGCCGCCGCCTGACGGGCAAAACTTGTCTTCCACGCTTCAAAGCCCGCACCCGTATTGCCGCACTGCGCCGCCAGCGCCGACCCCGCCGACAGCGCCAGCACGAAGCCCGCAATCCCCAAACCCCGCATCACCGTCCGCATCATTCATCCTCCCGGTTGCAAGGCCCGCACTCTGCCATTGCTTTGCCGCCCTGTCACCGGAGAATTGCCCCGCACAAGGACCGTTGGCCCCCTTCAGGGCTTTCATCCCGTATGCGCCGGGCGGCGCTTTCCTTTACTTCATGGTCGGCATGACGAATTCGGCGCCGGCGCGAATGCCGGTGGGCCAGCGCGAGGTGATGGTCTTGAGGCGCGTGTAGAAGCGGATGCCCTCCATGCCATGCATGTGGTGATCGCCGAACAGCGACGCCTTCCAGCCGCCGAAGGAGTGAAACGCCATGGGCACGGGGATGGGCACATTGATGCCCACCATGCCCACCTGGATCGAGGTGGCGAACTCGCGAGCCGCATCACCGTCGCGGGTGAAGATGGCCGTGCCGTTGCCATATTCATGGGCGTTGATAAGGCCTGCCGCCTCGTCATAGCTTTTGGCCCGCACCACCGACAGAACCGGCCCGAAAATCTCTTCCTTGTAGATGCGCATGTCCGGCTTCACATGGTCAAACAGCGTGCCGCCGAGGAAATAGCCGCCCTCATAGCCCTGCAATTTCAGCCCGCGCCCATCCACCACCAGACTGGCGCCCTCGGCCTCGCCACTGTCGATGTATCCCTTCACCTTGTCGAAGTGCTGCTTCGTCACCAGCGGGCCCATTTCCGACGACGGGTCCACCCCCGGCCCCACCTTCAGTGCCCGCACCTTCGGCGCCAGCTTTTCAATCAGAATGTCGGCCGTCTTCTCGCCCACCGGCACGGCCACTGAAATCGCCATGCAGCGTTCGCCCGCCGAGCCATAGCCTGCGCCCATCAGCGCATCCACCGCCTGGTCCATGTCGGCGTCCGGCATGATGATCATGTGGTTCTTGGCCCCGCCCAGCGCCTGGCAGCGCTTGCCGTTGCGGGTGGCCGTTTCATAGATGTAGCGGGCAATGGGCGTGGACCCGACGAAGGATACGGCCTGAATGTCGGGGTGGGTGAGCAGCGCGTCCACCGCCTCCTTGTCGCCGTTGACCACGTTGAACACGCCCTGGGGCAGGCCCGCCTCGGTGAGCCAGCGCGCCAGCAGCAGCGCTGACGACGGGTCGCGCTCCGACGGCTTCAGCACGAAGCAGTTGCCCGCCGCCAGCGCCACCGGAAACATCCACATGGGCACCATGGCCGGGAAGTTGAAGGGGGTGATGCCCGCCACCACACCCAGCGGCTGGCGCAGCGAATGACTGTCCACCCGCGTGCCGACATTTTCCGTCATCTCGGACTTGAGCAGCGTCGGCGCCCCGGTGGCGAATTCAACCACCTCAATGCCGCGCGTCACCTCGCCCATGGCGTCGGACAGAACCTTGCCGTGCTCACGGGTGATGCAGTGCGCCAGTTCCTCGGCGCGGTCTTCCAGAATGCGCAGAAACCTGTTGAGGACGCGGGCGCGGCGCAGGGGCGGTGTGGCTGCCCAGCCGGGAAAGGCCGCCTTGGCCGCGGCCACCGCTTCCGCCACCGTGGCGGCAGAGGCCAGAAGCACCGCGCCCGTTTGCTCGCCCGTGGCCGGGTTGAACACCGGGCCCGTACGTGCCCCCTTGGGCGCCAGGCTCTGGCCGTTGATGAAATGGGCAATGATGGCGGGCTGGGTCATGGGAGTCCTCCTGTTGGCCCCTTGTCCCATGCCTATTTCCGCACATCAATGCCGCCGATTGCGCTTCCGATGTGCATTTTTTATAGTCACGGAATGGACTGGAACCTGATCCGCACCTTTCTGGCCGTGGCCCGCGCCGGTCAAATCCTGGGCGCCGCCCGAACCCTGGGGCTGAACCACGCCACCGTGGCCCGGCAATTGACCGCGCTGGAGGAAAGCCTCGATGTGCGCCTGTTTGAACGCCTGCCCCAGGGCTGCCGCCTGACCCCGGCGGGCGAGGCGCTGCTGCCCACGGCCGAGCGGGTGGAGTCGGAACTGCTGCAAGCGGGGGCAAAGCTGTCGGGCGCGGCTGCCGCCGTGTCCGGCACGGTGCGGGTCGGCGCCCCCGATGGTCTGGGCAATTATTATCTCGCCCGGTCACTGGCCGCCCTTGCCGCACAGCACCCCGCCCTCACCATCCAGCTTGTGCCCCTGCCCCGCACCTTTTCACTGTCGCGGCGCGAGGCCGACATTGTCGTGACACTGGACCCGCCGCGCCAGGGCCGGTTGATGGTGACGAAGCTCACCGACTATTCGCTGTCCGTCTATGCCAGCGCTGCCCATCTGGCGCGCCAGGGCGCGGTGACCAGAAAGGCCGACCTTCTGGGCCGCCTGTTCATCACCCATGTGGAGGACTACGCCTATTCACGCGCCCTCGACTATGCCGCCGAACTGTCGAAATTCATGACCCGGCATTATGAGTGTGGCTCGGTGGTGGCCCAGATGGAGGCCGTGCGCGCCGGTTTCGGCATTGGCATTCTGCACGACTATGCCGCGGCTTCCTTCCCGGAACTGACCCGCCTTCTGCCCGACATCCGCTTCACCCGCAGCTATTGGCTCACGACTCATGCCGACACCCACGACACCCGCCGGGTGGCCACCGTGCGTGACTATATTGTCCAGTCGGTGCGGGGAAACCGCGACGCCTTTGTGCTGTAATCAGGCGATCAGCGCACCCGCCACGAAGCCCAGTGCGGTGAGCATGACACCACCGGCAAAACCCGAAACCAGCGCCACGAAAAACCGGTTCGGCCCATAGTCGGCGGCAATGCCCGCCGCCTGCACCATGGCAGCGAAGGCCAGTGCCTCCAGCTCGACACGCGGAAGGGCGGATAGTCTCTGGCGCTGCTGGGGTGACATGATTTGAACCGGGTTGCTGATGATGAGACACCATCAGCAAGGCCCGTGCCATGGCACATCGTCACATCAGGACACCAACCATACCGTGAACAGGGTTGTTGCCAGCCCGGCCAGGCCCATGAAAAACACATGCAGCTGTGGACCCATCAGGCCAGGGCCAGACGCCGCCACAGGCGGCGGCATGTCGGTGCGCAGGGGGGCCGCGCGCGGGGGCGGGGCAGGCCTTCGCCCCAGATCAACCGCCGCGGCCATATCATCCGTGGTCGGATGAAATATTTCCGCCCGGCCCGGCTCCACCGCCGCAGGCGCGGGTGTCGGGTCAGCCGGCCGCCCCGCCTGTCCCGGCGGGGGGCGATGGGTCTCGCCCTCCTCGTCAAACCAGTTTTCCCAGACCCGCCCCGTCTTTGCCCCCGTGGCGGCCAGTTCATTAAGGGCCGTCTGCGCGACGATGCGCGGTGGCAGCGAAAGATCATGCGCCTGCCGCTGCACAAAGCGGTCAAGCTCCGGCACCAGCATCCTGACCCGCTGCCACTCGGCATCCGGGATTTCCAGCATCACCACCGGAGAGGCCGTGGGGCGCGGCCTGGCCGCAGCCATGACCGGCTGCGTCACGGCAGCCATCACGGGGTCGAGGCCCGCCCCCTCCAGCCGCGACCGCGCCAGCAGGGTCCAGCCGGGAAACGGCAGGCGGGCCGGCGGCGGCACCTTCATTTCTTGAACCAGTTCTGACGGATCTCGTCGCGGCGGATGAAGTTGAGCTGCTCGATCAGCGCCTGCTTCACCACGCCTTCCCCCATGCGTTCATTGGCAATGCGCACCACATCGCCGGTCAGCTTGTCGAGATCCTTGGGACGCAGATCGGAAAAGCCGCGATCGGTGTTTTCAAAGATGGCGCGGAAGGCCGCATCCATGAAATAGGGCTGCGGGTCCATTTTCGGATCGGCAAATTTGTTCACGTCCGCTTCCAGAACCATCTGGAACACCACATAGCCCGTCACCTGGCCGCGCTGCAGAATGGGCACACCCGTCATGTCGGTGCGGAACTGGGTGATCTGCGCGGCACTTTCCGTGGCCGGCGGCGGAGGCCGGGTCACATAGGCATGGCCGCCATAGGCCCCGCCCAGCGCCGCCAGCACCGCCCACACGCCCACCATGAGATATTTCATCATGCCGCATCACCCGCGCCTGGCGCTGTAGGTGCCATCGGAATCCTCGGCCAGTATGGTCTGGGCAATCAGTTGCGAGATGTCCCTCAGCGCCTCCACATGCGCACCGAGATGCTGCTGGTTGCGCCGCAGCAGAATGGAGACCCGCGCCAGCCGCTGGGTGAGCGGCTTCAGCACCACCGGATCGACAAGCCCCTTCTGAAAGGTGATGAAGTCGCGCAGCAGCTGGTTCTTGCGGTCGGTGAAGGGCTGGTGCGCCGCCAGGCTGGATCCGCGCAGGGCCTTCATCTCCTGATTCAGCACGTCCTCCAGCCGGTCCAGCAATACCATGAGATTTTGGCGGTGGGCTTCGCCGCGGTCATCGGCAGTGATGCGAACCAGAAAGGGGGACATGCTGCCTCAGGTGCTGGTGAAGGGGCGGATGGGACCACTTGCTGCGAAGGGCCAGGCCGCAGTGCTGCCGCCACCGGCCATCGCTGTTGCCAGTCTCTGGTTCAGGCCCAGCACATCGCGCCCGGCCAGGGCCGTGGCCATCTGTTCACCGGCCATGCTGCGCCACACATTGCCCGCCGTGCCGGAGCCATAGAGCCCGCCGTCATCACCCTTGGGCATCAACTCATCAAGTGCGCTGGCCAGCACCAGCGACTGGAAGGCGCGGGCAGAGGTGACGGCATCCGCCGGGGCGGCCGCCAGTTTTGCCTGCGCCGATGCCCGCCGCGCCGGCTCGGCCGCCGCCATGACGTCGGCCACAATGTCACGCGTCAGCGTCCGCGGCGAAGCGGCCGCCCTGAGCGCCTGTTTGAACGGCACCGTGTCCACGGCCGCCGCCCCGCCCGCCAGCTTGCGAGCCGCCGCCTGGGCGCGCACCGGTTCGGCCGCGCGCATCACATCCATCACCAGATCACTGACCAGTTGCACCGCCATGGGCACCCCGCTTTTCCGGCAAGAATAGCGGCCTGCCCTTGTCTCAAGCTTGCGCAGAAAACCTCAAGCTTGCGCAGAAAACCTCACCCTTGCGCAGAAAACCGGCGCTGGCCCACCCACTCAGCCACCTCCTGCTCCATGGCCTTGCGCGCGGCCTGTTCGGCCAGCATGCGGCGCTTCAGGCGCAGGCGCCTTTCCGTGACCTCCAGCCGGGCCAGCCGCGCCGCCGCCGCCGCCCAGGCCGACTCAACCCGCGCCCGTTCATTCCACAAGCGTTGCAACAGCCGCGTCAGCCCCGTTGCCGCCACATCGGTCAGGGCGCCGCAGCGGTCATAGGCGGCCCGGGCCGCCTGTTCGGCAGCTTCAAGACCAGTCCGCTCCTGCTCCAGGGCTTCGATGCGCCGCCGCTCCGCCGCCATGAGCCGCGCCAGCGCCCGCAGCAGGCGGTCAACCCGAACCAGCCGGGCCGCAGTCATTTCCCTGCCCTCAGCCAGGCCCCGTAATGATCCGCAAACACCAGCATGAGATCGGGTGTCACCACCCTGAGCAGCACCAGCCCAAGCACCGTGGCAATGCCCAGCGTGGCGAAATAGAGCGGCAGCTGCGGGGTGAATTTGGACGCCAGGCCAAGGGCGAAATTCAGCACCAGCGCATAGATCAGAAACGGCCCGGAGAATTGCAGCGCCAGCACCAGCGTGCGGGCCAGCGTCTCCGTCACCTGCCCCGCCATCCACGCCGCCGCCGGAAACCGCCCCACCGGCAGCACCTCATAGGAATCACGCAGCGCCCGGATGGTTTCAAAATGCAGGTTGGTGGCAAAAATCATCATCACCCCGGCCAGCGACAGAAGTGTCGCCACCGGTGGCGAGGCTTCGGTATCATCAATGGGCTGACCCGGTATGCCGGACAGACCCAGCGCATTGGCCATGAAGCTGCCGGCAAAGTGCAGCGCCTGCAGGTAAAGCCGGCCGAGCAGGCCGATCATGGCACCGGTCAAGAGCTCAGACAAAACCAGCGCCGGTTCAACCACACCGCGCGCCACCATGGGGCCAAAGCCGGAGGCAAAGAGCGGCGTCAGGCTGGCCGACAGGGCCAGCGCCGTGAACAGCCTGACCTGCATGGGAAAGCGCGCACTGGAAAAGCCGGGCATCAGCATCAGCGCTGCTCCGCATCGGCAGAACACCAGCAGCGCCATGGCCAGAAGCCCCGTGGCCGTCATGACACGCTGCCAATGGCTTCAATGCGGGGGCCGCGGGCAATTTCAATGTGTGACAAGACCGGCAGATTGGGGAACAGGCGGTCCACCACCATGCGCACATAGGGCCGGGCCTCGGGGGCAGTCGCCAGGGCAAAGCTTTCGCCGCGGTCAAGATGCGGGCGGATGGCCGCCGTTGCCTCATTGGCAAACTGCTCGATGGCGCGGGGGTCAATGTCAAACTCCACGATCTCGCCCTTGCCGTCGCGCTTCAGGGCCTGCAGAAAGGCCGCATCCCAGCGGTTGCCAAGCCGCAACACGCGCAGGCGCCCGTCGCTGGCCACATCGCCGCAGATCTGCTGGGCAATGCGCACCCTGACATGCTCGGCAATGATTTCGGGCTTGCGCGCATGGGGCGCAATCTCCGCAATCGCTTCAAGAATGAGATGGAGGTTGCGGATCGACACGCGCTCGGCCAGCAGCAGTTTCAGAATGGCCTGCAGGGTGGAGTATGACATGAGCGAGGGGATCACCTCCTCAAGCAGGCGCTTGTATTCCGGCTCCACCCGGTCGGTGATGGCGCGCAGGTCACGATAGGACAGGAGATGGGCAAGGTTGCCGCGCACCACCTCCGACAGATGCGTCAGCATCACCGACATGGCGTCCACCGGGTTGTGGCCATGGGCGCGCAATTCCGCTGAAAACATATCCGGCACCCAGAAGGCATCAAGCCCGAAGGCCGGTTCCTTCACCGCCTCATGCGGCACATCGGGCGCGGGCCGTTCACCGGCAATCACCATGACATCGCCAAGGCGCAGGTCGGCGCGTGCCGCCAGCGTGCCGTGAATCTTGATGGCATAGGCCTTGGGCGGCAGCGAAAGATCGTCGGACAGTTTGATCTCCGGCACCACAAAGCCATAGGTCTGGGCGAATTTGCGCCGCATCTTGGCCACCCGGTGCGCCAGTTCGCCGTGCGCCACCAGCATGGCCGAGGTCAGCTGCCGCCCCAGACACAGTTCAATTTCCGGCGTGCGCAGCAGCTCCTTGACGTTGTTCCGGTCGTCCTGGGCCTTCTGTTCGGCGGCCGCCCGTTTTTGCGCAGCCTCGGCGGCCTCAGCCTCGGCCTTGAGGCGCGGCATGATGCGGCTGGCGGCGGCAAGCCCGCCCGCCAGCACCGCAAAGGGCAGAAACGGCAGGCCCGGCATCAGCGCCATCACGGCCAGCAGGGCCGCTGCCACCATCAGTGCCTTCGGATAGCCGCCAAGCTGGCGCAGAATGGCGCGTTCCGCCGTGCCGCGGTTGCCGCCCTTGGACACCAGCAGACCCGCCGCCAGCGACACGATGAGGGCCGGAATCTGCGTCACCAGCCCGTCGCCCACCGACAGCTTGGTGAAGGTGTCGGCGGCGGCGGAAAAATCCAGCCCATGCCGGAAGGACCCGATCAGGATGCCGCCGAAGGCGTTGACGAAGGTGATGATGAGGCCCGCCACCGCATCGCCACGGACGAATTTGGACGCGCCATCCATGGACCCGAAGAAGGCGCTCTCCTGTTCCAGTTCGCTGCGCCGCCGCCGCGCTTCGCCATCGTCGATGAGCCCCGCCGACAGATCGGCGTCAATGGCCATCTGCTTGCCCGGAATGGCATCGAGGGTGAAGCGCGCGCCCACCTCGGCAATGCGCGTGGCACCCTTGGAAATGACCACGAAATTGACCGTAAGCAGAATGACGAAAACAATGGTGCCGATGACAAAATCGCCACCCATGACCAGATTGGCAAAGCCGCCCACCACATAGCCCGCCGCATGCGGTCCTTCATGTCCGTGGGTGAGAATGAGGCGGGTGGTGGCCACATTGAGGGCCAACCGCAGCATGGTGGCAATGAGCAGCACCATGGGAAAGGCTGAAAAATCCAGCGGCCGCTCGATCCACAGTGCCACCATGAGAATGAGCACCGCCAGCGACATCGAAAACGCCAGCCCCACATCGACGATGAAGGACGGCACCGGCAGAAACAGCACGGCAAGAATGGCCGCCATGCCCACGGCGAAGCCCACATCGGCGCGCAGACGCGAAAGCGGCGGAACGGCTATATCCACAGTGCTCATGGCGCAATGCTAGAAACCGGGGCTTGCGTGAAGATGGCCGGTCAGAAGCCGGTTGCCACCCGGCCATAGATCATTTCGGTGAAGCCATGGAGCTGGGCGCCGATGAAGGGTGCCGTCAGCATGACGCTGGCAAAGATCACCAGCATCTTCGGCACGAAGGTCAGCGTTGCCTCCTGCACCTGGGTGAGCGCCTGCAGAAGCGCAATGACAATGCCGGCAACCATCGCCGGAATGACCAGCGGCCCGGCCACCACCATGACCTGCCACAGGGCCGCCTGCACCAGTTCCATGGCGTCGGTTTCGTTCATGGCCTCAGCTCAGCCGCACACCCGTGGCCATGGTGAGGCTCTGGCCGCCTTCGAGATGGGCAACAAGACCCTGCCCGGCAATTTCCACACTGGTGATGCGGCCGCTCACGGTTCCGTCGGCAGAGGTGAGGGTTTTGCCGATCAGGCCCGCCGCGTCAGCGGCCTGGCCTTGGGCCAGCAGCAGATCAAGCTTGCTGTTCAGCTTGATGGACTGTTCAACATTGGAAAAGGAGGCAAGCTGCGCCAGGTTCTGGGCATGGTCCACCGGGGCCGTGGGATCCTGATTTTTCATCTGCTCCAGCATCAGCGTCAGAAAGGCATTGTAGTCGAGGGTCGCCTTGGCAACATCGCTGGCGGCGGTGGACGGGCTGGCGGCAGCACCGGAAACAGCAGAGACTGACATCACGCCGCCTCCACCTGCAGTTTTGTCTTGCCGCGGAGAATGTCATCCTCGGCCGGAAAGCCGCTGCGCAGCACCTTGAGGGCATCAAAATAGCGCATCTGCATCACAAACCGGTCGGCCCGTTCCAGAATGGCAAGAACCGACGGAGAGTGACAGGCCCGGCGCAACTGCGCCGCCTGATGCTTGTAGAGGGCCGCCGTCATGTCGGCGTTGACCGGATCCATCAGCATGGTCTGGGTGACAAAGTAAAGCTGGCGCAGCGGCGTGGTTGCCCGGTCCGCCTGCATGATGTGGCCTTCCATCAGAAACTGCGCGTCATTCATGAGTTCCAGCGTGGCCCGGCGGTCGAGCCGCAGCACGGCGCCATTGACGTAGAGTTTCTCGCCGCGTTTGAGATGAATGTGCATCAGTTTCTCCTCAGTCCGGCGCTGATGGTCTCGGAAATCTCGATCAGCGGCTGGAAGTTGTCCTGGCCGCCCAGGCGGATTTCCTCGGCATAGCGCAGTATCCAGATGCCGATGGAAATGAGCTTGGCGCGCAGTTCCTCCGGCAGGCCGTTTTCCGGCGTGGCCAGATCCTCAAGCAGCACGCCCCACAGCCGGTTCAGAAAAAACAGGGCTTCCACCGACTGGCGCGTGCCGCGCCCTGCGTCTCTGGCGGCGTGCAGAAGTTCTATGCAATGATCAAAGGCCCGGCGTTCATTGTCGCGGATGCGCGCCGATGTTTCCGAGGCCACGTCCTGATAAGCTGCGCTGTACATGCCATCATCCTCTTCAGTCGAGATAGTTAAGCAGGCTGAGGCGGCTGAGGCGGCTGGTGACGGCATAGCCCGCCTCCAGCTGTGTCATCAGTGTATTGATCCGCACCGCCACCTCCGTCTGGTCCACACCTTCGCTATTCGTGATGGCGCGGGTAAGATAATCGCGGCGCACCAGAAGCCGGTCGCCGGTTTCACTGAGCGTCTGCTGTGCCAGTCCCACCCGCGCCTGCTCGGCTGTGATAGCGTCCATGCCTTGCGTGAGGCGTGCCATGGCGCGGCTGGTGAGTGTTTTGAACGCCGCGTCGTTCAGCGGCCCCCGCCCCAGGTCCATGACCATGGCAATGCCCTCGGCCACGGCGCGAAACCCCTCGGCATTGGCCGACACGGCAATGCTGATCTGTTGCCGGTCACCGACGCGGACGGTCTGCGTGTCATCACTGGCCGTCGACCAGTTGGCCTGCCAGGAGGGATGGTCAAAAAGACTGGCGAAAGCGCCGCCCAGATAGCTGTCGAGCTGGCTGCCCGTGATGGTGCCTGTGGCAGCATCGGTCTGGGTCATGCCGAAGGCCGCCTGAAACGAGGCGGCAACCGCCGCCTCGCCGGTGCCGCCCGCATAGGCGGAAAGCGGCGCTTCGGCGCTGTTGATGCCGGCGAATATGTGCTGGCCGTTCTGGCTGGCGCCCAGCAGCTCCACCAGTGACCCCCAGGCAGCCTCAGCCTGCCCCTGCGCCACCGCCCGCCCGGTGGCGGCATTGCCGCTGCCGGCCAGGGTTGTCATCAGGCTCTGGGTCAGCTTTCTAATTCCTTCCATGGCGTCCTGCGCCACACCGGCCTGCACCGCCGCCAGTTCATTGCGCGTGGCCAGCGCCTCAATGCGCGCCAGTTCGCCGTGCCAGTCGAGGTTGCGCGCCACGCCGGAAGCCAGCGCCAGCCCCACATCATAAAGCCGGCCCGATGTCTGTTCGGCCTGGGCGCGGGCCAGTGCCGTCTGGCCACGCTGCAGCTGGTCCAGGCTGGTGGTCCGCAAGCTCAGTGTGCTGATGGTTTCAGGGCGCAGCATGATCAGACAATCGCCACCAGTTGCTGCATCATCTGGTTGACCACGCTCATCACCTTGGCCGAGGCCTGATAGGCCTTTTCCAGGTCGAGCAGCCGGGCCATTTCCTCATCGATGTTGACCCCGGTGACCCGTTGCAGGGCCTCGGTGGCCCGGTCGGCGCGCGCTGTTGCCGTGGTTGCCGCGGCGTCGGCCCCGTTGCGGCCCTGTTCCAGCCAGGCCGCACTGGACCGGGCCAGCTGATCCACCGTGCCGGACGCTCCAAGTCCCGCCGCCGGGTCGGCGGCCCGGCTGGTTGAAAGGGCCGTCATCAAACCTGAAAGATGGCTTTGAAAGCCTGCCGCACCGCTGCTGTTGGCGACATAGGCAGCGCCGCCAAAGCCACCGTCACGCAGCAGAAACGGATTGCCGGCGGCCGCGGCATGCACGGTGATGGTTGCGGCAAGCCCCGGCACGGCCGCTGCGGGAACCGCCGGGCTGCCGGGGTAACTGAACAGACCGGTGGCCTGCGCCAGGCCCGCCCCCGTCTGATCATCTTCGGCAAAGCTGACAATCAGTCCCCGCGCCACCTCGTCAAGCTGACGCTGATACTGCGACGTGAGAGTGTCGCGCACCGCCATCTGCGCCTGCAGCCGCCCTGCCACCGACGGCATGGCCGATGCCTCACCGGTGATCCGCACGCCATCGGCATAAACGGCATTGCCCAGGCCGCCGGGCGACAGGGTCGGGCTCGGCGTGAAGCTCAGGCTGCGCGCCGTGGTCTCGAACAGGGTCACCCCGCCATCGCTGTAGATCGCCATGTCATGGCCGGCCCGCGTCACCGTGCGAATGCCGATTTCCTGCGCCAGTTGCTTCAGAATGCTGTCGCGCTGGTCGAGAGCATCATTGCGCGCGGCATCATCGGCGCTGCGGTTGATGACCTCCTGGTTGACGGTCTGGAAGCGCTGCAGCAGGGTGTTGATGGTGGCAACCGAACGGGCAATGGCCTGGTCCGCGTCCTGCCTCACCTTCTGCACCGTGGCGGATGCATCGTTGAGGCGCTGGGCCACATCATCAGCCGCCCCCACGGCAGCGGCAGCCAGTGTGCGGTCGGCAGGATGGGCCTCATGATCCGCCAACCTGATGGCAAGATTGCTAATGCCGGCGGCAAGGGACTGGCCATCATTGAGATCGCCCACCGTGGCGCTCAGTTCCGTATAGGCATCGAGCGTCACCGTCTGGCCCGCCGCATCGGCGCTGCTGCGCAACTGATCGGCCTGAAGCCGTGCGTCCACGCTGCGCGTGGTCGCCGACAGCACCGCCGCCCCATCCGGCAGGGTGGAAAGCGCCGTGGTCCGGCGCACATAGTCGGCATCGCCCGCATAGGTCACATTGCGAGAGGCAACCGCCGTCTGGGCCGCCGAAACGGTCAGTCCCGACAGGGCATAGGACAGTGCCGCGCTGAGACCTGTCATGGCTAGCGCTTCAGATTGACCAGCACATCCATGAGTTCAGCGCCGGTCTGGAACACCTTGGAATTGGCGGTGTAGCCGCGTTGCGCATCGATCATGTCGGTGAGTTCGGTGGCGAGATCGACGGTGGACTGTTCCAGCGCCCCTGACACGATGTCGCCGCGTCCGCCCTCCTGGGCAAATCCCAGCCGCACCGGGCCTGACTCGGAGGTGGTGACAAAGACATTGCCGGTCTGCTGATCGAGATTGTCGGGGCTGGCCACACTGGCCAGCGGCAGCCGATAGACGGCGCGCCGGTCGCCATTGTCATAGGCTGCATAGACGGTGCCGTCGCGGGCAATTTCCACAATGTCGGCAGAGGCCGCGGCATTGCCGTTCACCTGCGCCCCCAGCACCATATAGCCGGTGGCAAGCTGGCTCATCTCCGACAGGTCAAGGGTGAGCGCCGCCCCGTCTGGCACCGGAATGGTGATGGACGTGGGGCTGGCGGGGGCCAGTTGGCCGTTACTGGCAGCAAAGCTCAGCGTGGTGGTGGCAATGGGGCCGGCGCCATAGGGAAATGTGCCGGTGGCCGGAAGATCAGCCCGGTCATAAACGGCCAGTTCCCAGCTGTTGTCGGCGGTTTTTGCATAATAAAGGTCAAGTGTGCGGGTCTCGCCCAGATTGCCATAGACCACGAGGGAGGATTTGGCGGTGTAGCTGGCCGTGGCAGCATTGCCGGACGGCAGTTGTGCGGCCGCCAGCGCCGCCGACTGGGACGGAAGATTGGCGGTGAAAAGCCCGCTGGTGGAGGGGGTGGCGGTGAGCGCCAGTTCGGCCAGCGACACCGGCACCAGTCCGGCATAGCCGTTCACCGTGACGTTGGGGTCGGTGCCGTTCAGCGGATAGCCAAGCAGGCGAAAGCCCGCCGCATTGACCAGTTCACCTTCACCGTCGGCCACAAAGGCGCCGGCCCGGGTGAGATAGGGTGTGCCCATGTCGTCGGCCACCACGAAAAAGCCGTCGCCGCTCACCGCCAGATCGGTAATGCTGTCGCTGGAAATGAGGCTGCCCTGCGCCCCGACACCGGTGCGCACATTGGTTTCAACCGCGCCGGAATTATAGGAACAGCCGCACGAGGAATCGACCAGCAGCGATGAGAACCGGCACGACGAACGCTTGTAGCCGTCGGTGTTCACATTGGCGACATTCTCGGCCACCGTGGCCAGACGGTTGGACTGGGCCGACATGCCGGAAGTGCTGGTGCGCATCACGCCGTAGAGACTCATGGGGTCACTCTCCTCACACTGATGGAGCAACTGTCGCACGGCTTCCTTGCGCCGGGCTGGCCCGCCGTCACGACCGGCAGAAGGCGCGCGATGCGCTGGTCCAGTTGCCGAAGCCCGTGGCCACCAGATTGCGGATCACCGCGCAGATGTAGCGTTTCTGGGCCGGATTGTTGTCGGGCCCGGCGTGATAGCGCGCCACCGCCATGGTCCAGCTCCCCTCCTGGGTTCGCAGGCGTTTCAGAAAGCGCGCCGCATAGGTGATGTTCTGGGGCGGGTCGAGCATGTCGGCAGGCGAGCGGAACTGGTCGCCATGGTAGTGGTGGTTCACCTGCATGCAGCCAAGATCAATGAGGGTGTGGCCCTGCTTGCGCGCCTTTGCAAATGCGGCCATCGCCTCCTGCTTGCTGCGGGTGATGACGGTGCGCCCGGTGATGTTGAGGGCATAGGGATGGAGCGACCCCTTGCGTCCTGTTTCGGTCAGCCCCACGGCATAGAGCACGCCCAGCGGCACCCCTTCGGCCGCCGCCGTCTGGGTCATGTAGCGTTCGCAGATGGCCCCGTCACCGGCCTTTGCCTCAGAGATAAAGACCAGCGCGGCGAGTGCCGCCAGCATCCTCCGCAACCGGTATGTCATGGCCGTCCCCTCTGCCGGAGTCAGCGCGGCGCGCGGCAGAATTCTGGCCGCCGGAACGCGCCTCCGTGCCGCCGCCATGGTGGGCGGCGAAGCTTGCCCCGCCATGGAGCGGCAGCGCACTGGCCGGATCGGCAGCCGGCCGGACCACCACGCTCAGCGCCCCCTCCGGCAGTACCAGGCCTGCCGTTTCCAGCGCCCGCCGCAGACTGTCATGATCATGGGCAATGGCCTGCTGTGCTGCGGCACTGGAGGTGGCAATGGCAATGGCGATGGCCGCGCCCCGCCGCTTCAGCGTCACCTCCACCGCACCGAGATGTTCAGGCTGCAGCGTCAGGCGCAGAACCTTCACCGTCTCTTCGGCCTCTGGCGGCACCGCTGCGGCAGCCGGAGCCACCAGCGCGGCAATCTGCCGGGCGGGTGATGGCGGCGGCGTGGCCGGGCCCGAAGCCGCCAGCACCGGACCCGGCGGCCCTTCCGCCACCGGCAGCCGGTCCACCACGGGCTGCTCCAGCTGCATGGGCTCCACCGCCGCGATGATGCGCGCCTTGCCCCCGCCGGGGGCTTGCGGCAGCGCGGCCGCGGGGCCGGACCAGGCTTCGCTGTTTCCTTCTGGCATGAGCGCCGCTTGCCCCATGGCCTCGGCATGCCGGGGGGCCGCGCCAGGGCGGGCCGCGCCCGCCGCCAGCCCTGCCGCAGCTGCTGCTGGCGCATCGGTCACATCCGGCAGATCCGGCTGATCCGGCCCGCTCTCACCCGCCTGGGGGGCGCCTGTCACCGGCCACGCCGCCGGGGCCAGCGCCAGAAGCGCCTGAACCTGAGCGGCGGGCGCGTCTGCTGGCCGTTCGGCAGCAGGCTGATTGTCGGCCAGTGGCTTGTCCTTCAGCCCTGCCGCGGTGGCGGCTGTCTGCTGGGCCGGTTTGGCAAGCGCGCCCAGCGCGCCCAGCGCGCCTTTGAAACCCGCGCCCGCTCCGGCCCCCTTGCCATGCCTGTGGGCGGCAAGGGAACGGCCCGACGCCACCTTCACCCGCACACCGTCCACTGCCGTCGTCGTCATGGTGTCACCTTCGCCAGTTGGGCTGCAGCCTCAGCCAGGGCGGTGGCACCCAGTGCCGCCAGTTCATCGCCCGGGCCTTTGTCCAACACCGCCGCGCCAGCGGCCTGCGGCGGGGCGGCAATGGCCGACGCCATGCGCCGGGCCCGCTCCAGCAGGGCGGCTTCATCACGGTTCAGTGCGGTGTTGGTCATGTCCGCCAGTTCGGCTGCTGCCACAGTGTCGCCGCTCACCACCCGGCAGGCCAGAACGTAAAGCAGGGCCTGACGGGCAGGCGGCGTCTGCTCTGGCAACAGCCGCAGCGCGTGCCGGCCGCCATAGAGGCAGAGGTCGGTGCGGCCCATGGCGATGCCCAGCCGCGCCAGCGCCACATAAATGAGGGCCCGCTGGGACTGTGGCTCGCGTGCCAGCACCAGATCAGCCGCCGCCGCATCAAGCCCCCGGCCAAACAGGCGGGAAATGGACACCGCCAGACTGTCGTGAAACTCCTGCGCATAGAGCGAGGACCCAAAGCGCATGCCATAGCGCCGTGCCGCCGACACAAACACCGCCGCATCGCCCTTCACGGCCGCCAGCACCACCAGGCGGCGCAGTGCGGCCTCCTCCACCATGGTGCCGGGCACACTGTTCATGGCCTTATCCAGCAGCAGCACGCGGCGCACATAGTCCCCGTCGTCCAGCACCAGCCCCTGCACCATGGCAATCTGTCCGGCCAGCAGCGCCGGATAGCCCTCCGTGGTCAGATCCTTAAGCTTGCCTGCGGCCTCGGCGATGAGACCGCGCGCGTAATAGGCCACACCCTGCAGCAGTTGCCGGTCTCGCGCCGTGATGGACGCCTGCT
This sequence comes from uncultured Alphaproteobacteria bacterium, assembly GCA_937873445.1. GTDB lineage: Bacteria > Pseudomonadota > Alphaproteobacteria > Rhizobiales > Aestuariivirgaceae > Aestuariivirga. The sequence continues at coordinate 16,890 of CALMWF010000013.1, forward strand.
GGGCGGCCCGCTCCACCACATCGGGGCGCCCGCCGCTCAAGCCATAGGCAGCAATGGCGCTGGCATCGCCGGGTGTAAACAGCCGCCAGTAATCGGGTGAGTCAAACAGTGCCTCCATCGCGCCGAGAATGTGGCGCTGCTCCTCTGCCGCTTCGCCCCGCCCCCGGACAATCTGGTCCTGGGCGCGGCGCAGCAGCTTGAGCTTGCGCTCAACCGGCGTCAGCACCGGCAGGGCCTTCAGCAGCTCATCGGCATTGACCGCTTCCACCACAGGCCCCGGCTCTGGACCCGGCTCATGGCCCGGCTCATGGCCCGACTCGGCCCGCACCGCCCCGGTGCCGCCGGCCAGAACAGCCACCAAGACCAGGACCAGACGGCGCTTCATTTTTCCGCACTCATCAGCACAATGTCGACCCGGCGGTTGGCGCCATCCTCCGGCTTGTCCGGCACCTTGAGGTCACGGTCGGCATGGCCCTCGACGCGCATCACCCGGGTCTGTTCCAGCCCGCCGCGGAACAATATGTAGCTCGCCATGTGGGCGCGCGCCGTCGACAGTTGCCAGTTGTCATAGTGGCGGTTGCGATACTGCTTGGCATCGGTATGGCCGGCAATCACCAGCGCGCCCTCATGCTGCGTCAGAACCTTGGCCACCGTTTCCAGCAGGGCGATCAGCGCCGGGCTGGGGCGGGCCGACCCCAAGGCAAACATGGCCGCATTGCTGCCGTCGGTCAGCGAAATCCGCACCCCCTCCGGCACCGGCTCCACCGTCATGTTCAGGTCCATGGCCAAACCATCATTATGCGCCAGCGTCTTGATTTCGTTCAGAATGTCCTTGGCGCGCGCCACCAGTTGCTCGGCGCTTTCACGCTTGCCATCAACGCCGGGGCGAATGGCCCCCTCGGGCGCCAGCGCCATCGGTTTTGCATCCGCAGTGCCGTCCACCTGCGACTTGCCCTGCCCCGTCATGCCGGTCGGAAAGTCGCGGCGCTGGGCTTCCTTCAGCGCCTCCCAGCTTTGCGGATCAAAGGGATCGCCGGCACCATTGCCCAAAAGATCAGGTGACCGCGCCGTGCCCTTGCCGGCCCGGTCGCGGGCAATTTCATCAAGCGCCCGGTAGGGGTCGGTCAGCATCTTGTCCTCTGGCGAGGGGGCCGTCTGCTGGCTTGCCGCCGCCTCGCGGTCGCCCATGGGTTTCAGCGTGCCCGGCAGCTTGATGGCGGTTGATTCATCCTTGTTGTCCTTGGCGTCCTTGTTGGTCGGCACCTTGCTGCCCAGGCCGCGGTCGCCCGAGGCGTTGTCCGACAGCTTGATGGGATTGAAATAGCTTGCCACCTGCTTCTTGGTCACCTCATTGGCCGAATTAATCAGCCACATCACCAGAAAGAAGGTCATCATGGCGGTGACGAAATCGGCATAGGCAATTTTCCACGCCCCGCCATGCGGCGTGTCATGGTCACCATGATTGACCCGGCGGATCAGGATGGTCTCATGGACCTCATTGTCGCCCTTGCCCTTGCTCATGCTGCACCTCCCGCCAGCCGGTCACGCCACTCCTGCACGGCGCTGGCAAATCGGGTCGAGCCGGCCTGGGCGCTGAGGTCCGCGCCCGGCCCCTCCACAAAGGTCACCATGGCGGCGGCCTCGCCCAGGGCCGCCCGCAAACCGTCCAGCAGATCGCCCGGCCCGGTCACCGTCAGGGCGCCGCCATCGGCCAGGTGCCGGCGCAACAGCGCGGCAAAATCAGCCACCGCCCGCCCCCTCACCTCGCTGTCAAGAAAGGGCGTCAGAACCGCCTCCACCGCCGCCGCCAGCCGCTCTTCCAGAACTGTCATCTGATGCTGGATGAGGGCGGCAAGCTCTTCGGCCTCAGCCTGCACCCAGCGCTGGCGGGCTGCGGCCACTTCCTCGTCCACAAGGTTTCGGCACTGGGCTGCTGCCTCTTCCTCCCGTGCCAGAAGCTGCGTGCGCTGGGCCGCCAGTTCGGTCTCCAGGGCCGCCAGCCGTTCCAGTCCCGGCAGGCGCGCTCTTTCACGCGGGGCTGCGGCCAGCCAGTCCTTCAGCGTGCGCATGGCCTAACCCACCGTGTCCGGCTGTCGCAGCCACTGTTTCAGAACCTGGGCCGCCCGGTCGGCGTCAATCTCGACAATGCGGGCCAGCTTGTCCTGCGGCGCCTTGCCCGACAGCAGCAGCAGCTCCTGCGCCGTGGCGTCGGTAATTGCCCCCTGCCCCGGCTCCAGCCCCGGCAACTGACCAACCGCAGCGGGCGCGGGTGCACCTGCCGGCGGGGCAGCCAGAATGAGTTTCAGCGCCGGCTTCAGCCCCAGCAGCATCACCAGCAGCGACACGATGATCAGCGCCGCCGCATTGATGACGCTGCCCACATGGCCCGAAAGCCGCATCATGAGGCTTTCCTCGGGCATGGCATCAAGGGCTGCCTGATCGGCGATGAAATCAACCGCTGTCACGGTCAGCGTGTCGCCGCGCTTTTCCGAAAAGCCAATGGCCGAGCGGGCCAGCCGCGCCAGTTCATCAATGCGCGCGGTGATCTTGTCCTCGGGCGCATTGTCGCCCAGCGATTTTGCCAGCACCGGCCGGTTCACCACCACGGCCACCGACAACAGGTCAACGCCATAGCCATGCGACACGGTGGCTGTCTGCTTGGAATTGATTTCGTAATTGGCGGTTTCTTCCTTGCGTTCCTTCTTGTCGGACGAACTGTCGCCGCCACCGGATGAGGGGTTGGCCTCCTGCGGCACATTCTGTTCCACACTCACCGCCTGTTGCGACTGGCGGTTCTGCGATTCATTGTTTTCCTTCACCGAGCGCGTCGACCGTTCAACCTTGGACTCGGGGTCAAAGGCCGTCTCATTGATCTCGCGCCGATCGGTGTTGAGCCTGGCTGTGACACTGACGCGAAAATTCCCCACTCCCAGATAGGGTGACAGGGTGCGGGAAATCTTGTCCTCGGCGTCGGCGGCCACCTCATGTTCAAGGCCGATGAGCTGTCCGGGCTGGGCCATGGCCTCATCGCCGCCCGCCGCCAGAAGCGCCCCGTCCGTGGTCATCACCGTCACCTGATTGGGCAAAAGCCCCGGCACCGCGGCCGCCACCAGATGCTGCACCGCCTCAGAGCGGAAGCCCGCGGTCGCGCCGTCGAGACGCAGCACCACCGAAGCCGTGGGCTGTTCGGCTGCCGCCCGGAAACTGCCCTCGTTGCGCAGCGCCAGGTGAACCCGCGCCGCCTTGACGCCGGCTATCTGCTGGATGGTGCGCGCCAGTTCCCCTTCCAGCGCCCTGACCCGCGTCACCTGCTGCATGAAGGAGGTGAGGCCGAGAGAACCCATCTTGTCAAAAAGCTCGTATCCCGACCGGTCGCTCTTCGGCAGGCCCTGTTCAGCCAGGATCATGCGCGCCGTGGCGGTCTTGCCATAGTCGACCAGCACCGCGTCGCCCTTGACGCTGACGTCAAAGGCAATGCCCGCCGCCGCCAGCGCCGCGCCAATGCGATTCACATCCTCGGTGTCGAGGTTGGAATAGAGTACCTCGCGCGCTGGGCGCGACAGATAATAGCCCGACACCGCCACCAGTGCGAACACCGTAAGCCCCGCCACCGCCAGCGCGGCAAGCCGCCTTCCGCCCAGCGCCGCCAGACCGGCAAAAAGACGCGTCATCCAAACCATGCCACTCAGCCTCTCACAAACGGATGCCCGTTGCCGATGCTAACGCCCGGCCCTTGCCCGAAACCGGAGAGTGCTCAGCCCTTGAACAGGGACAGGATGTTCTGGCTGTTCTGATTGGCGATGGACAGCGCCTGCACGCCCAGCTGCTGCTGCACCTGCAAGGCCTGCAGCTTGGTTGACTCTTCGGTCATGTCGGCATCAACCAGGCTGGAAATGCCGCGGTCCAGGGCGTTCATCAGGCTCGACACGAAATCGCTCTGCAGCGAAATCCGCTTCTTCACCGCGCCCACGTCAGCCGCTGCCGTGGTCATCTTGCCCAGCGCCGTGTCCACCCAGCCCACCATCTGCTCCAGATCGGCCAGATCATTGGCGGAATCGGTGAGGGTGGAAATATCCAGCGTCGCCACCGAATAGGCCGTGCCACCATTGGTCGTGGTGTCGGCAAGATCGAGAATGCCCGACTGGTCGTTGGCATCATAGAGTTTCATGTCAGCGATGGTGATGGAAATGGTCTGGATGGTGATTGTGCCGTTGCTGCGCCCGAACGACGAGACAATGGACTTGGTGTCATTGTACCCGGCCACGCCCGAATCCACCGACAGCCAGTTCTCGCCGGAGAAGACCGAGGAATCCGCCACACTCTTGAGCTGAAGCTGAAGCTGGGCGATTTCGGCCTGCACCTTGCCGCGGTCCACGCCGGGCTGGCGCGCCGCCACCAGCTTGCTCTTGATCTCCTTGACCAGATCAATGGTGCTGTTGACACCGGTATAGGCCACATCGACGGTGGCCCCGCCAAGGCCCAGCGCATCCTTGACGGTGGACAGTGCTGAATTGTCCGAACGCATGGTGGTGGCAATGGACCAGTAGGCGGCATTGTCCTCGGCCGTGGCCACGCGATAGCCGGTGGAAATGCGGTTCTGGGTCTGATCCAGAGCCTTGTTGGTCTTGTTCAAACTGGAAAGGGCCGTCATGGCCGAGGCATTGGTGATGATGCTGCTCATGGTCTGTCCCGCGCGTCACACGAAAGGGGACATGCCGGACCGGACCGGAATGGCAGCGGGGGCCTCATGCCAGGCGCAAATCACGCCCTGCCATGGCCAGAGACTGCACCGTCAGCGTTAAGGATTGGTAAAGCCGGCGTCTCACTTCGGACAGGCGGCAGGACAAGGCCGCGGGGAGGAGCCTCCCCGCGGCCCTATTCACTCAGCGGAACAGCGACAGAATGGTCTGGCTGCTCTGGTTGGCGATGGAGAGCGCCTGCACGCCGAGCTGCTGTTGCACCTGCAGGGCCTGAAGCTTGGTCGACTCTTCCGTCATGTCGGCATCCACCAGCGTGCCAATGCCGCGGTCAATGGCGTTCATCAGCGACGTGACGAAGTCCTTCTGCAGCGTAGTGCGGGTCTTCACCGCGCCAACATTGGCGGCCGCCGAGGTCATGCCGGAAATGGCAGAGTCCACCGTGCCGATCATCTGCTCGAGGTCGGCCAGATCATTGGCCGTGTCGGTGAGCGCGGAAATGTTCAGCGTGGCCACTGAATAAGTGACGGCACCATGGGTCGTGGTCGCTTCCGTATCAAGCAGACCGGACTGGTCATCGGCATCGTAAAGCTTGATGTCGCTGATATCGACACTGATGGTGCCGATGGAAATGGCGCCAGCCGACCGGGTGAACGACGAAACCATGGACTTGGTGGCGTTGAAGCCCGTCGCGCCGGAATCGACCGACAGCCAGTTCTCGCCGGAGAACACCGAGGAGTCGGCCACCGACTTCAGCTGGTTCTGCAGCTCGGTGATTTCGGCCTGCACCTTGGAGCGGTCAACGCCCGGCTGGCGCGCCGCCACCAGCTTGTTCTTGATTTCCTTGGTGACATCGATGGCGCTGTTGATGCCGGTATAGGTGACGTCGAGGGTAGACGAGCCGAGACCGAGCGCATCCTTGACCGTCGCCAGCGATTCCTTGTCGGAGCGCATGGTTGTGGCGATCGACCAGTAGGCGGCGTTGTCTTCGGCGCTGGCAACCTTGTAGCCGGTGGAAATGCGGCTCTGGGTCTTGTCGAGTGATTTGTTGGTGGCATTGAGCGAAGAAAGCGCGGTCATTGCCGATGTGTTGGTCAAAATGCTGGCCATAATGTCTATTCCCTCAGGACTGACTGACTGTGAGTGAAATGGACATGCCGGACTGAAACCGGGATGGCAGCGGGGGCATAATGCCGGACAGGCCTCGAAGGCCTTTCGTCCTGCCATGACCAGCGTTCTATCAGCGAAATCTTAAAGTGAAGCTAATAAGGTTCGCACAATCTTCGGCTGCTGCGATTATTGTGAAAAAGATCGAATCAGGCTTCCCGCCAGCAGGCTCCAGCCGTCCACCAGCACGAAAAACAGCACCTTGAAAGGCAGCGAGATGATCGTTGGCGGCAGCATCATCATGCCCATGGACATGGTGACCATGGCGACAATGAGATCGATGATGAGAAAGGGCAGCGCGATCAGAAAACCCATTTCAAAGCCGCGCCGCAGTTCCGAGATCATGAAGGCGGGAATAAGAATGCGCAGATCGCGCGCATCGCTGGCCCCGGCCAGACCCTTGCTCTCCGCCGCCACGTCCTGGAACAGCGCCAGGTCCTTCTCGCGAACCGTTTTCACCATGAAGTCGCGGAACGGTGCGGTAATCCGCTCATAGGCCTGGCTATCGCTGATCTCTCCGGCGCTGTAGGGCTTGAGCCCGCCCTCCCAGGCGGTGGTGAAGGTGGGCGCCATGATGAAGAAGGTGAGGAACAGCGCCAGCGAGATCATCACCAGATTGGCGGGCGTGGTCTGAAGCCCAAGCCCGGAGCGCAGGAAGGACAGCGCGATGATGATGCGGGTGAAACTCGTCACCATGATGAGCAGCCCCGGCGCCAGCGACAGCACCGTCAGCACCAGCAGATATTGAATGATCTTGCCCGACACCGCCCCACCCTGCGCGGGTAGAAGCTGGCCCAGCATGTCGGTGAGCGCTGGTGCGGCCTCCTGCGCCTCAGCCAGGCCCGCCCCCGCCACCAGCATCACCAGCACCAGCACCAGCCGTTTCATTCGACCACCAATGTGCGGATCAGCACGTCCTGCACCTCATCAGGATTGAGACTCTTGACCAGCGTTTTCAGATCTTCGCGGAAGTTGAGAAGCCCGCTCGCCCCCTCCACCTCCGAGAGGGTGATGGAGCGCAGATAGATCATGATCTGCTCGGCCACCCGGGCGCGCACGATTTCCGGTGTGTCCTTCAAATCCTTGCGGCACACCACCGAGGCCTCAAGCCGCGCCCAGGCACCAGCCGGATTCGACACATTGGTGATGATCGGATCGAGTGCCAGAACCTGCAGTTCAACCGGCGGCTCCGGTTCCTTTGCGGGTTCCACTGCCGCAGCATTTTCAGTGCCGTGCTCTGCTGCCGCCTCACCCTCCGGCCGGGGGGTGGGCGCAGCCTGTGCCACCGCCCCCGCCGCAACCGGCGCTGCCGCAACGCGCTTCGGCGCGTCCCGGCCCAGGAAATAGCCGCCCCCGAAGCCTGCCGCCCCGCCGAGCACCGCCAGAACGACCAGGGCCAGCATCAGCCCCTTGCCGCTGCCGCCTGCGTCGGTGTTTTTTTCCGATTCGTCCGCCATGACCCCATCAAAAGGGGGTAAACTTGTCCCAAAGTTGCTGCCCCCAGCCGGGCTGCTGCACATCCGACAAGCGCCCCTGCCCGCCATAGGAAATGCGGGCCTCGGCAATCTTCTCATAGGTGATGGTGTTGTCGGGCGTAATGTCGCGCGGATTGACCAGGCCCTGCACCACCAGGCGGCGCTTTTCGTAATTGACCAGAATTTCCTGACTGCCCTCGATGAGCAGCAGGCCGTTGGGCAGAACCTCCTTCACCACGGCCGCGAGCGACAGGGTGATCTTTTCCGACCGCACCGTGGCGCCCTGGCCGCTGGCCGAGGAGTTGGATGTGACATCGGCATTGCCGGAGCCCTGGGCAATCAGATTGAAGAAGCCCACATCCATGTTGGCGTCGGCGTTGCTGTTGGACTTGCGGCTGCGGTTCGAGGAATTGTTCAGGCTGGCCTTGTCGTTGACGGCAATCTTCACCGTGACCAGATCACCCTGCTGGCGCGCCCTGGCATCGCGGAAATAATCGGCAGGCCCCCCCTGCCATGATGTGGCCGAGGCGTTGAAAGGGGTTGCCCCCGCCGCCACCGGCGATGGCTCCGCGCTCAACCCCGACCCCACCGGCGTCATGGCGGGGGCTGCATTGAAATCTTCCATGCTGGCCGCACAACCGCCCAGCATCACACACGCCACCATCAACACCCGCCTCATGGACCTGCCCCGGCGCTGGAAATGACTTTGGCCAGCAGAGCCGCGCGCTTCGGCTCCATGGCATTGAGAATGGCCCCCGCCGCTGCGGGTTTGAGCTTGCGCAGGATCGAGGTTGCCACCCGCACATCAAGCCGCACGATCTGCTGGGCCGCCACATCAGGCTCCAGCGTGCCGTAGATCTTCACCAGTTCATCGCCCGCCGCATTGAGCAGCGCCTCGCGCCGTTCCACCCACTGTTTCAGTATTGCCGTGCGCAGGTTGAGTTCGCTGATCTTCTCTGCCACCGCGTCGCGCAGCGCTGAAAGTTCCGCCTGCTGGCGCGCCACCCGTGCCTCCGCCGCCGCCTCGGAAAAATTCACGCAATAATCGCGTTCCAGCGGGCGCGGCTGGCCGGTGGGCGTCACCATGTTCGGCACATCCGGCGGTGGCGCCGGTTCTTCGGCCTGGGCCAGTGTCGGCACGGCCACCATCATCATGGCAAGCCAGCGTCTCATTGCACCACCAATTCACCCTGAAGGGCTCCCGCCGTCTTGATCGCCTGCAATATGGCGATGATGCCCGGCGGCTTGAGCCCCATCTGGTTGAGGCCGCGCACCAGTTCGTCAATGGTCGGCCCCTGCAGCATGGCCACATGGCCGCCGGTCTGGGCCACGCCCACATCGGTTTCCGGCAGCACCAGCGTTTCGCCATCTGACAGGGGATTGGGCTGCGAGGCCTGCGGCGTCTCGGTAACGCGCACGGTAATCGACCCCTGCGTCACCGCCACCGGCTTCACCCTCACCTTGTCACCAATGACAATGGTGCCGGTGCGCTCATCCACCACCACCCGGGCTGACCCATCCACCTCCACGGTCAGGTCGCCCAGTTCAGCCAGCAGCCGCGAGGCCGACATTTTCTCCGGCCGCTTGATCACCACGCTGCGAAAATCATGGGCTTCGGCAATGGTGCCGCCATAGTTCTGGCGGGCATGGGCGTTGATCACATCCGCCACCGTCACCGCCGTCTTGAAATCAGGGTTGTTCAATTGCAGCGCCAGGGTGCGGGTGCCGTTCATGTCGGTGGTATTGTCCTTTTCCACCAGCCCGCCATTGGGAATGCGGCCCGAGGTGGGCACACCCTGGGTTACCGCTTCCGCCTGTCCGGCAGCGGCAAAACCCGTCACCATGACCGGCCCCTGCGCCACCACATAGGCTTCGCCATCGGCGGCTATGAGCGGCGTCATGGCCAGCATGCCGCCCGCCAGTGACGAGGCATCCCCCATCGACGACACCGTCACATCAAGCCGTGATCCCTGCGCCACAAACGGCGGCAGGGTGGCCGTCACCACCACGGCGGCAACGTTGCGGGCGCGCAGCGTGCCCGCCTCCACCCCCACCCCCATGCGCTGCAGCATGGAGCGCATGGACTGTTCGGTGAACGGCGCATTGCGCAGCGAGTCGCCCGTGCCGGAAAGGCCGATGACCAGCCCGTAGCCCACCAGCTGATTGTCGCGCAGGCCCTGCACGGTGGTAATGTCCTTGATCCGCTCGGTCGCACCCAGGGGGGCCACGGCGAGAAGCAGCGCCACCAGCGCCAGACAAAGCCTCTTCATAGTGCCGCCACCAGCGTGCCATCGGCCCGCACCAGAACCCGCAATTCCGCCCCCGTCTCGCTGTTGCGCGCCCGGATCAAGTCACCCGCCGCGCCATCATCCAGCGGTTCCACCATAAGATCGATGCTGAGCGCCCCCTTCTGCCAGGCGGCATGGGCCGGAACGCCCTTGCGCACCACCCGCTGCCCCGCCACATGGGCCAGCGCAATGGGCTTGCCGGCAACCAGCGTGCGCCGCGCCGTCTTGCCCTCGAGTTGCGCGCGCGTCATGGCAAAGCGGTCCGGCGTGTCAGCCGTCAGGTGAAAATCCTTGAAGCCGATGCGCTGCGCGTCCAGCACATCGCCCGGATAAAGCGTCACCACCGGCACCGGCAGGGGCTTCACCTCGGCCAGCGCCGGTTCAGCGCCCCCCAGCAGCATCGCCATGACCAGCAGCCGCCGCATCATCCGCCTCAGCGCAGCCCCTTGGACACGACACCCGCCATGTCGTCCGCCGCCTGAATGATCTTGGAATTCAGTTCATAGGCGCGCTGGGCCGAAATCAGTTCGGTGATCTCCTTCACCGGATCAACGTTGCTTTCCTCCAGATAGCATTGCTGAATGACGCCAAGGCCATTCTCACCCGCCGGGCCCGTGGCCGCAGCACCCGAGGCTTCGGTGGCGCGGAACAGACTGCCGCCCGCCGCCTCCAGCCCCGCCGGATTGACAAAGCTGGCCAGGGTCACCTGGCCAATGGCCTGCACCTCGGTCTGGCCGGGAATGCGCGCAAACACCTGGCCCGAGCTATTGACCTCGACATCGGTGGCCTCGGCCGGCACGGTAATGGCCGGCTCCACCCGATAGCCGTCGGCGGTCACCAGTTCGCCGTTGCCATTGGTGTTGAACGCCCCCGATCGCGTGTACATGATTTCGCCGTCCGGCCCCGTCACCTGAAAGAAGCCCGCCCCGTTGATGGCCCAGTCCAGCCGGTTGCCGGTGTTGGCCAGCGGCCCCTGCAGGTTGATGGCGCGGATGGCGGTGAGCCTGGTGCCCAGACCGAGTTCCGCCCCTTCGGGAATGGCCCCCTGACCATCGCGGTTGGGAATCGAATGCACCCGCTCGGTCTGATAGAGCAGATCGGTGAATTCGGCCCGCGACCGCTTGAAGCCGGTGCTGTTGGCATTGGCAATGTTGTTGGCAATCACCTCGACGTTGAGCTGCTGGGCACTCATGCCGGTGGCGGCGATGGACAAGACGCGCATACTCACCTCTCCTCGATCAAATCTGCATGCGGGAAATTTCCGACCACGCCGCCAGCGCCTTGTCGCGCACGGCAATGGTGGCGGTCAGGGTGCGTTCGGCCTGCATGATGCTTTCGACCGCCGTCTGCAGCGGCACCGCGCCGGTAACAGCACCCATGGCCGCCGTCTCGCCCGCCTTCAGGCTGCCGGAAACGGAACCCACCAGTTCGCCCAGCACCGCGCCGAAACTTTTGGACGGAGCCTCACCGGCGGCGGGGGCCGCCGGGCGCAGGCTTGCGGTCACGCCGCCAAGAAGTGACAGGGCTTCGATCATGATCCACCTCTGAGCAGGTCCACCAGCAGATTGCCCATGTCGCGGCTTTGCCTGATGACCTGAAGATTGGCCTCATAGCTGCGGGTGGCCTCGCGCATGTCGGCCATTTCCACCAGCATGTTGACATTGGGCATCTTCACATAGCCCTGGGCGTCGGCTGCCGGATGACCAGGCTGAAACTCCAGCGGAAAGGGCGCCGTATCACGCCCCACCTTGTCCACTTCCACCCGCGTCACGCCGCTTTCTTCCTCCAGCACATTGGCAAAGCTCACGGTCTTGCGCGCATAGGGGGCAGCACCCGCTGTCTTGCCGGTGGTTTCGGCATTGGCAATGTTTTCGGCCACAACGCGAAGCCGCAGCGACTGCGCTGCCATGCCGGAGGCGGCAATGCGCGCCGCCGCCGAAAGCGGTTCAATGCCACTCATTTCAGACTCGCCAGAAGCAGACGGTGAAAGGTTTTCATCACACTGGCATCGAAGCCGGCCTGCCTGCCGCCCTCCGAGGCCTTCATCAGTTCATCCTCCAGGCGCACCGTATTGGCGCCATGGGGCACATCCTTGCCGGCCTGCTGCAGCACCACGGCAAAGCCCGTCGCTTCATCGCCCGCTGCGGTGATGTGGCCGGGCCGGGTGGCAGCAAGGTCCATGCCCCCGTCCGCCGGTGACAGCGCCGCCACATCGCGCGCCCTGAAGCCCGGCGTGTTGACGTTGGCAATGTTGCCAGCGATCACCGCCTGCCGCGCCGACAGCCATTCCATATGGCGTGAGGCCACGCTGAAAATATCCATGGGTCAACTCCATGCTGATCCTGAAGGACAGACTAGTGCTTCAATCTTGTCCGGGGCTGGCGGGTCAGCGTGCTGCTACCGCGGCATAGCGCCCGCGCGCCTGCAGATAGAGAATGAGTTCCGCCACCGCCTGATAGAACTCGGGCGGAATCATGCTGCCCACCTCGGCCTGGTCATAAAGGGCACGGGCCAGGGGCTTGTTCTCGATCACCGGCAGGTCATGATCTTCGGCCAGACCGCGGATGCGCAGCGCCAGCGAGTCCACCCCCTTGGCCAGCACCACCGGCGCCGCCTGCTCATCGGGCACATAGCGCAGCGCCACCGCATAATGAGTGGGGTTCACCACCACCATGGTGGCGCGCGGCACCGCCGCCATCATGCGCTTGGCCAGGCGCTGCCGCGCCAGCATCTTGATGCGGCCCTTGATTTCGGGGTCGCCTTCGGCCTGCTTGTATTCTTCCTTCACCTCATGGCGGCTCATCATCAGGTCCCGGCGCCATTTGAACCGCACCCAGGCCAGATCGCCCACCGCCAGCACCATGGCCGCCAGGGCAAGCGGCCACAGCAGGCGCACCCCCTCATGCAGCGCCAGCGCCGGAATGGCGCCAGGCTCACCCATGGCGGTGACCGCCATGTCGGCGGCCTGCTGGCGTCCGACATAGAACAGAATGGCCCCCACCACGGCGAGCTTGGCCAGCGACTTGCCCAGTTCGACCAGGGCGGCCACACCGAAGATGCGCCTGGCATTGGCAGCCGGTGACAGCCTCTCCCCCTTGGGGGCCAGCCGCTCCAGATTGGCCTGCGGCAGGTTCTGCGCCAGCGACCCCAGAATGCCCCCCGCCGCCAGCGCCGCCATGACCGGCAGCACCAGTGCCCCCAGGGTCACCATCACATCGGCAAACAACTGGCGGGCCTCATCATGGTCGCTCAGGCTGATGCTGCCCGATTGATCGAGCAGCCCCGCCAGCCAGCCCTGCAGGGCTGTGGCAAAACCCTGGCCGCCAAGTGCCAGCACCGCCAGCATGGCCAGGAGCGAGGTAAAGGTGATGGCCTCGCGCGACACCGGCGTCTGGCCCTTTTCAATGGCCGTCGCCAGTTTCTTCTCGGTCGGCTGTTCGGTTTTGGACGATTTGTCCTCAAGGGCGGACATTCACCGCCCTCATGCCGCTGCCGGGGTGCTGGCCGGGGTGCTGGCCGCCGGCGGTGGCGCCGGACTTTCCGGCGCATCGGGATCCGGCAGTTTGATGTCGCCGTTGGCGGCCATGACAATGGCCGCATCGGCAATGGCCCGCCGCGCCGCCGCCGTGCCCTTGAGCGGCTGTTCGGCATTGCTGGCCAGTTCCGCCTCGGCCATGCGCCGCGACCGCGCCGACAGCGACGACAGCACCATGGTGCGGAAGGCTTCCGGCGTGCCCCGCAGCGCCAGAATGACCTGTTCCAGCACCAGCTTGTCGAACAGTTTGAGCCGGTGGGTGGGGTCGAGCTTGCCGAGATCCTCGAAGGCGAAGATGAGGGCGCGCAGCGCCCTGACCTCGTCAGGCCGGGTCTGGGACAGCATGTCGAGGATCTCCTGGGCTTCCTCCTGCGCCAGCTTGTTCATCAGCGTGGCGATCTTGAGCCGTGCATCGCCCTCCGACCCCGTCTCGGCCCGGCCGAGAAGATCAAGGCGCAGACAGTCCTGCAGCAGCCGTTCCACCGCTTCGGCCATGGGCACCGTCTTCAGCATCCGGGTGATGATGGACACGCGCGTGTCGCGCGGCAGCATGGCAATGCAGCGGGCCGCCAGGTCAGGATCAAGATGGGCAATGATGGCCGCCGCCGTCTGCGGATGCTCATCAAGAAGATAGGGAACAAGGCGCGCCTCCATGCCCAGTTGCAGGCGCGGCCACACCGGCGCGGGATGATCCGGGTCAGCCCCCCGCAGCATGGTTTCCACCTGCTCCGGCGAAAAGGCGGAATCCAGCAGCATCCGCATCTGCTCGGAATCAACCTTGATGCCGAGGGCCCGGGCAAAGGATTGGGAAAATTCCTCGACCAGGGGCTGCAGGTCGTCGCGGTTCAGGGGGCCAAGCTGTTCGGCCGAGGCCATGATGGCCTTCACATCCTCAGGCTCCAGCTTCTGCAGCAGGTTGACCGCCAGCGGATTGCCCAGACTGGCCAGCAGCATCGCGGCCTTTTCCTGGCCGGTGCGGCGGTGGGTGGTGATGACGGTGGTATGGGCCATGGCCGGTCAGATCAGATCGCGGGGGCGAAACACATCGGTGATCTTGACCGCCAGCTGCCCTTCCTCGCCCTCCATCACATAAAGTTCGCCCAGCGCCACGCGGTGCCCGTTCACCAGCACCGTTACCGGGTCGGTGAGCTGCTGGTCGAGCAGCAGTGACGATCCGGCAGCGATCCGGGCCAGATCGGCAATGGGCATTTTCACGCTGCCCAGCACCACCTGCACCGTCACCGGCACCCGCCCGATGAGATCAAGACGGGCCTCCTGGCCTGCTTCCGTTTCCACAGACATCACGCCGCTCCCTCAATATCCAGCTGCAACCGGCCCTCGGACCGCGGCACCAGCCGCGCCCGGAATACCGGCCGGTCACCCGACACAACCTCCACCACCGCATCGGGCCGGGCCGACAATTCCAGCAGGTCGCCGGGCTTCAGCGCGGCCACCCGCTGAAAGTCCATCAGTTCGCGCGGCAGCCGGGCCGCCAGTTCCACCGCACAGGGGGCCAGACCGGGCAAGCCAAGCTGGGCATGAGCGGGTGCCACATCTTCATGATCGGCACCAACCCCCAGAAGGTCACGCAGCACATCACGCTCGGCCTGCACCTCAAATTCAGCACTGAGGGCAAACAGGGTTACAAGAAAGCGCGCCACATAGGCTTCGCTGGCCGGACTGCGCCCCTTGATACGAGCCTCGTCGCGGCTGGCGCTGCATGTCAGATCCTCCACGCCCGCCTGGCGCAGGAGCTGGGCCAGGGCCTCGGCCACCGCGTCAAACACATGCGCCCGCAGCCGCTGTTCAATGTGCGACGGGGGATGCTCCTCGCTCAGCGCCGGATCGCCGTGCATCATCTGGCCGGTGCCGCCAAAGGCCGCCTCGCACAGTAGCGAATCGAGATCACGCCCCGCCGCCAGCCTGAGCCGCAGGGTGCCCCGCGCCGAGACAAGCCGCAGGGTTTCGCTTTGCCGTCTGCCAAAGTCGATGGTGACAATGCCCAGGCTGGCCAGCGTCACCTGCGCCGGAGCCGGATTGAGCCCCGCCAGCACGCCGGCAATCTTCACGCCCAGGGCTTCCATCATGGGCTTGATGGCATCGCCCTGAGGGGCGCGGTCGGCCATGCGGCTGGCCAGCAGGGCCGAAGACAGACGCGCTGCCGGGGGCAGATCGGCAAACAGTCCCGTGTGCATCATGCGGCCTTTCTGGCCCCGGCATCCATGGTGGCCTGCTCCACCTCGGTGATGCTGGGCCGCTCATAGCTCGACACGGTCTTGCGGCCATGTTCCACCGCCACCTGGGGCATGGCGCCATACATGAAGGCAATGATGGTCTGCTTGACGATGACGAAAATGCGCACCTTCTTCTCGCGCACCGTCTTGATCTTGGTGGCGAGCGGCCCGAACACCCCGTAGGAAAAGAGAATGCCGGCAAAGGTGCCAACCAGTGCGGCACCAATGAGATGGCCCAGCACCTCCGGCGGCTGGTCAAGCGCACCCATGGCCTTGATGACGCCCAGCACGGCGGCAACAATGCCCAGCGCCGGCAGCGCCTCGGCAATGGAATGAATGGCCAGATAGACCTTGAGCCGGTCATGGGTGATGGTCTGGATTTCCTCATCCATCAGCGCCTCGATCTCATGCGGCCGGGCATTGCCGATCATCACCAGACGCACATAGTCGGTGATGAAGGTGGTCAGCTCCTTGTCGGCCAGGATCTTCGGATAGGCCTTGAAAATATCGGACTCGGTCGGGTTGTCGACATGCGCTTCCATCTCCGACTTGGTCTTGGCGCGCAGTTCGCGCATCAGCACATAGAGCAGGCCCAGAATGTCGAGATAGTCGGCCGGCTTCGGGGTCTTTTCGAGGATCGCCTCCATCATGCCTTTGCCGGCGTCCTTCACCACCTTCATGGTGTTGCCGACAAAGAAGATGCCCACCGCCGAGCCGAGGATGATGACATACTCGAACGGCTGCCAGAGCACGGCGAGGTGCCCTCCCATGGCCGCAAAGCTGCCCAGCAGGCAGAGAAACACCACCACCAGACCAAGCACAAACGTCATGACCACCCTCGCACGTCTTTACCTGGCTGCTCTAGCGCCCGGCGCTTGCGCGGGGCTGGTGGGGCATGGACAGGCCGGGGCAAGTCTGGCGTGGCACAGTGCTGGCCGAGGGAGACCATCATGCTCAGCCTTGTCAGCCAGTATCAGCAGGTCGTCGGCGACCTTCCACGCGCCCTTTCCAAGGTGGGCAAGGACCCCCAGGTGAAGCGCGAGGTCGATTACTATCTCGCCACCATCGACAAGATCGACACCATTGACGACTTCCTGAAGAATGACCGGCTCTACCGCTTCGCCATGAAGGCCTTCGGGCTTGAAGAAATGACCTATGCCAAGGCCTACATGCGCAAGGTGCTGAACGAGGGCATTGACGACAGCACGGCCTTTGCCCGCAAGCTCACCGACCAGCGCTTCTATGATTTTGCCGAGACCTTCAACTTCAAGCGCTATGGCGCCGCCGCCACCAGCTTCACCCGCGCCCAGGCCGGCACCGTGGACCGCTATGTGCGCGCCACCCTGGAACAGCAGGCGGGCCAGCAAAGCGAGGGCCTGCGGCTGGCCCTCTATTTTCAGCGCAAGGCCCCCTCCGTCACCTCGGCCTATGGGCTTCTGGCCGACAGCGCGCTCTATAGTGTGGTCCGCACCGCCCTTGGTCTGCCGGCCGCCGTCTCCGGCATCGACATTGACAAGCAGGCCGCCCTCATCGCCAACCGGGTGGATTTGAAGGCGCTCCGCACCCCCGCGGGCCTGGGCACATTTCTCACCCGCTTCATCGCCCAGTACGAGCGCCAGAACGGCACCAGCGCCGCCGCCGCCAGCCCCGCCATCACCGTCATGCAAGGGGTTGCCGCCAATGTCGGCCAGAGCACCCTTATGGCCCTTCAGAACCTGAAGCGCGGGGTGTGACATGGACACCGGTCTTTATGTGGCGCTTTCCGGCCAGCTGGCCCTGGACCGGCGCATGGCCACCATCGCCAACAATGTCGCCAATGCCGGCACCGTGGGCTACCGCGCCGAGGGCGTCAGCTTTGGTGAAATGGTGTCGCGGACCTCATCCTTCACCACCTCCTTCGCCACCCCGGGCAAGGCGCACTTCGCCACCGCCTCCGGCGGCCTGACCAAGACCGGCAACGCCTTTGACGTGGCGGTGCAGGGCCATGGCTTTCTGGCGCTTGCCGCACCCCAGGGCACCATCTACAGCCGCGACGGGCGCATGCAGATGCTGGCCGACGGGCAACTGGTGAGCCTCAACGGCTACGCCGTGCTCGATGCCGGCGGCGCCCCCCTCCAGCTTGATCCCACCGGCGGTGCCCCGCAGATTGCCCGTGACGGCATGATCCATCAGGGGGGCAAGCGCATGGGGGCCATTGGCCTGTTTGCCCTGCCCGAAACCGGCGCCTACCACCGCACCGACAATGCCGGCATTGTGCCCGGCCAGCCGCCGGAGGCCATCGTCTCCTTCGCCAATGACGGCTTTGCCCAGGGCTTCGTTGAAGAAGCCAATGTCAATCCGATCCATGAGATGGTGCGCCTCATTGAGGTGACCCGCGCCTTCGAAGGCTTGCAAAGCCTCACCGATGATGTGGGCAATGCCGAACGCAACGCCATTCAGACCCTGGGCGGCAAGTGACCCCGCCCGACCCCCTGGCTGAGCTGCACCGCCTGGCCGCCGTGGCCAACGAGGCCAGGGCCCCCCACGCCTTCGCCAGGGCCTTTGGCCGGGTTGGTGCCATCACGCCCTCTGGCATCACGGTCCTTGGTCTTTCACCCTGGCTCAAACTCGGCGATCTGGTGGCGCTTGCCACCCGCCGGACGCCAATTCTGGCCGAGGTCATCCGCCTCGATGCCGGGGAGGCGCTGGTGAAACCCCTGACCCCGCAGGAGGATGTGGCGCTGGGCTGCGCGGTGACCCCGCGCGGGCCCTTGCAGTTCCGCCCCCATGCCAGCTGGAAGGGCCGGCTCATCAATGCCCTGGCTCAGCCTGCCGATGGCGGCCCGCCCCTTGCCCTGGGCGCGGAAGCCGTGACCCTCAGCCGCGATGCGCCACCGGCCATGACGCGCGGCGTCATCCGCGAAAAGGTGACCACGGGGGTGC
This sequence comes from uncultured Alphaproteobacteria bacterium, assembly GCA_937873445.1. Classification (GTDB taxonomy): domain Bacteria; phylum Pseudomonadota; class Alphaproteobacteria; order Rhizobiales; family Aestuariivirgaceae; genus Aestuariivirga. The sequence continues at coordinate 35,208 of CALMWF010000013.1, forward strand.
GCGTCGTTGATGTCTTCACGCCGCTTTGCTTCGGCCAGCGCATCGGCGTTTTCGCCGGGTCCGGGGTGGGCAAGTCCACCCTGCTTGCCATGCTGAGCCGCGCGGCGGGCTTTGACATGGTGGTGATCGCGCTGGTTGGCGAGCGTGGCCGCGAAGTTCGTGAATTTGTCGAGAAGGTTCTGGGACCGGCGTCGAAAAATACCATTCTGGTGGTGGCCACCGGCGATGAAAGCCCGATGATGCGCAAACTTGCCCCGCAGCTTGCCACCACCATTGCCGAATACTTCCGCAGCCTTGGCCAGAAGGTGCTGCTCATCATGGATTCGGTGACGCGCTATGCCCATGCCTGCCGGGACATTGCCATGGCGGCGGGCGAACCGCCGGTGGCGCGTGGTTATCCGCCCTCGGTGTTCTCCAGCCTGCCGGGCCTTCTCGAACGGGCCGGTCCGGGGCCTGAGGGTCAGGGTTCCATCACCGGCATCTATGCTGTGCTGGTGGATGGTGACGACCATAATGATCCGGTGGCAGACACCATCCGCGGCACGCTTGACGGTCACATCGTGCTGTCGCGTACCATTGGCGAACAGGGCCGCTACCCGGCGGTGGATGTGCAGGCTTCGCTGTCGCGCCTTGCCCCCGTGGCCTGGACGGCGGAGGAGCGCACGGCGGCCACCGACCTGCGCCGCCTCGTTGCCCGCTTCGAGGACAGCCGCGACCTGCGGGCGCTGGGCGGCTATCAGCCGGGTCAGGATGAGGAGCTGGACAGGGCGCTGGCCCTGGTGCCCAGACTCTATGCCGCCCTGAACCAGCCGGGTGATGCGCCACCCTCGGCCAATGCATTTGCCGATGTGGCGGAGGTGCTGAAGCGCCCCTCACTGGTCCGCGGCTAGGCCGGCCCCTCAGGCAGCGGCCAGACGGCCCTGCCCCGCCATCAGCTGATAGCCGAGGAAGCGCCGGGAATCGATGGGATCATGGCCCAGCATCTGGCGCAGCTTCTTGCGCAGCTTGCTGATGTGGCTTTCCACCACGCTTTCCTCCACCGCCTCGTCAAACAGGCCATAGACGGCGTTGAAGATCTGGGTGCGCGACACGCGGCGGCCCCGGTTGGCGGCGAGATATTCGAGAATGCGCCGTTCCCGCCGCGGCAGTTGCACGGACGTGCCGTTGATTTCCGGATCACGGCCATCACCATAGAGAACCAGGCCGCCATCATCCCACAGCACAGTTGCATCCTGGCTGGCGCGGCGGCGGATGGCGCCGATGCGGGCAATGATCTCGCGGGCATGGACGGGCTTGCGCACCACATCATCAATGCCGGCCTCGAACAGGCGCAGCGTTGCCTCCAGACCCGGTGCATCGTTGAGGGCAATGGCGGGAATGGTGCCCTTGGACTTTATTGTCCTGGCCAGCCGTTCACGGGCCTCGAAATCGCCCAGCACCACGGCTTCAACGGCCGACAGATCAGGTCCGCTGGAGGAATGAAACCAGCCGGCAAAATCATCGGGCTTGAAGGTTGCAACGGCAAAACCCTCGCGTCCAAGGCTGCTCCGGTACGCATCGGAAACTTCCACGCGCTCGTCGACGATCACAATCATTGTTTATTCTCTCGCCATTCATTGGGGATGGACACCGAAGCAACTGACCGGTGAGACCAATCAGCCCGCAGCCCCTTTAAAAATGGTTAATATCCAAGATGTTCTCACAATTTACATGTATAGATTACTCCATAAAGGCAATGTATATACACATTGTCCAAAGTAATATACTTTGTGAAGTGATTTATATTTAGAGGCGATATCTCCACCAGGTGGAGATCGCCGCCAACAACAACGCCGCCCCGGCAAGGGGGCGGCGTGTCATCACCGGTGGGGAAGGGTCAGGCCGCCGGGGCGGGCGGCCGGTTAAGAGCCAGGGCAACTTCCGTCTGGGTGATCTGCAATTCCAGTTCAGCCTGCTTGCGGCGCAGCATCTTCAGATGGCTTTCGAGAATGCGCAGCGCCCGGGGATGAGCCCCCGGCCCGGTGCTGTCCCCCTCAAGTGCCAATATGTCACGAATGCGCGCCAGCGGCACACCCAGCCGCCGCAGGGTGATCACATTCACCAGGCGCTCGACGTCGGCCTTGAGATAGGTGCGAAACCGGCCGTGGCGTGGCGGCGACAGAAGACCCGCCCGTTCGTAGAACCGGATGGTCTTGGGATCGAGGCCGGTCTTCTCGGCCAGTTCGCCGATGAAATAGAAGGCCTGTTCGCCCGGTTCGGCCGCCGCCGCCAGCATCGCCGTTCCGGCCGCTTCCTGTAGGGTTTCCACGAGCCCCTCCTGCAACCTTGAATATGCACTCTACCCTTTGTAGCAAAATCACCTCCTGGGTGCAATATGGTAATGATGCAATTGGAGGTAGCTGTCCTTTTGCCGAAGGATAATCCCGAGTCAAAAAGACGTGTATTTCCAGTGCCTTAAGAAGCAGCCGGGACTGCCTTCTTCTGACTCTTTGGCAGGAATAAAACCGGTGCGATTCCAACGACTTGAAAACTATCTCTTAAGCATTCCTGCCCTTTTGGCAGGAGGCTCGCTTCCCCGGCCCGGCCCGGCCCCTGGGTGGTGGATATTTTTCCTTCAATTTCAGTGGCTTGAGATTCGCAAATCGACCGGCACAGTTGTTGCTGTTCACTTTCCGGAGCACTTATTTGATTTTGGAGGCGGTCGTGCGAATGCGAATGCGGTGGTCAGGCCTGTTGTTGATGGTTTTCCTTGCGGCCCCTGTTGTCTTTACTGCCGCCCCTGCCACTGCCCAAACCGCTGCTCCCTATATTGCTGGCACTGAGCCCAGCGTCCGCCCCGCCGGGGCACCCACGATAACTGAATTCAAACCTGACGCGGCCTGGATGGCGCGGGCCTTCACCGGTGTTTCCGAGCCCTATCCGCCAAGCCTCGGTTTCATGAAGGATCAGGGCGCCTGGTTTACGCCCTTCATCCATCCCGGCCTCGTTGATCAGTATGACATCCGCGGCTGGCACACCCGTTACGGCGACGCCGCAATCGAAGCCCTCAAATAATTCAGGATGGAAGCAGGACGCATCTCGCGCGCGTTCTGTGACTAGTATTTGGTGCGCGAGGTGACAGAGGAAGAACTGAACATGACGAAATCAATGTTGAAGGTGCTTCTCGCGGGCTCCGCTCTGATGCTGGCCACGGTTGTGGTGTCGGCTGAAGACGCGCCCGCGACGGGCATGTCCGGCATGTCCGGTATGTCGGGCATGGGCGGCATGTCCGGTATGTCGGGCATGGGCGGCATGTCCGGTATGTCGG
>CALMWF010000014.1 GCA_937873445.1 uncultured Alphaproteobacteria bacterium
TGAACTTCACCAGGGCGAAGTCGGGCTCGATGCCGGTGGTGTCGCAGTCCATGACCAGGCCGATGGTGCCGGTGGGGGCAACCACCGTTGCCTGGGCATTGCGGAAGCCATGGGCCTCGCCCAGTTCCACCGCCCGGTCCCAGGCCTTGCGGGCATGAGCGATGAGCGCCTGGTCGGGGCAGGCGGCCTCGTCCAGCGGCACGGGGGCCACATTCACGCCCTCATAGCCCACCGCCGCGCCATAGGCGGCGCGCCGGTGATTGCGCATCACCCGCAGCATGTGCTCGCGGTTCTTGGCAAAGCCCGCGAAGGAGCCCAGCTCGCGCGCCATTTCCGCCGAGGTGGCATAGGCCACGCCGGTCATGATGGCCGAGAGCGCGCCGCAGATGGCCCGGCCCTCATGGCTGTCATAGGCAATGCCGGAGGTCATCAGCAACCCGCCGATATTGGCAAAGCCCAGACCCAGCGTGCGGTAGTCATAGGACAGCTTGGCGATTTCCTTGGACGGGAACTGCGCCATCATCACCGAGATTTCGAGCACGATGGTCCACAGCCGCACCGCATGCTCATAGGACGCGATGTCAAACCTGCCGGTTGCCGCATCGCGGAACTGCAACAGGTTGAGCGAGGCCAGATTGCACGCCGTATCGTCGAGGAACATGTATTCCGAGCACGGGTTGGAGGCGCGGATTTCGCCCGACGCCGGGCAGGTGTGCCAGTCGTTGATGGTGGTGTGGAACTGGATGCCGGGGTCAGCCGAAGCCCAGGCGGCATGGCCGATCTTGTCCCACAGTTCGCGCGCCTTGATGGTCTTGGTCACCTTGCCGGACAGCCGGGCCGTCAGGTTCCAGTCGCCGTCCGCCTCCACGGCCTTGAGGAAGCCGTCGGTGACGCGCACCGAGTTGTTGGAATTCTGGCCGGAGACGGTGCGATAGGCCTCGCCGTCCCAGTCGGTGTCATAGGTGTCGAACTCCAGTTCCTTGTAACCCTGGCGGGCGAACTGGATGACGCGCTTGATGTAATTGTCGGAGACCAGGTTGCGCCGGGCTTCCTTCACGGCGCGCTTCAGCGCCGGGTTCTTCTCGATCTCGAAGCAGTCATCGCCGGGGCCCTGGCAGTTGACGCAGGCCTTCATCACCGCCTGCAGATGCTTCCTGACGATCTTGGAGCCGGTGACCAGGGCGGCAACCTTCTGCTCCTCCTTCACCTTCCAGTCCACATAGTCCTCGATGTCCGGATGATCGACATCGACCACCACCATCTTGGCCGCGCGCCTTGTGGTGCCGCCCGACTTGATGGCGCCCGCCGCGCGGTCGCCGATCTTCAGGAAGCTCATCAGGCCGGAGGACCGGCCGCCGCCGGAGAGCTTTTCATTCTCGCCGCGCAGATAGGAGAAGTTGGAGCCGGTGCCGGAGCCATATTTGAACAGGCGGGCCTCGCGCACCCACAGGTCCATGATGCCGCCCTCGTTCACCAGGTCATCGGCGATGGACTGGATGAAGCAGGCATGCGGCTGCGGATGCTCATAGGCCGACTTGGACTTGACCAGGCGGCCGCTGTCGGGATCGACATAGAAATGGCCCTGGCCGGGGCCGTCAATGCCATAGGCCCAGTGCAGGCCGGTGTTGAACCATTGCGGGCTGTTGGGCGCGCATTTCTGGGTCGCCAGCATGAAGGACAATTCGTCGTGGAAGGCGCGGGCGTCCTCCTCGCTGTCGAAATAGCCGCCCTTCCAGCCCCAATAGGTCCAGGTGCCGGCCAGACGGTGGAACACCTGCTTGGCCGAGCGTTCGCCGGTGAAACGTTCCTTTTCCGGCAGGGTGGCCAGCGCCTCCTCGTCGGGGGCCGAGCGCCACAGCCAGGACGGCACGGATTCTTCCTCAACCCGCTTCAGCACGGCGGGCACGCCGGCCTTGCGGAAATACTTCTGGGCCAGAATGTCGGTGGCCACCTGCGACCAGGCCGACGGCACATCAATGTCATCCAGCCGAAACACAATCGAGCCATCAGGGTTCTTGATCTCGCTCACCGCCCGGCGGAAGTCGATCTCCGCATAGGCGTCCTGCCCCGCCTTGGTGTATTTCCGTTCGACCTTCATGATGCCCTCGAAGTCTCTGTTGCCTGTTCTGCCGTTGTTGCCATGGGCGCAAAAACGCACCCACAGGTGATCTGCCCGTGTTTGACAATCTGCCCTGCAGTGAGGTTTGGATCCCCACCTGGTTCTGGCTGGTTTTAAGGTTTTTGTACTCTCTGCGGTCCGGCGACTGGCCGTTTCCGCGCCCCAACGTCCATGGTCAAAAACGTATCAAAGGGGGCGTGCGGGCGTCAATAGCTAGTGTGTTAACGAATTATTACCACAACATATTGATCCACAGCCCGCTTGTCGCTGTGGATAACGGAGTCATCATCCGATTCTGGGGTGAAGCTCAAGCAGTTATGGGAACTTAAGCGCAGCGCCCTTTGCCGCAGCCCCGGTTTCATCCCTTTCCGAAGCCTTAAGGTCAAGGCGCAGCCCCTCTCCTCACAAAAAATATTTTCCCCGTGACCACCTGTGGTGAGACGCCACACCCGCCGGACACTGGGCCCGTGTTCTGGTCATGTTCATGGGGGATTGCCCCCTTCATCCGCCCATGAGGGGCCACAGCCTGGAGATGGGCGGGAATCACCGGCTCCGAGTCGTGCCTGCGGCCGGTGCCGCCCCCGGCAACCGATTCCGCCTTGGCCTTGCCCGGCTTCTTCCCATATAGCGGAAAGGCGTCACCCCCCTCAGCAGGGTCCATGGATTATCTTCAGCCCTATCTCGACTTCTTCACCACCCATCCGTTCTGGGCGCTGGCCGTTGTCTTTCTCATTGCCTTTGGCGAGGCGCTGCTGATTGTCGGTCTGTTTGTGCCCTCCACCACCATTCTGGTGGGGGCGGGCATGCTGGTGGGCACGGGTCACCTCGGATTCTGGCCGGTCATGGCGGCCACCGCCCTGGGTGCCATATTGGGCGATCAGGTGTCCTACTGGGCAGGGCGGCTTTATGGTCCGCGGCTCAAGCGGATGTGGCCGCTCAATCTCTATCCGGCCCTGGTTGAAAAGAGCGAGCTGTTCGTGCGCGACCATGGCGGCAAGTCCATTGCCATCGGCCGCTTTGTGCCCGGCGTGAAGGCGGTGGTGCCCGGCATCGTGGGCATGGTGGGCATGCGCGAAGGGGCCTTCCTCGCCGTCAATGTGGCCTCCGGCATTGTCTGGGCGGCCCTTCATGTTCTGCCCGGCGTGCTCATCGGCAAGGGACTGGCCATGGCGGGCGATGTCTCGGGCCGCCTGATGGTGGTGCTGCTGGTTCTGATCGCGGTGCTGGCGCTGCTCGGCTGGCTCATCCGGCTTGCCGCCGCCGGCATCAGCCCGCATGTTGATGATGTTCTGCGCTGGCTGTCGCGCCGTGCCCGTGGCGCGGGCTTCCGCCCGCTGCACCGTCTGGGCCGGGCGCTCGATCCCGCCAACCCGCGCTCCACCCTCATTCTCATTTTCATGCTGCTGGCGCTGGCCGCCGTGGTGGCGCTGATCGACCTGCTGTCCGGCCTGATGCTGCGCCAGGCCGTCTCCAACATTGATCTTTCGGCCCGCACCCTGCTGCTGCAGCTGCGCAACGCCCCCGCCGATGCGCTGATGCTGAAACTGTCCATGCTCGGTGATGCCGGTGTGTCCTATGCACTGGCGGCGGTCACCGCCTTCTGGCTGGTGTGGCGCCGGAACTGGCGCGCCGCCGCCGCGGTGCTCCTCACCATGCTGTCGGCAAGCCTGGTTGTGGCGGTGCTGCACAGCCTGGTGGCCCGGCCCGCGCCGGGGCTGGCGGTGGCGGTGCTGCACAACAGTTTCCCGGCGGCCACCGCCGTGTTCGCGGCCGTGGCCTTCGGCATTCTCGCCAGCGTGGCGGGCCATGCCTTTGGCGTGTGGTCGCGCGCTGCGGTCATTGCCGCCTGCAGTCTGCCGGTTCTCGCCATCGGCTTCTCCGAGGTCTATCTCGGCACCGCATGGCTGTCCGATGTGCTGGGCGGCCTGCTCATCGGCGTGCTGCTGGTGTCGGCCTTCGGCATGGTCATTGAGGCGCTGCCGCCCCGCCGCATCCTGCCGCTTGGCCTGCTCGCCGCCTCGGCGGCGGCCTTTGTATTGGTGGGGGGGCTGCACATCAGTCATGGCTATGGCCGCACCGAACGCGCCTTTGCCGCCATGGACCACAGCCCCGCCATGACCGCCGACGCCTGGCTGGCCGGTGGTTATGACCGCCTGCCGCTGCGCCGCATTGATCTGGCCGGCCGGCCCGAGGAGCGCTTCTTTGCCCAATGGGCGGGCAACCTGGCGCCGCTGTCGGCCACGGCGCTGGCTGAAAACTGGCTGATGGAAAGCCGCTGGCGCTGGCCCTCCGGCCTTGCCTATCTCAACCCGCACGCCAGCCTTGCCGATCTGCCGCCGCGGCCGCTGCTGCATGAGGGTCTGCCGGCCCCAATGATCTTCATCATACCCGCCAGCGAGGATCCGCCGCACCGGCTGGTGCTGCGCGCCTATCGCAGCGGCCAGTCGCTGGCCGGGGGAGAAACCATCCACCTCCTCAGCCTGACGCGAGAAACCCTGCAGAAGCGGCCCAATCTCTACGCCCTGCCGGTGGTTACCCCGGCCACAGCGGCGGATGAACAGGCGGTGCTTGACGCTCTGGCGGGTGCTCCGGCGGTAAAGCGCCTGGCCGCACCCCTGCGGGAAGGTGTTGCCCTGCCGCTCTTTCTTGTGACGCCCTGACCGGCAAGGGCCGCGGCAAAACCCGCAAAACCGCCTGATTCCGCCTTTACCAATGGCCCCCCATGAGCCATAAGGCGAAGGACGCGGTTCGAGGATTCAGCATGCTGTTTATCAAGCAGTTTCTCACCTGGTGGAACGGTCAGACCCTGGCCACCCGCTTCTTCACCTGGCGCAAGGGCGAGTTTGTCGGCCAGGATGAATTCGGCAACAAATACTACCGCGCCCGTTCGGCCATTCCCGACTCCATCCCCGAGCGCCGCTGGGTCATCTATAACGGCTATTCCGAAGGCTCCATGGTGCCGCCCGGCTGGCACGGCTGGATTCACCACCGCGTGGCCGAACCGCCCAAGGCCGGCGACTACACGCCGCGCGCCTGGGAAAAGCAGCACCAGCCCAACCTGTCCGGCACCCCCGCTGCCTATCGCCCGCCCGGTTCCATCGCCGCCGGCGGCAAGCCTGTTGCACCGGCCGCCGACTATCAGGCCTGGCGTCCCTGAACCATGGCCGAGGCCCACAGTTCCAGCGCTGAAACACTGATGGGGGCTGCCGTCATTGCCGTGGCGGTGGCCTTTGCCGCCTATGCCTACAAAACTTCCGGCGTGGCCGCAGGCTCAGGCGCGGGCGGCGTCCGCATCAGCGCCGACTTCGACAATGTCGAGGGCATCAATGTCGGCAGTGATGTGCGGCTGGCCGGTGTCAAGGTCGGCACCGTGGTGGGGCAAGGGCTGAACCCCGACAATCTGCAGGCCCATCTCGATATGATGATCGACGCCAAGGTGCCACTGTCCGATGACACTTCGGCCAAGATCACCGCCGAGGGCCTGCTGGGATCGAAATTCGTGGCGCTGGAACCGGGCGGCTCAGACGTCAAGCTCGGCGACGGCGGCGTCATCAGCTACACCCAGGGCGCGGTTGATGTGTGGTCGCTGATCAGCCAGTCCATGTTCGGCAACAAGACACCCAAGGCCGAAGGCGGCGCCCCCGCAAGCCCCGCCGCGCCAGAGGCTCCGCCCGCGCAATGACCCGTGCTGTGCCCGTGCTGCTGGCCGTTGCTGCCTGCCTTGCGCTGGCCACCCCCGCCATGGCCACGCGGGTGCAAAACCCCATTGCCGTGTTTTCCGGTCTGGACAAGATCACCGGTGTCACCACCACCTTTGAGGCCAAGGTGGGCGAGGAAGCCGCATTCGGCGGCCTCATCGTCAAGGCTGCGGTCTGCCTCACCAGCCCCATCACCGAGGAGTCAAAGACCGACTCCTTCGTTGAGGTCGATGAGGTGAGCAGCGACCAGAAGCGCACCCGGATTTTTTCCGGCTGGATGTTTGCCGAAAGCCCCGGCCTCAACGGCGTGGAGCATCCGGTCTATGATGTGTGGCTGTCGGGCTGCCGCGACCCCAACGCCCCGCCGCCCGTGACCGAAGCCGCCCCCGACCTGTCCACGCTGCAAAACCAGCTCGACAACGAAGAGCAACCGGAGGATTGAGCCGCGCGACCCACGCGAAGTGCCGGTGGCACTTCGCCGTGCGGCGAAAGCGGGGGAGCTGCCGAAGGCAGCGGGCCCCCCGCAAGACAGGCGCAAAATTGCAGCGGGCCCCCGGCAGGGCAGGCGCGACCCACGCGAAGTGCCGGTGGCACTTCGCCGTGCGGCGAAGGCCGGGGGTGAGGTGTGACGGAGCGCAGCTCCGGAAAATCGATCCAGTGGATCGATTTGAACACCGAACGCCCGCAGCGCAAGCGCAGGGCCGCAAGGCCGAAGGCAGCGGGCCCCCCGCAAGACAGGCGCAAAATTGCAGCGGGCCCCCGGCAGGGCAGGCGCTCCATGTGGCGATCCGGTGGATCGCCCTTCACCGCCAATCTCTCACCGCTCACGCGGCAGGGCCCATTTCAGAACCTCTGCCGGGTCATCATCGCCGGTGAAGGCATAGAAGTCGGCCTTGGCCTGCAACGCCGCTGGCAGCAGCGCCATGAACGCCGCCTTCTTAATGGGCCTGGCCCCCAGCGTGGCGATATGGGCGTTCATGAACTGGGCATCGAGCATTTTGAAGCCGCCGCAGTTCAGCCTGGCCACCAGATGCACCAGCGCCACCTTGCTGGCCCCCGTAACCCTGGTGAACATGCTTTCGCCGAAGAAGGCCCCGCCGATGCGCACGCCATAAAGCCCGCCCGCCAGCGCGCCATCGTGCCAGGCTTCCACGCTGTGACAGGCCCCCATGTCATGCAGCTGGCCATAGAGTTTGCGGATCCGGCCATTGATCCAGGTGGAGCGGCGCTCCGGGCGTTTTTCGGCGCAGGCGCCAATCACCCCGGCAAAATCCGTGTCCACCCGGATGTCAAATACCCGCCGCCGCACCAGCTTGCGCAGGCTTTGCGACACATGCAGGTCAGCAAGCGGGAAGTGGCCGCGCTCCTCCGGCTCCACCCAGTAGAGGGCGTTGTCCTCGGCCGATTCCGCCATGGGGAATATCCCGGCGCGGTAGGCATCAAGCAGAATGCGCGGCGTGATGGTGGTCATGGCGCGCAATACCTCAGCCCTTGGCGAGATATTTCTCCAGCCAGTGGATGTCATAGGTGCCGTCGATGATGTCGCTCTCCTGGGTGAGGCGGCGCAGCAGCGGCAATGTCGTTTCCACCCCGTCCACCACGAACTCGTTGAGGCAGCGGCGCAGCCGCATCATCGCCTCCTCGCGCGTCTTGCCCAGAATGATGAGCTTGCCGATGAGCGAGTCGTAGTAGGGCGGAATGAAATAGCCGGAATAGAGCGCGCTATCGACCCGCACCCCCAGCCCGCCGGGGAAGTGAACCTGATCGACCCGGCCCGGTGACGGCGTGAAGGTCACGGGGTTTTCGGCATTGATGCGGCACTCAATGGCATGCCCGGCGAATTTGATATCCTCCTGCCGGAAGGGCAGCTTTGCGCCCGCCGCCACGCGGATCTGCTCCTGCACCAGGTCAAGCCGGGTGATCATCTCGGTCACCGGATGTTCCACCTGAAGCCTGGTGTTCATCTCGATGAAATAGAACTCGCCATTCTCATAGAGGAACTCCACCGTGCCCACGCCCTCATAGCCGAGCTTGGCCATGGCGCGCGCCACCCGGCCGCCAATCTCCTCGCGCTGCTGGATGTTGAGCGCGGGCGAGAAGGCCTCTTCCCAGATTTTCTGGTGGCGGCGCTGCAGCGAACAGTCGCGCTCGCCCAGATGCACCGCATTGCCCTGGCCGTCGCCCAGCACCTGCACTTCAATGTGCCGGGGCTTTTCCAGATATTTCTCGATATAGACTTCCGGATTGCCGAAGGCCGCCTTGGCCTCGCTCTGGGCGGTGTGCAGCGCCACTTCAATGTCATCGTCGTTGCGCGCCACCTTCATGCCGCGCCCGCCGCCCCCGGCGGTGGCCTTGATGATGACCGGATAGCCGATGTCGCGGGCGATTTTTTTCGCCTCGCCCACATCGGACACGCCCCCCGCCGACCCCGGCACCACCGGAATGCCGAGATCCTTGGCCGTGCGCTTGGCCTCGATCTTGTCGCCCATGGTGCGGATATTTTCCGCCGAAGGCCCGATGAACTTGATGCCGTGCTCGGTCAGGATTTCGGCAAAGCGGGCATTCTCCGACAGAAAGCCATAGCCGGGATGCACCGCTTCGGCGCCGGTGATCTCGCAGGCCGAGACAATGGCCGGAATGTTGAGATAGGAGTCGCGCGCGGCCGGCGGGCCGATGCACACGCTCTCGTCGGCCAGCCGCACATGCATGGCGTCGGCGTCGGCGGTGGAATGCACCGCCACCGTCTGAATGCCCAGTTCCTTGCAGGCGCGCAGCACGCGCAGTGCAATCTCGCCCCGGTTGGCGATGAGGATCTTGTCGAACATCTTACTCGATCACCACCAGCGGCTCGCCGAATTCCACCGGCTGGGCATTTTCGATCATGATCTGCGTCACCGTGCCGGACTGCGGCGCGGCAATCTGGTTCATGGTTTTCATCGCCTCGATGATGAGCAGCGTCTGCCCGGCGCGCACCCTGTCGCCCACCGCGATGAAGGGATTGGCGCCGGGGGCAGGGGCCAGATAGGCCGTGCCCACCATGGGTGATTTCACCGTGCCCGGCTGATCGCCCGCAGGCTTTGCCGCCGGTGCCTCTGCCGCCGCGGTCATGGCCGCCGGTGCCGCCACCGCCGCCACGGGCGCTGCCACGCTGGCCGCCACCGTCACCGACTTGGCCACCCGCACCCGCGTGCCCTTCTGGTCCAGTTCGATTTCAGTCAGGCCTGTTTCATTGAGGATCGCCGCCATGGCGGCAATCAGGTCCAGTTCCGGCGCGCCACGGCTGGCGGCCTTGCTGACGGTCTTCACAGGCGTGCTCTTCTTGGCGGCCATTCCGGTCCCTCTCATTTGCCCTTCAGAATTTCGACAAGGCCGTCCACGGCCAGTTCATAGCTGGTGACGCCGAAGCCCAGGATAATGCCGCTCACCGCGCCGGAAATATGGCTGTGGTGGCGGAAGGCCTCGCGTTTGAAAACATTGGACAGATGCACTTCAATGGCCGGCACATCGGCCGCCTTCAGCGCATCGTGCAGCGCCACCGAGGTGTGGGTGAAGGCGCCGGCATTGATGATGATGCCCAGGCCATTGCTGCGCGCCTCGTGAATCCAGTCCACCAGCTGGCCCTCATGGTTCGACTGGTGGAAGCGGATGTCAAAACCGTGGGTTTTGGCGCGGGCGGCACAGCGCCGCTCGACATCGGCCAGCGTTTCGCTGCCATAGATGTCGGGTTCGCGGGCGCCCAGCAGGTTCAGGTTGGGTCCGTTGAGAATATAAATGGACTTTTTCACGGCCTTCCCCTGTCGCGTTCAGCCGTTCTTATAGGCGTTCACGCTGCCGCTTGGAAGCGCTGCCTCCGGGGTGTGGATGGGCGGCTCAGCAGAATTTGCAGCCGCGGTCGCGCACATCCTTCAGGGTCTGCTCCAGCCCCTCAAGCGGCACGGCGCCGGGAATCACCACATCGTCGAGCACAAAGGCCGGCGTGCCGGTAAAGGCCATGGCGCGGGCCAGTACTTCATTCTGGGCCAGCTTGGCCTTGACCGCATCGCTTTTCATGTCGGCCTTCATCTTGGCCACATCAATGCCCACAGCCTTGGCCGCCTCGTCAACGGCGGCCGCCGTCACCTTGCCCTCATGCTTGAACAGGGCCTGATGCAACTCCCAGTATTTTCCCTGGGCCTTGGCGGCGATGGCGGCCCTGGCGGCATAGTCCGAATCGCCGCCGAAGATCGGCAGCTCCTTCAGCACGATGCGCAGGTCCTTGTCCTTCTCGACGAGTGACAGGACAGACGGAAAGCTGTGCTTGCAGTAGCTGCAGTTGTAATCGAAAAACTCCACCAGCGTGATCTTGCCCTTGGGGTTTCCGGCCACAAAGTCGCCTTCATCCTTGAACATGGCATCCTTGTTGGCGGCCAGCGCCTCGCCGCGCTGCTTGTCCTCGGCGGCGCGGTCGGCCTCCTGCAGGGCCTGGGCCATGTCGCGCAGGATCTGCGGGTTCTGCACCAGATAGTCCTTCACGATGGCCTGGATCTCGGCCTTCTGGGCATCGCTGAATTCGGCCGCCTGCACAGGCGCCGACAGCGGCAGGGAGACAAGCGTGGCGGCAACAGCAAGACGGGCCAGACGGCGCATGGAAAACCTCATTGTTTTGGTGCCTTGTGCCCGGATAAGGGCACCTTGGCAACCTACTTCTTGGCGGCGAACGTCACGATGTCGTTGGCCTGCAGCCATTCCGGGCTGCCGTGCTTGAAATGGTTCTGCAGGGCCTTGGCCTTTTCCACTGCCAGTTTGCGGTCGCCGGTCATGAAGGCATATTGGGCGGTGGCCAGTTCGGCCCGGGCCACATCATTCTTCTGGCCATAGGCCTGGGCCATGAATTTATAGATGGCGGGCATGTCGCTCTCGGTCTTGCGGGCCAGCACCAGGAGTTTCAATGCCTGGTCGGCATCGCCGGATTTGCCGCGGTCCAGATGAGCCTGGGCGGCGAGAATCTGGATCAGGCCGTTGTTGGGCAGCAGCTCGCGCGCCTTGGCCAGCGGCGCCAGCGCCTCGCCCGACCGGCCGCTCTCCAGCAGCGCCTGGCCCTTCAACTCCCAGAAATAGGGATCCTGCGGCAGATCGCGGATCAGCCCCTCCATGACCGGCAGCGCATTCTTCATGTCGCCGCGCCGGTACATGGCAATGGCGCGGGCATAGCGGGCGGGCAGCGACGTGTCGGAGGAGGGGTATTTCTGATAGACCACCTGGGCCGATTCAATGAAGCCCGTGAGCTTGGCCTGGGCCAGCCTGTGGCGCAGCACCAGCGCCTGGTCATCCCGCCGGTCGAAATTGGGGCTGCGGTCGGCGTCGCTCTCAAGGTTGCGGATGCGCTCCAGCGGCATGGGATGCGACAGCAGATAGGGATCGACATTGGCCGCCGTGGCGATGGAGGCGTTGGCCAGGCGCTGGAACATGTCGAGCATGCCCTTGGGGCTCTGGCCGGTGGCGTTGAGATATTTCAGCGCCGCCTGATCGGCGGCCGATTCCATTTCGCGCTGATAGGAGAGGATGGAGCGCTGGGCAAAACCCTGCGACCCCATCAGGATCCCCTGACCCGCCTTGGCGGCACCGCTGCTGCCTGCCGCCGCCCCGCCCACCATGGCGGCAGCGCCCAGCAGCATGCCGATGATGTTCTGGGTCGAGGCGCGCTCCATCTCAATGCCCATGCGCGCCAGATGGCCACCGGCAATATGGCCCGTTTCATGGGCCAGAATGCCGATCACCTCATTGGGTGTCCTGGCCTGCACAATGGTGCCGCTGTTGATGAAGATGCGCTGCCCGCCAGCCACAAAGGCGTTCACCCGGCGGTCATTGATGAGATAGACCTTCACCGCATTGGGGTTGATGCCCGCCGCCTTGAACACCGGCTTGGCATAAAGCCGCATCAGCCCCTCGATCTCGGCATCGCGGATAAGGCGCGGCGCCTCGGCCTTGCGGCGCGTGCTCTGGGCCTCAGCCGGCAACAGGCCGGAAAGGGCCATGACGGCGGCCAGCACCAGACGGACCAGAACGGAAAACAGCGGCTTTTTCATGGGTTCAATCAGAAGGGTGGTTGGGTCTGACTATCTCCGGCCCAAATGCGGCACCCATGAGGCAGTTTCACGGTTGGCGGCCCCCGTGACAAAAAACCCCCGCCGGCAAGGGCGGGGGCATGTCTTCGTCAGCCGCTTACGACTTCTTGGCCCACCAGCCGGCCTTGGGCTTTTCCACCTTCTCGGCGGAAACCGTAGGCGCGGGCGGGGTCCACTTGCGCGGCTCCGGTTCGGGAATGAAATCTGGAATGATAATGGGCGGCGACGGATTGGGCGGCGTGGTGGACAGCACCGGGCCGCGGTCCTCACGCGGGCGGCGTTCCCGGCGTTCGCCCCGGTCATGCCGCTCGCCGCGCTCGCGGCGTTCGCCCCGGTCGCTCCTCTCGCTGCGCTCCCCGCGCTCCGGCCGTTCGGCCCGTTCCTCCTGCGGCTCCTCGCCGGGACTGGCCTCGCGCGGTTCGCGCTCGCGGCGCTCACCCCGGTCACGGCCCCGGCCACGGCGGCGGTCACGGTCGCGGCCCCGGCGCGGACGGCGCTCGCGGCCCTCGTCGTCATCGCTGCGGGCGGGGGCGTCATCGGCGGAATCGCCGTTCAGCGTTTCCACGCCCTCATCCTCGCTGTGCGGCACATCTTCCACCGCGCCCATGGCCTCGCCAGAGTCGGCATAGCCAGAGTCGGGATCGCCGGACATGGCATCACCGGCTTCGGCATCCTCAGCCGGGCCTTCCGCCACCTCTGAGTCGTCACCGGAAGCAGCCTCGGCGCCCTCGCGCGGCCCGCGCTCACCATCGCGCTCGCGGCCCCGGCGGCCACCACGGCGGCCCCGGCGGCGGCGGCGGCGGCCATCGCCGTCCTCGCCACGCGCTTCGGCCTCGCTGGCCTCGCTGTCCTCGCTCTCGGCGGCCTCCTCGGCCACCGGCTCCTCGGCCTCGTCGTCCACCGTCACCGAGTCGATCTTCACCGGCGCCACCACCACCCGGCGCTGGATGTGTTCGCGCTCACCGGCCCGCTCAATCACCGTCTGCGATCCCTTGAGATCGTCGGACGGCACAATGAACACCGAGATGCCATAGGCATGTTCGATGGCCAGCAGATTGTCGCGCTTCTCGTTCAGCACATAGAAGGCGGTCTCGCGCGCCACCTTCACCGTCAGGTTCTCGGCCCGCTTGCTCATCAGATAGTCTTCGATGGTGCGCAGCGTCGACAGCCCGCATGACGAGATCGACCGCACGATGCCCCGGCCTTCGCAATGCGGGCAGGGCCGCGACGAACCCTCGAGCAGGCCCGGCCGCAGCCGCTGGCGCGACATTTCCATCAGGCCGAAATGGCTGATGCGGCCCACCTGGATGCGGGCCCGGTCGTTCTTCAGCGCCTCCTTCAGGCGGCGTTCAACGGCGCGGTTGTTGCGGTTCTCCTCCATGTCGATGAAGTCGATGACCACCAGACCGGCCAGATCGCGCAGGCGCAACTGCCGGGCAATCTCGTCACAGGCCTCAAGATTGGTCTTCAGCGCCGTGTCTTCGATGTTGTGTTCGCGCGTTGCCTTGCCGGAGTTGATGTCGATGGACACCAGCGCCTCGGTCTGGTTGATCACCAGATAGCCGCCGGACGGCAGGGTCACGGTGGGCGAATAGAGCGCGTCAAGCTGGGTTTCCACCTGATGGCGGGCAAACAGCGGCCGCGTCTCCTTGTAGAGCTTCACGTTCTTCGCATGCGAAGGCGTGAGCATCTTCATGAAGTCCTTGGCCTCGCGGTAGGCGGCATCGCCCTCGACCTGCACCTCATCCACATCCTTGGTGTAGAGATCGCGGATCGAGCGCTTGATCAGGCTGCCTTCCTCATAGACCAGCGCCGGGGCGGTGGAACTGAGGGTCAGGTCGCGCACATTCTCCCACAGGCGCATGAGATAATCGAAATCGCGCTTGATTTCGGGCCGGGTGCGGTTGGCACCCGCCGTGCGCACGATGAGGCCCATGCCCTGCGGCACCTCCACGTCGCGCGCCACTTCCTTCAGGCGGCGGCGGTCGCCCGCATCGGTGATCTTGCGCGAAATGCCGCCGCCGCGGGCGGTGTTGGGCATCAGCACGCAATAGCGTCCGGCCAGCGACAGATAGGTGGTCAGCGCCGCACCCTTGTTGCCGCGCTCCTCCTTCACCACCTGCACCAGAATGATCTGGCGGCGCTTGATGACTTCCTGGATCTTGTAAACCTTGCGCGGCGCCCGGCGTTGGCGGCGCTTCGGCACTTCTTCAAGGGCGTCCTCGGCACCGACCGAGTCAACCTCCTGCGCGGCGGCTTCCTCCACCACTTCCTCCACGCCATTGCCCATGGCGGCGGGCAGGCCGTGTTCGGCGGCAGGCAGCAATTCCGTTTCGCCTTCGGGGGAGGCGTCCTCACCGGCCTCGTCACCGGCCGGCGCCGGTTCGGAATGTGCGGGCTCTGCCGCGGCCGCCAGCGCCATGGCGGCGGGCGGTTCCTCCGCCGGTTCGCCGCCGGGCGCTTCGCTCTCGTCGGCCTCGCTCTCGTCGGAGTCGTCTTCGCCGGAGTCGCTGTCCGGCTGATCGGCGTCGGCCACCGCCCGGGTTTCACGCTCGGCGTGATCGTCGTCGTCGTCCTCGGCTTCGGCGCGGGCGGCCTCCTCCTGCTCCTCGATCAGGGCCTGCCGGTCGGCCACCGGAATCTGATAGTAGTCGGGATGGATTTCAGAGAAGGCCAGGAAGCCATGGCGGTTGCCGCCATATTCCACGAAGGCGGCCTGCAGCGACGGTTCAACCCGCGTCACCTTGGCCAGATAGATATTGCCCTTCAGCTGCTTGCGGGTGGCGCTTTCGAAATCGAATTCTTCGATGCGGCTGCCGCGCACCACGACCACGCGGGTTTCCTCCGGGTGGGTGGCGTCGATGAGCATTTTGCTGCCCATGTTATATCCTCGGGCAGGCATGGCGGCGGGGCGTTTCGCTTCTCACTCCGGATCAGAGATGGTGGAGCGCCCGGCGGGCATGCCCGCATATGGGAGGGTGTCTGGTGCTGCGCCATCGTGTCCTGCCAAAGTCCCCAGGCTGGATAACCAGCGGTGGACGGCACACTCGGGGCGGGCGAAATCATGACCCTCAATTGACCTTTGCCGGAAGTTCCGGCGGTTTGACTCATGCGCCACGGCGGCAACGATCCACCCATGGCAATCGCCTGATGTCAGGCGCTTACGTCGCTTCGGCGGGGGCGAACCCAAATGGTTTCCGGCGCCCGCGCCGCGCGAAATTCAGTGCTCGGCGGGAACCGGATGACCGTAACCGGACATCGAGTCACCCCGTCGAGGCTGGCCCCGTTGTAGGGATCGGCTGCCGCCTTTGCAAGGAAACTCGTAGTGATTGCAACCAAAAGGTGAATTTTATCCGCCAACAACCCGGCCTGCCCCCGCAACGGGGGGTTAACCAAAACCCGCCTAAGCTGGCCCGCGGGATGGTCCATGCCCGCTTTGGGTTTTGACGTAACGGTCGGATATGTTTGTAGAATTTTCAGATCAGGGGCACGGCAGCGAAACCCGTCACCGCCTTCACATGGTGCTCGACCATGTGCTGCTGGTTCTGATCCTCATTCTGTTCGCCCTGGCGCTTATGCCGGGCACGGCCGCCGCCGAGGTGGTGGCCAAGGGTGCGCGCCTGGGGGGTGACGCCAGCCACACCCGCTTCACCGCCGACATCTCCAAACCGGTCAGCTATTCGGTCTATGTCCTGCCCGATCCCTACCGGGTCATCGTCGACCTCCCTGATGTGAGCTTCGATCTCGTCCCCGGCTCGGGCCGCAAGGCCATGGGCCTCATCAGCGAATACCGCTATGGCGGGCTGGGGCAGGGCCGGTCGCGCATCGTGCTGGACGCCACCGGCCCGGTGCTGATCGAAAAATCCTATCTGGTGCCCGCCAAAAAGGGAGCCTCGCCCCAACTGGTGGTCGACATCATTCCCACCAGCGATGAAGCCTTCCGGGCCTCCTTCGCCAGGGACAATGGCCAGCCCGCACCGGACGATGGCATGGCCGGGCTGATCGCCGCCACGGCCCGGCCCGCCGCCGCCCCGCCGGAGCCGCCCGCCGCCCTGGCCGCGGAACCGGCACCCGCCCCCGGCCGCAAGGTCATTGTCATTGACCCCGGCCACGGCGGCATTGACCCCGGCGCCATAAGCCCCGGCAAACTGCGCGAGAAGGATGTGGTTCTGGCCGTGGGCCATGAACTGCGCAAGGCGCTTCAGGCCACCGGCCGCTACGATGTGCGCATGACCCGCGAGGGCGACAGGTTTCTGCCGCTGAAGGCGCGCGTCCAGTTTGCCCGCGACAGCAAGGCCGACCTGTTCATCTCACTGCATGCCGACATGGTGCGCGGCCAGTCGGTGCGCGGTGCCACCCTCTATACCCTGTCCGATACCGCCTCCGACGCCGAGGCCGAAGCGCTGGCCCAGAAGGAAAACCGGGCCGACATCATTGCCGGCCTCGATTTTGGCAATGAGAATCCGGAAATCACCGGCATCCTCATCGATCTGGCCCAGCGCGAATCGAAAAACCACGCCGTGTCCTTTTCCAAGAAGCTGGCCGCCGAAATCGCCCCCGTCACCGAAATGACCGGCAAACCCCTGCGCGCGGCGGGTTTCGTGGTGCTGAAGGCCCCGGATGTGCCCTCGGTGCTGATGGAACTGGGCTTCCTTTCCGACCCGGCCGATGCCGAAAGGCTGGCCTCGCCCGCCTGGCGCAACCGGCTGGCGGCGGCCATGGCGCGCGCCATCGACAGCCATTTTTCTCCCGCCCTGGCGGCGTCGCGGCCCTAGGGCCCCGCCACACTCTCGCCCCATCCCGCCGCCACACCGGTTTTCTGGTCGTCCACAACGGGGGGCTGTGCGGGCTGGCAATTCATGCTATCGCCCACCGGTTGGGCCCGTTCGGGCGTTGGGATTGATTGGGCGGAATGCTGCGGTTTTTCGGTTGGCTGTTTGCGGCGCTGTTCACGGTCATCATCGGGGTGGCCGCGGCGGGGCTTTATGTGCTGTGGGACGTGTCGAAAAACCTGCCCGACACCCATGAGCTGTCAGCCTATGAACCGCCGGTCGTCACCCGCATGCATGCCGCCGACGGGTCGCTGCTCGCCGAATTCGCCGTGGAGCGCCGCCTCTTTGTGCCCATTTCGGCCGTGCCGAAGAAGCTGATCCAGGCCTATGTCTCGGCCGAGGACAAGACCTTCTACAGCCATGCCGGTCTGGACTGGCGCGGCATTGCCGCCGCCGCCCTGCGCTATGCCCAGGTGAAGTTCACCGGCCGTGGCCAGATTGTCGGGGCCTCCACCATCACCCAGCAGGTGGCCAAGAACTTCCTTCTCTCCTCGGAACAGACCATCGAGCGCAAGATCAAGGAAGCCCTCATTGTTCAGCGCATCGAACACACCTTCAGCAAGGACCAGATTCTCGAACTCTATCTCAACGAGATTTTCCTTGGCCTGAACTCCTACGGCATCGCCGCCGCCTCGCTCAATTATTTCGGCAAGTCGCTCAATGACCTGTCGCTCGAGGAAATGGCCTATCTTGCCGCCCTGCCCAAGGGGCCCAACAACTATCATCCCTTCCGCCACGCCGACCGCGCCGTGGAACGGCGCAACTGGGTGCTCGGCCAGATGTTCGAGAACGGCTACATCACCGAAAAGGAGATGAAGGACGCTCAGGCCCGGCCGCTCGTGGTCAATCCGCGCCCCTTCGGCGCCCAGCTTTTCGCCGCTGAAGGCTTTGCCGAGGAGGTGCGCCGCGAACTGGTGCAGCTTTACGGCAAGGACGACCTTGCCAAGGGCGGTTATTCGGTGCGCACCACGCTTGACCCCAAGCTCCAGATCTATGCCCGCCAGGCGCTGGCCCGCGGCCTCATCGCCTTCGACCGCAAGCGCGGCTATCGCGGCCCGGTAAAAACCGTCGACCTGGCGTCGGCAGGGGACTGGGGCAGCCTGATTGCCGAACCGAAGGTTCCCGATGATGTGGCCCCCTGGCGCATTGCGGTGGTGCTGGAAGTATCCGACAGCCAGGCCACCATCGGCCTGCAGCCGAAACTTCTGCCTTCGGGCGCCCAGGACCAGACCCGCGAAAACGGCGTCATTCCGCTGAAGAACCTGCAATGGGCCCAGAAATATGTCGATGGCACCCGCCTTGGCCCGGCCATCACGGCGGCCACCCAGGTGCTGCACCAGGGCGATGTGGTCTATGTGACGGCGGCCCCCGATCAGGGCCAGTTCCATCTGGTGCAGATGCCCGATGTGGAGGGCGCCCTCGTTGCCATGAACCCGCAGAGCGGCCGCGTCATGGCCATGGTCGGCGGTTTCTCCTATGGAGAAAGCCAGTTCAACCGCGCCGTTCAGGCCATGCGTCAGCCCGGCTCGTCCTTCAAGCCGGTTGTTTATGCGGCAGCCCTCGACAATGGCTACACCCCGGCCTCGGTCATTCTCGACGCGCCCATCGAATACAAGCTGCCCAACGGCGACGTGTGGAAACCCAAGAACTACCAGAACCGCTTCTACGGCCCCTCCACCCTGCGCCGCGGCATCGAGCAGTCGCGCAACGTCATGACCGTGCGTCTGGCCGATGATCTTGGCATGACCAGAATTGCCGATCTGGCCGAGCGCCTGGGCATTTACAGCAAGATGCCGCGCCAGCTTTCCATGGCGCTGGGCGCGGGCGAAACCACGCTCCTGCGCATGGTCACCGCCTATTCCATCATTGCCAATGGCGGCCGCAAGGTGGACGCCACCCTCATTGACCGCATTCAGGACCGTCACGGCAAGACCATCTTCCGCCACGACAAGCGCGACTGCGCGGCCTGCAGTGCCGCCCAATACGCCGGGCCCGACACCGAACCCAACCTGCTCGACAACCGCGATCAGGTGATGAACCCCTATACCGCCTATCAGATCACCTCCATGATGGAAGGGGTGGTGGAACGCGGCACCGGCAAGCGGGTGCTGCTGGTGGGCAAGCCGGTGGCCGGCAAGACCGGCACCTCCAATGATGAAAAGGACGCCTGGTTCATCGGCTTCACACCCGATCTGGCGGTCGGCGTCTATATCGGCTTCGACAACCCCAAGCCCATGGGCAAGAAGCGCACCGGCGGTGAACTGGCCGCCCCCGTGGTCACCGATTTCATGCGCCTTGCCCTGCGCGACAAGGCCGCCATTCCCTTCCGCGTGCCGCGCGCCATCGAACTCATCCCCATCAACGCCAATACCGGCCGGCGCGCGACCTTTGGTGAGGAGGGGGTCATTCTCGAAGCCTTCAAGCCGGGCGATGAACCGCCGGAAAACACCAAGGTGATCGGTGACATGGCCGCGGACTCGCCCGCCGGCCGGGCCCAGGGTGAGGGCGTGGTGCTGACGCCACCCGCCCAGCCCGCTCCACCGCGCCCGCAGGCGCCGCCGCCGCCGGTGGAACAGCCCCCGTTGACGAACGGCTCCAACGGCCTTTATTGAGCGCCTTCTCTTGAGGAATTGCCATGCGCGCAGAAATTTCATCGCTGGTTGAAGACATGCAGCAGTCGGTCGGACTGCTGAGGAGGCATCTTTGACTGGGACAATGCTGTCCGCGAACTTGCCGAACTGAACGCCCGATCGGAAGATCCGGGCCTGTGGAATGATCCGGAAAAGGCGCAGGCCGTTATGCGCAGGCGCCAGGATCTGGATGGCCGCATCAGCGGCGTGCTCCGCCTCGAACAGGCCATTGCCGACCATG
The DNA here is from genome assembly GCA_937873445.1 of uncultured Alphaproteobacteria bacterium. GTDB lineage: Bacteria > Pseudomonadota > Alphaproteobacteria > Rhizobiales > Aestuariivirgaceae > Aestuariivirga. The sequence goes on from CALMWF010000014.1 coordinate 19,625, forward strand.
TTGAACTGATTGCCATGGGCGAGGCCGAGGGCGACCAGGCCATCATCACCGAGGCCGAAAAGGCCCTTCAGGCCCTGAAGCACGACCTTGCCGAACAGGAAATGGCGGCCTTGCTGTCGGGCGAGGCTGACGGCAATGACAGTTATGTCCAGATCAACGCCGGGGCAGGGGGCACCGAAAGCCAGGACTGGGCCTCCATGCTGATGCGCATGTATGTGCGCTGGGCCAACCAGAACAAGTTCAAGGTGGCGGTGCTGGACGAGCATGAGGGCGAGGAGGCGGGCATCAAATCCTGCACCCTCGAAATCAAGGGCCACAATGCCTACGGCAAGCTCAAGACCGAATCGGGCGTGCACCGTCTGGTGCGCATTTCACCCTATGATTCCAACGCCCGCCGCCACACCTCCTTCGCCTCGGTGTGGTGCTATCCGGTGGTCGATGACAACATCGACATTGTGGTGAACGAATCTGACCTGAAGATCGATACCTACCGCGCCTCGGGTGCCGGCGGCCAGCACGTCAACACCACCGATTCGGCGGTGCGCATCACCCATGTGCCCACCGGCATCATCGTGGCCTGCCAGGCCGAGCGTTCGCAGCACAAGAACCGCGCCACCGCCCTCAAGATGCTGAAGGCCCGGCTCTATGAGATGGAACTGCAGAAGCAGCAGGAAAAGATCGACGCCGCCAACGCCAAGAAAACCGATATCGGCTGGGGCCACCAGATCCGCTCCTATGTGCTCCAGCCCTATCAGCTGGTGAAGGATCTGCGCACCGGCCACACCTCCACCAGCCCGCAACTGGTGCTCGACGGCGACCTTGATGATTTCATTCAGGCATCGCTGGCCCAGCGCATCCATGGCGGCGGCCCCGGCCAGGTGGAAGACATCGACTGAGCAGGCCTGCATCAGCACAGCAAAAAGGCGGGTTCAAAAGACCCGCCTTGTTCATTTTTGGCTGGCGCGGTTCAGCGCGGCCTGACCACGCGGATCGGCTGAATGTTGCCCAGCGGATTGGCCTGCATCTCCATCGACCGGCGCAGCGGCGACTCCTCGCGCCGCCCGGCGGCGGCAAAGGCGTTGACCGCCTCGCGCGCACTCGACTCAAAGGGCATGGCCGGCAGCGGCTCCGGCTCGGCCGTTGGTTCCTCGGCCATCCACTGCGAGGGGTCGGTGTGGTGGATGGCACCCTGAATGAAGGCGCCGCTTTCGATCGACACAGTCTCGTTGTAGATGTCGCCTTCAACCCGGCCGCCGGGATAGACATGAACGTGGCGCGCCGTCACCGGCCCGAACACCTGGCCATAGACATGCACCTCATCGGCCTCGACGCTGCCACTGATGACGCCGTTTGCCTCAATGACGCAGCACCCCGCCTGCACCGTGCCGTTGATGGTGCCGTCGACATGCAATTCGCCGCTCAGCGTGACATTGCCGTCCACCGTCAGATCATGGGCAATGATCGACGGTCCGGAATATTCCTGACTATTGTCGTTAGTGTGCCGCGCCCGCCTGAAAAACATTCCGCTATGCCACCCTGTTTCGGAAGCCTGGCAAAGCCAGACACCCAACGCCAACCCCACACCCTGCCAACGTCTCGCGCCGGATGCTCCGGCCACCCCTTGCAGGTCTTCTTTGAGACGCATACAGCACTGCCGCACCCGCCCCCGGGCCAGCCGTGGCCGGACAATAACCGGTTGCACCGGGCTTGTCATGGACCTTTTCATCATTCTGTTGCCAAAGCCGGGGCAAGCCGCCCATGGCCACGCTGCCGTGCCCCATTGCCGCCACCGCTGACTTTCGGAGCCGGGCCGCATTTATCCACAGGCCGGCCCGGCCGGTGACCACCGTTGCGTGTAAATGCCTGTGGGCCGCTGCCATTCTTTGGCCCATCTTTACTGGCCAAAGGCGCGGCATTGACCGCATGATGGTGGCGGAACGCAGCCGGTCCGGCACCGCCGGGCCTGCGGCCCGTGGCGTGACGGAGAAGGTGGCATTTGAAACGCCGTATTGCCAAAGCAACGGCTTTGACCCTGCTGTCGCTGATTGCCATTGCGGTAATCATGGCGGCGGCCTTCTTCTGGCGCCTGTCCCGCGGGCCGGTGGCGCTGGATTTCATTGGCCCGCGCATTGAGCAGGCCCTCAACAGCCAGCTCAAGGGCTTCACCATCAATGTTGGCGGCACGGTGCTGGAACTCGACCGGAACTCGGGTGTGCCGCACATCCGCTTTCGCGATCTGGCCCTCAGCGACAGCAGCGGCAATGTCATTGCCCGCGCCAACCGGGCCGCCGTGGGCCTCGACCGGGGGGCTCTTCTGCGCGGGGCGGTGGTGCCGCGCAGCCTGGAACTCATCGGCTCGCGGGTGCTGGCCAAGCGCAACCTGAACGGCAGCTTTGAACTGGGGATCGGCGGAGCGGCCGAACCTGCCCCCAGTGCAGAATCCGCCCCGGCCGAGGGCAAGGCCGACCTTGACGCCATGCCCGCCCCGCAATCCGCCGACCAGACCCAGATGATGCCGGATGGTGTTCTCACCGGCGCGCGCATTGTAGAGCTGCTGGCCCAGGAAAGTGACGGTGCGTCGCTCTCCTCCATTGAGGACATCCGCATTGTCCAGTCCTCCATCCGCCTGTTTGATGAGGCCAACGCCGCCGAATGGTTTGCCCCCAGCGCGGATCTGACCTTCCGCAAGATGCCCTATGGCTTTGTGGTGGTGACCAAGGCCGACGTGGCATCGGGGTCGGCACCCTGGCACGCCGAGGGCACGGCCTCCTACCGTGCCGACCAGAAAACCTTCTCGGTTTCGCTGCAGTTCAACGATCTGGTGCCAGCCCAGGTTGCCCAGCAGGTGTTTGCGCTGTCGCAGCTTGCCCGCTTCAACATTCCCATGTCGGGCCATGCTGAAATGGAAACCGATGCCAGCGGCCACATCACCAAGGCAAGCATGGAATTTGCCGCCGCCGCCGGCGTCATTGACCTGCCGGACTATATCGCCCGCCCCATTGTGGTTGATGAAGGCGCCTTGCATTTTGAATATCGCGCCGAGGACGGCATCTTCCACATCGTCGACTCGTCAATTCTGGTGGGCGGCTCGCGCGCCGAATTGACCGGCACCGTTCTGCCCCTGCGCGACCCCCTGGGCAAGCTTACCGACGTGGTGCTGGACCTCAAGGCCAACAACGTCAACGTTGACACCCAGGGTTCGGTGCGTGATCCGGTGAAGATCGACGCCATCACCCTCAGGGGCAAGGCCGCCGTCAGTGCGGCGCGCTTTGACATTGAGGATCTTCAGGTCGTCTCCGGCGGCGCCGGGGTCCGGCTGAACGGGGCCATCACCGGCGGCCCGGAATCACCCGGCCTGCAATTCAATGGCCGGGCCACCAATGTCTCTGCCGATCTGCTGAAGAAGCTGTGGCCGCCGGTGGTGGCGCCCAAGACCCGCAGCTGGGTCACCGAAAATGTGGTTTCCGGCCGCGTCACCGATGGCACCTTTGTCATCAATCTGCCGGTGAACGGCATGGCCGAGGCCAAGCGCAACCACCGTCTTGATGACGCGGCCGTGGACTGTCATTTCACCATGGCCGATGTCACCACCCGCTATTTCCACGACCTGCCGCCCCTGCAGAAGGCCAGCGCCACGGCGCGGCTTTCCGGCAACAATTTTGAAATCACCATCGATCAGGGCCAGGCCGTCATGCCCTCCGGCAAGCTGGCGCGCCTGAGAAGCGGCAGCTTTTCGGCCCGTGAGCTGATGGCGGTGGAAACCCCCGGCGTCATCACGGTGGAGGTGGCGGGCGATACAGCAGCACTGCAGGAATTTGCCAATCTGCCCGATCTCAATCTGGTTCAGCCGGGGCTCGATGGTGTGCCGCCCATCACCGGCGATGCCGTGGCCAAGGTCACCATCAAGCTGCCCCTCATCAAGGATGTGCCGCGCAACCGGGTTCAGATCACCTCGGCCATCACCCTCAACAATGCGGCGGTCACCGGTGTCATCCCGGGAGTGGATCTGAGCAACGGCCAGTTTGCCATTCTCTTTGACAGCACCGGCCTGTCGATCACCGGCCCCACCAAGCTGAACGGTGTGCCGGCCACCATTGAATGGCACAAGGCGCCCGGCAAGGATGCCGTGCAGCGCGCCGCCATCACCACCACCCTCGATGATGAGGCCCGCCGCCGCCTGGGCATCAAGATCGATGGCCTGAAGGGGCCGGTGCCGGTGTCGATTGACCTGCCCGACATCCGCAAGGCGTCCAACAGTGTCACCATCAACGCCGACCTGTCCAAGGCCGCCATTGCGCTGCCGGGCCTGGGCTGGAGCAGGCCGCCCACAGCGGGCACCAGCGCGGTGCTGACCCTGGTCAAGGACGCCAAAGGCGGCCGCGATGTGAAGGATCTTTCGGCCAAGGGGCCGGGCCTGGTGGTCAAGGGCGATATCGATCTCAACCCCGACAACAGCATCAATGCCATTGCCCTGAGCCAGCTGCGCATCGGCGACGAAAACAATTACGCCCTGCGTGTCGAACCCCGCAGCGACGGCTACAAGGTCACCATCACCGGTCAGACATTTGACGCCCGGCCCTATATCAAATCCATGATTGCCCCCGCCGCCGGCAGCAGCAAGCCTGCCGCCCGCGGTGGCCCGGTCATGGAGGTCAGCGCCCGCTTCGCCCGCGTTTATGCCCATCGTGGTGAAATCGTCCAGAATGTGGTGGCCGATTTCACCGCCGCGGGCAGCCGCATCACCAGGGCCGACATCACCGGCATGTATCTTTCAGGCCAGCCCGTGACGCTGCGCGTCATTCCCGCCAATGACATGCGTGAGCTGCGCCTTGCATCCACCGATGGCGGCGCCACGCTGCGTGCCGCCAACTTCTATTCCAAGATTGCCGGCGGCTCGCTGGAATTCTCGGCACTGATGAACAATGACGACAATTCGTCGATCCGCCGCGGTGAACTGACCATCCGCCAGTTTGAGGTTCGCAACGAGGCCGCATTGGCCCAGCTTGACCAGCGCGGCCGGCCGCGCAAGTCCGGTCCGCGTCAGGGCGGCATCACCTTCAAGCGCCTGACCATTCCCTTCACCACCGATGCACGCCTGGTGCGCATCGGCGATTCCATCATCAAGGGCGATGAACTGGGCGCCACCGCCTCCGGCCTCATCCGCAAGTCCGACAATGCCATGGACATCACCGGCACCATCATTCCCGCCTATGCCCTGAATTCCGCCATCGGCGATATTCCGCTGGTCGGCGACATTCTCACCGGCGGCAACAATGAGGGCATCTTCGGGCTCAGCTATTTCCTCGGCGGCACCATCAATGAGCCGCGCTTCCAGGTGAATCCGGTGTCGGCCATCGCCCCCGGCATTCTGCGCAAGTTCTTTGAGTTCGGCAGTTCCAACCCGTCTCAGAAAATGCAGATGCCCACCCCCGGCGGCAATCACTGA